>CAYXDO010000130.1:0-14403 GCA_964463485.1 uncultured Myxococcales bacterium | reverse complement strand
GGATCAGGAGCCACGGATCAGGATCAAGATCGGGCACGGGCACGGGCACGGGCACGGGCACGACGTCCTCGCAGAGTCGCGCCGAATTTCGATGCTCGGGCACGGGCACGGGCACATCCTCGCAGAGTTGGGCCGAGTTTCGACGCTCGGGTCTCACTCAGCGAGAGGCGGCTTGGGCTCCTCAGGCGGTTCGCGCGTGGCGCGGACCGTCGTGCCCGTGCCCGTGCCCGTGCCGAATCCTGCCTGATCTGCCGGATCCTGCCTGATCGTGGTTCGCGCGTGGCGCGGACCGCAGTATCTTGTCTCTCCATGACGGAGCGCTTCTTCACGCCCGATCACGCTCTCTTTCGGAAGTCCGTTCGTGACTACGTGGAGCAGAAGCTCCGGCCGCACGCCGACGAGTGGGAAGCCGCGGGCCTCTTTCCGCGCGAGGTCTTCAAGGAGATGGGCGACCTCGGCTTCCTCGGAATTCGCGTCCCGACCGAATACGGCGGCAGCGGGCTCGACTATGGCTTCACGCTCGCGTTCGCCGAGGAGCTCGTGCGCAGCACCATGGCCGGGCTCAACATGGGCATGTTGGTCCAGACCGACATGGCCACGCCGATCATCTGGGAGATCGGGACGGACTATCACAAGCGCAACTTCGGGGTCCCCGCGATGAAGGGCGACGCCATTGCGGCTCTAGGCGTATCTGAACCGAACGCGGGATCCGATGTCGCCCACATCCGCACGACCGCTCGCCGCGAGGGCGGGGACTTCGTCATCAACGGATCGAAGACGTTCATCACGAACGGGACCCGCGCCGACTTCATCACGCTCGCCGTGCGCACCGGCGAAGAGGGCTACGGCGGCCTCTCGCTGCTCCTGTTCCCCACCGACACCAAAGGTTTCAAGGTCGGCCGCGCGCTCCGAAAGGTCGGCAATCACACGTCCGACACCGCGGAGCTCTTCTTCGAGGACTGCCGCATCCCCGTCGCCAACCTGCTCGGGGACGAAAATGCGGGATTTTACTACATCATGCGCAACTTCCAGGGGGAGCGCTTGGTCGCCGCGGTCATCGCCGTCGCCGGCGCGCAGAAGATGATCGACGAAGCCATCCAATATGGTCAGGAGCGCAAGGCTTTTGGGCGTCCGATCGGCTCCTTCCAGGTCTGGAAGCACAAGTTCGTGGAGCACCTCACGAACATCGAAGCCGCGCGGCGGCTCACCTACTACGCGGCCGATCTGTTCGACCGCAAGGAGGAGGCCACGGGTCCCGTCAGCATGGCGAAGCTGTTCGCAGGCGACCTGATTCAGCGAGTGGTTTACGACTGCCAGCAGTTCCACGGCGGCTGGGGTTACGTCGAGGAGTACCCCATCGCGCGGGCCTATCGTGACGTTCGGCTGATCACGATCGGTGGCGGCACGAGTGAGATCATGAAAGAGATCCTCACGAAGATTTACTTGCCGAGCCGGTAGGCTCGGCGGGAGGCGATAGGCTCGTCGCGAGGCGATGCTCAAGAGCCTCCAACTTACGATATGCTCTGCCGCACCGGAGACCTGTCCACGTGAAGTCGCTGATGCTTGTCGCGGGCGACGTGGCGCTCACTCGCTTCGTCGCGGAAACGTTGCTCGGGCATCCGCTTAGCAAACAGAACCCCGAGCTTACGGGCAACGGCTGGACGATCTCACGAGCTCACAGCGCACTCGAGGCCTTGGTTCTGTTGCGCAGCAGCGGTTTGCGGTTCGACGCGATCGTGTTGGATCAAACGCTCCCCGATCGCGATCTCTTGAAGACGCTCGAAGAGATGCGCACGACGTCGACCGCCAGCGCGGTCCCGATCTTCGTGATGAGCGAGCGCGGTCGTGATCTAGCGGTGCGTCGGTTGGCGGCGGAGAGCTTCTTCGTGGCCGGCTTCATCGACAAACCAGTCACCGCCGAAGCGCTGCGTCGCGGGCTCAAGGACCTCGAGCGCATGCGCGTGATCTTGCTCGTCGATGCCGACGAGACGCGAAGCGCCGAGCACGAGCGCGCGTTGCGACGAGCCGGGTTCGCGGTCGACTTCGCGCGTCGCGCCAAAGACGCGCAGAGGAAAGTCGCCGAGGCGCGCCCCGACGCCGTCGTGTCCGCGGTCTCGCTGCCCGACAAAAGCGGCATCGAACTTTGCGTGTCGCTCAAGAAGAACGCCGCCACGCACGAGATCCCCGTCGTGCTCCACGGACAGATCGAAGAGATCGAGAGCCAAGAGATCGAAGAGAACGCTCACCGCGCCGACGAGTTCATCGAAGCTCCGTTCGGGTCCGAGTCTCTGGTCGACCATCTCTCGGCGTTGGTCGGACGCGGCGTCTCGCGCATCAGCGCGATGGCCTTCAACGATGTCAAGACGACCCCTCACGATCGCTCCGCGACCGAAGTTCGACCGCCCGCGTTCGAAGTGGACCGCGTCCCCAAGCCTCGCGCGGCGCCGATGGAACGCTCCGGGGGCTCGGTCTCGGCGCTCACCAACGAGGAGCCCATCGATCCCACTCCGCCGCCCGTCTTGGAGAAGCGAGACCACGCGCCCCCGACGCAGCGCCTGAGCCCTCCGAGCGTGCCCGCGCTGAGCGAGACCGCCGATCAGATCCAGACGCTCGGCCCAGGCAACGACACCTACGACGTCGCGCCCGACGACGACCCCGGCCGCACTGTCGAGCTGAAGAAGAACCAGCTCAAGCGCATGCGAGGCAACACTTCGTCACCTCCGACGTCCGCGTCTCCGGCGTCCTCCGTCCCGAGCCACCGAGCGAAGGGACGGCGAGTGCCCTGCCACCTGTCGGTGTCCATCCAGGAAGGCGGCACGATCTACAAGAGCGAGACCCTCAACATCTCCGACGGCGGGATCTTGATCACCACCGACCACCCTCTCGAGATCGGCACGCACATCGATCTCTCGCTGGTGCTCCCGAGCCACGAGGGCCCGATCACGGCGGTCGGAAAGGTCGCGTGGGTATCGAAGGCCGCCGACGGAAAATCCGGAGTGGGCGTCAAGTTCAGCCGGATCGACCCCAGCGACCTGAAGCAGATCGTGGACTACGTGAATCGAGTCTCCAGGGTCGTCTACGTGGCCCCCTGAAGCGGGAGTAGCCACGATCATCGCTCGGCTGTGAGAAAACCACCGAGGAAACAGAGAACACAGAGGTTCTTGGAGAAGTCCCGCACGTTTTTCGAGCACGAGCACGAGCACGAGCACGATTTCCTGCGAGCGAATTCCCAGACTTGCCGAGTTCTCAAACGGACCAGAGTGAAACTCGTTCGAATGCTCGAAAGCCTTCGTGCTCGTGCTCGTACTCGAAAGACTTCGAGGACTCATGCTCGTACTCGAAAGATTTCGAGGACTTACGAATTTGACGCAGTATGGTAACTGAACCGCGGTACTCAGTTGCGGCTGAGGAGGTCGTCGGCCCACCGCTCGAGGTCCGGTTTGGTCCGCTCCACCTCGACGCTGAACGAGCCCTCTTCGTGTTCCACGCCGGCACCTTGTGGCAGCTCTCGATAGCCAAAGCCGGACTCCACGAGCGAACCGACCAGAGCGTCGAGCGCCTGAATCGTCGCCGTCAACGGCTCACGATCGCCTTCCTTCGGCGCCCGCCAGCGCTCGAACCCGACACGCAGCCGGTAGGCGTCTGGGCCCGTTTTGGCTCGGCTTGGCACCTCGAACAGGGCGGTCACGTCGGGAAGCGCTTCGGTCCCGGCGAGCTGCACCGTGACCTTGATTCCCGGATCGATCTGCCAGCGGAGCCTGAGCGCGAGCGCGAGCTCCAGAGGGGTCGGCTTCTGTTGCTCCTCGGTCACGGAGCGATCTTGGCGAGCGCCTTCGCCACCTCGGTTGGCACGGGATCGCCGCCCTTCCAGGCGTCCGTCGCCCGCAGCGCGCTGCGCACCCACGCGAGCCCGCGCTGCTGCTCGCGCTCGATCAGCTCCTCCTCGGTGCCTCCGAGGGCTCGAAACGCCAGCACGCGCGCGAGGGTCGTGGCGGCGTACACTTCCACCGATCCATAGGCCCGCACGCTCTTCGATCCCGCCGCGAGCCCTTCGTAGGCCTTTTTCAGGCGCGGGGCCTTCACCAGCCCGTCCTTCACGGGCTGTTCCAGGCGCCCGAGCAGCGCCTCCTCGAGCACGGCCCGTCGTGCGGAGGCTTCGCCGGGTCCGACGATCAGATACGAACGACTTCCCACGCGCGCGCGTCTGACCGCGCCGTGGGCGTCGAGCGGATTGGGAATCACGGTGAGCGACACGGGCGCCGTCAGCCCCGCCGCCACCGATCCTGCCGCCTTGTCGAAGTCCGCCGTGATGCCGGCGGCCAACGCCTTCATGAATTGCCGCTGCTCATACGCGAGCTGATCGAAGATCTTCTGAAGGTCCGGATCCTCCGACAGCGTTCGAAAGACGCCGGCGGCCGCCGCGAGGGTCTCTGCTTCCGGCGGCAGCGGTGTATCCGTCTTGGCGAAGTCGTTGCTCAGCCCCAAGACCAACGCGACGTAGGCGTCGATCTCCGCCGGCGAGCCCTCGAAGGTCTTCTTCAGCTGCTCGAGCTTCCCGTCGGCCACCAACGGCCGAATCGCCTCGCGGGCTTTTTCACGCAGCTCATGGAACACCGGCGCGGAGAGCGGCGGCCCCTTGTGCTCGGTCTCCTGCGAGTAGCCGAGCCCGTTCAGCCCGGCGAACAACACGAAGACGCGCCCGTCCGCCGACAACTCCACGCCGTGCTTCGTGATCAGCCGGTCCGGCGCTCCGAGCTGAGCGGTCGAGACGGCCAAGGTGGACAGCAAAATCACCAACGAGCTCATGTTCTTGGCGCCTCCTGCACACGACCGCTCTTCGCGTTCAGCGTCAATCGGTCGTGCGTGGCGTGCTACATCTCCAGGAGTGACGTCGAAAGTGCTCCGTCGATGGGTTTGGCTCGCGGCTGTGATGGCCCGCACGGGGAGCGCGCAGACCGTCGGCCCGACCCAAGGCTTGTACGTGAGCCCCGCCCAGGCCGAGCAGCGGGCGCCCGCAATTGCCTTCTACGGCACGAGCTATGTCCTTGCTTTTGAAGAGGATCTCGGCACAGGCGTGGACCTTCGCTTCGTCCGGATCGACGGCTCCGACGGCGCAGCCATCATCGACAACCCACCCCTCGACCTCGCTGTCGGTCCCGGTTCTCCGACCGCTGTCGCCCTGGCGCCGGCTCCGGGCGGACGAGTCGTCGCTGCGTGGACCGACCCGCGCGACGGCTTGCTCGACGAGGTGTACGTGGCTTCGATCGCGACCGACACAGGCGCCGTGACGCCGCCCAACGGCAGGAGGTTGACCACCAACGTCGCGGACGAGTCTGTTCCCGCGATCGCTTGTGGCTCAGTCGGTTGCCTCGTGGCTTATACCGCGGTCCAAGGGGGTCAGACCCGCCTCATGGGCCGCCGAATCGGCTTCGATGGGTCCCCCGTCGATCCTGAGGAGCTCGATCTGGTTCCTCAAAATGGCGCGCGGAAGTCCGATCCAACCGTCAGCGTGCTCGGTTCCGACTACGTCGTCGCCTTCGAAGACGACCGCGCTGGACCCGCCGGCGACCTCTTCGCGGAGCTCTACGCGCGGACCCTCCCGATGTCGGGCACCGTCACCTCTACGGGCGCGATCCGTGTCGTGTCCGGCGCTTTTCGCCAGTCCGATGCGGAGCTGCTCTCCGTGGGCTCGAACGTGTTGCTCACCTGGCAGGACCAGCGCACCGCCGCCGTCGACGGTCTCGAAATCGCGACCTCGAGCCTCGACTCAGCGCTCGGCACACGGCTCGGGCCCACCTCGGTGCTCCCGGCTCCTCGCGACCAACTGTTTCCTCACTTCGCGGCGGGCCCTGCTTCGGTCTTGTTGATCGCCGAGGACTTTCGGTTCGGCGCGGTCGGACAAATAGTTGGAGCTCAAATCGACTTCGATGGGCGTCAGCTCGGAGCTCCGTTTCCGGTGCTCACTTCGCAGACGACTCTGTTCGAGCACGCGCTGGCCAAGGGGCCCGGCGTCGATTTTCTCGTGGCCGCCGTGGTCAGCGGGACGCCGCACCGCATCGTGTTTCGGCTCGTGCGCGACGAACTCCCGGCGAGCGCGCTGAGCGCTCCTGTGTCGCCTATGCCGGCCGATGGAGTCACGCCGGCCGTGCTGGACTTCGGCGTCGCGACGGGCCCGTCCGGCTTCGTCGTGGCCGACGGCGCGCGCTTCACGGTCTCGGTTTCGCATCCGGACGTCGCGATCGACACCGCCGACCTCGACGGCTCGCTCGCAGGCGTTCAGACCGAAGCTCACCTCGGCGTAGTTCGCGTGGAGCTTCGAAGCACGCGGGTCGGGGTGTTCGACGTCGCCGTGGAGGCGGTCCGCGGAACGTCCCGAGGCCTTGCGGCTCAAGTCTTCGAGAACGTAGCCCCGATCGTTCGGAACGTCTCGATCTCGCCCGCTTCGCCCGGCTCGGACGACGATCTCACGCTCGCGTACGAATACTTCGACGTGAACGGCGACCCCGAGACAGGCACCACGATCCGATGGTCCAACCCCGCGCTGATGGCGCAGTTCGACGGTCAGCTCGTCATTCCTTCCTCGGCGACGCAGCGCGGAGAGACCTGGCGCGCGCAGATCGTTCCGAACGATGGGCACGCGGCCGGACCGTTGGTGTTCAGCCCTTCGGTGCCGATCGGCAACTCCGCGCCCTCCGCCTCGATGCTCCGCATTCGCCCGGAGGTCGGGGCGCGCGATGGAACCGAGCTCGACGCCAGCTACTCGTTCTTCGACGCCGACGGCGATCTCGAGTCGGGCACGCGCCTCGGCTGGACCGAGTCAGGCGTGTCGCAGGTGGGCCTCGATGGGATGCGATCCGTTCCGGGATCCAACGTGCACAAGGGACAGGTCTGGCAGTTCATCGTGGAGCCGAGCGACGGAGTCGACTTTGGTCCGATCGTTCGATCTGCAACGATCGCCATCGAGAACACGCCGCCCGTAGCGTCGGCCGGTCTCGATCTTCAGGTCCTGGAGCGGCGCGGCTTTCGGCTCGACGCGAGCGGCTCGATCGATGTCGACGGTGATCCGCTCTCTTTTCGGTTCACCCAAGAGAGTGGGCCCGCGCTCGCGATCCCCGCCGCGCACGGAGCGACCGTCGCGCTCGAGGCGCCGTCGGTGACGGGAACGACCGTGCTCACGTTCGCCGTCGAAGTCTCGGACGGGACCGACACCGACGTGGATCTCGTGGTGGTGGAGCTTCAACCCGTCCCCGATCCCGACGCCGACGGGCTCGACGACGAGGAGGAGGCGCAGTTCGGGACGCTCCCGGGCGTCGCGGACACCGACCGAGACGGCCTGAAAGACGGAGAAGAATTCGCGAGCTCGACGCGACCTCTCGATCCGGACTCCGACGACGACGGCGTTCGCGACGGCGCGGAGGCCGCTGCGCTGGAAGACCTCGACGGAGACACGTTGATCGGAGCGCTCGATCCGGATTCCGACGGCGACGGCCTCTTCGACGGGACCGAGAGCGGCGTCACCGAGCCCATCGAGGGCACCGACGAAGCCGCTGACCACTTCGTGGCGGACTCCGATCACGCCACGACGACGAGCCCGACCCTGAGGGACACCGACGGCGACGGACTCGACGACGGAGTCGAAGACGCGGATCACGACGGAGCGCTCGATCCCGGCGAGAGTGATCCGCTCGATCGAACGAGCCTCGCCGGTTGCACGGCCACACTTTCGTGCCCGAGCGACGTGGTGTGCCGCGATGGAGCGTGTCGCGCGCCGGCAGGCGACGCGACCTTGATGTGCGTCGCTCTGGCCACGCGCGGGCTCGAGTGCTGCGTCGGTTCCTGTCGTGGTGGCACGCCGCGCGCCCCGCGATGTGAAGTCGACGGGTCGCTCGAGGTGTGCGGAGCAGACGCGATCACGTGCACAGAGGGATCGTGCTCAGCCCCTGCCTCCGCCCCCAAGAACGATGGCGATGGTGGGTGCGGTTGTCGTGTCTCGCGTTCGGGGAGCGTCTCTCCCCTGTGGCTGCTTGCGATCCTTCTGGTGCTTCGTCGCCAATTGATGCACACCTCGTGTAGACCGGTGCCTCGCGATGTCACTCGACCCCGTGGCTGAGAGCTGGGCACCCACCCTCGATCCCATCGATCTGGAGCTCCTCGCGCGCTATGGAGCGCCGCGAGCCGTGGACGCCGGGGCGATCGTGTTCCGAGAAGGTGAGCCAGGCCAGTCGATGTTCGTCGTCGACGACGGGGAGCTCGAGCTTTCCTTTGCGTACGTAGGTACCGCGAAGCGCGTCGGTCGAGGCGGTTTTTTTGGCGAGCTCGCGCTGGTCTCGGGCCAGCACGCGCGGAGCGCGACGGCGACCGCGAGGACGGCGGCGCGGCTCAGGGAGATCGGCCCGCTCGAAGCCGATCGAATGATCGCCTCCGAGCCCGCACTGTTTGCGCGAGTTCTTCAGAAGACGTGCCGGTACCTGTTCGAGAGCGAGCGTCGTTTGGTCTTGGGCCTCGAGCGCCATTGTTTGGAGCTCGAACGAACGCTCGATTGGCTGCGCCGCACGGAAGAAGAGCTGGGTGTAGCCGAGCTCGAGGCTCGAACCGACGCGTTGACCGGTTTGTATAATCGCCGCTGTCTGGAAGAGCGCGTCGAACGACTGGCGGCCACGAGCGACCTCGCGCTCGTGTTGATCGACGCCGACGAGTTCAAGACGGTGAACGATCGCTTCGGGCACGCCAATGGCGACGAGGCGCTTCGGCACTACGCGCGTCGGCTCAAGGAGGGCGTTCGCTCGCGTGACTTGCCCGTTCGCTTGGGCGGCGACGAGCTCGCGGTGCTCCTCACGGGGATCGACACGAGCGCCGCCAAGACGCGGGCGCGCGCGATCTTCGAGCGGCTCGGTAGCTTCGAAGCTCAGCTCGCGGGGGCCAACGTCGAGCTCGGCGCCAGCGTCGGAGCCGCCGCCCTGCGTCCTGGCGAAGGCTGGAAATCCCTTTTCTCGCGTGCAGATGCGGCACTTTACCGCGCGAAAGCGGCCGGGCGTGGTCGGTTCGGATGGGAAGATGATCCCGTGATCGGCGGAGGCTTCTGATCTACTCCTTTCGTGCTCGCGGTCGTGCTCGCGGTCGTGCTCGCGCGGGTCTGGCTCTTGCCAACCTCGTGACGCTGACCCTCGCCCTGGCGGCCTGTTCGGAGCCGCTCCCCGTCTTCCTCGAGCCCCCTGCAGACGCGCGGAGCGTGCTGTTGGTTTCCCAAGTGGGCGATCGCGCCGCGCGCATTCAAGCCGCCGAGCTCGCGCAGGGACTCTCGACGCCCCTGGAGTTCGACGCGCCGACCCGAGCGCACGCCCTCTTCCTCGCGAAGTCGCTCGCCCAGCTCACGCTCCCGTCGGGCGACGTGAAGCAAGATCCCGCCGGCCGCACGCTCGAGCTGCTCGGGTCGATTCGCTCGCAATACGTCGATGTCGTCGACGACGAAGCGGGCCGCTGGTCGCCCTTGCAGGCGGGCGTTCCGTCCGAGCTGAGCGGCGTCCGAATCGAAGGCACCCCGTGTAAGGGGCTGGCCTATTTTCCCGCGGAGCTCCCGGTGGCGAACACACGAGCGCTCGCCGGCTGGGCCAGCGCGCCCAACGAAGTCTCGCTCGTGCTCGCGAACGGCAACCTCCTGAGAGCGCCGAGATTCGAACCGCCAGAGCTCATCGCCCAGACCGCCACCGTCAGCGCGACCCACGCGTGGATGGACGCGGTGAACGATGAGCTGTGGATGCTGAGGAGCGACGGTTGGGTCGTCGTGGGCCCGCCCTTGGGCCCCTTCGAAAAACGGACGCGCTTGGACCGCGCAGACACAGAGGCCGTCGAATTCGCCGGAGGGATCGGCGCGGACGGTCCGGAGCTCTACTTCGGCATGGCTCGAGGTGTTGGGGTGGGTGAGCTGTTGCGCTGGTCGAGCGGGCGGTGGAGCTCGCTGTGGCGCGGCGAACGCGACGAGATCCCGAACATCGCCTGGATCGGGTCGGGACAGGCCGTCGCGAGCTTCTTCGGCCTGCGCCTGATCGAGGTGGAAGGCGACGCGCTGAACATCGTCGACCTCCCCTTGGACTCGGCGCACCGGAACACCGACGTGGACTGGGTCCATCGGCTGGAAGGCTTGGGGCCCTTGGCCGCCACGGGGCGTGGAGAGATCTTTCTGCGAGAAGCTCCCGGGCGCTGGACGCCGATCTTTCTTTCGTCGGCCGGAGCCTCGATCGGAGCCGCGGCCTTTCTCGATCGAACGCTCGTCCTCGGAGGCTCGAAAGGGATCGTGCACGAGGTGGTCCTCGGGTTCGGCGAGTGCAAGTCAGAGGGAATCGCGTTCGATACGAATTGGGATGGCATCGCGGGCGAGGACCACCTGCTGATCTATCGGCGCAGCATCACGGAGCGCTTCGCGGGATTTTGGATCGACCCCGCCGAGTAGGAAGTGTGCTTCGAGCACGAGCGCGAGCACGAGCGCGAACGAGCGCGAGCACGAGCACGAGCACAAGCGCGAACGAGCACGATTTCCTGCGAGCGAATTCCCAGACTCGTCGAGTTCTGAAACGGACAAGAGTGAAACGCGTTCCAAAGCTTCGTGCTCGTGCTCGTGCTCGTGCTCGAAAGATTTGAAATTCGGCGCGGGTCCGCGAGGACTTCGTGCCCGTGCCCGTGCCCGTGCCCGATCCTAATGGATTTAGAGCGGGGATTAGAGCTTCTCTCCCACGGTCGCGAGATCGACCTTGAGGTCGACGGTCGCTTCCGGCTCGACCTTCAACATGAGCTCGTGCCGACGACCCAAGTCCGGATTCGAGAGCACCACGTGATGGGTGCCCTCGCTGAGCTGCACGTTCGGCAGCGGCGTCACGCCGATCTCTCGTCCGTCGATCTTCACGCGGGCCCACGGCGCCACGATCAGCTTCACGAAGCCCTTTCGCGCGGGGACCTCGACCTCGTAGGCCTTTCCGGCGGCTACCTCGATCGATCGCGACCGTTCGAACCCCTCCGACGCGAGCGAGACCACGAGCTCGTGCCTTCCTGGAGGCAGTAAGAACGGACCCGCTTGACCCGAGTCGTTGGCCGCACCCACGACCTTGGCGCCGACCGCGACGGTCGCTCGGGGCTCGGTGCGAATCGTGACTTCGGCGGTCTCGCTGACGACCGGCGGAGGGCTCGGCTTCGGCGCGGGCTCTTCTCGCACCAGCACGGTGATGAGCGCGGCGAGCGCCACGGCGAGCGCCGCGGCCAAGCCGATCACGAGCATGTTGGTGCCCCCGCGCGGCGGGGCGACTCGAGGCGAGCTCTTCGGCTTGGGACGCTCCGCCCGTACGCGATCGGTCGGTTCGATGGGGCGCGGCTTCTCCTTCTCCGGCGGCTTTTTGGCCTCTGGAGGCCCCGGCGTGGGTCGATCCGACGGAGGCACGACGGGCACTTTGGGAGCGCTCTTCTGCGGGGCTCGCTTCGCCTCCTTGCCCGACTGGTAGGCTGGCTGCGCGTACTCCGTCGGCAGCTCGTCGGTGCTCGCGTGGATGGTCACCGGCGGCGTGATCGTCGCTGGAAGGTCGATCTCGTCGTCGTCCGCCGGCAAGATCAGATCGGTGGACCGCGAGGGCTTCACGGACCTCGGGCGCTCCGGGGCTATGGTGTCCGAGAGGCTCCCGGGTGGGAACGACGAGTCCGGCACGAACGGGCTCTGCTCGTCCGTGTCGGTGGAGTTCTTGACCTCGCCGAAGACGCGACGGGCGATCCGTTCGAGATCCTCGAGATCCTCCTCGGGAATCGTACCTGCCGAGGCTCGAGTGTTGCCCGGACCTTCGGCGAAGCCGAACTCGGACATGGCTCGCACCGAGCGAGGAGCGGGAAGCTGCGGGTCCGCCTCGCGCGCGGGGCTGTCGTTCCGGTCGTTCCGGTCGTTCCGGTCGTTCCGATCGCTCCGATCGCTGCGATCGCTGCGATCTTCGGAAGACGGGCGATCCGCGGACGTCTGCTCCGGTCGCGAGGCCACTGCCTCCTCCTCGTTCGCCGTGTTGACCTCGAGCTCGGCCACGACCGCCGAACGAACCGATCTCGTTGGTTCTCCAACGAGATCCTCCTTCACCTCTTCTTCGGCGGGGAGCGCAGGCAGTCCGGTCGCGCTCTCTTCGTCGAGTCGCTCCGCGAACAGGTCGTGCATGAACTCCGAGATCTGAGGCTCGTCGACGTAGAGCCCCGACAGGTCGAGGAAGTCGTAGAGGTCCTCCGAGAAACTGACCGCTTCTTGGTAGCGATCTCGCGGATCCTTCGCGAGCGCCTTGAGCACGATGGCTTCGAGCTCGGGCGGGTACCCTTCCAGCACCTCGGACGGCGACACCATCTCGCACTTGATGACGGCCTGGAGCGTCGCGAGCTCGCTGGGGCGTTTGAACAGACGCGTGCCCGTCGTGGTCTCGTACAAGATGATCCCGAGCGCGAAGATGTCGGTGCGGTGGTCGATGCCCTCCCCCATCGCCTGCTCGGGAGACATGTAGCTGTACTTGCCCTTGAGGACGCCCGCACGGGTCTGCGCGACCTTGTTCGCCGCCTTGGCGATGCCGAAGTCGACGACCTTCACGCGCCCTTCGTAGGTCACGAGGATGTTCTGCGGGGAGATGTCGCGGTGAACCAACCCGAGCGGCGCCTTGGTCAGATCCTCGGTCAACGCGTGTGCGTAACCCAAGCCGACCGCGGCCTCCGCGATCACGCGGATCGAGTGCGAAAGGGGCAGCGACCGCTGGAGCTTGAACGCGCGATTGTAGATTCGCCGGATGTCCTCCCCGTGCACGTACTCCATGGCGATGTAGTGGGCGCCGTCGATTTGGCCGAGGTCTTCGATGTGGACGATGTTGGAGTGCTGCAGGCGAGCGGCGATCCGCGCCTCGTCCGTGAACATCTGGAGGAACTCCTTGCTCTCGGACAGGTGCGGCAAGATGCGCTTGATGACGACGGGTACGTCGGGAGTGCGCCGGGCGTGGGCGAGGAAGATCTCGGCCATGCCACCGGTGGCGATGCGTTTGACGAGGCGGTACTTCCCAAAATCCTTCGGGAGCTTCTCCTCCGGGACCTGGGCCATCCGACCGAAAGCCTACGAGAGCAGCCCTCAGGAATCCAGAGCACCGAGCCGAACTTGGCGCCGCCGGCGTAGGCGACCCCTCGGAGCCTTCGCGGACCCCTGGGAGCGCAGGCCTTCGCGGACCCCTGGGAGCGCAGGCATCTTGCCTGCGCGTAGCCTTCGCGGACCTGGGTCTTGCTGCGCGTAGCCTGCGCGGACCCCTGGGAGCGCAGGCATCTTGCCTGCGCGTAGCCTTCGCGGACTAGCGACGATGCTTCCTACGAGACTAGCGCCATAGATATCTGGCGAGCTCGGTGAGGTGATCTCGATGGCACTCGACAGTCCCGCCCCGACGAGATTGGTGTTACGAGGAACTCAGATGGAGCAGCCGGCCGAGCTCGAGAAACCAACCTACACGATCGCGTTCGCGGCGTCGCAAGTGAGT
This sequence comes from uncultured Myxococcales bacterium, assembly GCA_964463485.1. Lineage (GTDB taxonomy): Bacteria > Myxococcota > Kuafuiibacteriia > Kuafuiibacteriales > Kuafuiibacteriaceae > CAYXDO01. Next base: position 889 of record CAYXDO010000130.1, on the reverse strand, counting down.
AGTCCGGCTGGAGTGAAGACCGGTCTGGGAATCCTCATCAAGGGGCCCCGACGGCCCAAGGGTATGAAGGGACCCGTCGTCGACCAGATCTCCGAGACTCACGAAGGCCTCGACGAGCGAGACCTGCAACAGTGGGCCGTCGATCGGACGCTGCAGCTCGCCCTGAGCCGAGGCCTGGTCAGAGTCTACCTGGAGCCCCCACCGGGATGCTCGAAGAGTATGCGGAAGCTCATCGAACAGCAGCATGCGAGCGCCTTCGAAGCCCTGTCGGTGAGAGGCCCTCGTCCCAACGGGCTCGCACGCAGCCTCGCTCGCCAAGCCGCCGGAGTAGTGCCCAGAGAGAAAAAGCGGCACGAGGACTCTGAGTCGATGGCAGATCTGCTCGTCGAGCTCGAGATCGCTCGACTCACCGAGCTCGCCGCTGAGACCCAGCGGGGAGCTCACGAGCTCGCGCCGAACGAGAGAGCAGCCGACGACTTGGAAGCTCCGAAGACTCCCCGCCGACAACTGCGCGCTGTCGACGTGCGGAGGCCGTATGGAGTCGATGACTTCGAGATTCCAGAGTATCCGGGTCGGGACCATGACGAGCTGCTCTGCGTGGAGCCGCTCGGCTCGTACGACGACACCTTCGAACCAACCCCTCCGCCCGCCTCGTAGCGAACCGCGCCTCTGACGGGGCTGCGGGATCCTGGCGACGACGGGAGGCGCTCCTGGGTGTCGGATGCACCTCCCTGGCTCCGCCGGGAGCTGCACCCCGGCCGGGGATGCACGTCGCTGGTTCCACTGGGAGGTGCACCCCCGTCAGGGGTGCACGTCGCTGACTCCACTGGGAGGTGCACCCCCGTCAGGGGTGCACGTCGCTGACTCCACTGGGAGCCGCACCCCCGTC
>CAYXDO010000129.1:0-32968 GCA_964463485.1 uncultured Myxococcales bacterium | reverse complement strand
GGAGGTCTGAATCGGACGTCTGAATCGGAGGTCTGAATCGGAGGTCTGAATCGGACGTCTGAATCGGAGGTCTGAATCGGACGTCTGTAGGGCTCCTCTTCGACGCTCTCGGTGTGCAGGCGAGGCTCGAGGATCAGGCGTCGCCGGCGTCCCGGGCGTGGCGGCTCTAGGTTCGCGGGAGGCTCAGGCAGCTCGGTGGCTCCGTGAAGGCGGGGCTCGATCTTGAACGCCGAGACCATGAAAAAACGTTACGCCATCGGTCTGCGCTCGCTCAACCCCGTTCCAAGACGAGCGGACGTCGCCGAACCTACTGAACCTACTGAGCTCACTTCTTCCGCGACTTCTTCTTGGCCTTCTCCGCCGCGCGCCGCTTCTCTTTTTTCTTCGCCTTGTCCACGGGCTTGGGCCCCTTCGGCTTGCCGAGGTGCGCGAAGTACTCTCGCTTGGGTCGCTGGGGCGCGTTGGCCGTCGGGGGCTCTTCCTCGTCGTCGTTCTCATCCCCGACGCCGCCGTTGGCTCCCTTCTTCTCGGGCTGAAACAGATCCCCGAACAATTCGGAGAGGTCCATTCCACGGACCTTTCGAACCTGCGCGAGCTGGTCGAAGCCGGGCAATTTCGACAGGAGCGACGGCTGGTCTCCGAGCGCGATCATCATGCGACGCATGAGGTCGTAGCGATTCAGCACGTCGATGACTTCCGCGGAGCGACGCCCGATCCCCGTGGCGATCCTCGTGGTGCGGCTCGGCTCGCGGACGAGCGCGGGCCGGCGCCGCTCGAGCGGCGTCATCGAGTCATGCACCGCTTCGATCTTCACGAACTCTCGTTCGTCGGGGCGCATCCCGTCCGGAAATCCGTCCTGGAACATGGGCATCTTCGCGAGCAAGTCCTTGAGGGAGCCCATGCTGCGAAGGATTCGGATCTGCTCCACGAAGTCCGCGAAGTCGAATTGCCCGCGGAACATACGCTCCGCGTCGGCCTCCGCTTTGTCTTGATCGACGCGCCGCTCGAACTCCTTTACGAGCCCGACCACGTCGCCCATGCCGAGGATGCGCGAGGCCAGGCCGTCGGGGCGGAAGACCTCGAGGCCGTCCATGCCCTCGCCGACGCCGAGGAACTTGATGGGCTTGCCGGTGATCGACTTGATCGAGAGCGCCGCGCCTCCGCGCGCGTCGCCGTCGAGCTTGGTCATCACGAAGCCGGTGACGCCGAGCGCGTCGTCGAACGCCTTGGCGGTGCGAACGGCGTCTTGGCCGATCATCGAGTCGACGACGAGCAGGATCTCTTGGGGCTTGGTGCGATCCTTGATGAGGCGTAGCTCGTTCATGAGCACCTCGTCGATGGCGAGTCGGCCGGCGGTGTCGAACAGGACGATGTCCTTCTTCTGCTTTCCCGCGCGGGCCAGGGCAGCGCCGCAGAGCTCCAGCGGATCGGACATGCGGTCTGCGAAGACGGGCACGTCGATCTTGGCGCCGAGCTGCTCCAGCTGATCGACGGCGGCCGGGCGCTGGAGGTCGGCGGCGACCATCAACACCTTCTTCTGCTCGCGCTCGGTGAGCCAGCGGGCGAGCTTGGCGCAGGTTGTCGTTTTTCCGGAGCCTTGGAGGCCCACCAGCATGATCGCGGTGACGCCCAGCGGCGCGTACTCGAGCGGGGCTTCCTTCTGCCCCATGAGCTTCTCGAGCTCCTCCTGACAAATCGCGATGAAGCGGTGGTAGGCGGTGATCTCCTTTTCTTTGCCGTCGACGACGACCTTGGCGGTGCCCGCGACGAGCTCTTCGCGCGCTCGCTGGTCCAACCCTTCGAGGAAGGTGCGGACGACCGAGATTTCGACGTCGCCGTCGAGAAGGGACATGCGGATGTCCCGCAGGGCGAGCTCGATGGCCGCCGGGTCGACCGTAGACGCGGCTCCAAATCGTCGGCGCGCAGCCTTGAAGCCCTTGGTGACCGCCTCCAACATTTGCCGGAGCAGGCTCTAACTCGCGACCCTCCAGGCAATCAAGCGCTGCTTTCCGGGAAACGAGGCGCGAAACGTGGTTTGCACTCGGGGTCCGCGGAATGTAGCAGGACCGCGGTGGGAAAGAAGGCGCGAGAGAAAGGCAAGGAGCGTGCGAGCTCCGAAGAGGCAGCCCCCGAGGTCGAGCTCGACCCGATCGTTGGCTCGATTCGCGACGGCGCGCTCGTGTTGACGGCGTTCGTCGTCGTGGCGCTGGTCGGCCTGTGGTTCTCCACGGACGTCAACCGCGTGTTCGACGTTCCCAAAGCCTTGGCGCTCAAGGTCGGAGGAGGTCTGTTGTTCGCGATCTGGTTGCTCGTCGGTCTTGGTCCCGGCTGGCCCTTCAAGTCGCTGCGCCTTTTCGTCGGGCCGGTGCTCGCCTTCACCACCGCGGTCGGCTTGTCGACGCTCTTCTCGATCGATCCCGTCATGAGCCTCATGGGCGTGTACGAGCGCCAGTTCGGCTTCGAAGGCCAGCTGGCGTGCGCGGGCTTGTTCGTCACCCTCGCCTCCTGTTTGCGATCGCGCCGAGGTGCGGTGTTGGCGCTCGTCGTCGTGCTGGTCGTCGGCGGCACCATCGGAACCTACTCGGCGTTGCAATCGCAGGGACTCGACCCCTTCGGTTTCTTCAAGAAGCCCTTCAACAAAGTCTACGGAACGCTCGGCAACGCGACCTTCGCGGGCAACGCGCTCGCGTTGATCTTCCCCGTGTCCTCGATCGTCGGGATCTTGGCGGCGCTCAAGGCCTTCGAGCCCAAGCGCCTCGCGCCGCTCGGTGTCCAACGGGAAGACGCGATCTTCCCCTACGCCGTGGGCTTCGCGGCCATGCTCGCGATGCAGCTCGGACCAGGCGCGCTCGACAGAGGAAAAGGATCCGGAGGCTTCTTCGCGCTCGCGCTGATCCTGAGCCTGCTCTTCGTGTTCGGGCTCCTCGCGCTCGGATCGTTCGGTCCAGAGCTCACGCGCAACGAGAAGGAGTCCGCCTGGAAATACGACGCTGCGGCGGCGGGTGCGCTCGGCGCGATGGTCGTCGGGATCGTGTTGGGCCTGTATACAACCCGCACGCGCGGAGCATGGGTCGGCACTCTGGTCGCCCTCGCTGGCGGCCTGGTGCTCTTGCCCCGGCTCTTCAGCGACGATGCCGAGCGCCTCCGAAAGATGCGAACCACGGGGCTCGGGCTGTTGGTCGGCGGAGCTCTCTCGCTCGTGTTGTTCATCAAGTTTCTTCCGACGCACGTCGTGTCCGCGACGATCAAATCCATCCCCGCGGCGTTCGATCCCGAAAACAAAGTGTACGGCCAGGGCCAGGGCACACGTCGTTACCTCTGGGTCGAGAGCCCCCGCGTCCTGTTCGACAACGAGAAGACGCTCGTGCGGCGGCGCGACGACGCCAAGGACATGCACGAACGATTGGGGCAGAAGGCGGAGCTCGCGGGCACGGGATCGTGGCGCGATGTCGCGGTCTTCGCCTTCGGGATCGGGATCGAGAGCTATCGCTACGCGTTCATGAGCCACAAGAGCAAAGAGCTCGAAGCGCTCGACCCGATGACCAACCACGACAACCCGCACAACAACTACCTGTACGTGCTGGCCTCGTGCGGGTTGTTGGGCCTCGGCGCGTATCTTTGGATGCTCTATTCGTTGCTCTCGAAGGCCTGGAGGAAGTTCGTGGCGGACGGAGATCGCTACGAGCGCGCGCTCGCGTTCGGCGTGGTGACCTCGTTCTTCAGCTACTCGGTTTATTCGATCGCCGGCTTCGACTCGGTGGCGTGCTCGGTGTTTCTCTACACACTCTTGGGCGCGGCCGCGGCGTTCTTCGATCCGTCGGGCGACGAGAAGCCGAAGCCGCTCCACGAAGGGCTTTCGCACTTGGTGGGTCGTACGATCCCGTCGGGGATCGTGGCGACGATCGCGCTCATCGGAGCTTTCTTGGCGCTTCGCGCGGCGTATGACGGAGCGCGGGTGTATCGAGCAGAGCGCCAGTTCGTGGGCCTCCATGCGCCGAAGACTTTCGAGGACAAGGTCGGCAACATCGAGGCCGCGATCAAAACGAACCCGTACGAGAGCTACTACCACATGTCCTTGGGCCAGGCGCACGTGGACACGGGCAAGGCGTATCAGAGGCGCGCCGTGGAGATGAGCTCCGAGGGCGACACGGAAGGAACGCAGCATGCGGCCAAGCGAGCCGACCAGGCGTTCGAGAAGGCCGAGGCCGCGCTGTACAGATCGCTCGAGCACGCGTGGGCTCCCGAGAACATCTTCATCTCGCTGTTTTCGCTGTATTACGCGTGGAATCGAGTCGACGACGCGGAGCGAGCGCTCGAGCGGGCGTTGCAGCACAGCCCTCACCTGCCGCCCGTCCGGGCGAACCTCGCGGTCTTGAAGCTCGAGCGCGGGGCGTACGAGGCGGCGATCGCGGACGCAGACTGGGTGCTCGAGATCGATCCCAGCAATCACACGGCGCTTCGGTCGCGAGGTCGGGCTGCCCAGAAGCTTGGGCGCACCGAACAAGCCCGCGAGGATCTGAAGCGAGCCGTCACTCTCACGCCAACGGACCGCCAGGCGCGCCAATGGCTTTCCGAGCTCGAGACGGCCGCGACGTCGACCCTGTGACAATCCCCAGCTACCGCTGTCCGGCGCAAAGGCCGCGCGCTCCGGCTCGAGATTCGAGTATCTTCGCCCGCTCGTGCGCTCCGTGAACGTCCCTGGCCTCATCCCGGGCCTCATCGCCCTGTCGCTCTTGGCCGCGCCGCCGGCACGCGCAGTGCCTTTCAAAGACGGCTACCCGGTTACGACCAAGAAGCAGATCTTCCCGCTCGAGGAGCTCCAGGTTGGAACGAGAGGCGTCGGGTACACGGTCTTCGTCGGCCACGAGGTGAGGCCGTTTCAGGTCGAGGTCCTCGGCCTGCTCGAAGGCATGCTCGGACCTCACCGGCCGATCATCTTGGCGCGGCTCACGGGGCCCGAGATCGAGGCGACCGGCGTGATCGCCGGAATGAGCGGGAGCCCGGTGTTCGTCGGCGATCGCCTGCTCGGCGCAGTCTCCTATCGCTTCGGATCCTTCACGAAGGAAGCGATCGCAGGCATCACGCCGATCCAGTCGATGCTCGAGATCTACGAGGGAGGCCTCGATGGCCGCGGCCCTGCGAAGTCTCCGATCTCGGGCGCGGCGATCGCGACCCGCAGCGTGGAGCTCCCGCGCCTCGAAGCGCCCGCGCAACCAAGCGGGCCGTATCAACCCGCCCGAATCGAGACTCCCGTGTTCCTCGCAGGCTTCTCGGACAAGGCTGCGAGCCGAATCTCCGACGAGCTGCGTTCCGCCGGCCTCATCGCGGTCTCCGGAGGCGCGGCTGCCACGAGCGCACCCTCGGCCCGCAAGCTCGGCAAGCCGTTCACCAACGAATCGAGCCGCGCAGGGCTCGCCAGGGCCGCGCCCATCGCGCCAGGAGCTCCCGTCGCGGCGGTGCTCCTGACCGGTGACCTGTTCGCGGCCGCGACCGGCACGGTGACCCTCGTCGACGATGGGATCGTGCTCGGCTTTGGGCATCCGTTCTTTGGCTACGGCCACGTGCAGTTCCCGATGGCGACGGCGGCGATCTTGAACACACTCAACAGCGCCGCGGGGTCCTACAAACAGGCCGCTACGGCGATCGAGGTCGGCACGATCGATGACGATCGCCTCACCGCGATCGGTGGAAAGATCGGAAAGCTCGCGCGGATGGTCCCGATCACCGTCTCGGTCCAACCGGCCGGACGCGATCGGACGATCGACACCCACGTGGAGGTCGTCGATCACGACGTGTGGACGGCGCTGATGTTGCGCGGCGTGATCGAGAGCGCCGCGTCAGGGCGGCTCTCCGCGGAGGCCGGCGGCACGATCGAGACGACCGCCACGTTCGAGCTCGGGGATCGAAAGCTCGTCTTGGTCGACACCTACGCCGCGCCGCCCCCGATGGACGTGGGAGGCGCCGTGGCCAACGACCTCGCGATGGTCGCGTATGCCATCGGTCAGAACACGTTCGAAGAGGCCCGCGTGGGGCGCATCAAAGTCTCGATGCGATCGAAGCCTGAAGTGGAGCTCGCGTACCTCGAGCAAATCGTCCCGGAGACTCAAGTCGTTCGTCCGGGTCAGACGATCAAAATCAACGCGCGGGTGCGGCCCTACCGAGCGCCTCCGTTCACGACGAGCCTCGAGCTCCCGATCCCTAGGGACGCCGAGGGATCCGTCGAAGTGTACGTAGGCGGCGCGTTGGAGCTCGATCGGCGTGACGCGAAGGTCTACGGCGATCGCGTGCCTCGCAGCATCGAGGACCTCGTCCGCATCATCGAGGAGCGTCGACCGGGAGGAGGCCTCTACGCGCGGGTGTACTTGCCGCAGAAGGGGCTTCGAAGCAGCGTGGATTTGCTGCAGGCGCTGCCGGTGAGCAAGCGGATGGCGCTCGACGCGCCGGCGGGAGTCGTTCGCAGAGAGGTCGCGGAGTCCTTGGGGCCGAGCGTCTCGAGGCCGATCTCTGCGTTCGTGATCGGCGGCTTCGCGGTCACGCTTCGGGTCGTCAGCTGAGGTGAGCATGAACGTCTTTCTTCTTCGTCGCGCGGCCTTCCTGGCCTTCTGTCTGCCGCTCTCGGTGTGGGCGGAGCCAACCTACGAGCTGAGGCTCTCCGGCGCCAAGGACGTGTTTCCGGGTGATCCGGTCAGCGCGAGCTTCGACACCCGCGGCCAGATCCTCATGGGCCCGAAGCGCGTGGAGCTCGAACGCTACGGTGACAAGGCGGTGCTCGCCATCCTCGTAGACGGCGCGGACCTGGTCGTGGCGAACGCGGGCGGTCCGCTCGTGCGAATCGATGCGAGCGGCAAGCGGCGAGAGCTCGCACCCGCGGACGACAAGCTCATCACGACGGCGCTCGCTCGCCGAGACGCCGAGATCTTCTTCGCGACCGGACCCGACGGCGCGGTCTCTCGCGTCACACGAGGGGAGTCGAAGCCGTACTTCGCGCCCAAGGCGCGTTACGTGTGGTCGATGCTCGCGGAGGACAAGGCGCTCGTGATCGCTACCGGCGAGCCCGGCCAAGTCGTGTCCGTCGACCAGAGCGGCAAATCCAAGGTGCTGCTCGACACCAAAGAGACCCACGTCCGCGCGGTCGCCCGGCACCCGAAGCGCGGCCTGATCGCAGGCGGCGGACAAAAGGGGATCGTGTACCAGCTCGATCCAACCGGCACGTCGTCCAAAGGCTTCGCGCTGTACGACTCCGGCCTCGACGAGGTCACGGACCTCGCCGTCGATCCCAAGACCGGCGACCTGTTCGTCGCCCTCGTGAGCGAGACGAAAGTCGGATCCATGCTGCCCGATCGTTCGATTGGGGCCGTAGGATCCGAGCTCGAAGAAGGGGCGGCGCCGATCAAGGGCAGCGAGGTCGTGCGAATCGACGTCGGCGGGCGCGTCGAGGTCGTGTGGTCGTCTCGCCGAGAGGGCGCGCTCGCCCTGGCCTTCGACGGCGCTCGCCTGCTGATCGCGACGGGCGGCGGAAAGGACGATCGCGGACGTGTGTACGCCGTCGATCCGGCAGACCGCGATCGCGTCATGTTGTTCGCCCGAGTAGAGCCTTCGGTCGTAACCGCGATGGCTCGACGCGGCGACGGCAGTGTCGTCGTAGGGACCGCGCCCTCCGGACGGCTGATCGCGCTCGGCCCCAAGCCCGAGCGGGAATCCGTGTTCATTTCCGCCGAACAGGATCTCGAGCGACCGGCGCGTCTCGGTCGAGCCTGGTTCGATGCGGTCGTTCCCAGCGGCGCAAAGGTCTCCGTTGCGGTCCGCACGGGCAATACGGCCAAGGTAGATGAGACGTGGTCGACTTGGAGCGCCGAGGTCTCGAGCTCGGAAGGAGGCGCCATCGACGTTCCGCGAGGCCGTTTCGTGCAGATCCGCGCTACTCTAAGCGCCGCCGGCCAAGGGCCCGTCTTGAAGTCGATGTCGGTGTCGCTCGGTCGCTCGAACATTCCGCCGTACGTAGAGGAAGTCTTCGTGCTCGAGCGGGGCGTCTACATGAAGGCGTTGCCGGTCGAGGAGGAGCGAGAAAAGACGATCACCGTCAACGAAGGCAGCGTGCGCCGCCTTCGCCCTGGCGCGACGCCCGAACGTCAAGAGCCGCGCGCTCGACAAGGCACCGCCCCTGGAATGATGACGATCAGTTGGCGCGCCTCCGATCGCAACGGCGACGACCTTCGTTATTCGGCGGCGATCCGCCGCGCCGATCCGGATGGACCATGGCACGAGCTCCAGGCGGACCTCGAGCTTCCGTTCGTGAGCTTCGACAGCCGCGGCTTCGAGGATGGTCGTTACCTCGCGCGCGTAGTGGCGATCGACTCCCCGGCGAACGCTCCGCGTGAGACCGCAACGGATACCGCGTTGTCCGATCCGTTCGTCATCGACAACACACCTCCCGAAATCAAGCGGCTCGAAGCCAAGCGGCAGAAGGGCGTCGTGCGGATCGAGGCCGACGTTTCGGACGCCACATCGATCCTTGGATCGGCCGAGGTGTCTCTCGACGGAGGTCCGTGGGTGCCGATCAGCGCAGCCGACGGGCTCATCGACACCACGTCCGAGCGCCTCGTCTTGGAGCTCACCGAAACGGGCGACCCGCTTCGAGTGATCGCACTTCGAGTGGACGACGAAGGCAAGAACAGGTCGAGCGCTGCGGCGGCCGTGCGGTGAGCCCAGCGCTCGGGCTCCTCTGCTTGCTCGGCGAGCCGATGCTCGCGTTCGTAGCCGCGGATGGCGAAGCCCGCGACGGGGCCTGGGTCGCGACGCGGCTCGCAGATCTGGCGAGTCAAGATGCGAGGCGGCTGGGGCTGCCAACGGTCGACGAGGTCGCGCTTCGGGTCGATCCGACGATCCAGGCCGAGGTGACGACGGCGAGGATCCGTGTCGTCAAGCGGGCGAAGTCGCAGCTCGAGGCCTCCGTCGAAGTCTTGGGGCAGAAGGTGGAGCTCGCCGGAGGTTTGGAAGACCTCGACGAGCTCGGCGTCGCGATCGCGGTGAGCGTCGGGGAGCTCGCCGGGTGGTCGTTCGACCCGGACCAGGTCGCCGCGACGAAATCACATCGCGACCCTTCGGACCTGCACCAAATGTCGACCGCCGCGGCCACCGATCTCAGAGAGGGCAGGACGCGGGAAGCCGCCCTCGCGTTCGACCGCATCAACGCCATGCACGCCCCGGCCTTCGACGCTGAGGCTTTCCTACGAGGGATGCGCGCACGCCTGAGCGCCTCCGAAGGCGCGGGGCTCGATGCCGAGCTCGCGGCCTCGTCGCTCGAGCGCGCGAGGCGGTCGAAGTCCTTGCCCGAGCGACTCTCGGCGCTGGCCTCGGCCCTTCGCTACGTTCCGCGGCGAGTGCTCCGCTGGTCGATCTCGATGCCGCTGCCGCCGGACGTCCGCATCATGGTGGGCGACGACTTCACGGCGATCGCACGGCCCGGTCGCGACGTGCTGCTCGTCGATTCGCGCAGCGGCGTCGTGCTAGACAAGGTCACCGCGGAAGGATCCGCGATCGCCGCGCTCGGTTCTCGCGAAACTCGTCAGGTCCTTGGGCTAGAAGGAATCCGCGTCACGAGGCTAGCGCGAGGACGGGCGCCTGCCTTCTCCACGATGCTCCCGTTCGCCCCCGCCGCCTGGTCGCGACCGATCCGGGGGCTCATGGCGTTCACCGGTCCGCCGGGCCTCGTCTGGCTCGACCTCTCGATCGGCTCGATCTCGAAGATCGTGGAATCCTACTCGCTGTTGGCGTCGGGCACCGACGCGGTCGTCGTGGAGGCTCCCGACGGGCTCGGGCTCCTGCGGGCCGGACAGCGGGCGGTCGCGTGGAAAGTGCCCATGCCAAAAGCCACGCGTCAGGTCGCCGTTTCGTTCGATCGCATCGTTCTGTTGGGCCCAGAAGGCATCACCACGATCGACGCCCTCGACGGAAGGACTCGCGCGAAGTTACCGACCTGCCCCAACGCCAAGCTGCTTGCGACTGAGGGCCGCTACGGCGTGCTCGCGACGTGCGATGCGGTGATGGAGGTGGTCGACGTGTTGGGCGGCGAGCGCGTCGCGCGCTTCGTCGCCCCTGCGCCGGGGATCGGCGCGGACGCCGCTTCCGAAGGCGTCGTGGTGTTGTACGAATCCTCCGACGTGCTCGGTTACGATCGAAACGGCCAGCTGATCGAGCGGGTCTGGCTCGGCGGCCTCGGAATCTCCGTGTCGAACGATCCGATGCGAGGCTCCGTCGTGGCGACCACTCGCGGCGTGTTTGCGCTCGGCGATCTCACGAGCCGCGCGACCTCCGACGCGGAGCTCCTCGGCGAGCTCGCGGCCGCGCTCATCGACGCAAAGGAGCTCGACGAAGCGGCGCGTACGATCAGCTTCGGACGGTCGATCTTGAAGGGCGGAGTCGCGATGTTCTCGGAGCTCGAAGCGAAGGTCCACAAAGCACGGGGCCACGTCGCTGAGTCCGAGCGAGCCGAGCGGCGCGCCCTCGAAGCACGCGACAAGGCGCGCGCGCTCGTTCCCTACCCGAACCCCGATCGAAGGGAGGACTCGCGCGGACCGGCGCGTTAGAAAATCATGGCTGGCAAGTCGAAAGGCGTGCTCCTCATCTGCGCGGGGATGCTAGTGGGAGCGGCGATTGGTGCGTACGGCACGAAAGTCGTTTACGGCGAGAATCCCCGTCCGACCGCAACGGCCGCGTGTCCGTCTTGTCCGGCCTGCGTCGCACAGACCGACGAGCAGCCGACCGACGTGGAGGTGTTCGGCACCGAGCCAGAGCTGCCGAACGCCGGGAGCCCTCCCCCGCCTGGCCTCCCGGTGAGCGCGCTCGAACGAGCCGGACGGGCAGTCGATGGCGCCATCGGCGCGTGTTGGAGCGGCATCGACCGAGGCACCGCGGTCGTGCTCGACCTGACGGTCACCGCCACGAGCGGCCAGGGGTGGTTCAGGGCCGTGCGCGCGGTCAAGGCACCCGAGTGCGATGGAGGCAGGTGTCCAGCCGTCGAGTGCATCGAGACCGCATCGAGGCAGGCGACCTTCGCGTGGGAGGGTGCGGACGGGGAGACACACCTCGTCTGGCCTTTGGTTGCACCCTAGCTCTCAGGTCGCCCAAAAAGGCTCCGAACCTCATGACGTGCCGGTGTCCGCGATTCACCCGTGAACGGTGGAATTCTGCTCATCCGTGCTGATCACGTGGCCAAATTCGCCTCTTTCAGCGACCTGCTAGCTCCGAAGGGCGTAACAAGCCAGCCCGGGGCAACGCCCCGGGCTACAGACGAGGTCACCTAGAGCCCCAAAGGGCCGACACTCGGAAGCGTCGGTTCGTCCCGGCTCCGATCGTGTGCAGTGCCCAATGAGAATTCGGGAGCGGTTGTGCGTGCCCCAAGAGTTCTTGTACACAACACCTGTTGTGAGCGAACCCGACGCGGGCTTGAGCGATTCAGTCGAGCGCTTCAAGTTCGTCCTGCCCGCGCGCCTCGAGTATCGGGACGCGGCGCGGACCTTCCTCGGCTTCGTCTGCGATCGGCTCGTCGCGAGCGGGAAGCTCGACGCCGAAGCTCCGGTGCGAGTCTCATCGGCCTTCGTCGAGGCCTTCAACAACGCGGTGATCCACGCCTACGACCGGCGCCCGGAACCGATCGAGATTGAGCTCGAAGTGGGAACCAAACGTCTCGCCTTGAGGCTCATCGACTCTGGAGTCGGCTTTCGACTCGACGACGTCCCAACGCCTGATTTCGAAAAGCTCCCGGAAGGCGGCATGGGCATCTACATCATGCGGAGCTTCATGGATCGCGTCCGGTTCTCGCGCGAGGGCTCGAAGAACGTGCTCACGCTCGAGAAGGATCTCCGGACGCCGGAGGGATGATGGAACACACACTCGAGTTCGAAGAACGACAAGAAGGCACGGTCACCGTTTTGATGCTCAAGGGGAGCCTCGATGCGGCGACCGCGCCCAACCTCAAGCGTCACAGCGACGTCCTGTCGAATGCGTCGAAGTCGCAGCTCGTCGTCGACCTCGGGGGGCTGACGCTCATCGACAGCTCGGGCGTCGGCGCGCTCGTTGGGCTCGGCAAGCGAGTTCGATCGGCGAACGGAGACCTCCGCTTCGCGCGGCCGAACGGCCAACCAGCGGAGATCTTCAAGCTGCTGCGACTCGATCGAGCGTTCGAGGTCTTCGACACGCTCGACGACGCGGTCAAGAAATTCTCGGCGCGGGGCTGATAGACCCATGAGCGGCCGACTCACCGTCGTCGAAGGCCCGAATCGGGGCGCGACGTTCGTCGTTCGCGACGGAGCGGTGATCGGTCGCGCCCTCGATTGCGCGGTGCGGTTGTCGGACCTTCACGTGTCTCGACGTCACGCCAAGATCGTCGAGCACTCGGGACGTATGTGGCTCGAGGACCTCGGCTCTGGTAACGGCACTCAAGTCAACGAACACCTCGTCAAGCGCCACGCGCTCACGAACGGAGATTTGATCCGGCTCAAGAGTGTCGTGCTGCTCTTCGAGGAGCTGATTCAACTTCAGGAGCCGAAGACAGAGCTGGTCACGATGGTGGCGCCGCGGCCCGACGGTCAGCTGCACATCGTCAAGAGCATCGACGCGATTCAAGTCCCGATCACCGCCGAGGCGCTCGAAGACGTGGGGGCCGCGCGCACCGCTGCGGCGCGGCTGACGACCGTCCTCGGCGTGTCTCAGGCGATCGGGAGCATCCTCGAGCTCGACGCGCTGCTTCCAGAGATCCTCACGCGCGTGCTCGGCGTGTTTCAGAGCGCCGACCGCGCCGTCATCATGATGGTGGACGAGGCGGGGGAGCTCGTCCCCCGAGCGGTTCGTCAGCAAGATGGTGCTCAAGGTGGAGGCATCGCGGTCTCCAACACGATCCTCTCGTCGGTGATCCAGAAGAAGCAGGCGCTGTTGACACACGACGCCATGGCCGACGAGCGATTCCACGCGGGCTTGTCGGTCGCTTCGCTGCGGATCCGCGCTGCGATGTGCGCGCCGCTGTTGTTTCGGGGGGACGCGCTCGGAGCGCTCTACGTGTCGAGCCCGGTGCTGGCTTCGTTCAACGCGCAAGACCTCGAGCTCCTCGCCGCGATCGCGAGCCAAGCGGCGCTCGCCGTAGGGACCGCGAAGCTGCACGAGGAGCTCCTCAAGCGACAGCGGCTCGATCGCGACCTTCAGCTCGCCGAGCGGATCCAGAAGAGCTTTCTGCCCCAATCGACTCCGCAGCTCGCGGGCTATTCGTTCGCGGCCTGGTACGACCCAGCGTTCGAGATCGGCGGAGACTTCTACGATTTTCTCGAGCTCAAGGATGGTCGCGTCGGAATCGTGATCGGAGACGTATCAGGAAAGGGCGTGAGCGCCGCGCTCTACATGGCGCGGCTCATGCGAGACCTCCATGCCGTAGCGACCGCCGACTCCGACCCAAGCCACGTGCTCGAGCGACTGAACACGACGGTGATCGACAGCGGGCACGACGACCTGTTCGTGACGATGTTGTTCGCGGTGCTCGATCCCAAGCTCGGCACGCTCCGTTTTGCCAACGCCGGCCACATGCCGCCGCTGATTCGTTCGGCGACGGGGATGGAGGTACGCGACTCGGTGTCCGGGCTGCCGCTCGGTGTCATGCCCAACACGACGTTCGCGTCCGACGCGCTGGAGCTCGGTCCAGGCGATGTCCTGCTGCTGTATACGGACGGGCTCGTGGAGGCGATGAACGACTCACGAGAGATGTACGGAGCGGAGCGGCTGCGAGTCGCGTTCAGCGTTCAAGACGGCAGCGCGCAGGACACGCTCGACGCTCTGTTGAAGGAAGTCGAAGCCCACGTGGGCGACGCCGCGCAGTTCGACGACACGACCGTGGTGTGCCTGGGTTGCGACAAAGCCCGCCTCCCGAAGCGAGTGAGGCCGCCGGTCAGCCCCACGCGTCGCCCGTAGGACCCCGTGGGACTGACCGCGGGCAAATCAGCGAGATCGGCCATGTTGCTTGCGTCCTAACTCATGAGGTCCTCGAGAGCCATCGCGTTCTGGCCCAGGCAGCTACGCTTCGGTGACGGACGACGCGCCGCCCGAGGACCTGGGCACTCACTCCGTCGTGCTAGGCGCCGACGTGCGCAGACGTGCGCCGACGTGCACGATACTCTCGCTGCGCTCGTCGCACGGCGCGAGGATTTTGGGCGTGATTCGACCGCCGGTCCACTCACGGGCGCGCCCAGGTTCGCGCGGATCGGGCCCGAGGATTGGCAGGATTGGCCTGGCGGCTTGACTCATTTGGGCTTCGAGGGTCCGGTGGTCAGGGCGAAGGAGTAGAACATCTTCTTGCCGGAGACGACTCGCAGCCTCCGTTCGCCGGAGACACCTTCCGAGGTATTCTCGAGCCGCAGCACGACGCAGCCGGCCGGAAGCTCGAGATTGTCGAGAGGTGTCTTTCCGATCACTCTGCCCCGAAATCGCACGACCGCGCTGGGCTCGGACGCAATCCGGACCAACCCTTTGGGCGACGTGGGGTCGTTGTCGCACTCGGGAGATAGCCAACTCAGCGCCCTTGCAGCGTCCTTGACCGACTCGGCGAGTCCTTCAGGTGTGCACGCGCCCGCCGACTCAGCGTGTCTGTCGATCTCGCCCGCCTCTCGAACGAGCCGCGAGCGCAGCTCGACGCGGCACTTCTGACCATCCTCGATGATTTCGGGCGCGATCGACCAGGCTGCAGACAAACTCTTTCCGATCTCGATCTGGCAGCTGGCGTCGAAGCAGGTCGAGTAGGATTGAGCCCTCACGTGCGCAGCGTCTGCGACCTGAGCGCTTCGAGCCACCAGACGCTCGCCCGAGCTCAGGAGCTGAAACCACAAGTGCTCGCTGAGAGTGTTCGCGAGCGACTCGGTGACTGGCCCCGACGCGCGAAACGCGAACGCCACGGAGGGCTGCAGTGGGTTCGTTTTCTTGGGCCTCGACAGGGCGCTCACGACCTTCTCGACGCCACGCACCAACCGGGCTTCCTCACACGCGCTCGTCCACGAAGAGGCACGGCCCGCGACCATCTTCTCGACGTCGAGCACTGCCGAGCTAATCACACACTGCGACCCGAAGCGCCGGAGGCTGGACACGACGATTCGGCGCGCCGCCGACTCCTTGCCGATCTCTATCTGGCAGGCTTCGTCGTAGCAGGCGTCATACGAACGACGTCGGTCCTCGGCGAGCCGGCGCTTGACCTCTTCCTTGGGGACGATTCGAAAGCCCGCGCTGGCGAGCCTGATGACGAAGTACTCACTCAGCGTCGATACCCACTCGGGATCGAACGAAGTGTCGGCTCGGAGGTCGAACACGGCGAGCGAGTCCGGAGCTTCGGATGGGTCGCCTGTCCTTTCTGGCGAGGTGTCGGGTTCGGCTTGAGCGACGAGCAAAGCCAGGACGGGCGAGATCAACATGACTTACTCCTCCTCGAGCTCCAACGTCCGGATACACGCGGCTCTGGCCCGGGTGGTTTTCGCTTGGGAGTCGCCACCACGACCACGTTTCTCGCCCACGTCCACGAAATCGTCCACCCTCACGCCCACGATTCACGCCCACGATTCACGCTCACGATTCACGCTCACGCCCACGAAGCCTGCCGAAGCCCACCAGTTGGACTGAGGTCTCAGGGCAGGTTGATCAAGGTTCGCTCGGGCCGGACAAGTAGGCTAGGTCTCGGGCGAGCTCCGAGTAGGCGATCGGGCTCAGCTTTCCGAGAGCGACGGAGACTTTCACTTCCTCGATGTTTTGCATGTTGGGCTCGACCGGGTGTTCGGGGCTGATGCCGGGCGAGAGGGTGAGCTCGGCGCTGTTTCCGTCGGCGAGCCACGCCGTGTACTTGGTCATGACTCCGTGGTCCATGGTTGGGACCCATCCGCGCCGTCCGAGCTCGAAGAACCGGCCCGCAGGGACCTCTCCGCGAGCTCCCGGGAGCTGGTCGAGCTTTTTCTCCGAGGGTCCCGCGGCGAACGTGCGGCGTGCGAGCTGCTCGAACGGTTGGATGATTTCGTATTTCGTGAAATTCTGTCGCCAGGCCTCGACCGTTTCGTCGCCCATCTCGACGGGGTGGGGAATCATGATCTCGCCAGTCGGCGTGATGAGCTCCTCGTCGAGGTCCACGAGCTGCCCTCTTTCGTCGACGCGAAAGTAGCCGTTGGGCCGTTCTCCGGCCACGCACCAAAGCACCCGTCGAGCGATCAGGCCGGTGAGGGGCTCACTGAGGAACGCGCGAATTTCGTCGGGATCCCACGCGGTCTTCGCGCACATCGCTTTCTCCAGGCGACTGATTTGAGGAGCGACGACGGAGGTGAGCTCGGCTTTCAATCGTTGGTATCGGGCTTTGGCGTTGGCTACTCTTTCGGGGTCGTCGTCTTTCCTCGGGCGGGGGAAGCTCGAGAGCTGTTTTCGCTCGGCGCCGAGCTCGAAGATCGCGGGGGACAGATTTGCGTCGAGCTCGACGGAGAATTTTCTGGGTCCGAAGTCGAGCTCGAGGTGGCCCCGAGCGTCGAGGCCCACGTCCGGCGTCTTTCCCGTAGAGAGCCGGTGGCGAACGAGCTTCCGTTCGACGGGGATCTTGTCCAGGTGCTCCTCCGCTTCCTTGCGCACGTAGTGCTGCGGCGACTCCTCTGCGAAGTGGTGCAAGTGTTCGATCGCCGCCGCGACGGGCATGAGCGAGAGCGCATCGAGGCCCAAAGACACCTTGCGTTTGGCGACTTGGCCGGCTGAGTCGAGGTCGCGCCCGCGCGCGGCGTGGGCCCAACTCTTCACTCGCCTGGCGATCTGAAAGGCGCAGTCGTCGGATCCGAGCCACGCGGCCGCGGAGAGCACCCAGGCGTGCGCTTCCGACTCTCCGCTCTCGGACCAAGCATCGAGGAGCCGGGTCATGAACTTGTCGAGAGACACGGCGTCGCAGCTGGCACGGACGTGAGAGATGCCGATGTAGGGGCGGCTGAACGGCGAGAACCTCAACATCTGACCGAGGTTCTCCACGGCTGGCGGAGGCAGAGGGCTACCGTCCGCCAGCAAAATGGCCGGCCAGGACGCTGGTGTCCAAAACTCTGGAGCTGCCGGAATCATGGACGGAAAATCCTGGAGTCGGTCTTGGTCGGCGGCCGTTTCGACACCATCGATGATTCGGAGCACGCGGCTCGACAAACTCAGCGGTATTCGGTCGAGCGCCTGACGAACGGTTCCCTCGTGATCGACCATCCAATGGCCGGCGAACGTTTGATGCTCCTTTTTTCCGTCGAGCAGCGTTGCGACGAAGGGGACCGCTTCTTGGGCGTCGACGTCGGTCAGCAGTGCGACGATCGAGTCGAGGTGCTCGTGGAGCAGCAATTCCGGGATCCAGTCGAGCCCGTGACCCGCAAGAGCGAGCGGAGCCAAGCTTTCGTAGGGGCCGAGCTCCAGCGCAGCGAGCACGCCGGAACCGAAGGATGCTGCGGCGTCCGCCAACTCGGCGCCGCGTCCACGAGCGGCCAGGTACATCAGACAGAGCTGGGCCGCCCGCGCGGCCTGAACATTGTCACCCAGGGCCACCGGGATGAGTCCGAGGGTCGCGACGCGGGCATGTCGTTCCAGCCAGAGTTCGATCGGGGACGGCGCAAACGGCTTCTCGCGCAAAGCTTCGAGCTTGAGTGGGAGTGCAGCGGTGCCAGCAAAACCTTTGGCGATCAAGACCGCGACCTTTGGAGATACATAGGGTGTGATCGGCTCGAGCAGGCTCGTATTTGGAAGCAACGCGTCCACATCCTCGACGGCACGATCGAAAGCGGCCTCGCCGAGGCGTCCGACGACGTGCCGCATGGCCAAGGTCGTGACCTTCGCCGGGGGGCATACCGCGAACCACTCGAGCAGCGACTCGTCGCTCAAGCGAGCGATGTCGGCCGGGCGAAACGGTCGTCCGCTCGACGCGGCGTCGAGCAGCCGCCCCAACAAGGCCTCGTCGTTGGCCTCGCGGGAGCTCCCGACCGAAGCTCGCTGACCGTCCTCGCTCTTTGCCGGAGTCGCTCCGGCGTGACCGCCCCCGCGAATCGCGTTGATCCATTTTTCGCGCTGCTCATCCTCGAAGAGGAGCTCCATCGCCACCTCGACGGGCTCTGCGCGCGGACGACTGACTTTCTGCGACTGAGTTCGCAACCAAGGCGGCGAGGTGAGGACGGTTGGGAGGACGGATTTTTGCGGCACGGCGAAGCTCCGGAGGGAGCTTGTCCGAGGTACGCCCGCTTTTCAAGCTCGACACCCAAACGAGATGATTTTAGTTCCTTCGGTATCGAATGGCGTTCGCCCGGCTCGTCGATTGGGTCACTCAGGAACGATCCGTCCAGCGCCTCGAAGCCAGAGAGCCATGAGTTGGGGCGCGGCCAGCCCGGAGTCGTGCTCGCCCCCCCGTCCGTTTCAGCTCGAGCTCGAAGTGTCCCCCGGGCTTCAATCAGAACTCCGTGCGGGAGGCCCGCGGTCCGGCCAATGGAGCTCGGGGTCCTGCCAACGATGTCCGAGATACTCTCCCAACCCTCCTCCGAGCTGTTCCAGGACTAGCGTCGAGATTCGGCGCGGCTCCGCGAGGACTTCGTGCCCGTGCCCGTGCCCGTGCCCGATCCTACCTAATCCTGCCTCACGATCCTGATCCTGCCTCTAAATCTAAAGTGATCACCTATGAATGAGGACGAATGAGAATGAGCGATGGGTAGCGAGTCCCTAGCCGCCAGTGACCGTGGCGCTGGCGAGACCGTGACTCTCGAAATCAACGACCGGGGCCTGGGTTGCGCGTCGTTCCGCTCTCGGAGCGCTTGTGAGTTCTTCGCTGCGCGAGTTTTTCGTCATGTTCCTCGGAGGGCGAATCGGCTACGGATGGATCGGACTGCAGCTCCGCGCCCACCCCTTCAGGCTCCCCGGCCTTCTCGCCGCGATGCCCCTGATCTGTGCCTCGGCAGCGTTCGCGTCGCCGCCGGGCCGGACGTGGAGGACGATCGAAGTACCGGGAGCTCAGATTCACTTTCACGACGGGCTGGACGGACCGGCGGATCGTGCTGCCCGCATTGCGGCCTGGGCGATTCCTCAGCTGCTTGCGATCCTCGAGACCTCCTCCGATCAGACCATTCACCTCACGCTGTCGGACGAGACGGATGACGCGAATGGGTATGCGCGCGTCGTTCCTTACAGTCGCATTGGATTGCTGGCCGCCACGCCGACTCCTCTCAGTGACCTCGGCTACTACGCGGACTCGCTCGAGATCCTCGTGGTGCACGAGCTAACCCACGTCTTGCACCTCGGGACGATTCACGGCTTGCCGCGCGCGCTCAACACAGTGCTCGGGCGAACGGTGTCCCCGCAGGAGGGTGCGCCGCCGTGGCTGACCGAGGGCTTGGCGGTGTATCTCGAGTCGAAGCTCACGGGCACGGGCCGCAACCGGAGTCCTTACGTGGACATGGTGTTGCGCGCGAGGTCGCTTGGGGACGGGTACCCTTCGTTGGAGGAATTGTCGGGTTCCATTCGCGATTTTCCGGGCTCCGTGATGGCTTGGACTTTGGGGGGTCGCTTCGTGGAGTTCATCGTGGCGGAGAGGGGCTCGGCCGCGCTGGCTCGGTTCGTTCACACCTTCGGCACACGCCCCGTGCCGTTCGGTTCGAACCTCGTAGCTCGGGAGACGCTGGGCCGCGACTTCGTCGAGCTCTACTCGAGATTCGTGGAGACCGAGCGTGACCAGGCCCGCGTGATCGAGGCGCGCGCCCTCTCGGCCGGACTTAGTCTCGGGAGAAAGGCCGCGTTCCGGGCGGAATCTGCGCGACGCCCAGTGTGGTCGGTCGATGGACGCCTCGGAGCCTTCGAGGAGCCCCGAGATGGAGATCGAACTTTCACGCTGCTCGATCCCTTGGGCGAGAGGAAAATGAGGACCACAGCAGAGGTCGCGTCTCCGATTTCGGGGGGACGATTCCTCTTCGACGAAGTGGAGCCACGTATTTCGTACTCGTTCCGCGCTCTTCGGATCGCCGACCTCGAGACGGAAGCCACTCTGCCGGTCGAAGTCGAAGGGCGACGGCCGAGGCTCTCGGACCCGGACGCACGCGACGATGGGCGGAGAATCGTCGCCATCGAAAGACGGGGCGGATCGACGAGGGTCGTGGAGCTCCAAGGAGAGGTGTCCGGTCCCTATCGAGCTCGTGTCGTCTACGAGCCGCCACCCGAGATCGACGTCTCCACGCCGCGGTACCTCCCGGACGGATCGATCGTGGCCGCGGAAACGACCGGACGCGGAGGTCGTCGTCTCATTCACTTGAGCCCGAATGGCGAGCGGTCGGTGCTCACGAATCCGCCCGGGAGAGACGACGCGTGCCCGGCGCCCTCTCCCGACGGTCGCTCGGTCTACTTCGCGCGGGATCTCGACGGCGTGTACGATATTTTTCGCGTCGAGATCGCCTCCTCCCGCGTGGATCGCGTCACCCGATCGATCACCGGCGCCATCGAGCCGGCGATCGATCCCTCCGGCACGAAGCTCGCGTTCGCGAGCGCGGCCTCGACCGGCTTCGAGGTTCGCGTCATCGAAGTCGGGACTCCCACGTCCTCCGTCGCCAAAGCCGTGGCCCCAGCCCCTCGAAAAAAGTCGCACTCACAGGCCTCGGGCGCGATCGGGGTTCCGTATCGGCCCTGGTCGACGCTCTACCCGCGAGCGTGGCTGCCGACGCATGGGTACGACGGGGACGGAGATACTTATGGGATCCTGGTCTCGGCGGAGGACGCTCGGACGCTGTTGTCTTATCGCCTAAGGCTCGATTTCGGGATCGAGAGTCAAAAAATCGGGTTTTCGTTCGCCGCCGAAGATCGAGACTCGACGTTTCCGTTTCGTCTCGACGCCGGCCTCTTTCACGGCCGCACGTATGCGACCTACGTGGCCGCGTCCCGCTCGGCCGACCGAACGGAGTCGGTGTTGACCGTGCGGGGTGGCTTCACGATTCCGATCCCACTTCGGCTGATCGACCAGTCCCTGAGCTTCTCGTACGGCGTGGAGCTCCGGCGCGGGGACCCCTTGCCAATCCTCGACCCCATGCAAAACGCACCCACGACCCTCGGCGACCTCGCGATCGCGCCCGTCGTGCTCAGCTATGGTTTGAGTACGGCACGAGGAACTCAGGAATCGAACGGAGCCGTCCGGGGGATCTCGTTCGACTTGGGTGTCCGAATTCACCATCCGCGCCTCGGGTCCGACTTCGAAGCCTTGGTCATTTCTAGCCACCTCACCGGGTACGTCCCGCTGCCGCTTCGCGGCGCCGCCTGGGTCGCCCGCGCCGGCTTCGGAGCGGGATTTGGAGACCCCCGCGGTCGCTTTTTTTACGCCCTCGGTGGGTTGCCGGTGCGTGATATTCTCTCTGACTCGATCGATGGCGTTCGCTACGGATCCGACAACATTCGAGGCTTTCCCGAGAACGAGCTCCGAGGCTCTGCCTTCGCGCTGTTGAATCTCGAGGCGCGAGCTCCGATCAGCGACCTCTCGTTCGGCTTCGGCACCCTGCCGTTCTTCGTCGACCGGCTCCATGGCGCGATCTTCCTGGACGCGGGCACCGCCGGGCAGCTCGGGGAGCTCGATCGCGCAGAGGTCGGCGTCGGCGCCGAAGCGCGCTTGGACATGCTCGCAGGGTATGGGTTTAGGATGACCGCGCGCCTCGGCTATGCGCGCGGCCTTGGGCCGCAGGGGATCGATAATTTCTTCCTCATCCTTGGTCCAACCCTCTGAGTCGGATTTGACGAGTCAGTATGGGCTCGCGACGGGAGGCACCATCGGCCCGGGAGGATAGGCAGGAGCATCGGTGGGGTCGTCATCTTCGGGAGGGGAAAGAGGCGGATTCTCTGTATTGATGTCGTCGACGACGTCGACCTTCCCTTTGCATGCCTCGGCATCGGAAAGGTGAATCTGTCCCCTCTGATGAGCCACCATGATCATCGTGTACTCACCGTTGAGTTGTTTTGCGATGCCTTTTGCCATCGCCTGATACATACGGACGGCGGCCGACTCCGCGAGCTCCACGAGACCCTTCTCCAGCATGACTTTCTCGTGCACGCAGTTGAGCTTCACCATGTCCCCCTGCATCCGGACTCTGCTCTCTAGGTCGGAAGCCATACGCAACGCGTCTCGAAGCTCGGCCAACATTTGCTCGGTGTTCTTCTTCTTGTCGCTGGCGGACACTCGAGCGGCCTCCGCGATTCTCGTCGCGGAGATCGGATCCTTGTCCTTGTCGTCCGGGGGCAGGTGCTGCGCGACCGTCGGGCTCGAACTCAGAACCGCAGCCAAAAGGAAGGCCCTGAGGTGCGGCGAATGCATGCTGCCGCGCACCCTGCCTCGCGTATGTGGAACCGAATGCATTGTCAAACCCACGCGGACCTACTGTCCATCGATCACGCCGCGCAGGGCCTCGATGCTTTGGAGCCACTCGACCTGCTGCTCGATCCGGCTGACGTTGGCTTTTGCCTCGGGGCTGGGCGACGAGGCGAGGCGGCGGGCCAGCGCTTTCCATTCGCAGAGCTCCCGGTCTTTGCGCTCCACGATGTCAGCTCCGGAGATGAGTTGCCTGGAGAACTTCCGGACGTCCTCGGGAGCGGCCTGGATTTCGGGCGGGCACGGAATTTCTAGCGGCACAGCGGGGCCCGCGGCGGGGATCGCGTCGAAAGTGGGGCCGCCGCCTTTCGATGGCACCAAGGCGCGGCGTCCCACGACTCGGCGCCCCCACAGCGCCTTCATTCCTTCCAGCACCACGCCGCGCGGGCTGACGCTATGAGTAAACTGCTTGTTGCCGGCGTAGATGATGACGTGACTCGGGACGCCGATGGAGTCGACGTAGAAAAAGAGATCCCCCGGCTCGAAGCCTGCTCCCAAGTCGCGAAGAGTGATGGGTATGCCGCGACCCAGATGAATTTGATCCTTGGTCGTCCTCGGGATCTCGACGTCGAACAAGTCACGATACATTTGGCGGGAGTAGCCGGAGCAATCGATCCCTTCTCGAGTCGTGCCTCCCCACAGGTAAGGCGTGCCGATCCACCGGTTGGCAAACGAGCGGATCAGGCTCGCGCGGCGGCTCAGTTTCTCCGGAGGAGCGGCGAGCGAGGTCGCGGCGAGCAGAAGGAAGGCAAGCGCGGCCAAGATCCTTCGGCGCATGGACCCAGCACTGTAGCAACTTTTCCTGGACGAAAATTCGTGAATCGAGACGGGTCGGGCGCGGGCGATCACGTCTGGCGTGGAATCAAGGGCGAGGCCTCGGAAGATCATCGAATTGACCCGGGCGGTTTGCGTCTGGTACCGCGGGCCGTCGATCATGTTGGCCAAGCATCGCCCGCGACACCTCCCCTTGCTCTTCCTCGGCGCGCTCGTTCGTTGCGAGTGTGAGGAGGTCCAGGATTTTAGGCCTGCCGCACTCTACGACCCCGGAGACGTGCTCGACTTCGGAGTCGTGTCGGTGCGCGCGGAGAAGACGCTCAGCATCAAGGTCACGTCGAACGGACGCGCCGGTCTCACGATCGACGAGCTCGCGTCGACGATCGATCCCGAGTCGAGAGACTCCCGCACAACCGAGCTCGGTGTGTTCAAGCTGGCTTTCTCACCCGACCTGCAGGCGCTGGCTCCGGGGAGAAGCTCGACGATCGCCGTGACCTACCGCCCCTGCCCCGCAGCGTGGGAGGGGGGTTGGGCCGGCCATCTCATCAAGGACGGGTTCGACTTCACGACGTGTGAGGATCGGCCAGTCCAGGCGACGTTCACGGTCCGCGACAACACTCGCTTGACCGAGGAGCAAGGCGGAGTGCCCATTCAACTCACCGCGCGTCCCGGCCAGCCTCCGGAGCTCGACCTCGTTTGCCAAGCCGGCGCCGGACACTGCAACGAAAGCCCAGACCTTTCCACGGCGCTCGGCTGTGTCTCGCTCACCTTTGGTGAAGTCAACGCGACCGGCGCACCCTGCGATCTCACGCTCGAAGTCCGCAACAAGAAGAGGGGCGGCAAAGACACCGGGGACCTGATCGTCGAACGAATGGAGCTCCTGGTCTTCGACGCTCAGGATCCGAATCAAACGCTGAGACTCGGGTCGGAGGTTGGCTTCTCGGTCATCGACGAGAACGGCGACCCGCTCACCGTCGACAGCGACCACCCGCTCGTCGTCGGCATTCCGATCGGAGCGAGCGAGGGCAAGCGAAAGCTCAAGGTCCGCTTCAGCGGCGCGACTCCGGGCGACTGGGTCGGCGCCGCCGGCCTCAACGCTGGACTTCGTGTGTACTCCAACGATCCGGACGCTCAGCCGGTGAAGTCCATTTTGGTCAGCGGAAGCGGCACCGCGCCTGACATTCAGGTGCTCCATCCGGGCAAAGTCGACTTTGGCAGCGTACAGCAAGGTCGCACCGCGACCGGCACGGCGATCGTGCGCAACAACGGCAACGCGCCCCTTCAGATCTCGGACATTCGCATGCGTAGCCCGTCGGGCGTCTTCACCGTTTCGACGGCTCGAGGCACGGCGTTCACTCTGGATCCGGCCGGAACCGGCAACAACACGGTGGTCCTCGAAGTGAGCTACAGCCCGTCGGGCTCCGGATTCGACGCCGATGGAATCGTCGTTTCGTCGAACGACGTCGACACTCCCCAGCTCCTGATCCCCGTCTCCGGCGGAGCGGTCCCGCAGATCCAGGTCGAGCCGAGCCCGACCATGGTCTTTCCACTGCCAAACCCACCCGACGGCCGTGAACGACGCGAAGAGTTGATTGTATCCAACGTCGGCTTCGGCGACCTCGTGATCCAGCGATTCTCGATCGTGGGGCCGGCTCCTGAGGAGGACCCGATGCATTCCTCGGTCAACGACTTCACGATCGAAGGTTGTGCAGCGAATCCATGTCTCCAGAACGTGACGCTCTGTGCACCCGGATCACCGGCTTGTGTCGATTCATCGAAGACTTTCGGCATCGTCTACAAAAATGACGACGCGAGCCAGACGGACCTGGTGAGCCTCCGCATTTCGACGAATGACCCAGTGAATCCGGAGTGGACGGTGGTGCTGTCGGCCAACGACGTGCCGTGTTTGTTCCCAACGCCCGTGATCACCGTCGAGACGCCGAGCAACGATCGGAAAGTGAACCAGCCCATCATCGTCTCCGGCGCTTCGAGCACTCCAGGCAGCGGCGCGAGCATCGTCGACTATCGCTGGGACTTTGCGTTCGCTCCTGCGGCGTTTCCGACCATCATGGAGGTCATCGCGGGCGACAAGTCGAGGATCTCGTTCGTCCCCGCCACCACGGGGCTGTATATCCTCGGACTCGACGTCACCAATGACTGTGGCGCGGCCAGCCAGCGAACCAAGACGGAGCGGATCAACGTCGCTCCGGAATGATTCGGTCGGCTCTCGGATCCGAGAGCGACTTTTCTTCGACGTTCAGCGTCTCCGCGAGGCGGCGCAGCGCATGGAGCTCGTGGACACGCGTGTGTCCGAGCTTCGTGCTCGCCTGTTCTCGCGGGCGAAGGTGTTGTCGATCGAGGCGACCAACCCCCAAACTCATCCCGCCGAAGCGAGCCTTGCGGCGGCCCAAGCGCATGCGCTGGCGAGCTTGGCGCGCAAGGTCGCGCTCGCGGAGCTCCTCGCGGACCCTGGAGGCGGAAGCCTCTCCTTGATAGCAGCCATGGCCGTGTCCAGGTGGCTTTCCGAGTTGCGAAGAGAACCCAAACGCGGTCGGGCGCTGCGCCTGGAGCTCGAAGCGGGCAGAGTCGCCCACCGCGTGCTGCGATCGATCAGGCGCCATCGCGGCCTCGAGCCGGGTCACGGGCGTCTCGTAAGCGCCATCGTGGCGTTCGAGTTCGCGCACCCAGCGGAGCGGGCGTATCTCGAGTCGATTGTCGAAAGCGAGGCCGGTGAAAAGGTCGAGGAGGCCGTGCTCGCGGCCTCCTCCGCGCTCCGGGAGGCCGCGCTCGTGCTCGAATGGGCCGCCACCCGCGCGGAGCCTCGGATCGCCAAGCTCGAAGCGGACGCGGCCTTGGCCGAAGGCAAAGTCAGGTCGAGCCTCGAGGCCGGCCGAGGTCGTCGGTCCTGAGGGCTTCGAGAGACTTTGTCGCGCGCCCTTTTGCCGTCGTCGTGCAAATTTGTCGGCCGATCCGACTCACTGGTCGAAAGTGACCGTGATCGTTCGAGAATCGGCCTTGCAGAAGTGGGATCCGGGCTTTAGGTTTCGCGACCGATGAAGGCCATCAAGGCGAGCCAGAGCTCCCAGTCCGGGAGAATGTTCGAGAGTGATTTCTTCGAGTTCTTTTCGCACATTCATCCTTGGCAGCCGCCGCTTTTTTTCGTGCCGATCATTCTTGGATCGATCTACTTGGGCTTTGCCGCAGGAGTCGGTCTGGCGAGCGCTGCGGGGCTGTTCTTCGCGGGGCTCCTGTTCTGGACGTTGCTCGAGTACTGGCTGCACCGGCTCGTGTTTCACTACGAGCCCAGCGGCCCGTTTGGAAAGCGGCTGATTTGGCTGCTCCACGGAGTCCATCACGATTGGCCCTACGACAAGCTCCGACTGGTCTTCCCGCCGACCCTGTCCTTGCCGTTGGCCGGACTCTTCTTCGCCCTCTACACTTGGGCGTTGGGCCCGAGCCTACGATGGCCGATGTTTGCAGGTCTGTGTCTGGGTTACCTTTGCTACGACATGATTCACTACTGGGTGCACCACTACTCACCCAAGTCCCGCGCCGGCAAGTTCCTGCGGAGATATCACCTCGAGCACCACTTCAAGAACCCAAACTCTGGATATGGCGTCTCGAACCCACTTTGGGACTTCGTCTTTGCGACGACACCGCCGAACAAAGGTCGTGATCCGGGCGTGGTTGCGGAGCAGACGAGCGATTGACGTTCCCCTTTCATCCCTGGGGCCGCAGGCATCTTGCCTGGGAGCGCGGACCCCCCTGGGACCTCAGGCATCTTGCCTGCGGCTACCCATCGCCGAGCATCGGCGACGCACTCAGCCACTCTCCAAACCAAGAGATGAAACGCGGTCCCGGTCTTATTTTATTGGTAGTCCGCGAACCTTACGCGCAGGCAAGATCCCTGCGCTCCCAGCGGTCCGCGCTCCGAGGGGCAGGGGTCAGCGACTCAAGTACAGGTTCTTGTCGAAGGTCAGGATCGTGATGCTGTCTGGAAACACGTACACGGTCCGCGATCCGAGGAACTTGGCGGCTCCTTCGTTCGCGTCGGCAGCCGTCCAGCTGGGGTTCTTGGTTTTGTCTTCGTTACACTGGCACACGCCATCGTCGCCGCACAAGTCGGGCGTGATGACAGCGCCGACTTTCACGGGAGCTCCGCCGACCGCGGTCGAAACGCCGATCACCGCGTAGAGGCCGTCTCCGTTGGTCCGTTGCCGAGTTCCTTCCGGCTTGGCGTCGTCGAGGTTGTCGCGATCGGGTGGGAAGCCGACGTTGAAGTAGGCGAGCTTTCGCGACTCGGCGTCGATGGCAACCACGGCGTTCTGAACGGTATCTTGGGACGTACAGTCTTGGACCTCGCCCGCGATGTGCCCTTCACCGGCGCCGTCGTACAAGTCCATGCCGCCTTCGATGTGCGAGACGCCAGCGGCCCGAGGAATGGTCAGAAATGTCGCAGTCTCGATGGTGTTGACGTTCTCCTCGACGAAACAGAGATCCGGTGAGGTGCACGTCGCCACAGGATCTGCCACTGGGTTCCCGGCGGCGTCCTTGACGGCTGAGTTGCGGATCAGGACGTTGTATTTGTAGGTGTCGACGGCGCGGCGCAGATCCGAGTCCAGGTTCTGATCGGTCACACGAACGATCAGCGGCGTCTCGGTGGGTACGCCGGCCAGGGAAAATCGGCCCAGGTCCTTACAGACCGCCTTGTCTACTCGAGCGGAGAGGACCTTTCCAAGCAAGGCGGCTGGCGTGTTCTCGGCTTGAGCTCCGGCCGCGCCGGCCACTTCGTAACCGGGGTCGGTAGCCTGGCCTCCGTTCGTTTCGTCGAAGATGGCGACCGTGAGGTCGTAGGAGGTCGATTCGAGACCGAAGGCTTCGACACAGCCTCGCATGGTGACTTCTACGGGCGTACCGAGGTTGGCCGGCGCGCCCAGACAGGCGAAGTCGGGTTGCTTTTCCTCGCACTCACACACGGGTTCGTCACCCGTGGCTTCGTCGCAGGTCCCTTCGCCGTTCTTGTCCTTCGCGATACATCCGCGCGCGGCCTCCTCCGGCTTTCGCAAGGTGAGCCCGTCCGAGGTCACCGTGCCGGAGACGTTGATGCATTGGTCGTTGTTGTTGTTGTTGTTGTTGTTCGAGTTTCCGTCGTCTTCCTTCGAGCAGCTGCTTGCAAGCGCGAGCAAGCCGAACGAGAACGAGGCGTGAGCCATCGCGAGGCTCTTTGGCTGAAATCCCATTCGGGCCTTCTACAACGTTTTCGTCTACCTTGGAGCGTCTCTCGTCGCTCCGCGCCCTCAAGAGCTTCGAGAGCCTCCGGGAGCGGCGACCGAGCGAAACGCGCCTTCGTGGTCGACGACCAAGACTCGCCGTTGCTCGATCCACGCGGGCGCTATCACCACAGGAGCGCCATCGGGCACCGAGATGGTCTGGTCGGTGTGAAAGTGACCCAGGAGGGCCCGTTCGGCACCCAGCAGGAGCGCCCGCCGCCCAAAGGCCTCGAGGTCGGAGATCGGGAGCGGACCCGACTTGTACGCCTGG
The DNA here is from genome assembly GCA_964463485.1 of uncultured Myxococcales bacterium. Taxonomy (GTDB): domain Bacteria; phylum Myxococcota; class Kuafuiibacteriia; order Kuafuiibacteriales; family Kuafuiibacteriaceae; genus CAYXDO01. Next base: position 4,263 of record CAYXDO010000129.1, on the reverse strand, counting down.
TTCGTCTTCGAGAGCGCGCTTTCCAGGCGAGTCGTCAACTCTTGGGCGAGCCTCGCGGGGAGTCGGCGCACGGCGGCTTCGGTCGCCCGCGCTCGCGAGAGAGCTCGCCAACGGCGGTAGGCCACATCATCGGATCGGATCAGATCTCCGTGGGTAACCAGGGTCTGACGCCCTCCGAGATTCAGCACGGCCTCCGTGACGATCAACTCGTCGAAGGCGATCCCGAGCTGGTCTTCGGCGAAGTAGTCGCGATTCCCAACCACGAACCGAACTCGTCCGCCGGACGCTCGGATCCGCGCGAAGGCTCCGAGCACCCGGCCCTGACTCTTCGTGATGAATCGATCCACGCCGAGCCAAGCGGTGAACAGGTCGCCCAACACCAACAGCTCCGCGCCGGCCCGCTCTGCTCGGTCGAGCAGCTCGAGGAGCCCGCGATCGGCCTCCAAATTCACGCCGGCGTGGCAGTCAGCGAGGATCCAAAGGGGCCGCGACGACCGCACGTGTTTGGTATCTAGCAGGTCTGAGGCCTCGAGAAGCTGGAAAGCTGACGGCCGAGGGCCGAACGCTTACTGTCCGCACCCCTTCCTTGGACATATTCGGTCCGCGCGCCCCCCGCACCTTGACCCTTCCGAGCCGAGCGGGTTCTCTGCCACCATGCCGCGGATCCAAAAGCTCCACGAAACCGTGGCCAATCAAGTCGCCGCCGGTGAGGTGATCGAGCGGCCCGCCTCCGTGGTCAAAGAGCTCGTAGAGAACGCCGTCGATGCGGGCGCGCGGCGAATCAGCATCGAGGTCCAAGACGGCGGCGTCGGGCTGATTCGCATCGTGGACGACGGCATGGGGATGGATCGAGAGGATGCGGTCCTTTGCCTCGAGCGACACGCGACGTCGAAGATCCGAACGGCGAGGGACATCGAGTCGGTCGCGACTCTGGGCTTTCGAGGTGAGGCCGTGCCGTCGATCGCGAGCGTGAGCCGATTCCTCCTCGTCACTCGCACCGCCGAAGACGCAGCCGGCACTCGGGTCGAGGTCGAAGGGGGTCACACGGTCTCCGTTGAGTCCGTAGGAGCTCCGGTGGGAACGGCCATCGACGTCAAGGAGCTCTTCTTCAATCTGCCGGCGCGTCGGAAGTTCTTGAAACGCGCGCAGACCGAGGCCTCCCATGTAGACGAAGCCATCGAGCGCATCGCGTTGGCCTATCCGCACGTCGCGTTTCGTGCGACCCACGACGGGCGGTCCGTGCTCGATGCGCCGGTCGAGAGCGATCGCGACCCGCGAGGTCGGCTCGGTCGGATCCTCGGCGCGGCTCCGGCCAAGCGCCTCCACGCCGTCGATCCCGTCACCACGTCTGGCATTCGAGTTTCCGGCTTCGTCGGAGCGCCCGACCTCGCGGAGCGCACGGCGCGAGGGATCCGCGTCTTCGTCAATGGTCGGTTCATCCGCGATCGAACCATCTCGCACTCCATTCAGGAAGCCTACCGATCCCTGATTTCTCCGGGTCGGCAGCCCGTCGTCGTGCTCAAGATCGATTTGCCCGCCGAACAGGTCGACGTGAACGCTCACCCTCAAAAGCTCGAGGTGAGATTCGCAAATCCTCACGAAATTCACCGAGCGGTGACCACAGCCGTGGCAAGAACTCTCGCACAACGTCCATGGCTGGAGGGGCCTCGACCCGCAGAGAGAACTTACAGCCTTGGCAACGAGCCGGAGCAAGGGCCGGCCGGCGCGTGGGCCCACCGCGAGCTCGCCGACCGAAGCTCGATGTTGATCGATCAGCCCGGCCCAGCCGAGCTTACTGAAGGGACGCCGAGCTCCCATGCCGAAGACCGAGCGGACTCACCCGATCCGCACGCTGTTCGAACCTTCCCCGACCCAGCTCCCGCGGCACCCGTACCTTCCGACCGTTCCGACCCGCCTATGCGGTGGGCACCTTGGGGGAGTAAGAACGCCGAGAGCGCACCGGCGGGTGACGAACATCGCCGGCGGATCGCCGACGCGCTCGCGGCGATTGGGCGCAAGCGACTCATCGACGAGTCCAAAACCGCGGATCAGCTGTTTGCCCCGCAGCAAGACGGTCAGTCTTACTACGGCGGGCTCGATCCCCTCGGCCAGGCCCTTGGCCGGTACCTCGTTTGTCAGGCTCCGGGCAGGATCGTACTCATCGATCAGGAGGCCGCGCACCGTAGAGTCCTCGTCGCTCGTCTGATCGCGGAGCACGCGAGCGGTCAGGTGCCGGTGCAATCACTCCTCATCCCGCTTCAGCTCGAGCTCGACCGGCGGCGAGCCGAGACGGCTCATGCGGAGCAATCGAGGCTTCGGGAGCTTGGCTTTCTCGTCGAGCCCTTCGGGGGATCGACCTGGGTGGTGAAAGGCCTGCCGGCGCGAATTGCCGACTCCGGCACGAAAGAGTTGGTGCTGGCCGTGCTCGACGATCTCGGCGAAGTGGGTCAGTCAGCGACCATCGAGAGAGTCATGGATCGCGTGTTTTCGAGAGCGGCGACTCACTCGACGGTTCGAGCCGGTGATCGACTCTCCAAAGAAGAGATCAAGGCGCTCTTGGCAGACCTCGACGCGCACCAAGTTCCCCGCGAGGATCGGGGTAGACCGATCTCGGTGGAGTGGTCCGATCGAGAGCTCGATAGGTTGTTCGCGCGCAGAGTGCTGGGGTCATGAGTGACGCTCTTGGGTGTCGTGGGACCGACCGCCTCGGGCAAGACCGAGCTCGCGATTCGCGTCGCGGAAGCCGTGGGAGGCGAGATCGTCTCCTGTGACTCTGCGCAGATTTACCGAAGGCTCGATATCGGCACCGCGAAACCTAGCTCGGTGGAGCTCGGGAGAGTGCGACATCATCTCATCGACGTCGCCGACCCAGACGAACAATGGACCGCGCAGCGCTACGCGGAGCAGGCCGATCGAGCGATCGAGGACATTCGGACGCGCGGCCTCGTCCCCATCCTCTGCGGCGGCGCGGGGTTGTGGTTCCGGGCGCTCGTGCGCGGCGTGTTCGCCGCGCCGCCCATTTCTCCGGAGATTCGGTCGGAGGTGCGCGCTCGCCTGCGGGACGAAGGGTCCAGGGCGATGCACGAAGAGCTCCGGCGGCTCGACCCAGTCGCCGCCGAGCGCCTCCATCCGAACGACCCGCAGCGCATCGGTCGCGCTCTCGAGCTAGTCCTCGAGACCGGCCGGCCCATCTCCAAGTGGCAGGACGAGCACCGCTTCGCTTCGGAACGCCACGCGTTCAGAGGCGTGCTCATCGAGCACGGGCGCGAGGCGTTGAGGTGTAGAATCGGCGAGCGGACGAGGCTCATGTACGCAGAGGGTCTCGTCGAAGAGGCCAGGAGGCTGCTCGGCAGCGGAGCGCGGCCCGACGGGCCCTCTCTCTCGGTGATTGGCTATCGAGAAGCGGTCCGAGTGGTGCGTGAGGAGATCGACGAAGAGACGGCGATCGAGCTGACCACGGTAGCGACGAGGCAGTATGCGAAGCGGCAGTTGAACTGGTTTCGTGGGGAACCGAACATCGAGTGGCTGGGGGCTCCGGTGAGTACCGAAGCCGCGCTCCGAGCGCTCGAGCACCGACGAGGGTGAAGGCGCTCGATTTCCTGCAACCCAGCGGAGGCAACTCACTGCCGACCACGCAGGCAACGTTCATCGGGCATCTGCCCGACGCGGCCCCTCGGCCCAGCGGGTGCGCAGGAAGGCCCGAGTCTGATAATTGGGCCAATGATCAGACTCTGGCCGATCAGGTGACTCGCCGTGACTCTCCAGAGGCGAGGCGCACGATCCTGGGACGGGCCCCGCCAGGGCGGGCGGTCGATAGAAGGAAAGTCGTCGATCAAACGGGGCCGGACTCCGATGACGAACCAACTCACCTATTACGGACGCCGGGCGACCGCGGGCGGGGGCGCCTCTGCTCTTCGCGGAATCACGACTTCGAGCACTGAGCCGCTAGCGCAGCGCCCATCCGCTGGGGAGCTCGACGCGGACCCTCACCGCGCGGAGGACGATTGCTCTCTGAAAACGTCGAGCGCCGCGCAACCGTGCGAAGCACGAGAGGCCGATCGCGATCGGGGCTTCGTGCTTCGTCGAACGGAACGAATTTCGGAGCTCGATGCCCGCACATGCCTGGGACCCAAGGAATCGGAACGATTTTCGGAGCACAAACGATTGCGCTCCTGCGATCGTTCGTGCATGCCCACTTCGTGCGACCGATCCGACAGAACACCCCCGAAAATTTCTGGTTCGTGACGTCCAGGACTTTGGAGT
>CAYXDO010000128.1:0-32988 GCA_964463485.1 uncultured Myxococcales bacterium | reverse complement strand
CCGAGTCCGTCACCGGGCCCGAGTCCGTCACCGGGCCCGAGTCCGTCACCGGTTCCGAGTCCGTCACCGGTTCTGACTCAGTCACCGGTTCTGAGTCAGTCACAGGTTCCGAGTCAGTCACAGGTTCCGAGTCCGTCACCGAGCCTGAGTGCGTTGCCGGGTCTGAGTCCGTCATCGGCGGCATACGAGTCGCCGGCTATGTCCGAACGCGGCGGTCGGGAGCAGCGTCTCGCAGCGATTTCCGGGGGTCGAGTCGAGGACGCGGGTGACCTTGTCGAGCCTGAGTCGTTGTTTCCGTGCTCCTATCCGCGTTCTCGGTTCAGGGCCAGGTTGGGTCGGCTGCGACTTCGTGAGATCGAGTCGGCCGTCGTCGCTCCAGGCCAGTCGGACGGTGAGTCGGTGGGGAGATCGCTGCCCCCTGTGGCGCACCTCGCGTGCCGAGAAAGGGCATGCGATCTCCCCACCGACTCACCGCTCTCGACGACGCCCTCGGGGCGATTCGACTCATCAGACCCCTCATCCCGAAAATCAGAGCTCACGACAAGAACCTCGCCGAACAACTTCGAGATGCCGCGACTTCGATGGCGCTCAACCTCGGAGAGGCGATCGGCAGCGACCCTGGCAACCGCAGGGCCCGGCTCAACACCGCGTCCGGGTCCGCAAACGAGAGCCGGGCGGCGCTCCTGACGGCTTGCGCATGGGGCTACGTCGGCGAGGCCGAAATCGTGGCGCCCGACGAGAAGCTCGATGCGGTTCTCGCAAAGACGTATCGCTTGCTGAACCCGGTCAGGTGATGGGCTCGGGGCGGTCGTTCAAACCTCGACCGCCCCGAACCTTCGGGCGCCGGAGCCTCTTGGACGAACCTCTTGGACATGAGAGGTCGAGGAGAGCTTACCTCTCCAAAACAAATTCCGATGCGCGCTCCCCATTCGTTCGGCATTCTCGGAGTTGCAAAACAACGAAAGTGAGGAACGAATGGGAAAGCTGCGCGAGAAGATGTCAGCAGATCTGACGAGCCCGGAGACAAAGAACTCGTACCTATACTGCGCCAAACGGTTCGCGGTTCATTGCACGCGGCCACCCGAGACTCTGGGCGAGGTCGAGGTGCAGTGCTTTCTTCTATCTGCTTCGAGGCGATGGGATGGGTCCCAGCGCCTCAAGGTGTTCGTCGCGAGCCTCAAGTTCCTCTACGAAGTGACGCTCGAGCGACCCGAAGTCACCCGACGGCTCGTATTTCCGAAGGTTCGAAGTCCGCTTCCCGACATCCTGAGCGTCAGCGAGGTGATGAGGTTGCTCAAAGCCGTTGATTTACCGAAGTACCGAGCGCTGCTCACGACCGCACGGCGCGGCACGGGAACGGGCACGGCATGAGTTTCGGAGCTTTCTCAGCGATCTTCTCTCTTCGGACGCACCGATCGAATGATGTCCTCGATACTCGACCGGTCGATTGCCTCAGTAGGGGCATCGAGCTCGGCGAGCGCGGCAGGTGGGCGAACCGGCTGGGTGGGTGGCTCGTTGGCGATGGCTGCTGCGGCCGCAGAGCCTCGGACCTCTCGAACGACGGCCAGGAGCGCCGACCGACTGAGCGCTTCAGTCTCTCCATCGTCGATCAGGCCGACCACAGGACTCGGCTCGGCACCGGCCGAAGTCTCCTCATCGTCGATGGGTGCGCCGACCTTCGCGGCGTACGCGCCGGGTCCGATGGCGAGCTCCTCTGTTTCGAGCTCCGCGGAGCGAGTCGGGCCGGCGCTCTCTGGGTTCGAGGCTCGAGCTCTGCGCGTGGGGACGCGAGGCGATTCGGCCGCCGACTCGGGCGCGATCCGGCGTGACGCTGGCTCTGGAGGCTGCGAGCGACGTGGCTCGATCGCATGGGGCTCCAACCTCCTCTGACTCTCCGACTTCGGACTCTCCGACTTCGGACTCTCCGACGTCGGACCCTCCGACTTCGGACCCTCCGACTTCGGACCCTCCGACTTCGGACTCGTCCCCCGGCCTTCGACCCTGCTCCCCTCCCCTCTCGGGCTCTGCAGTTTGGCGCCCTCCGCTTTCGGACTTTCGGCCCTAGCACTCTCCTTCGGACTCTGAGGCCTGCTACTCTCGGGCTTCGCGACGGCGAAGCTCGGACTCTCCCCTTTGGCTTCTCTCTCGGTCCTATGGGGTGGCTTGGTGCCTTCGGGGCGTGGAGAGCGTCTCGCGCCCGGACTCGTCGCTGGGTCGTCCGACTTTCGGAGTTGGGGCCGTGGTTGCTCTGGCGATGATTTCGCGTTTGCCGGCTTGGCCTCGATCGGAGCGGACACCTTGGAGGTGAGAGGTCCTACGGACAGTACCAAGTCAGAGACGTCCGGCAACTGCTCTGCTGACGGGAGCTGAATCGCCGGACCCGCGGCGACCTGCAGAGCTCTGGGGAGCGGCGCCAAGTCCCGCGGACCCAAGATCGCCCGCTTGGCCGGCGCCGTGTCGACCTCGCCGAGCGCTTCTTCGGCGCTGAGTTGCCGAATCACAGGCTTCGGCCATTCGTCGACGCCGGTCGGGGCACCCGGACGCTCCTCCTCCTGGCTGGGCTCCGGGCGATCGTCGCCTTTGGCGCGAGTCACCCGCACGTGGAGCCGGTCGATCACCGTGTAGCCGGCTCGCGTGGCCCCCGAAATCATGATCTCGAACCTCCCGGGAGAGTCGAAGCCGAGAAAGTGCTGCCCGGCAGACTCACCAGGCTCGAGCTTGTATCCGGGGCGTCCGCCGCCGACGAGCGCGAAGGCACGGATCTTCAAGTCGGGTGAGTATTCGAGCAAGAGCGGTGTGAGTGTGTCCGTGACGAGCTCCCGAGCGGTCTCGTCCACGCGCCGAACGAGGGTGCCGAAGCCCGCCTTCGGCAGATATCCCGGATATTGAACGAGGACGTGCGCGACGACTTCCAGCGGGTAGATATCGAGGATCCCGGTCGTGGGTCCGAGCTCGCGCAAAGCAGCCCGAGACAACCCACGATCATGGGGCGCGAGCATCAAACGGGCGAGGTAATCGATCCCTTCAGCTCGCGTGGCTCCGGTCGAACGCCGATAGGCCTCCGCCAAAATCATCGCGTGTTTGGCGTAGACAACGGGGTTCTTGAAGCGACGCTCGATCTCGGCGGGATCTCGGACCGATAAATCCCCCGGCTCCGAGAGGCTTCGATCGTCGGCCAGTCCCGAGCGCCTGTCTTCATCGACGCCATCGTCGGCGAAGGTCTCCACGAGCTCGTCGTCGTCGGAGTCCCGTCGCTCCTCATCCTCGGACTCGTCGCGATCCGCGAGCGCCGCACGAACCTGATCCAACCCAGCGCTCTTGTGATGTTTGCGCCGGGCCGCGCGAGCTTCGACGCTCTCCTCGACCTGGCTGGTGACCGCGACGCCGGGGTCGGCGCCGTCGGCCTTGGCGCGGTCGTCCACGGTAGCGTTGGCCTGGGCTTCTCGGGCTTTTTCGCCGCGGTGACTCCTTCGGCTGGCCTTCGAGCCGTCCTTTCCTTCGGCTTTGGCGTTCGGATCGGGCTTTCGTTCCTCTTCGTAGTCGACGCCAGCCAGGCCGCCAGCGGCCCCTTTCACGGTGCGTCGCGTGAGGGTCCTGTCCTTCTCCTCACTTCCCCGCGCGGGTCCTTGGGAGCCCGAGCCGCCGCCTGGAGGAATACGCACGAGCGAAGGTTACCCGAACGTAGCCGGGAAAGACACTCGCGACAGCTACGGAGCTGCGGTCCGAATCATGAGCGTTCAGCCCTCGGCTCTACTCCGCATCGACTCGTCGAACGGTAGAGACGCCCACGACCGGTCGCGCAGAACTTAGACTTAGACTGACTTCCGACGTGCCAGGCGGAAACGGATCTTCGCGAAGTCGTCAGGTGACAATTTCTGGAGTCTCCGGCCACAAGCCCGGTTCCCTCGTAAGTCGATGCGACGGTCGCTGTCGCTTGGGGTGACAAATTCTGTTGCTTCGGCCGCCGACCCCGACGTTCTGCGAGGGCCCGGCCCTTGCAGAGATGAGTCGTTTCTGGTCACCCGTGCGCGGCGCCCGGCGGGGCGTCGAAGGAGTCCTCATGGCTCTTCTCGACAAGAGTCTGCTCTACACAGACGGAAGGCTGTTTTCGCCGATGAAAGACGGCCGAATGGCGGCGCTGCGCGGTTGGCCCGATCCGGGTGCGTGGGTTGGCCGAATGGACTGGGCTTCGTGGCTCCCGTGGCGGTCGAAGATCGGTATGGTCGAGATCGAACGAATGGCTCGTTTCGGTCCGGAACGCAGCCGCGATCCCTGCGCCCAGCTGCTCTCCGCGATCCCACCGGATGTGGGTCAGGCCGTGGTCCATTTTCCCGAGTACGCCTTCGGTATCCTGAAACTCACTTGGCAGGAGAAGCGTGCGGTGGAGTTGGTCTCCTCCGCGCCCTCCCTGGCCTTCGCGATCACGGTCGGAGACGTGATTGGGGGACGCCCCTTCGAGGAGATGGCGATTCAAGGTCCCAAGATGTCGGTCAAGAAGCGAGTCGAGATCGCTGGTTGGTTGGGCTTCCCGGCCACACGCGGCGCGGTTCGCATCCTCGAGCGAGTCTCTCACTCGGCGCTGCGAGTTCGAGAGATCCATCGGTTGCGCGAGATCCTTCAGCTTGGGGATCCAAAGGTGCTGAAGCTCTTGGCTCACGTGCCACGAGTGAACCCGGAGGTGATCGGGTTGGTGCGAGATCCCGAGTTGCTGCCCTCTTTCACGGCGAGCTTTCTGGCCGAGGCTTGTGAGATCAACGTCGAGAGGCCTCACCTCGCGCGCGGGCTTCGCCAGTTGGTCCGCGACTACGCGCAATATCAACCGCAAGGCAACCTACCGGCGGTCGATTCGTTGGATCGGTTCCACCAGCTTCAGCTCACCATCGCGGAGGCTGTCTCGAGGCGACGGAGGTATGGTGTCGCGCGTTTTCCAGCCCCGCCTCTCTCGGGCACGGACGCCATCGAACCCATCACGGACATCACTCAATTGATCGACGAAGGCATCCTTCAGCGCAATTGCGTGGCCGATTTGGCGAGCTCGGTTCGGACGGGACGCATCTACGTCTACCGAGTATTGGCTCCGGAGCGCTGCACGCTGTCGATCGCGCCGTGGCGGGGTCGCTGGCAGGTAGACCAACTCTACCGAGCCTGCAACCAAGTCCCTTCCGCAGAGACGAAGGCCGTCGTGCGGGATTGGTTGCAGGAAACCGATGAAGGAGGGCTGCGGCCACCTACGGCGACGTATTACAACTACGACGTCCGAACGCCCGCCATCCCGATCGAGTTCAAGCTTCCCGACGAGAAGCAGTATCAGAGGCTGAGTGTTGCACAGCTCCCCAGCAACCCGTGGTGGAAGGCCATTTGGCCGTTTCGGAAGGCCCGAGAGTGAGTGGAGAGAACGGAACGAGTTGGTGCGAAAGACTCGGGGAGGCCCATCGCCCGACCTCCGCATCGTCCATTCTCAACACCGCCTTGCGGCGCACCGCGTCGCCCGCCGGCACGGGAGCCTGACATCGGACGGATGGGAGTCTAACGGTCCAGAACTGCCGGGTGCCGGCGGATCGACGATCTCGGCCGCGATGATTCGGAGTAGTGGGTCAACACTTGGCTGCGCTCCCAGGGGGCCGCGCAGTGGAAGTCTGAGCTTAGGGCGCAGGCAAATTGCCTGCGGTCCCGTCTCGGCGCTCTGAGTCTCGTCGTTATTTGTCCAAGCGACTGGAATGCGACCGCGGCTTTCGCGAGACTCGGCGTATGAGGCGATGCGCGTTTCTGGACCAGACGCCGCTCTGCGCGCTGATGGCGGCGTGCGGCTCGGAGGCCGCTTTGGGCCCGGACTCGAGGACAGGCGACTCCGGCTTCGACGGCGGAGTCCTGGAAAGCGGCGTGGGCGCGAGCGAGCAATCAAGGCTGGACGCCCGCTTCTTCGAGGTCGATGCTGGGACCGCCGCCCTCGATTTCGGAGTGGTGCCCAGCTCTGATGCCTCCATTCGTACCGACGCAGGCGCTGACTCGGGGCTTGGTGAGCTCGATGCGCGACCCGCTGGGGCGAGTTGTCCGGCGGAAGGCGCGACCGAGGTCCTAGCTTGCGGCGTGACTCCATTGAGCCTCGCGGTGGGGTCCCAGGGGGTCGTTTGGTTCGAAACAGGGGTGTCGGGCTGCCCGATTCGGCATCGAGCACTCACGGGGGCGGTTTCTACGGTGATCGACTTCGGATGCCGGAGTAGAAGATTCGAAGGCCGCGTCCGTCTTGCGCTGAGTGATGGCGACGTCTTCGCGGCCATCAGCTCGGAATCTCTCCTGCTCATTCGCATCCCCGTCAACGGCGGGTCCGAGGAGACTCTGTGGGCCAGCCAAACGGAGCGTGCACTGATCAGGGGGCTCGTCGTCGATTCGTCTGCGGCGTATCTCTCCTTCATCGTGGGTGAAGCGACGCTGGGCACCGCCGATTTCGAGCTTCGACGAGTTTCGAGGAGCGGCGGACCTATCGAGGTCGTGGCGAGGGAGCCTTCGTCGCGCTTCGATGCGCTTGATCTCTTAGGCTTCACATTCGTGAGCGGCGCGCTTGCGGCCGACACGTCGTCGATTTACTGGGCGTCGACTTCGATCGACTCACACGGCTTGAGCTCATGGTCCAAAACCACGAGCGAGTTGCGGCAGGTACACGCGGATCCGGCGATTCGAGCGCCCCTTTCGGTAGATGGTGGTCGCGTGTTTTTCACGACACGCACAGGAACGAGTGCGACAGGCGAGTTGCGGTGGGCTTCGATCGAGCCTCCGCCACGATCCAACACAGTGACGAGTGTCAGCCTATGGGCGTCGTCCCTCGCGGCCGACGCTACTCACGTCTATTGGACCGAGACTCTGGTCTACCTCGACCCTTTCGAAGTCGCCTCGGGCTCCCTGTGGAGGGCTCCGGTCGATGGGGGCCCAAAGGAGTTGGTCGAAGGCGGGCCGGGCAAAGGCGTCACGACGGTGGGTGTTGATAACTCGGCGATCTATTGGCTCGACGCACTGGAAGGAAAGGTGAAGCGACGGCCGAAGTAGGTCGCAGCGTCGAGTTGGCAGGTGTGCGTCTTGCTATTTGGAACGGAACGAGTTGGTGCGAAAGACTCGCGGAGGCTCATCGCCCGTATGGATCGGTGAGACACCGGAGCATACGGCAAGTCGAGTCCGCGAAGCTTACGCGCAGGCAAGATGCCTGCGCTCCCAGGACCGTCTTCGAAAATGTCGCCGACTCTGCGCAGCAAAGGGAGCAGCGGCGTCTACTGACTCTCCTCAGCGCAGCAGGCCCGGGCTCCGCGCGAACAACACCCCTCTCTGCTCATACGCGACCACGGACCCATCCCCCGCGATGACAGGCAACTCTTCGGCTGCCACCGTCACCGAGAGCGTCGCCGCAAGGTCGATGACTCCGATGTGACATGCGCTCGCATGAACGAGGAACCGACCCTCCTCGTCCAGAGCGTTGACAGCTCTCGGTACGAGATTACCGGACGGCCTGTTTGTTCTGATGCCCCTGACGATCCCGAACGCGACCTCCGCATCGTCCATTCTCAACACGTCCTTGCGGCGGTGCTCCCTGCACCGCGTCGCCCGCCGGTACGGGAGCCTGACCTCGGACATCCACGACGGATGCTTCTTGGTCACGCGCCAGGACGCGCTCGCGGGATCGAGTTCCAACGACTCGGCGACGTTCGTCATGAGTACGTCATCGATTCGTCGAGCCACGGCCCCAGGAGAACACCCCGTGCGCCTTTTCAGACTCTCAGTGAGGTCTCGGTTACTCCTGGTGTCCAACCATTGGGCGTGTAAGCAATGCGCCTGGGGAGTCCTTTTGGAGTCGGCTCCTCTACCGCCATATCTTCCAACGCATAGCTTTGCACGGGCTCACTATGGATGACGAGAAGACGCAGGAGTCGTTCGGCGGGAGTGCCCATTGCAGTTGGATTTTCGACGCTCTCCCAGCGAGACACCGTGGCCGGATCAACGCCGATTTTCTTGGCGAACTCCGAGCTGGACAAGCCAAGGCCTTTTCGTAGAAACCGAATTTCTTTGGGGAGTAGCCGCTCCCGTTTGACCGCCAAGGCCACCTCGATCATCCGATGCAAGTCATCGAGCCTCGGGATAATGGCCTCTCGCTCACCGCACTTGGGGCAATGACGGACTTCAATACCTTCAAGAGTCCAATTGTCGAGCCCGCTCGCGTCGTACTTGTAGTTCTCGATGGAGACGTTCATCTCAGAGTCACATTGTCTGCATCTCATCTCTTGTTCCTCCAAGCGGTCACAACCGCGAACCTGGTCCTGCTCTCGAAGGCGATCACGAACGTCATTTTGGACGTCCGCACTTGATACCTCCACTCTCCATTCTCGAACTCGGGCTCCTGAACGACCCCGCCCCGCAGCACGTTTCTCGCATCTTGCATGTCGAGATCGTCCTTCTCCATTTCCTTCACGGCATGATCGCCGAGGTTCCATTCGCCGGTGGTCCGGATTGCATCGAGTAGGGCCTTCGCGTCGGGTCCGCTGAGACGCAACTCCGGAGTCCAGTCGGTCGAGGGCACCACTTGTATGATGCGGTACATTGATTTTTTGTCAAGTATTGAAACTCCTGAGCTCCGATGTTTCACGCGGCCACGAATCGGGCCGGTGGAGTCATTCTGGTGTCATGCCAAGCGACTGGAATGCGACCGCGGCTTTCGCGAGACTCGACGTGCGAGGCGACGCGCGTTTGCTCGCTGCGTTTCAGACGGTGCGGCGTTTGGGACAGTGCCCCCTGGGGCAGCGGCGTTTCGGACAGTGCCGGGCGCGTCGTTTCCGCGTCGTTTCGGACCCGGCGGAGGCGGGGCTTGATTCGCCTTTTTGACCAGCAAAGGGAGCAGCCGCGTCCACTGACTCTCCTCAGCGCAGCAGGCACGGGCTGCGCGCGAACAACAGGCCTTCGCGCTCATACGCGACCACGGACCCGTTCCCTGCCATGACAGGCAACTCTCCGGCGGCCACCGTCGCCGAGATCGACGCCGCAAGGTCGATGACTCCGATGTGACCTGCGCTCGCATGAACGAGGAACCGACCCTCCTCGTCCAGATCGGCGCTCGTCCCTTCGGCCGCTCGCCGCGACGTCCCGCCTTCCAGCTCGTGAACCCAGACGCCGTCGCCGACGGAGACGAGCTTGCGCCCTCGAAGGCGAGGCGCCCTCTTGGATGCTCCGCCCGCGACCGGCCGGAGCTCACGAAGCACGCGGTCGTAGACGAAGAGCCCAGGAGGCCCGCCCAGATTCGTCGCGCTCGTGCTGAATGCGACAAATCGCCCGTCCGACGAAACCGAGGGTTCGAGAGAGTCCCCGTCGGGCTCGACACCCCCTCCCGTAACTCTCTCGACCGCCCCTGAGCCCGCGTTGAACACGAACACCTCGCTGACGTCGTTCTCATCTCCTCGCACCAAATTCGAGGCCGCCGACACGAACGCCAAGGTGCCGCCGTCGCCCGAAAGGGAAGGGTTCATCGAAGGCCCGTTCGCTGGAGAGCCATCGTGACCCAAGCTCACTCGCGCGACCGACCCGCCCTTTGCCATGAAAATATCCTCGAACCCATCGTCCCGTCCGCAAGCCTCCAAGAAGCAGAACCCCGCACGGAGCCGACCTTCTACGTCGTCGCGAAACGCCATGAAGACTCGCCCGTCGACGATGGACAAATCGACCTCGTAACTCCCAGCCAGCGCGACGGTCGCGGTGCCAGCGAACGAGTCGCAGCGGTCGTCCTGGCACCGCACGATCCCGACGCCGTCGCTCCGAGTGACGGCGACGACCGGCCGCCCTTCGGAGTCGAGTGCCAACGAGGGGGAAGAGGCAGATGGAGCGATCAAATGATTTGTGGGTGCGGCGAGACACTCCGGGTCGGCGCAAGCCACGACCTCCACGCCGTCCACCGACTGATGAGCCACGACCGGAGCTCCATCCGCGAGCAGCGCCAGCGACGTGGTGGCGCCGCCCAAGCCGAGGTCCGTGATGTTGTTGTTGGCCGAGCAAGTCGAGTCTCCGCAACTCACAAGCTTCAAGACCGACTTCAGCTCCTCTCGGTACGAGATCACCGGGCGACCGTCCGCTCTCACCGCGATCGAAGTCTCCGTGCCCGTGAAGCCGGTCGTATCGAGCGTTCGGCGGACGGAGGTCGAGCAGGCCTCGTCCAGGCAGACTGCGACTTTCAGGTCGCGCTGCTCGATCGCGAAATAAGCGATCACCGCGAACCCGTTCGGCGCGAAGGCGAGCGACGCGTGCGCGCCCACGAGCCCCACCGTGTCCACGCGATGAACTTGATTCGATGCGCTGCACGACGGAGTACCGCACAGCGCGTAGACCAAATCACCCTCGTCGTCGTCGTACCAGACCACGACCGGTCGACCTGCAGGATCGATTCCCAGGGAGATGTACCCACCCACGATACCGGCGGAACCAAGGACGTGGGCCTCCACCGGAGACTCACAGGTGGGTTCCGCGCAGCGAGCGGCGTTGATCTCGAGCGAGTTGCCATCGAGCCAGGCGACGATGGGATTGCCGTCGGCGCCCACCGCGATGGACGGGAACAAGGTGTTCGACGCGAGCTCTCGGAATGCCGGTCTCGACAGAAAGTCGAGGTTGGTCGCACGCGACGAGAACGCCACCGTCGACCCATCGCCCGAGATCGCGACCATCTCGGCGACCGCGTCCGCGGTTGCTCCGTCCGAACCGACGTCGGCTCGGACCCAACCGCCAGAAGGGGACCCGAGTCTCACGCCCTCGCTCGAGGCGAACGCGAAAGCCGAGCCGTCCGCGGACACCGCGGGAGACCAGCCCGCACCGACCTCGGACTCCTCGCAAGCGCATTCTCCGGCCTCGCAACTCACCCCGGAGGGGCACCCGCGACCACACCGTCCACAGTTGAGCTCGTCGACGAGCGGGTCGGACTCACAACCGTCCTCCGTGCGGCCATTGCAGTCCGCGACGGACCCCGCACACACACACTGACCCCGTTTCGGACAGTGCCGGGCACCGTTCCCCCTCCTCCCGGGCGTTTCGGACAGTGCCAGGCCCGGGCGTTTCGGACAGTGCGTTTCGGACAGCCCCTGCCCGGGCGTTTCGGACAGTGCCGGGCACCACCGCTCCCGTTTCCGGGGCACCACCGCTCCCGTTTCCGGGCACCGCTCCCGTTTCCGCACCGTTCCCCGGGCGTTTCGGACAGTGCCCGGGCGTTTCGGACAGTGCCTCCGGGCGTTTCGGACAGTGCCCGGGCGTTTCGGACAGTGCCGGGCCCGGGCGTTTCGGACAGTGCCGGGCACCGTTTCCGCAGGCACCGTTCCCGGCACCGTTCCCGTTTCCGCACCGTTCCCGTTCCGTTTCCCGGGGGGTGCCGGGCACTTTTCCCGTTTCCCGTTGCCGTCGAGGTGGGGCGCCCGTCGATCGCGCACTCGCGCACAGGGGGGCTTTCCGTCGCGCTGGCCTGATGGTATCAATCGAGAGTGGGGCATCCACGCGCGACTCGATCATCGTTCCCAGTCCTCGTCCTGTGCCTGGCGAGTTGTGGCGACAGTGAGCGCCCGACAAGTTCGGCGGGCGACGCGAGTGCAGTCGACGCAGGCACGGCTGAGGTTTTCTGGCCGACGGGAAGCGTCCTCTGGGCCGTCGAGAGGCATCCTTCGTCCCTGAAGCTCGAGTGGTCCGCCGCGACGGGCGAAGTGATCAGTTACGCACTCTTGAAGGACAACATCATGTTTAGGGAGCTCGACCCGGGCTCGCGGGTCTCGTCAGTGGCCGGCTTGATTCCTGGCTCGACTCACGAGTTCAGGGTCGCCGCCCGAGACCGAGAGGGCAAGTGGCTCGAGGGGCCGTCGGTCGTAGAGGTGACCGATGATCGCCTTCCGCCCGATCCGCGAGCGCGTGCCGGCCGCATCGATCCGACGAAGGCGACCTCCATGGCAGAAATCACTCGCGTGCTGCTCGAGGGCCCAGACGCGGTGCAAACAGGAGTCGAACCGGGGGCACTCGACGATCACGTTCGACTGGCCTGGGTGCACGGACGAGTCGTCGACCGACGCGGACAACCCGTCTCTCGAGCTGTCGTTCACGTCGCAGGGCACGCGGAGCTCGGCAGCACAGTCTCCCGCGAGGAAGGTCGTTTCGATCTTGTCGTGCTGGGGGGCGGGCCCATCGACCTGCGATTCGAACGATCCGAGTTCCTGCCAGCCGATCGGCGAGTGCGTCCCGGCTGGGAATCGACTCACTCCGTCGGGGAAGTCGTGTTGGTGGCGTTGGACACGAAGCCGACGAGAATCGACCTGACCAAGGCGGATATCCAGCTCGTTCGTGCAACGACTGCGACCGACGCGGAGGGCGAACGAACCGCAACGATGCTCGTTCTGCCAGGCACGCATGCACTTCTGAGGCGAAAGGACGGCTCGGCACTTCCAGCGACGGAGCTGACGATTCGGGCGACTGAGTACACGGTGGGACCTCGAGGTCCGTCGGCGATGCCCGCGACCCTGCCGCCGACGTCACTGTATACCTACGCAGTCGAGCTCAGCGCGGACGAAGCGATAGCGGCCGACGCCGAGGTCGAGCTCTCCCAACCGGCCGTGTTCTACGTAGACAATTTTCTCGAGTTTCCGGTCGGCACCATCGTTCCGGTCGGAACGTACGACCGAGTGCGACGAGTCTGGAAGGCTGAGCGGGACGGCGTGGTGCTCGAGATCCTCGAATCGGCCCGAGGACTTGCAGGCGTGGACCTGGATGGAGACCACCGTCCCGACTCGAACGCTCGGCTCAGCGGGCTCGGACTCACCGACGCGGAACGGGCAACGCTGGCAGACGTGTACTCACCCGGGACCCGAGTGTGGCGGGTCTTGGTGCCGCACATGTCTCCCTATGACTGCAACCTCGGCAGCGCTCCGACTGACTCTGAGCCTCCGCCGAGCAAACCGCCGGACCGCCCAGGCGGAGGACCACGCTCAGGAGATCCAAACGAGCCAAAGGACTGCACGACCAAGGGATCGGTGATCGGGTGTTACGAACAGACTCTCGGAGAGTCGATAGCGGTCGTGGGAACTCCGTTTCGACTTCACTACACGAGCGCCCGCGCGCCCGGGTACTTGTCCACTCGGTCGACTCGCGTAGCTTTGACTGACTCCGACCCTTCGCCTTCTTTGAAGCGGATCGACGTGAAGATCGACGTGGCGGGGAGAGCTTTCGAGTGGACTTTTGCACCAACGCCATTGGCAACTCACACTTTCACTTGGGATGGGCTCGATGCCTTTGGCCGATCGGTGCAAGGGGCACGCGCGCTCGTTCAGGTCTCACATGCCTACGACGCCGTCTATGGCGGCCTGTCTGAGCTCGACGCGGAGTCGGCCTCGTCTAGCTTTGGATCATTCACGAAGCTGGAAGCGCTGCGAACGAGGGACGGCGTGGAGGCAGTCTACTCGACCTCGTACGTCGTCGCGTTGGGCACCCTCGACGCACGAGCGCAAGGTTTCGGAGGCTGGACACTCTCGCCCGCGCACGAGCTCTCCCGACTGGAAGGATCGCTTTGGCGCGGAGATGGCGCGCGTCAGCGCGGCGCAAGCACGGTCGTTGAGGTCCTCTCGAGCTCGGGGTTCACGGCAAGCAACCTGCTTGCAAGCGGTCGAGCCGTCGCCCCGGCCGTCCTCGTCCAAGCTGATCCAGGATTTGGGTTTGCGGTGGGACCCGACGGGCATTTCTACGTGGGGAGCGACGTCGGTTATGCCCACATCGATCGAGTCGACCGTGTCGGCCTCATCCAAAACCTCGTCGTCAACAATGACGGACAGGCCCTCCCAAGCATCGGCGACTTCGCGCTGATGCCGAACGGGGACGTCATTGCGCTCGATCCCCTCAACCGCATGATCCGCTCGATCTCGTCCGATCGAACCACGAAGCCTCTCTTCAGTCTTCCCGAGGAGGCGCGGGCCATCGCAGCCTCGCCGGACGGCTCGATCCTCGTGGTCATGGCCTCCCGCATCGCGCGGATCGATCCAAGCGGAGCGATCACGACCGTGATCGAGCGGAGCGCGCTCATCGCGGACCCAACCTGCATCGCGGTGGGAGGAGACGGCGTCGTGCACGCGGGCGCCGGAACCTCGCTCGTTCGGATCGAGACAGACGGCTCGATGAGCTCGGTGGCGGTCACGCACACGGTGCGCTCGATCGCGGTCGCCGACGACGGAACGGTCTACTTTCACACGGACGGAGTGCCTCGGATAGGAGCGCTGCTGCTAGACGGGACCATCCAAGACGTCGTGGGTCCTGGCACGTTTTTGGCGAGCGGAGTGGCTGCGCGTGAGTTCTCGGTCATTCCTTCGAGGTCCCTCGCGGTTGGGCCCGACGGCGCGCTGTATTTTGCACAATCGAACGGAGGCCGAGAGTTGGTGATTTTGAGAGTCGGGGGACCTTCCCTCGGCGGAGCCGTACCGGCCCGGGACGGATCTGAGTCGTACTCGTTCGATTCGGCTGCGCGACACGCTGCGACGGTCGATGGACGGACAGGCACCCAAGTCATGACCCTGGCATACGACTCTTCCGGGCGGCTCGAACGGCTGATGGATTTCGACGGGAACACGACGGTGATCGAGCGAAACGCCGAAGGCATGGCAGACGCGATCGTATCGCCCACGGGATTTCGTACGACGCTCTCTCGCGACGCGAACGGCTACTTGACCTCGATCGAGAATCCAGCGGGAGAAGCGGTAACCTTGTCGCACGATGCAGCGGGGCTGCTTCGGTCGCTCGAGGACGCCGAGGGCGGGCGCCACGTATACGGATACGACGCGCTTGGGTTACTCGTCTCAGACGTCGGTCCGGGCGGTCTCGAAAGCACGTCGCTGACTCTCACGTCCTCCCTGAGTGGGCTCGTCATCGCGAAGACCTCGAGCTCGGGAGACGTCACGGTCTTCACCGGGTCGAGGCTTACGAACGGAGAGTATCTGCAAACCTATCGAGACCCTGCTGGAGCGCTCACCACCGAGCGCTTTCATCCGACGGGCCACAGAGAAGTGAATCTCCCGGACGGCCGCTCGGTTCTCATCGAGTCGGGCTCGGACGCTCGATTCGGCCTGAGCGTCTCGAACTTTCGGCGGATCTTCGAGACCGATGGGCTGACCTCATCGGATGTGACTTTCTCCCAGACAATCGACCTTGCGTCTCCCCTCGATCCTACTCGCGCCGCATTGCTCACCGAGGAGATGAATCGCGACGGCCACATCTTCACGCGGGTGTGGAACGCAGATGCCCGAACGCTCACGCTAACCAGCCCGGAAGGGAGGGTGCGACAAAGAGACTTCGACGAGGCCGGTCGGCTCACTGTGGCGCGATTGGCTCTCACGCCCGATCCTGTTCGGTTTTCCTATGGGTCGCGCGGTGAGCTCACCGAAACGACTCGAGGAACGACTGCCTGGAAGTACGGCTACGACGCGGGGATGAGAATCACTTCGGTCTCCAACGCGCTCGGAGAGACGTGGAATCACTCGTACGACCTCGCAGGCCGGAGGACGAGCATCCGCAGTCCGTTAGGCCACGTCCACGGGTTCGCGTACGACCGAGCTGGACGGGCGGTCGAATACCGAGCGCCGAACGGGGCCTCACACACGATCCTGCGGGGTCCTGACGGTGCAGTGACGGCCTACTCGCCACCGTCAGTCGCTGCGTATTCGTTCACCCGGGGTGCCGACGGACGACGGGTCCTGTCGACCTTGCCCAGCGGGCGCAGCACTCGCACGACCTACCTTCCCG
Organism: uncultured Myxococcales bacterium; assembly: GCA_964463485.1. Taxonomy (GTDB): domain Bacteria; phylum Myxococcota; class Kuafuiibacteriia; order Kuafuiibacteriales; family Kuafuiibacteriaceae; genus CAYXDO01. The sequence continues at coordinate 17,217 of CAYXDO010000128.1, read as the reverse complement.
GTGGGCGAATTCGAGAACGAACGAGCGACGACGGAGTCACCGTCACCTATTCCTACGCCGACGCGACGGATCGGCCGACGGAGATTCATCGCACGACCGCGGTCGCCGGGCAGGACTCTACCCTACGCCTCACCCATGCTGGAAAGCGACTCACACGGGTCGAGACTCTTGGAGCCTCGAGCGGCGTATTCACCTACGGCTACTCATCCGACGGCGCGCTCGAGAGTATGGATTTCGACGGGCGAACGGACGCCGTCGCGTTTGATCGGGACGGCTTGATGATCAGCGTTGGAGCCATGAGCCTCGACCGGGCCGGTCCCCAAGGTACAGCAACAGTCATTACGGTGGGATCGATGGCGATTGTGAGGACCTTCGACACGTCCGGCAAGTTGATCCAAAAGGAGCTCTCGATCGGCAACGTGCCAAAGTGGTCTTGGCAGCGAATGGCGGACGCGTCCGGGCGTGTCGTTTCGGAGTCCTACTCGGGTGTTGCGGGGACGTCTCACCGGACGTTCGACTACGATCTCGACGGCCGCCTGATCCTCGTAAGAGATGGAGCCGCGGCGCTCGAAGCCTACGCGTTCGACGAGAACGGAAACCGAACGGCTCGAACCCTCGGCGGGGTCGCGCAGAATTCGACGTATTCGGAGGCCGACGAAATCCTCACCGCTGGCGCGTCCTCATTCTCCGTGGTCGACGGGTTCGTTGGTCAGCGCGGAGGCGACTCGTTCGCGTACGCGAACGACGGTACCTTGCTCGAGGCCCAAGTAGGCGCCGAGATCGTCCGTTATGTGTACGACGGCCTGGAACGTCGAGTCGCTCGCCGCGCGGGTTCAGCGGTCTTGATGTACTTCTATGGAGATCTCCGGAATCCGTTCCTCCTGACCCACGTCAGAGATGACGCGGGAACTCTGTCCCGACTCTACTACGACGATTCCGACGCACTCGTGGCGATCGATCGTGACGGAAGTTGGCTTTTCATAGGTACCGACCCGCGGGGCTCGCCGATCGCCGTGTTCGACGAGGCTGGGACGCTGCTACGGGCCATCGAATATTCGGCGTTCGGAGAGGTCATTTCCGACTCCAACCCTGGGCTCGAGGTGTTCCTGGGCTTTGCGGGGGGAATCGACGACAGGACGACAGGGCTCCTGCGGTTTGGGTACCGTGACCTCGACCCGCGAACAGGCCGTTGGACCGCGAGGGATCCGCTTTTGCTCGGCAGCGACCAACGAAATTTGTTCGCCTACGTCGGCAACGACCCCATCAGTCGCCGCGATCCGTTGGGGCTCTGGTGCATTGGCGCAAGCGCATACGTGGGGCTCGGCCTCGGTGTCAAGCTATGCCAAGACGATAAGGGAACGGCGAAGTGCTGGGAATTCGGCGCCGGCGGTGGGTTCGACTTAGAGTTTGCGCTCGACGAGGCCCTTCCGGAGACCGCCTTCAAGGGGAAGCTCGAACTCGAAGGCGGTTGCGAAATCGGTGGGATCGGTCTCAGCATCGGCGTTGAGTGCGAGCAGGAGGTGGGCTGCCCGGGAATCGAATGCAAGACCAAAGGTAAGATCGGACCCTTTGAGGTCGATGAGCAGGACGGACGCAAACTTCACGCGGACGGCATTCCGACCGACTTGAAGGCTGACTGCGGGGTCAGGGGAAAGGCGGCCTACGAGAAGTGCCGCCGCCTCTGACCAGCGGAGGAACCAGGCTCGTCTACGCGCCGCAGCGTCTACTGACCGGAGCGTCTACTCACCGGAGCAGGCACGGGCTGCGCGCGAACAACAGGCCTTCGCGCTCATACGCGACCACGGACCCGTTCCCTGCCATGACAGGCAACTCTCCGGCGGCCACCGTCGCCGAGATCGACGCCGCAAGGTCGATGACTCCGATGTGACCTGCGCTCGCATGAACGAGGAACCGACCCTCCTCGTCCAGATCGGCGCTCGTCCCTTCGGCCGCTCGCCGCGACGTCCCGCCTTCCAGCTCGTGAACCCAGACGCCGTCGCCGACGGAGACGAGCTTGCGCCCTCGAAGGCGAGGCGCCCTCTTGGATGCTCCGCCCGCGACCGGCCGGAGCTCACGAAGCACGCGGTCGTAGACGAAGAGCCCAGGAGGCCCGCCCAGATTCGTCGCGCTCGTGCTGAATGCGACAAATCGCCCGTCCGACGAAACCGAGGGTTCGAGAGAGTCCCCGTCGGGCTCGACACCCCCTCCCGTAACTCTCTCGACCGCCCCTGAGCCCGCGTTGAACACGAACACCTCGCTGACGTCGTTCTCATCTCCTCGCACCAAATTCGAGGCCGCCGACACGAACGCCAAGGTGCCGCCGTCGCCCGAAAGGGAAGGGTTCATCGAAGGCCCGTTCGCTGGAGAGCCATCGTGACCCAAGCTCACTCGCGCGACCGACCCGCCCTTTGCCATGAAAATATCCTCGAACCCATCGTCCCGTCCGCAAGCCTCCAAGAAGCAGAACCCCGCACGGAGCCGACCTTCTACGTCGTCGCGAAACGCCATGAAGACTCGCCCGTCGACGATGGACAAATCGACCTCGTAACTCCCAGCCAGCGCGACGGTCGCGGTGCCAGCGAACGAGTCGCAGCGGTCGTCCTGGCACCGCACGATCCCGACGCCGTCGCTCCGAGTGACGGCGACGACCGGCCGCCCTTCGGAGTCGAGTGCCAACGAGGGGGAAGAGGCAGATGGAGCGATCAAATGATTTGTGGGTGCGGCGAGACACTCCGGGTCGGCGCAAGCCACGACCTCCACGCCGTCCACCGACTGATGAGCCACGACCGGAGCTCCATCCGCGAGCAGCGCCAGCGACGTGGTGGCGCCGCCCAAGCCGAGGTCCGTGATGTTGTTGTTGGCCGAGCAAGTCGAGTCTCCGCAACTCACAAGCTTCAAGACCGACTTCAGCTCCTCTCGGTACGAGATCACCGGGCGACCGTCCGCTCTCACCGCGATCGAAGTCTCCGTGCCCGTGAAGCCGGTCGTATCGAGCGTTCGGCGGACGGAGGTCGAGCAGGCCTCGTCCAGGCAGACTGCGACTTTCAGGTCGCGCTGCTCGATCGCGAAATAAGCGATCACCGCGAACCCGTTCGGCGCGAAGGCGAGCGACGCGTGCGCGCCCACGAGCCCCACCGTGTCCACGCGATGAACTTGATTCGATGCGCTGCACGACGGAGTACCGCACAGCGCGTAGACCAAATCACCCTCGTCGTCGTCGTACCAGACCACGACCGGTCGACCTGCAGGATCGATTCCCAGGGAGATGTACCCACCCACGATACCGGCGGAACCAAGGACGTGGGCCTCCACCGGAGACTCACAGGTGGGTTCCGCGCAGCGAGCGGCGTTGATCTCGAGCGAGTTGCCATCGAGCCAGGCGACGATGGGATTGCCGTCGGCGCCCACCGCGATGGACGGGAACAAGGTGTTCGACGCGAGCTCTCGGAATGCCGGTCTCGACAGAAAGTCGAGGTTGGTCGCACGCGACGAGAACGCCACCGTCGACCCATCGCCCGAGATCGCGACCATCTCGGCGACCGCGTCCGCGGTTGCTCCGTCCGAACCGACGTCGGCTCGGACCCAACCGCCAGAAGGGGACCCGAGTCTCACGCCCTCGCTCGAGGCGAACGCGAAAGCCGAGCCGTCCGCGGACACCGCGGGAGACCAGCCCGCACCGACCTCGGACTCCTCGCAAGCGCATTCTCCGGCCTCGCAACTCACCCCGGAGGGGCACCCGCGACCACACCGTCCACAGTTGAGCTCGTCGACGAGCGGGTCGGACTCACAACCGTCCTCCGTGCGGCCATTGCAGTCCACGACGGACCCCGCACACACACACTGACCGGCTTCACAGCGCGAGCCGATCCCACACACCCTCCCGCAGCTCCCGCAGCTCGTGCGGTCGGCGTGGAGATCGGTCTCACACCCGGTGACTCCGTTGTCGCAGTCACCTCGGCCGGCCGGACACTCACAACTCGCGGCCTGGCAGCTCTGATCCGAAGCACAGGCGCGACCGCAGCCGCCGCAAGTCGTCGAGGCCGTTTGGTCGGCCTCACATCCATTGGCTGCGAGCCCGTCGCAGTCTTCGAAACCCTCGCGACAGCCCCCGATCGAACACTGACTCTCGGAGCACGCCCACGTCGTGCCCGGGGTCAGATCGAGACCACAAGTCAGTCCGCTGCACTCGATCCGACCCGCGAACGCGCCCGAGCTCGTCATGCGACAGCCGCTCGACCCATCGAAGAACGCTTCTCCCCCTAGCGAAAGCTGCACCTCCGCGCTCGGGCCCCCACAACCGCCCAGGTCGACGCGCACGCAGCAACCCTCGGCGGTGATGGGAGGAGCGCAGCTGGACGACTCACAACTTGCCGCGCCCGGAAGCGAAAACGCGATCGGGAGCCTGCACGACTCGGGGTCGATCCACTCGGCGGTCAGCGCAGGGAGGCGCGTGACCGAGCGTGCGCTCGCGACGTAGTCGGGCTTTGGCAACCGGGGCCCGCAACCTCGGAGCACGGAGATGGGTCCCTTGATTTCGCCGACGGCGACCCTACTCAGGGTAGAGTCACGAAACCCGATGAGCACCCGATTCCCTTCGGGGTCGGTGAGCTCTGCCTCCGACGCTCGGACCAAAGGGCCAAGGCCGGAGAGCTCGTCCGCGGTGATCTCTCCGTCTTCACCAGCGGCTTCGAAGCTCAGTATCCAGACGACGTCGTCTGGGAGCTCGAGGCCGCCGCACCCAGCGAGGACCCACGTAAGAATCAACCCGGATCGAAAGAGACGAGCCACCGAGGAATGGTCGCCCAGATCCGATCGATGCGCCAGCTCGGGACCATCGACACCATCGACACGGCCGACAGTCCGGTATCCTCCACCAGAGTCATCGGGGGCCATACGCCGCTAGGAATCCGAGTCGACGCCCCTGGCCTCCAGAGGTTCTTTTGTGTGCTAACTTGGTCCGGTGCGCCCATTCGTCAGTCACGTGAGCTTCGGTACGGCTGCCCTCGTGGCTGGACTCGGCGTCCTCGGGCTCGTCCCGCCAACCAATGTCGAGGTCGCTCCGTTCATATCCGGCTCCGTTCGCCTCCCGGACGAAGCACCTCCGGGCGACATCGAAGTGGAGCTGACGGGGTCCGACGGGGCCAGCTCCGCGCTCACGGATGCCGATGGCGCCTTCACCTTCCCGGGCCTGCGTCCAGGCCAATACCAGGCGTCTGCGACGCGCGGAGAGCTCCGAGGGTCCAAGACGATCATCGTCAGCGAAGGTCGCTCAGGCGTATTTCTGTTTCTTCGACCCCCAGGGGTGGTGCGCGGTCGCGTCGTACGATCCGATGGGTCGCCGGTGATGAGCGCCAGGGTCCAGGCGCGCGTGTCACCGCTGGAAACGGCCCGCCGCCGCGCGTCACCCCGCCGACCACCCCAAACGGATGTCTATGCCGACACACTGTCCGGCCTCGACGGGCGATTTGTGCTCGAGGGGCTCCAAGCGGGTGTGCTGCTCGAGCTCCAAGCTCGATCGGTCGAGACTGGTCTTGTTGGCGCCGCGCAAGCTCGCGCCGGTGATGCTGACGTGGTGCTTCGCGTGGAGCCCGACAGGAGTCGGCCCCACCCACGCGACGTACACCGGCGCGCCCCAAGCAGCTCACTGCCGAGTCCCGGCTCGAGCGAGGGCGGCGTTCGTTTCGGGCCGTTCGGCTCAGCGTCGACATCTCGCGTTCGCAGACGATCGTACTCACGATGAGGAGAGGTCGCCCATGAGGGTCGTACCGGCAATGAGGGCACCCATCGTCGCCCTTGTCTGGGCACTCACGATTGCGCAAGCAGGAGCCACCACTTACGTACCGCCCTCCGACTTCGACGTGGTTGCGCTCGACGTAGCGACAGGTGACCAACTTTGGAGGACCACCCTCGGTATCGCCAAGCCATGGATCGAGGTGGAGGGCAGAATTGTCGTCGTAAACGGCTTGTATGCGCTCTCTGCGGAGACCGGGGAGCCGCTCGAGGTCCGGCTCCCCCCAGTCTCGGACGCGACGATCTCTCCCCTCGAGCCCCTACCGAGGAACCTCGTCGGTTCACAGGGGGAACAGTTCTCCGACGGCGGCAAGAACCTCGAGGCGGTGGTTTCGGGATCAGGCCAGATCTTTCGCCGTCTGCCGACCTTCGTCCATGAGTTGCACATCGACGGCTCCCGCGCGTTCTTTACTCAAGACTCAGACATCTCCGCCGGCGAGGTCTTCGCGTATGAATTCGGGGCCGGCCAGCTTCAGTGGGTGTTCCGACCATGGACGCTCCGGCCGCGCCTTTCGCCCTGGGCGACGTCCGAGCTCGCGCTGGATCGGGGGCGCCTGCTCGTGTCGGTGGAGGAGGTCGTGTACGCACTGGACCCCGCGACGGGTGAGCTGATCTGGTCGACCGAGCTCCCCCGCCAATCCATCAGGCACTATGACCGGGCCTGGACGACCTTCTATGGGTTCGAGGACCGGCTCTACCTCCGTGTCTATGAGGATCTTTTCGTGCTTGACCGAACGTCCGGTGTGCTCCTTTGGTCCTTCGATCCCGGGCCTCTCAGCTCCGTCGTACCCACCATCGCCAACGGACGCATTTTTTTGGCGGTGCGGGCGGGGCACGAGCTGACTATGCTGTCGAGCTCCTTCGTTCCGCACGCACCGCCCGAGCCCGCGCTTTTCCGCGTCGCGACCGAGCCCGGTCCGGAGATTAGTCTCCTCACGCGGGCGCAGCTCCCGCGAGGCGTAGTCCCACGAAGCCTACTCAGTTGGCCGCCCGACGCGGAGACCGACCTTCGGATTCGACTGTATGACTTCGAGGGGCAGCTCGAGGCTGAGTTGGACCTCGAAGACAAGGCGTCGTTCGTCGAGCTCACGCCGTGGACACGCCACCTCCACTTGGTTCAAGGAGGGCGTATCGTCGCTGCAAAGGCCGTGTCCTCTGAGGAAAGCGCCAACCGCGAGGTCGCATGGGTTGTGCTGAGGCTCTGGGGCGGCCTGCTAGGGCTGCAGGCGCTGTTTCTGTTACTCGCGGCCCGGAAGGCCAGCCGAGCTCGGCACCTCCGCACGGCCACGTGGGCAACTCTGACGATGACACTGGGTGTTGTTGCCTTCCTAGTGTTTCTGGCCTCTCTGGGTGTCCGGCCAGCACACGCGGAGATAACTCCTTGGCTGTTCGCGCTCGCGCTCGGGTTCGTGGGGTTGGGCCTGCTGGCGCGGCGGCTCGAGTCAGGCTCGTAGTCGGCGTGATCGTCCTACTCGGGCACGAGCCATTCGAACACCGACCCGGACTGCTCGACCACCGCCGAAGACGCGACGAAGGTCAACTCGCCACCGAGCTCGACCGCGGTGAGTTGCCGGAGCGCATTCACGCCGGAGAACACCGCGGACGACGGACACAGGCCTTCGTCTTGCCGCCAAACCCCGAACGCTCCCGAACCCACCCCGTACGCGAACCCATTCTCGGTCGGAGTGAGTTGGTTCAGATTCAGGAGCGCCCCGAGCTCCACGAGGGGTTCGAGTCGCCCTTCCACGACTCGGTAGACCCAGCCCGACCGAGATCCCAAGACCGGGCCGAGCCCCGGCACGACGATCATGCTGCGGCCGGCGCCCGACTCAGGAGGATACTCGATCTGGCGAAGCTCGCCGTCGACGAGCCAAATCAGGTACGGCAGGTCGATATGCAGCACGAGCGCCTCGCCCGGCCCGAGCGGCACGATGTCCATCCAGTTGGAAGAGACCTCAGCCTGAATTTCGAGCTCGACGAGCTCTCGCCCGGGGGGCCTCCAGGCGATCGTGCCCGACTTCAACATCGCAAAGATCTCGAGCTGTCCCCCCGACTGAAACCCGGCGATCTCGCCGATGCTCGCGGAGCTCTCGCCGAGCGGCTGCGTCCGAACCGACGTCGACGTCCAGACGGCTCGCAGCAGCTCACGGTCCCTTGCCGCGACCAACTCAGCTTCCACGCCGTCGTCGAGAACGGACGCGGCTGACAGTCCCGGGTCGCTCGAGAGGACTTCGAGCGTGAGTCCGTCTTCGCCGGCGCTCAGCACGACGCTCGGAAGCAGCACCGAAGAATTACGCGTGCTTCTGCGCCCGTACAGGATCTTGGGGCCTCTGACGATCCCGAACGCGACCTCCCCGTCGTCCATTCTCAACACGTCCTTGCGGCGGTACTCCCTGCACCGCGTCGCCCGCCGGTACGGGAGCCTGACTTCGGACATCCAAGACGGATGCTCCTTGGTCACGCGCCAAGACGCGCTCGCGGGATCGAGCTCCAACAACTCAGCGACGCTCGTCATGAGTACACCGTCGGGATGGGCGTCTAACGGCCCGGAGTTGTCTGGGGCCGGGGGATCGACGCCTTGCGCCGGATACTCGAGCGCGTAAACGGTTCGGCCCTCGAGCTCGAACGACTCCACGTCGTCAGGCTGCAGGATCGCGAGAGAGACTTGGCCACCTGCGTGCGTCGCCAGCAGCGTGGGGCCCTCGTACGGGAGTCCTACCCAGGTGAGGCCGCCGCCGCAACCGGCGACGAAGAAGGCGATCGCGCAGATGTGAAATCCGCCACGCTGCATCAGTCCCACGCTTGTGATGTGGCAGGTACGCGATGTCAACGTATGTGGCTCTCGGCGGCGATGGCGACGGAATGACTGCGCGGAGGTATGAAACTCTCGGCCATCGTCGATGTCAGGCACGAAAACGCGAACGAGGCGTTCGCGGGATGTTGCCTTGGGAGGGTTCGATCGTCATGTTCGGCGGGCAGAGGGTTCAAGGACACGCGGGGTCCTTGGGTTGCTGGGGCCGCGTGATGATCTCTTCGACGTCGTCTTCGGTGAAGCGTTCGACGACCTCGAGCGCGCCGTTCACGACTTTCCAGACGAGGGTCGGGTTCGACGGTGTGCCGGTTTCGTCCAAGATGAGTTGGCTCGAAGCACCTGAGTAGTGAATGCGATCGCCACGGCGGAGGGCAGCCAGGGCGTCGGGGAGCGAGGTGGGTCCGAACACAGGGTTGTCTGGGCTCGAGACGGCCCAGAGCCCATCTCGAAGCGCGCGGCGATCTCGGGTGGTGCCGGCCGCCTGGATGGCGAGCGCGAGGAGCAATGCGGCGTCGTAGGTGTTGGCGACGAGCGTGGGCGTTTCCTGCTCGAGCGGGAGGCCGCGCTTTTCGTTGTAGAGCGTTCTGAAGCGACGGTACTCGACCGACGGCGGCGTCGAGTCGGTGTCGCCGCCGAAGAACCCTTCGGCCTCGTTGGGCGTGGGGCTGACCGGATCGACGCGGGCAGACTCCAGGAACTTGCTGCTCCGGAGGGCGGTCGTACCCATCCAGTAGAAATCGAACACGGCTGATCGACGCGCGACCTCGGCGTTGAAGGCGCGCACGATGGCGGCGCCCGCTTCGGGCCAAGCCACGAGCAGCGCGCAGTCCGGCGCAAGGTCGATCAACTCACCGATCTCTTCGTCATACGACAAGAGCACCCCAGGGCGGATCTTCCGATCCATCACCACGCAGCCTCCGGCCTTCTCGAACAGCGGGCGCACGGCCTCCGCGAACGCCGCGCCGGTGTCGTCGTCGGTGTAGATCATGGCCATGCGGGCGCACTTGGCGTGCGCATCCGAGCGGGCGAAGCGCGCGATGGCCGCACCGGAGCCCGTCTTCATGGTGGAGATGGTTCGAAAGAAGAACCGCGCGTGGGCGGGCTGGGCCGAGCCGAGCGAAGGCGACCCTGCGGTTGGGGAGATTTGGAGGAGCTCGTGAGCGAAGGTGAGTGCCTGAGTCGCGAGCGCCTGACCGCTCTTCAACGGACCGATGACTCCGGCGACGCCGCGTTCGATCAGCGCTTGGACATTGCGTTCGGCGACATCGGTCGTTCCCTCGTCGTCGAGGACGATGAAGTCGATGCCTCGCCCGAGCACGCCCTCCGACTCATCGATGATTTGCTCGGCGACGTCGATGCCGGTGCGCATCGCCTGGCCGAAGCTCGCGATGTCGCCTGTGAGTGCGAGTGTGACGCCGATGAGGATGGGTCCGGCGTGTTCGCAGAACTGGGCGTCGGGGTTGCAGACGAAGCCTTCCTCGCAGTCGGCGTCGGTGGAGCAGTTGGAGAGGGGCTCGAAGACGTGGCAGCTCGCGAGCAAGCCGACCGGGAGAAGAATCGGGAAAAGAATCGGGAAGAGAGTCGGGGTCCGCGCTCGGCGCACGAAGAGAGTCATTGGACAAGCCATGCCACGAGGGCGCAGCCGCCAGCGACGAGGGCGGCGCCGTAGGCTGCGCCGCCGGCGAGCTGCCACGAGGCGGCGCGGTCGTGGGCCTCGAGGGTGGGTTGACCACGAAACTCATCGATCGCGGAGGGGATTACGGCCGCATCGAGCACCACGGCCGCAGCGAGCAGGCCTGCGGTCGCGGCGCTCAAGGACCAGGCCAGGACGGGCGTGGGTTCGGTCGGGGGCAGAGTCGGCGGGGTGAGTGGCGGCCCTGGCGCGGCAGCGAACACTTCTGGAGCGGGCGCGGACTCAGGCTTGGCCGGTATGGCCTTGATGCGCGCGGACTCCATGGCCGGCACGTGAACGACTCTTCGGAGCTCCATGTCGGGACCCATGACGAGGATTTCGTGAAGGCCGGAGGCGACGGTGAGGCTCCTGATCGGGCATGGGCGGGGGACGCCGCCGTCGATCGCGACCACGGCCCCGTCCGGGCACTCGACGTCGAGGATTCCTGGGCAGGTCGAGAGGTCCTTGCGGTACTGAGAGAGTTGGGCAAGCAACTCGTCTCGCTTGGAGGGGTCGGCGGGGGGAGCGCTCTGGGCGCGATCGTAGGCTGCGCTCGACTCTCGGCACCGGCCCAAGCGAAAGAGCACGCGTCCGCGCGCGAGCTCGATCGCGTCGTTGTCGCCGAGCTCGGCGGCGCGCGCGAAGAGCTCGAGCGCCTCCTCGTAGGTGCCTTTCCGGGCGAGACTCCGCCCACGCTCGAAGAGATCGTGGGCATCCTCCGCCCGCGCCGCGCGCGGCAAACCCAAGGCGAGCAGGGTCGCCAGCAGAGTGCCGCGCACGGTCGCAGTCTACACAGTTTCGAGCCTGCTTCGTCGAAGAAGTGCTATAGCTCGGGCTCGTTGAACGGCCAGGCCGAGCTCGTTTGTCCGTCCTGCGGTGAGCACGCGCCGGATGGGTCGCGCCCGCCCAAGTGCCGGATGCACAGGCTCTTCCTCATCGAGCCGGACCAGCGCGCGCGGTACTCGGCAGACCCTCTGCTGGGCACCGCGCTCGGCGGGAAGTATCCCATCCTCGGAGTCATCGGCGAGGGGGGCATGGGCCGCGTGTACCGCTCCATACAACCGATCGTCGACCGGCCCGTCGCGATCAAGATGATCAAGAACCTCGGCGCCGCGCACGAGGCAGAGGTCGCGCGATTCTTGCGAGAAGCGCGGCTGGTGGCGTCGCTCGATCATCCCGGGGTGGTGACCGTGTTGGATTTCGGGGTGGAAGGCGACGGAGCGCTCTACATGGTGCAGGAGCTGCTCGTGGGTGAGTCGCTCCGCAAGAGCCTGAAGGTGCTGCCTGCGCCGGAGCTCGTCGGCGTGGTGATCGAGCTGCTCGGCGCGCTCGGGGCAGCCCATCGCGTGGGGCTCGTGCACCGGGACATCAAGCCGGACAACGTCATGCTGCTCGCGGCGTCGCCGACTCGACCTCGCCGCGTGAAGCTGCTCGACTTCGGTATCGCCAAGAGGCTCGACGACCCGACCGCGGAGCGGCTCACGCGCACGGGCGCGATCTTCGGCACGCCCGCTTATATGTCGCCGGAGCAAGTGAACTCGCCCAACGAGGTCGACGGCCGGGCCGACCTTTGGGCCGTTGGAGTCACACTCTACGAAGCGCTCTCGGGCGCGCTGCCTTTCACGGGCCCCTTGGTCAAGGTACTCACCCAGGTTGGGGAGGGGAGAGTGCCACCGATGGTTCCGAAGGAACCCATTCCAACGAAGCTCGCTCAGGTGGTCGACCGCGCGCTGCGGCCCGACCCCGCAGATCGGTTCGCGACGGCCGAGGCGATGGCGGATGAGTTGGCCGCGATCGACTGGCCGACGGCGGAGGTTCGAGCTTCGAAGTGGCCCCGCGAGGTCGTCGTCGGGCTCGTCGGTGTGGGGCTCGTCGGTCTGCTCGTGGGTGCCGGAGGCCTCGTCGTCACACTCGCCGGGGCGCCGCCCGACGCCGGGACCCTCCTGGTGCAGGACGCCGCCGAAAGCAGGGCGCCGGAGCGGCCGATCGTCGAAGAGGCGGAGGATCCGAGGCAGGAGGTCGTGGGGCCTACGCCCGCGCCGGCGCCTCAGGTCGAGCCGAAGTCACCTTCGAAGAAGCGGGTGGTGCGGTCGGAGCCCAAACCGAGGCGGCGCGAGGCGGCGCGGGAACCGCCGAGCCCGGATTCAGGGACGAGAGAATCCGAGGACTGGAGCTTCGACGACTGAGTATGGGCGGTGTCCTAGCCAACATCGGCAGGCGAAGTCTCCCACCTTGGCCCTGGTGAGTTCGTCTCCCTGAACCCAGGTCCGGCGCGCGAGCGCGCCACCTCACGGACGTGGTATGAACCGCTCTTGATGATGTCTGGGTGCCGGGGTCGTTCGAGCGCGGCGAAGCTCGCCTCGCTCGTGCTCCTGAGTTGCTCCGGCCGGACGCTCCGAATGCCGGCCTCCGACGGGGACCTCGTGATCGTCGCGTCGCTCGGAGCCGACGGGGAGGGCCGGCACCTCGAGCTGTTTCGGGGGACGGAAGGTGTCGTGACCCAGGAGCTCGACAGGCCCGGAGAGTTCTTCGCCGCGTTCGTCGTCCCCAGCGCTCGCATCGCTCCTCGCGACCCAGGCGCGTTGGACGGGGTGGTCCCCGTGTGGGCCGAAGATCGAGGGATCGGCTGCGGGCGCTGTCTGCTGGGCGAGCAGCTAGGTGTGCTCGCGCCGCTCCCGGGCGATGTCTGCCCGCTGCCGTCGTGGACAACGACGTTTGCCGAGCCTGAGGCGGCTGAGTTGGCGCCGCTGGCCGCCCGGAGAGTTTTCTTGAGCTTCGGAAGGGAGTGCGGATGTCGAGCCACCTCGGACGAGTCGGAGGTGAGCATCGAGGCTCGCCTCGCCTTTCCGGCGGGAGGGCTCCCGCCGCGCACGCATGCGGCCGTGCTCGCCGACGGAACGGTTGGGTTGGTCAGCCGCACCGATGCGCTCCTCGTGGGTACAGACGGCGCGGTCCAGGCCTTTGCTGGCTCCCCGGATGGACGCTCCGTCCTGTCCATGGCGGCCAGCCCGGAGCACTTCCTGGTCGCCCGGGAGGGGACGCGCCGCGTCTTCAGCGAGCTCGAGCTCCGCGATCGCAACATGTCGATCCAAGCACGAGAGCAGCTCGACGCCGAGGTCTCCAAGGTCGTGTACCTTCCGTCCCCGGGTGTCTTCGCGATTCTGGGGAGGCGAGAGTCCCCGACGCAGGCCAGCAGCGCCGTGGCGTCCTTGATCGTGTGCGAGCTCAGCCATTGGTCGTGCAAGGAGATCTCTCCGCCCCGACCCAAGGAGCGATTCGCCGACGCGACCGTGTTGCAGAACGGCAGGCTGATCGCGCTGCAGACTCGACCGGGCTTCGTGATCTTCGAGCGAGCGCCCAAGCCGGGGGAGGTCCTGAGTATCGGCACGACCTCCATGAGGACGACGACCGGAGACATCGGGATCGAGTTTCACGTGCTGGATCGCTGGGACAACTCGGGTGTGCTCGTCTCGAGCGGCAACCAAATCTACATCTGCGGAGGTCGCGGGGCGGAGCCGGCGCGCGTCCTGACCGCCTCCATCGCAGGCGGGCCAGTCGAGCTCCGCGAGCTCGGCCGGTTTCCCGGGCGAGCTTGCGCCGGGTCTCAGACCGTTCGGTCGAACGTGGCGCTCGTGTTGACCGACGGCGCGTCCGACCTGCAGCTTGAGCTCGCGGATGGACAGATCGTGAGTCGAGAACAGGTCGAGGGCGGGTCGCGGTGGATTCGATCCGAAAACGGCCGCGCTCTGATGCTCGATCAATGGCTCCGGATTCACACGGTCGACGTCGCGGGCGGGCGTCGGCTGATCTATGGCGACCCGGCTTTTCCGATGAGTGAGGGTCGGCTCGTCTCGCACGGCGGCGCGGCGTGGCTGATCGACGAAAGCCGTCGAGCGCGGCTCGGGGCCGAGGAGACTGTGATCGAAGGGTCGTTTGGTCAACCCGTGCGCGCGCTCGCCTCCGACGGCGAGCTCTTGTACGCGGCAGTGCCGAGCGGCGTGCTGTCGATGGACGCGTCGACCGGCGAGGTCGGAGACTTCGTCGGCAAGGCGCTGTTGCCGGACCGGTGGGACTCGTGGGCGCCGACGATGGCCGCGACTGGGCCCGGAGAGCTCCTGGTCGCGGCGGCGGGCGATCCGCCCACCTTGCTGCGACTCCGGCGCGGCTCGGCCGTGGAGGTCGTGCTCGAGTGGGACGACCCGACGACTTTCGAAACCGATCCCCCTCGAGGGCTGGTATCGATGTCGCGTTTTTCGTCGAGTATGGGTGTGAGTTGGCTCGCGGCGTCAACGGGTCGAGTGGACGAGCTGTCGGCGCCCGAGGGTGGCCTGCTGCGACTCGTACCGTGGCTCGACCCACCGGTCGCAACTCACTTTCGCGTCGACGCGCCGCAGGCGGTCGTCGCCGAGTGCCCCGACCGGGTCCGGGCGTTCTCGCGCGATTCGCTGCCGACGTCCTTCTTTACCGCCGTGGACCTCGACACCCAGGACGGGGACCGCACACCCAGGCCCGAGGTTCGGTCGTCGCTCGGCAGCTACGGCTTGCGGTCGGCCACGCCGAGCGGGGACGGGCGGACGCTCGTGACGGGAGAGGGGCCGACAGGCAACATCGTCTTCTCGATGGCGCCGGCCGGCGGATGGTTGGAGCTCGAAGGATCCGTCGACGACGTCATCGAGGCGGGCGGGGCGTTTTGGGCCAGGTCGCCGGGAGGGCGCGTATTCGAGGTGAAGATCGAGCGTCGGTGAGTCGCGGAGGGCCAGGCACTGCTCGGAATCGGGCACTGGAAATGGGGACAGTGCCTCCCTGGAATCGGGACAGGGCCCTCCCTGGAATCGGGACAGGGCCAGGCACGCGTCGCTCTCGATTCTGATGCCAGGCTCGTCCGCGAAGCTTACGCGCAGCCAAGATGGCTGCGCTCCCAGGGGTCCCAGCGGTGTTAGCAGTACGACACTTCGGACAGTGCCTGGCACTGCTGGGAATCGGGGGCGCACTGCTGGGAATCGGGGCACTGCTGGGAATCGGGGGCACTGCTGGGAATCAGGACTGGGCCCGCGTGTCATGGCATCGTGCGCTGACGATGGCTGGAGCAGGTCTCGTTGCGTTCGCCATGATCGGTGGTGTGCCCTTCGCGTGGTCACGTGGGACGGATCGGCTCCCGAAGCTCGACGCGTGCGTACATGCGGCCACGTCGAGATGGATTTTCCAGCAATGAGGCCATTCCTGGGATGGCTTCGTCGGCCCGAGATTCCGCTCGGAGCTGTCTACGTACTCCTCGCGCTTCCGTACCTGGGGTCCGTTCCTGCCTTCGACCACGACGAAGCCTGGACCGCGTCCGCGTCCTACTCACTCGTCTCCCATGGGCGGCTTGCAACTCATATTCTGACCGGCTTTGCAGGCTTCGGCGAGCTGAGCTTCGTTCCGCCCCCTCTTTATGAGTTGGTCTTGGCGCCGATTCTCTGGATTTTCGGCCTCGGGATCTGGCCCATTCGCCTGCTCGGCCTTTCGCTCGGGCTCACGTGTTTCCTCCTCACCGGCGCCCTCGCCCGTCGCGTGGCGGGAGATCGCGCGGCGGTCGTGGCCTCGCTGCTCGCCGTCGCCGTCCCATTCGCGCCCAGCGCCGACGGCCTTGGGCCGCCGCTCGTCGACTACGCCCGCTTTGGAAGGAACGACATCCTCGTTCCGGCCTTGGCCGCTTCCGCCACCCTCGCGCTGTGGCGTGCCCTCGAGTGGGAGGAGCTCGCGCGCGGCTGGCTGCTCGGTGCGGGGGCCCTCCTCGGCGCCGCCTCGCTGGCCCATCTCTACGGCGCGTTTTTTCTTCCAGCTTTCTTCCTCTCGTGGCTCCTCGACCGGCCCCGGCGCGCGTCGCCCGCGGTCGGACTCCTCTTCATCGCCTTCGGTTTCGCGCTCGTCCTCGGACCGTGGCTCGCGCTCGCTTTCCACAACGGGCCTGTCTTTTCAGCGCAGATGAGTATCCTTTCGGACCGCCTCGAGTTTACCGATCCCGGATTCTATCTTCGCAACCTGCTCGCGGAGCCCGAGAGATACTCCGGCGCACTTCTCCGCCCAGGGCCCGGCTCCCTGCTGTTCGCGCTCACGATTCCGCTTGGAATCGTGACGCACCTGCGCAGGACAAGCCGATCCCCTACCGGCCGATCGATTGCGCTCGTCACCCTCTCGTTTGGTCTGAGCTTGGCCTTTCTCGTTCAACGCAAGATGCCGAATTACGTCGTGGCCTATTGGCCGTTCGTTTGTGTGTTGGCGGGCTCGACCCTGGAACCCATTTGGAGCTCGCTCCGAGGTAGCAGAGTCGCGCGAGTCGCTTTCGCGCTGTGTGTTGCCGCCGCGCTCCTCGAGTTGGGCCTGCGGTGCGCTCGAAGGCTCGAGGCAGGAGCTTCCGCCACTTCTTACTCGGACTTTTCACGAGAGCTCGAGGCCCACCTCCCCGCCGGCCCCATCGTCGGCCCGGCGCGGTGCTGGGTTGGGCTCCCTGCCCACGCCGATGAGTACCGAAGCTGGCAGGTCCTCTTTTTTTGGGCCCAACCTCGCTTCACCGAGCGACCCTTGGACTTTCGCGAAGGTCTCGAACGACTGCACCCCAAGGCAATCATCATAGATCAGTACCTTCGGCGATATCTGGATAGGACGCGGCCCGCAGGAGCCGAACGACATCAGGATTTCGAGGGCTACCAACGATATTTGACCGAGCACGGAGCTCGCTCGGTCTCTCGCTTCGAGGACCCGACCTACGGCCCGATCGAAGTCATAACCTTCGCTCGATGACCCAGCCGGGGCCTCGCTCTCGGGGCCGCTCGCGATTCTGTCGCTAGGCTCGTTCGTCCGCGAAGCTTACGCTGAGTCGGAGGTCTGAGTCGGAGGTCTGAGTCGGAGGTCTGAGTCGGAAGTCTGAGTCGGAGGTCTGAGTCGGAGGTCTGAGTCGGAGGTC
>CAYXDO010000127.1:23210-33044 GCA_964463485.1 uncultured Myxococcales bacterium | reverse complement strand
CGAACGCCAGCCCCGCCTTGTCGATCTTCTATGGTACCGGCTAGGCCGGGTTAGGCCGGGTTATGACGTAGAACCAGGTAGGACCGAATGCCTGACCGAACGTCCAACTGCACAAGAGAGGGAGCCTCGATGTATCCACGGTCAGACAGACATACTCAGGCCCTCGGAGACGCACAACGCAGCCTGCAAGCCGCCGCCTCGCCCACTACAACACGTATCGGCGCTCACCGATCAACACGTCGTCTTTGTCACGATAAGTCGCAATCAAGCTCCGGTCGCTCGGATCGAGCGCGAGCGTCACGTAGTTGTTGTCTCCCGTGGCGAAGTCGAACTGCGGAGGCTCGAGCGACCGCCACAGAGGGTTGATGATCTGGGCGCCAGGACCGGCCAGGACTTCCAGCGTCGAGCTCCCGAGTCCGGAGGGGGCTACTCTCCCAGTGAATGCGACGTGCAGATCCCCGGACACGAACACCACGCCGCTGACCGGGGTCAGCTCGATCAACTCCAGGAGCTCCCGACGTTGGGCCTCATAACCTTCCCAGCGATCCGAGGGAGAGAGCCAGATCGCCGGGAGGGCAGCGATCGGCACCGACGACATGATCACCTTGAACACCGCCTCACTGGAGATCAGTCCTCGAGCGAGCCACTCGAGCTGCGCCCGGGAGAGATACTGGGCTTTTTCAGTCTCCCGCGTCGAGGGTAGCCGCTCCGAGCGCGAGTCCAGCACGAACACGTCCGCGGTGAGTCCGAACGAAAACTTTCTCCAAATTTGATTCGGAGCGTCCGGGTTCCGGCGAACCGGCAAGTTCTTGAAGAAAGCCTCTCGAGCCGCATCTAGCTGAGTAGGGTCGAGCCTCTCCGGATCCCAGTCGTTGTCGACCTCGTGATCGTCCCAGGTCGCTATCACCGAGGTCGCAGCGCGAATCGCCCGCCAACCCACCTTCGAGAGATTATGCGCCCACTTGTCGAGGTACTCCTCGAGCGAGGTCGTGTCGCCGAGGAGCAGGAAGGAGTCCAAGTCCGTCCGCCGCCCCGCGCGCTCGAGCGTCTCGGGAGGCAACAGGTTGTAGGTACAGGACGTGCCGCCCAATAATACGGGTTCGAGCGAGTCGGAAGCGAGCGCCGTCCGGAACCGCCCGATCGGGCTACGACCTTCGCCCGAGAGCAAGAAGAACGCATAACGATACCAGCGCCCAGGCTCCAGGCCGTCGATTTGCTCATGAAAGAACCCATCCCTCGGACTCACCACACGGTTCGCGACCTCCACGAAAGGAGACTCGGACCACACCACGAGGCGCAGGCGACCAGCTTCGTAGTGAGCCCACAAGATCGCCCCGTCCGGCGTCGGGTCGCCGCTGGCGACCCCGAGATCGAACCCATCCGCCTCGGGCGTGAGGAGCGGGTCGGTGGCCGCGTCGGTCCTGCCCGCATCCGAGTCGGTGTCAAAGAGCTGCCCGTCCGAACCCTCCGCGTCCGGCAGTGACCCAGCATCGTCCGCCGAGTCGATCGCGCCGCCATCGAGCGTCATCGAGTCTTGGCCTGCCGCATCCTCTCCTGCCTCTCCCTCGAACGCGTCGTCCACCCGGGCGTCGGCTCCGCCGTCGAGGGCGCTGACCGAGTCTTGGCACGCGGCCAACGCGCCGAGCGCTCCGGCGCCAGCGAGCAGAGTGCGACGGCTGAGAGACGGATCCGAACCCATGAAGACTTCCGTTGACACAAAACGCCACCACGGGGAAGCCACCCGACGTCGCACGAGCGCCTTGACCTTCCGGCGAGAAGCGGTCGGAATGAACCCACCTTGAGCGTCGGCCAGAAGGGAGCTCTCGTGTTCGGGATACTCGTCGCAGTCCTCACCGTGGCCTCGGTCGGAGTGCTCGCCCTGCAACGTCGCGTGGTCTTCCCAAGGGCGTTCGAAGGAAATCGGCCGGTCGCTGCCCCAAGGGGCGCTGTCGAGCTCCAGATTCAGACCGACCAGGGATACTCACGGGCTTGGCTGTTTCCGAGGAGCTCCACCGTCTCCGGTCCCCTCGTGGTCTTCTTTCATGGCAATGGCGAGACCATCCAAGACCTCGCGCGCGTGACACGAGAGTACTTGGCCCTCGGTTGCTCCGTTTTGCTCCCAGAATATCGAGGATACGGGCAGAGCCAAGGGAGCCCCACGAGCGCCAAGATCGTGGAAGATCTGGAGAGGCTCGTCGAGGTCGCACTCAGCCGACCGGAGCTCGAAGGAGCGCAAACAGTGTATCACGGATACTCCCTGGGTGGCGGCTTTGCCACCGAGCTTTCGAGAAGGCGACCACCTCGCGCCTTGGTGCTCGAATCGACCTTCCGCAGCATCCCCGCGGTCGCGAGGAAATTCCTGATCCCAAGCGCCCTGATCCTCGACGAGCTTCCGTCGGAGAAGACGCTCGCGGAGCTCGACCTGCCCGTGCTCATCGTCCACGGCCGTAGCGACCGACTCATTCCCGTGGATCACGCCGTGGCGCTGAGTAGGTCCGCCAAACACGCCAAGCTCGTGCTGCTCGACGGAGGACACGCGACTTTGACCAGAGGAGATGAGTACTGGAGCGCGATTCGAGGCCTCCTCGCCGAGCGCGGTTTGCTCCCATCGGAACGTGCCCCAGTCCACTTTTGACGACTCCGATTTTCGCGAGAATCGCTCCAGGACTCGTTCGATGATTTTTTCGCCCTGGACTCGTTCGATGATTTTTTCGCCCTGAGCCTTTTTCGCTGTGAGCCTTTTTCGCTGGGAGCCAGCTTCCGAACGAGCGCTTGTCGACGATCGCAGGCGCGAAGTCCCAGGTTGGCCTCGCGCCCGCGCGTGGTTCAGGGGACGACGAACGACTCGATGACGAGGCTGGTTTCGCCGATCGGAAAATACAAGGTGCTCACTCCGTCGAACGCCAACCCGTTCACGGCGCGCCCGTTGTCGAAGTCGAACGAAGCCAGGTTCGCGACCTGGCCGGTCTGCAGATCTACGGAGCGAAGCAAGTTCGCCGTCGAGTCCGCGACATAAAGGACCCCGCGAACGTCATCGACGGCCAGTCCATCGATGTCGGTGGGTGAGTTGATGGTCACCAGGGACGTCACCGCACCGTCTGCCGAAATTCGAACGACGCGTCCGTCGTACTCGAGCGCCCAGAGTGTACCGTCCGCTGCGAAGGCCATGTCCGAGTAGACCGTGCCGAGGTCGGCGACCATCGTGGGCGTGGCCGGATTCGTGAGGTCGATCGCCAGCAGGTTGCTGTCCAGGGCGGTGATTTCGGTTTCGAGCGCCAGCAGCTGCCCGCCGAAAGTCCCAAAGCCTGCCGGAGCGAAGGCCAAGCTCAGAGCAGCGGTCAGGTTGAGCTGAGTGTCGAGCTCCTGCCAAGCGCCCGTGGCCAGGTCGACTGAGGCGATGGCCCCGGAGCTCGTGGCGACGTACAGCGTACCCGCGACCGGGTCCTTCGCCATGCCGAGCAAATACCGCGCGCCCGGGGACACGTCTGTGGCCAAGACAGTCACCGCTCCATCCGAAACCGAGTAGCGGAAAATTCGATGGTCATCGACGCCGTGATAGAGGAGGTGGCCCGACGACTCGTAAATCACTGGCGTGAAGCTCGCCGATGATACTCGCGGCGGGTCGCCTGCGTCCGATGATCCTCCGTCGAGATCATTTGCGTCCGGATCCGCGCTTGCATCGGCGAACTCACCGGAGTCCTGCACTTCACCCGCGTCCCCGGAGTCCGGCACCTCACCCGAGTCAGCGAATTCTCCGGAATCGGGGTTGTCTCCGGAATCAGCGACCACACCCGAGTCCGCGATCTCCCCGGAGTCCGCGATCTCTCCGGAGTCCGCGATCTCTCCGGAGTCCGCGGCCTCTCCGGAGTCAGCGAGATCTCCCGAGTCACCCGAGTCGGCAACCTCACCTGAGTCAGTATCAACTCCCGAGTCTTGTATCGACCCAGAGTCAATGACTTGGCCCGAATCGACGAGCACTCCAGCGTCGGCAACGCCTCCCGTGTCCGCGACCGACCCGGAGTCTGTCGCGACGCCAGTGTCCGAACCCGTCACACCCGTCGCTTGCGGATCCTCTCCGCAACCCGAGCAACCTGACAGACCGAGCAACGCCAGGCATGCGGTCAACCCCAGCGACACCGGCGATCGGTGGAGCCGGTCTCTGAAGAGCGTTGACGACTTTGGTCGAAACTCAGCCGGGTCGACTGGTGAGGCGCGGTCGAAGAGGTCGGCGCGTGCGGACATGACTCTGGATACCAGATTCCGAGAGAATCGGGGGCTCCGAGAAAACCCGGAGCTCAGAGGCGATCGATTGGGTGTCATCCGAACCATCTGGTCGTACGTGAATCGAGCGCCCCTTCCCATTCACCCAAGGGCCGTCCCGGCTAGTCCCGGGGCAAGCGGCCCTTCGGACCTTCGTGTGGACACCTCAATTCGGTCGCGATCGGGCTACTCAGTCACTCGGTAGATCGACCCTCCGGAGCCTCCCACGAGGGCTGCGCCTTCCCGCGCCTGCTCGGAGATGCTGAGCTTCGTGGCCTCGACGTCCGAGACCACCGTGCATCGATCGGCCACGCGAGCTACGACGAAGTGATCGCAGCCTTCCACGGTGACAACGACGTGTGCGCGGCCAAGAGCGGTCAACGAGTGGATCGTCAAGGGCAGGTCCGACCAGCCGCACTGATCGAGGGGCGTGCAAGATTCGATATCTGAGGGCACTCGAAGGTTGACGCGTGACCACGCCTGTCCCGGGCGTTGGCCAAAGATCAGTCCCTTGGACGCGCCGAGCCACACCTCGTCTCCAGCGAGCCGGACGTAGTCCCACAGGTTCACGCCGATGGTCTTCGGATTGTCGAGCTCCCACCATCGCTCGATCGCCAAGTCCCCTTCGAAGGCGTGGCCGTCCCGGCCGAGGACCACGTGAGGGCGGTTCGCCGACCCGGTCGACCCCAGACGATACATCTCACTGAGCTCGGTGCCGAGGACTCGGAACGCTCCGCGACTTACTCGCTTCCAGATCCGGCCGCGCTCTTCGAGCAAGTACGTCGTATCATCCACGACGTAGACCCCTCGGAACGCGGTTGGAGCCACGGTAGCCGTCGAAATCTCTTCGAATCCGGTTTCTGTGAGTGCGACATCGCGCGCCACACCCTTGCCGTCCGCGCCGAATCCGACGACCGTGACGATTCGAGCTCCGTCGGAGCCCGGAGGGTGAATGGCCGCGCCGAAGATCTCCCCCGCCCCTGAGTTGAATGGACGCACGTGCGCCCTGTCGTCGGGCACTCGGCCATCGGGTTCGATGAGCACAGCCTCGAACCAGGTGATGGCGATGGTGCGCCCGTCCTCGAGGTTGATGAGCCCTCGCATGTCGGACATGGGTCCGAGCGCTTCGGCGGCGGGGCCGTCGGGCGCGAGCGCACCCACTTGCTCCACCGAGAAAGGCCGGTCGCCTGCGCACGATCGGAAGGATGCGGGGACCTTTAGGCCGAGCCGGCCTGCGAAGTCAGGGACCTCCGCCAGTGACTTCGGCGCGGAGCCTTCACCAGAATCGTCCACCGAAATCAGCCGGAGCTCGCCTGGCGCCGGGAGGAGAATCTGAGTGCGATCGCGAGAAATCTCCCCACCCAGGCAACTTGGAGGTGAGTCGAGGACGAGCTCGACTTCGTCGCCCCTGAGCTCGTCGAAGTATGGCGTTTGGCGCGCCACCACGGACGGGTCGACGGCGATCAGGTGGACCGAATCACCTGGGTAGAGCGACCAGCGCACCGAAGAGTCCGAGTCGATTCGCTCGATACTCTCGCGCCGATTCTCGATCCGTACTGCGAAGGTGGGGACCTCGCCGAGCGCACCGAGAGGAACCGTGAGCTGTCGATCTCCGCAGCACGCGAGGAGCACCAAGGCATACGCCGCGGAGCCACCAGGCTGCGACATCGTCTCACTCGGAGCTCGGAACCCATTCGCCCTACGAGTCGGGGCCAGCGACGTCGGTGAGCTCGAAGCCGCTCGCCGAGCCATCGAAGGGCCGATAGGCACGGTTCGAGAGAACCTCAAACAATCCGAACAGTCAACGTGGGCGCAGGTCTTCGGTCCAGGCTACGGCGGAACATTGATCGTGCCCACGTCCCGAATCAGAGTGTGCTCGAGAGTACCGTGGGCGGCGACGACGGCGTTGGTCGATTCCGCGCAGGCGCCGCGAAGGCCCGCACGCAGGGACCACATCAAATCCTCGAGTCGACGGGGCGCTCGGAAGTCGTCTGGAGCAGAATGCGGGGCGTCGGCGGTGGTCCTGAGGATTGACTTCCTTTCGGTCCAAGGGGAACAGATCGCCATGCCTATCCTCGAGCTCTCCATCGTCGGTGACCTCCCCGTGGATCGGAGGGAGGGTCTCGCGCAGCGCGTAGCTGACGTTGCGGGCACACTTTTCGGCGTGCCCCACGGAACGACTTGGGTGCGCGTGTCCGAGGTTCCCGCGGACTCATATGCCGAGAATGGTGGAGCCGCTCCAGATCCGCTTCCGGTGTTCGTGTCGATCCTCCGGGCTCAGCCTCCTGAGGGGCTCGCGTTGGAGCAAGAGGCGGCTCGATTTGCCGCGGCCCTCTCGCTGGAGCTCGGGCGGCCGATCGAACGAATTCATCTCATCTACGAGCTCGCCGGCCGCGGTCGCGTCGCGTTCGGTGGCAAGCTCAAGACCTGATGTTGTTGTTCGTCTACGGCAGCCTGCTTCGCGGCGAACGAAATCATCACATGCTCCAAAAGGCGCCATTCGCGGGTGAGGGTCGTACGGTCCGCTCGTTCGAGCTCGTCGATTTGGGACCGTACCCGGCGCTCCTCCCCGGTGGTTCGACTTCGGTGGTCGGCGAGCTCTTCGCCGTTCCCGACGAGCTGCTCCTCGAGCTCGACGCGTTCGAAGACGAGCGCGAGTACGCGCGTCGCGAGATCGAGCTCCTCGACGGCCGTCGTGTATTCGCCTACGTGTATCACGCCAGCGCTTTGACAGGGTCCGCTCGGGTCAGATCCGGGGACTGGCGCTCCCGAGGTTCCGCTGAATGAGAGCGCGAAAATCCAAAATCATGAGTCAGCGTCCCCTCGCCCGACGAAGTCCCACGGAAAGGGCCCGGATATCCGGATATCCGTCGGCTGATCGGTAATAGTGAGGAGACCGTGCCAAACTCGCCAAAACCAAGTCAGCTGGAGCTCTTTGGGATCGAGTCGTTGGAAGCTGCTCCACCGCGCGAGTCGGAGGACGAGGCACCGGCCCCCGCTCCGCTCCAACTCACCTTCTTCGAGCCCGCGGTTGGGCTCCGCGGCGAGTGGAGGCGCGCGCTCGCCTCTCTGGATTTCGAGGGCGCGCGCCGGATGATCCTCGCCGCGGGGCCGCTCGACGCTTCGGCGGTCGAAGAGCTCGAGCTCGCAGAGTCGCTCCTCGCGCGTTTCAAGTCACTCCACGACGCTCTTCCGGACGCCAACGAGGCACTCGCGGCGCTCGTCTCCGAGCTTCCAAAGTGGCTGGTTCCGGGCGCGCACCGCCGCCTCGCAGCTCTTGCTGCGGAGCTCGGCCGAGACCTCGGTGAAGCCAGCTCGGGCCGTCACCTCGACCTCGCAGGTGAGTCCGCCGAGGCCACGGCGGTGCTTCGGCGTGAGTTGTTGGATCGGCCCGGCCACCCGCGACTTCTGAGTCATCTCGGCGACGCCTATTTCCGCACGAACGACGCGGACGCGGCTCGGCAGGCGTATCTCGCCGCGGCGCTCGGCGGAGCTTCCCTGGTGAGTGTCGCCGACTTAGAGGTGGCCGACCTCGAGGAGCGCGCGACGGTCGTCTACGAGGTTCGAGGTGACGCGGCCGGATGGGTCCCGGCGGTGGGGATCGTGGAGGGTGTCTTCGCACGAGGTCTCTTCCCGGACGTTCAGCCGACCTCCGAAGGGTTGCGCTTCTTTCAGGGTTTGGTGCTCGAACGTCGCGCGCGGACTCACGCTGAGCGTGTGGCGGTTCGACGAGCGCTCTTGAAGTCGAACCCGCGCCTGTTCGAACGGTACCTCGAGACCCTGTGAGCACCGGCGAGATGCGAGCTTCTGCGAGGAACGTCGCGCGCGACTCACTCGGTCTCGAGCGCTCTCCGAGTAGCCTCGCGTGTTTGGTGCTCGTCGCCGCGAGTTGCGTTCCGAGCCAAGCGCGCATCGAACCTCCCGAGCACGTCGTGCTGGGTGCGATACTGCGCCTGGAGTCAGGCGAGGTCCTGTGGCTCGACGGACGCGCCGATGAAAAGCTCGAGTGGCCCGCCGCGCTGCTCGCCGAGCAAGACGCGCAGCTCGTGGCGCTCGCTCGCGAGGACGTACGCTCGATCCATCCGGCGGTCGACTTCGAGCGACTGCGGGACGCGCGCTTCGAGTGGGCCGAGGCAAGTCCGACGTGCTCTCGCGGAGTCATTGACAGCGATTGGTCGACCATCAGGCGTCGGCTCCCGGAAACCGCGGTTCGTAACCCTCCCACCGGAGGTCCCGACCTCGAGGTCGTGTTACCCATTTCGGAGTTGGTGTGTGGCGGGCCCATTTTCGGTCGCCGCTTTCAGCCCGGGCTTCCGAACCGGAGTGTCATCGAAGGTGAGATCCGGGATCACCACAACGAAGCGACTCACCCTGACTTCGAATTCTTCAATTTCGTCTCGGTGTTGCGAATGGGTTCGGAGCGGCGGGTGGTCAGCGTAGGGACGAGGCTCTATCAGCTCGCCCGCGGTCAACCTCTTTTGGCAAGCCAAACGGTCGATTCGGCCGGGACTTACTTGCGCAACATGCCGGCAATCGTGAGGACGAGCTCGCACAGCGCGCTCGTCGCGATGGAGCTGGGGACGGGCGAGGATCGGGCGGTGACGGAGTCGGAGCTGTGGTCGCTCGAGGTGAGCTCCGATGGGCTGGCGTTTTCGGGACCTGTTCTGGGTAGCCTCGAGTCAGGAGTCGGAGCGCGAACCTATCGAGCGATCGCCGCGGGACAGGACGGCTCGATCGTCGCCGTGGGCGACCGAGGCATCGTCCGAACGGCTACGCGCGCGCGCGGGCCCTTTCACTCGATCCGAGTCGACGACTCGGACTTCGGGGTTGCGGCTCCGACGGGACGTCCGGACTGGCCCTTCGTGATCGCCGGCGACGACGGACGTGTATTCCTGGTGAGTGCTTCTGGGAGCGCGCGACAGTTGACCTTTCCTGGAGGCAACGAGGTCACTGCGGCCGTCGGGCTCGACGACGTGCTGGTCCTGGGCGACCTGCTGGGCCGGATCTGGCTCATGTCCTACTCCGACGAGCGATGGACCCAGCTCGACCTCTCCTTGGTGCCAGGACTCTGCGGAGTCCGGGACGAGTGCGGGCACTTTCGGGCGACCAATGAAATCCTCGCGCTTGCCGCCGAATCCCAAGGAATCGTCGCGACGGTGGAGCATTGCCCGCCGATGTTTTTCGATTGGGCGGCTTGCTCTCGAGCCGTTTGGCCGAGTGAGGATCCGAGAGACGCGGCGTTCGTCGCGCACGACGTCGTCATCGACGGGCGCGAAGGCTCGATCAGCGGGCCGTTTGGGTTGTTGTACGACTTCGATTCACCCTAGCACGGCTAAGCACGGCTGCGCTGCCGTGCGGCTGTGCGCGGCTGTGCAACACAGACAGCCACGGAGAGCGCGGAGGATGAACACAGCGCGAGGAGATTGCACCTGAGCTCGGCGACCGAAGTGACTGTGAAGTCGAGGCTAGCCAGACCTCCGAATCAGACCACCGAATCAGACCACCGAATCAGACCTCCCAATCAGACCTCCCAATCAGACCTCCCAATCAGACCTCCCAATCAGACCTCCCAAT
>CAYXDO010000127.1:0-23110 GCA_964463485.1 uncultured Myxococcales bacterium | reverse complement strand
ACTCCGAATCAGACCTCCGAATCAGACCTCCGAATCGGACTCCGAATCAGACCTCCGAATCAGACCTCCGAATCGGACTCCGAATCAGACCTCCGAATCAGACTCCGTGATCGCGCCTGCTCGGCGTGCCCATCTGGCCGCCCTTGCGCGATCCACGAGCGCTTGCAGCGCGTAAGCGAGGTCGTCGAGGCCGTCTCCTCGCACGGACGACACCAGGAAGAACGCGGCGCCCTGGGCCTCGGCGATCGATCGCACCTCGTCGAGCGCGGCTTCGGTGTCTGGCAAGTCGGCTTTGGTGAGCACGATGACTCTGGGCTTGTCCAGCATCGCGGGAGAGTACGCCACGAGCTCCTTCATGAGTGTCTCGAAATCGGTGACCGGATGTCGTTTGGGATCGGCGCTGACGTCGAGGAGGATCGCGAGCGCAGCCACGCGTTCGATGTGTTTCAGGAACTGATGGCCGAGACCTCGACCCTCCGACGCCCCTTCGATGAGGCCAGGAATGTCTGCTAGAACGAAGTTTTTCGACTCGGACGTGCGCACGATTCCGAGGTTTGGAGTCAAGGTCGTGAAGGGGTAGTCGGCGATTTTGGGTTTGGCCGCGGAGAGTCGGCTGATCAGGGTCGACTTGCCGGCGTTTGGGAACCCGACGAGCCCGACGTCGGCGATCAACTTCAACGTGAGCTGAATCTCACGAGACTCACTCGGCCCGCCAGACTCAGCGTATTCGGGGGCTTGGTTGGTGCTCGTGGCGAACGCGATGTTTCCGCGTCCGCCGCGTCCGCCGCGTGCCACGACAAACTCTTCGTTGGGCTCGGCGAGGTCGACGATGAGCTCCCCGCTGTCGGCGTCGGTGACGACGGTACCTACCGGGAGGCGAATCCGAAGGGGCTCACCGGCTCGTCCGGTCTTCTGGCGCCCCTGGCCGTCTTGGCCGTTCTCGGCGACGAGGCGGGGTTGGTAGCGGAAGTCGAGCAAGGTGCCGAGCTGGGGGTCGGCGAGCAGGACGACGTCTCCGCCGCGACCGCCATGGCCGCCGTCAGGCCCGCCTTTGGGCCTGAATTTCTCGCGCAGAAATGATCGGGATCCGTTGCCTCCGCTCCCGGATTTTACGGTGATTCTGGCTTCGTCGACGAACTTCACGGGTCCCTCGCTCCATACCTTGCTTGGCTCGGCAGGATTTTCGGGTGAATGCGGCGGGCTCGGTGAGCGCACGCGCGACGCGCGGGCAGGCCGGAGACGCCACGGGCCGCAAACGCCACGGAGAGCGTCACCGCGGGAGGATACTCAGGCTTCGGGCGCCTTCTCGGGCACGATGTTGCAACTCACGCGGTCGTTGGCGCCCCACGAAAATTGCACGCGGCCGTCCACGAGCGCGAAGATGGTGTGGTCCCGACCGAGGCCCACGTTCCTGCCTGGGCGAATTCGGGTGCCGCGCTGGCGAACGATGATGTTGCCCGCGGTGACCCACTGGCCCCCGTATCGCTTCACGCCCAGGTACTTCGGCTTGCTATCTCGGCCGTTGCGGGTCGAGCCTTGTCCTTTTTTGTGTGCCATCTCAGTCCACCTGGATTCCTGTGATGCGCAAGTCCGTGAAGAGGCGCCGGTAGCCCCTCTTGCGGTGATAATTCGTGCGCCGCTTTCGCTTGAAAATCAGGACTTTCTTACCCCGTCCTTGACGGACGATTTGGGCGTTCACGCGCGCGCCAGGCACGGTCGGCGTACCGATCTTCGGATCGCCTTCGCCTGCCACCATGAGCACGCGCTCGAAGACGATTGCTGCGCCTTCGTCGCCATTGATTTTTTCGACGCGGACGAGGTCGCCCGGCCGCACTCTGTGCTGCTTGCCGCCCGCCCAAACCACTGCGTACATCTCGGAACCTCCGGAGCGCCTGCACTTAGAAGAGGCCTCGAGCCCTGTCAACACTCGTTCTCCCGCGACGTGCGATCGCTTCGCTGATCGCATGGATCCACGATCCGCGTAGCCAACGACAAAAGCCGGTGCTACGCCTCGGCCGGTAGGTGAGCCGAAGCGAAGGCACCGGTCCGGTCGACGCCGAGCCCACTCGGCCGGATCCAGAAGTGAAAGCCAGAAGCCCCGGTGCTGAAACGCCCGTGGCTCAGGCTCCTTCCGCGCCCGGCGATCCGATCCACGGCTCCACGGAGCCCATCGTACCGGAGGGCCAGGCTGCGGGGCCACGACCATCCGAGCCCCCACGCAAGACCCGGGGCCGAACCTCCGCGCTCAAGCTCATCCCCAGGGCGGCCATCGTCGCCCAGATGAAGAAGCCCGGTGCCAAACAGGCCTTGAAGTCAGTCCTGGACGCCGAGGGCCCCAAGCTCGTCTTGCTGGCGCAGGCCGAGCGCGCGGGCGAGCCAGGCGCTCGGGAGGGCCTCGAGACGGCCGCCCAGGAGCTCGTGGCGGCGCTCGCCGCCGCGATGAAGAGCGCCAAGATGCCGCGCCCAGAGCAGTCCCTTTTGCATCTGCAAACGGCCGGCCTACAGACCCTGTTGGCCCGAGCGCTCGGCCGCGGTCAGCTCGGCTATGGCGCCGTCGCCGATCAGCTCGAGAGGATGCGACAGGGCCTCGCTCGGCGCGAGAAAACGGCCCGCGAGCTCGAGCTCGGGATCCTCGCCTTGGACGAGCTCGCCCAACGGATCGCGCTCGTATCCGGCCGCGGGGGCTTCACGTATCCCACGGAGGCCAATCGGGCCCGCGATTCTCTGATTACCTTCGCGCGCAGCCTCCACCGCTGACCGCCACTGAGCGCAGCGACCGATCTCGGCCCAAGTCGTGTAGACTCGCCCTGTCATGAGTCTGAAAATTGATGCGGACCACACGCGCTTCAAGGACATCGTGCGAGGGCGCATCAAGCAGAACCTCAAGAAGTACGTCCAAAAGGGCGAGATGATCGGCAAGCAAGGCAAGGACCTGATCTCGATCCCCGTGCCCACCATCGAGCTTCCGCGTTTCAAATTCGGACACCGCGATACCGGCGGCGTCGGCCAAGGGCCCGGCAACCAGGGCGACGTGCTTCAGCCCGGCCAAGTCGAGCCCGGCGATGGCACCGGCAAAGCCGGCGAGTCGCCCGGCGATCATGTCATCGAAGTCGATGTCACCATGGAAGAGCTCGCGCAGATGCTCGGAGAAGAGCTGAAGCTCCCGAACATCGAGGCTCGCGGCAAAGACAAGATCGAGAAGGTCCACTACCGCTACACCGGCGTGAACACGCAGGGCCCCGAGTCCTTGCGACACTTCAAGCGCACGTACAAACAAGCGCTCCGACGAGAGATCGCTCAAGGTACTTACAACCCGAAGAGCCCGATCGTGGTCCCTCACCGGCGCGATCGACGCTACCGAACGTGGAAGGAAGTCGTTGAGCCCCAAGCGAACGCCGTGATCATCTACATGATGGACGTGTCCGGCTCGATGGGAGACGAGCAGAAAGAGATCGTCCGCATCGAGTCCTTCTGGCTCGATACGTGGCTGCGCTCGCAATACAAAGGGATCGAGTCGCGCTACATCATCCACGACGCGATGGCCAAGGAGGTCGACCGCGACACCTTCTTCCACACCAGGGAGTCGGGCGGGACGATGATCTCGTCAGCCTACAAGCTCTGTTGGAAGATGATCGAAGACAACTACTCACCCAGCGAATGGAATATCTATCCGTTCCACTTCAGCGACGGCGACAACTGGTCGAGTGACGATAGCGCGCAGTGCGTGAACCTATTGAGGGACAAGGTCCTGCCGGTCGTGAACATGTTCTGCTACGGTCAGGTCGAGTCTCCCTACGGGAGCGGTCAGTTCATCAAGGAGCTCAAAGAGCACTTCCCGCCGGGCCAAGGCCAGCGCGTCGTCACGAGCGAAATCAAGGACAAGGACGCCATCTACAACTCGATTCGCGACTTCTTGGGCTCCGGGCACTGAGGCGCTACTTGCACCGAACTTCCTGAGTCGCCCCCGGACGGAGCTTGGCGAGCGTGTCGACGACGATCTTCGCGGAGCACACGACGGTGACGGTCTTGTTGCCCTCTTCGATCCCCAGCTCGAGCGGCGTGAGCCCCGCGCAGGCTCCGTCGACCAACACCGCGCAGCCGGCCTTGCAGCCCGACACCTTGAGCTGTGCGGCTCCGGTCGCGAGCGCGCCTTTCTTGCAGGCCTTCGCCGCGGCGATCGTTTGCTTCTCGTCCTCGCTCGCTCCGGGCAGGCTCATCTCCCGAGGTCCGTAGATCGCGCCGCTTCCCGGATCGCCACCGCCGGGCTTGCGTCCGCCCTCCGACTTTTTTTTCTTCGATCCTGCGTCCCGACGTTCGCCGACGCGAGCGCCTGCGTCCGCAGTTTGGCTCACGGGTGGGCTCACGTTTTGGGTTCCCGAGTCGTTTACCGTCGTCACGACGAGCGCGGCTGCATCGAGCGCGGACGCAGCGAGCACGGACGCATCGGGAAGCGCTCGAGCCGTAACGATCCCCGCGTCGAGCGCCTCGACGACGGCGTCACCGCGGCTCCGCAGCGTCATGGCGAAAGCGACGAGCGCGATAGCGACCGACGCGCTCGCGAGGATCGCGAGGTTGAGGGATCGCGCCGCTTTCACGGGTGCGGGCCGGGGCGGAGCCTCTTCCTGGGAGGTCGGTAGGGAAGGTCGATCCGAGGGCTGTGTCGGGAGTGAAGGTCGCGCGGTCGGGATCGAAGGGCGCGCGCTCGCGTCGATGGGAACGACAGAGCCGCTTCCGAGCTCGGATCCGGAGATCGACAGATTGAATCCGCTTGCCTGGAGCTGGTCTTTGACCGCCTCCAATCGCGCTTCGAGCACGCTCGCAGACTGAAGTCGTTCGTCGCGATTCTTGACCAGGCACGCGTCGATCACCGCCTCGAGCTCCCCAGGCGCGCGCGGGAGGATCTCGCGTAGTCGCGGAGGCGGCTTCGAAACGTGAGCTTGGATGTATTGCAGCGACGTCTGAGCGACGAACGGGGGCTGTCCGACGAGGCACTCGAAGAGGATCAGCCCGAGCGAGTAGATATCGGATCGAGCGTCGACTCCGCCCGTCTCGAGCCCCTGCTCCGGAGACATATACCGCGGCGTTCCAAAGACCTGCCCCGTCGCCGTCAGCCTCGTCGAGTCTTCGTCGGCGATACGCGCGATGCCGAAGTCGAGCACCTTGCCGTGCTGCTTTCCAGCGACCTCGACGAGGAAGATATTGGCGGGCTTGAGATCGCGGTGAACCAAGCCCAGCGCGTGCGCCTCGCGAAGCGACCCCGAGACCTCGAGCCCGAGCTCGAGCGTCTCGGCCACTGTGAGCGTGCCCTGCTTCAATCGCTCGGAAAGCGGAGAGCCCACGAGGAGCTCCGTGACCATGATGAGTGTGCCGTCTTCGGTCTCTCCGTAGTCGACCAGCTGGATCGTGTTCGGGTGTCGAAGCGACCCGATGATCGCGGCCTCGCGGCGGAAGCGCTCCCTCGCGCCGTCGTTGTCGATGAGGTCACCCTTGAGCACCTTGACGGCCACCTCGCGTCCGATCGGCGACTGCATCGCCGCGTAGACCGCGCCCATGCCTCCGCGACCGATTCGGCGCTTGATTTCGAACCGGCCGAGCACGGTCTGACCGATGAATGGATCAGCGGGCCTACCGGGAGACTTGGTGGGGAGCGCCGAGGGTCTCAGCGCGGGCTCTCGCTCCGGAGCGTCTTCTTGGCCAATCGGGCTTCCAGTCCCGGTCTTCTCAGGGGCGTCGTCGGGTCGAGTGGCGTCGACACCGTCATCGCCTTTGGCTGCCACGCGGCGGAGAATGGTCGCGCCGGTGAGGCGCCGTCAACCTTCTGGCGTCAGGACTTCACGTCGCCACGAGCGAAGATCGAGGCCACGAAGTTGAGCACGTCGGTGGCCGATTCCTCGTTGTAGCCGAAGTTGCGGATCATGCGCTCCTTCACCACGTCGATCTTCTTCTGCGTCTCTCGATCCACGACGGACGAGATCAACGTCGACAGCTTGATCGAGTCTTTCTGGTCCTCGAAGAGCTTCTGCTCGAGCGCCTTCTGGAGCCGCTCGTTGGTCTTGTAGTCGAACGTTCGACCTTCGATCGCCAGCGCTCCGATGTAGTTCATGATCTCGCGGCGGAAGTCGTCTTTGTGCGACTCGGAGATGTCGATCTTCTCTTCGATCGATCGCATCAACCGCTCGTCGGGCTCCTCGTCTTGTCCCGTGTACTTGTTCTTCACCTTCTCACGCTGCGTGTAGGCCTTCACGTTGTCGATGTAGTTGGCGCACAGCTTGGTGAGCGCGTCTTCGTCGGCGGAGATCGCACGCTGGACCTCGTTCTTCACGATGTCCTCGTACTCCTTCTTCACCATCTCGATACGCTCGCGATACATGCCGCGCTCCTCGTCGGTGCGGATCAAGGAGTGATGTTTGAGACCGGCCTCGAGCTCGTTCATGAGCAAGAAGGGGTTGAGGTGGCCGTCCGACTTTTCGGAGACCAGCGCGTTCGAGATCTTGTCCTGTACGTAGCGCGGCGAGATCCCTTCCATGCCTTCCTTGAGAGCTTCTTTTCGGAGCTCCTTGACGTGGTCCTCGGTCCACCCGTGGAGCGACTTTCCGTTGTACAGCTTCATCTTTTGCATGAGCTGCATGGAGTGCTTCTTGGGCGCTTCGAGTCGCGTCAGCACGGCCCACATGGCGGCGACCTCGAGCGTGTGCGGCGCGATGTGCTTCTTGATCTTCTTGGGGTTGTAGTCCTTCGCGTAGATCTTGATCTCTTCGTCGAGCTTGGTGATGTACGGGATGTCGATCTTCACGGTGCGGTCACGAAGCGCTTCCATGAACTCGTTGTTCAGGAGCTTTCGGTACTCGGCCTCGTTGGTGTGGCCGATGATGACTTCGTCGATCTCCGTCTGGGCGAACTTCTTCGGTTTGATCTTGTGCTCTTGCGACGCGGTGAGCAGGTCGTAGAGGAACGCCACGTCCAGCTTCAAGACCTCGATGAACTCGACGATGCCGCGATTGGCCACGTTGAACTCACCGTCGAAGTTGAAGGCGCGTGGATCGGAGTCAGAACCGAACTCGGCGATCTTTCGATAGTTGATGTCTCCGGTGAGCTCCGTGGAGTCTTGGTTCTTCTCGTCCTTGGGTTGGAACGTGCCGATACCGACGCGGTCTTTCTCGGACAGCAACAGGCGCCGCACCGCGACGTGTTTCATCACCTTGGTCCAGTCGCCGCCGTAGTAGCGCATGAGCTCCTGGTAGATGAACCGGCAGGCCGGGTTGATGTCGCCGCGGATTTGGAATGGGTACGAAAACGACTCGTTGAGGCCGAGGTCCTGAATGACCTTGCCTCGCCACTCCGCGGGGATGAGCTTGATCGGCTCCTCGTGCATGGGGCACGGGAACGCGTTCACTCCGCCGGCGATGTGCTTGAGTGAGTCCGGCAGGCGCCACTCGTACGTGTAGAGCGCTCCGGAGTCCGTGCGGCTGTAGGCTTCGAGGCCCTTCTTCAACAGTCGAGCGATCGTGGACTTGGCCGAGCCGACCGGGCCGTGGAGCAACAGCACGCGCTTCTCGGTGCCGTACCCATAGGCTGCGGACTTGAAGACGTTCACGAGGCGCATGAGCGGGATGTCGAGGCCGAAGATGGCGTCTTCACCTCCGTTCGCCTCGTCGCGGAAGAACGGGTAGCGAATCATCCGCTTGCGGCTGTCGACGTACTCCTCGCGGCCGCAAGACAAGATCATGTCGTAGGTCCGCTGGAACGCGGATCGGACGACGCCGGGCTTCTTTTGTACGAGCACCAGGTACTCGTCGAAGCTGCCCTCCCAGTGAAGGTGTCGGTACTGGTCGAGGTCTTGGAGCTTCCCGATCGAGTCGATGTTGATGCGTTCCGTCATCGCGGCGGGACGCTACCTCGGAAGACCGTGCGGCACAACGCCGGTCCCGTCGTCATTCCGAAGGGCGGGCGAGCTTTCGTTTGAGCTCCGCGAGCTCCCTCTCGAGCGAGACGCGTGTGTTCGTCTCTTCGAGGAGTCGCTGCTCCGCGTCGATCTTGGCGCGCTCCGCGTCCTCCTTCGCGCGCTCCGCGTCGATCTTGGCGCGCTCCGCGTCGGCCTTCGCGCGCTCCGCTTCGGTTTTCGCCTGGCGTTCGTTCTCGAGCTCGCGCTCCACCTGGCGGAGCCGCTCAGCGCTGTCCTCCAACAGTCGCCTCGCGCGCAGGAGCGCCTCTGCGCTCGTTGGGACTAGGTCCTTCCCGTCGGGGTCTCTGGCGATCGCAAGCTCGAGCGATCCGCTGACCGGAATGGACACGAGCGCTGCCTTCAGCTCCTCACTCCACGCTGGCCCCGGGCCCGCATAGACACGGACGAGCGCACCGAGCTCGTCTCTTCGGAAAACCTGCAGACGCTCTCTTCGCTTGACCCGGGTCGTGCCCGCTCCAGCATCGAAAATCACGAGCTCCGCCGTCCCCAACAGAGCGTACTTATCGGGCGCGTCGTCGTAGTCCTTCTTCCACTTCTCCGAGACGACCTCGAGCGCGAACCGTGGGGCCCGGTGACCTGTGCGCCACGTCTGAAACGAGAGAGGAAACGGCCGCTCCGGTGGGTCGTCGAGCAGGTAGACGTCGGGCGACACACGTACCAGCGGCTCTTTTTCGACCCACCCAAAGAACGAATCGGCCCCGATGAAGACTTTGTCTTCGGGCCAGCCTCGCTCCCGTGCGAGCTCGAAGAGCGAGCCCAGCATGCGTTGAATGACCGCGTGTTGCTCAGGGCTCTGACCCATGTCTTCCTCGTCCGTGAGGTACCACTTCGACCAGTCGATTTTCGTGCCCCCCTCCAGCAAGACGAAGCCGCGGGGCGGTCGCGCCGGGACCCTGTCCTCCGATTCGAGCGACCGTGCGAGGGACATCCTCGAATCATAACCGAGAAGGACGGCACGAAGCGGCGAAATTTCTCGAAGGTTCCTCGAGGGTCGAAGTCGAAGCCCGAGACACCACCCTCGATCGAAAATCGATGCTAGGGTCGAGCGCGTGACGTCCATTCGGACCGCGAACATCCGCCACGACATCGCCGACGCCGACCGTGAGCTTGCCGAGCTGATCAGCCGCTCCCCGCTGACCGGTGACCCATCCGTCGAGTCACTCTCTTCGATCGAGGTCGATCGCGCGTGGCAGAGTCGAGACACCTTCGCCAACACGCCCGAGCGCCTGCGGAGCCTGATTCGCTTGTCTCGGCAGCTTGGCGCCCAAATCCCAGAAGACCTCTCTACGTCGCGCCCCGTAGACAAGCTCTTCGGAGCGCCTTCCGGTCAAAGGCGAACCAGAATCCTCTGCACGGTCGGCCCCGCCTCCAACGACGCTCACAAACTCGCCGAAATGATCTCTGCGGGCATGGACGGGGCCCGCATCAATTTTTCCCACATCAAGAAGCCGGAGGACGCCCGCGCGCTCGTGGAGGCCCTCCGCGCCGCCATGAAAAAAGCGGGCCGCACGATTCCGATCATCGCCGATCTCCAAGGCCCGAAGCTCCGCACCGGACTCATCGACCCACCCATCGATCTCGCTACCGGATCCAAAGCCAGGCTGTTCACCGAAGGGTCGGCGCGACCTTCCGGAACGGCGATCCCGATTTCTCACCCCACACTCGTCGACTCCCTCGAGGTTGGCGATCGTGTGTTCGCCGACGACGGCAAGATTCAGCTGCGGGTGTCATCCAAGGAGCCGGTGCTCGAGGTCGAAGTGCTGTTCGGCGGGAAGCTGAGTAGCAAAAAGGGGCTCAACGTTCCCGATACTTCGATCCAAGATCGAGTTCCGACCGAGAAGGACGCCCGAGATCTCGCGACGATCCGCGACCTTGGCATCGACACGATCATGGTGTCCTTCGTCGAGTCGGCGGACGACTTGAACCGTGTCCGGGACCTTGCCGGAGACGGGACCAAGCTGATCGCCAAGATCGAGCGCCCGAAGGCCGTGGCGGCCATCGAGAGTATAGCCAAGGCCTCCGACGGCCTCCTCATCGCCCGAGGGGACGCCGCAGTCGAGCTCGGTGACGAGCACATGCCGATCGTGCAGGCCCGGATCAACCAGCTCGGCAATGCGCTGGGAATTCCGACCGGAGTCGCAACTCAGATGATGGAGAGTATGCTGAGCTCGCCGAGGCCGAGCCGCTCCGACGCCAGCGACGTGGGCCGAGCGGTGATGGAGCGCGCGGACTGGGTGATGACCAGCGCCGAGACCGCGACGGGATCGAATCCCAAGGCTGTCATCGAGACGATCGTGAAGATCATCGACGCGACCGAGCGACCGCAGGCGCTCGGCCGTTCGCAACTCTCACCAGCGATGGCCGTGCTCGGCGCGGCGTCCGTCGACGCACCATCTTCCACCTCGACCGCGACGCTGCTCGAACGAAAGCCGCTCTACTTCTCGGGCGCCGACCGATCGCCGGTGCGCGCGGCCTCGGTGATCGTTCCCTTCGCCCAAGGGTGGCTCGTGGCACAGGATGACTCGGCCGTCGCCGCGCGACTCATCAAGGATCAAGTCGTACCCGTGGGACTCCTCGGTCGAGCCACGGGGCCGGACGCGCCGATGAGTAAGGCCTCGAAGCCGGATTTCGAGGCGGGAGTCACGCTGGCCCGCGACGGCGTGGAGCGTGCGATTCTCTTCGGCTCGGGATCCACGCCGCTCCGCATGCGGGTCGCCACGCTCGAAGGCGAGCCGCCTCGATCCAAAGTCGTCTCCCTCGACACGATGTATCTGGCCGCGATGGACGTGCTGGGTGTGGACCAGAAGTCCCTCAACCTCGAGGCTGCTTGTGTGTTGCCAAACGCGGTTCGATTTTTCCAGCGAGGCAACTCGTCGGCCGGAGTGAATGCGACTTTCGACGTCCCGACCGATCGACTCATCGAGGCGATCGACAAGCGCGGCCCGATTGCCAAGTCCGATCTGACCAACGTCCGCCGTTACGAGCTGGGTACGCTCGCGGGGGTAGCGCTGGGCTTTTCAGGAGCAGCCACGTTGCCCGATGGTCGAGTGCTGTTCGCGGCTTCCGCCGAAGACAGTCCGAACACCGTGGATGACGGAAAGTGCGAGGGCTCGGTGGTCGGGCTGATGGACCAAGCGCAGCGAATCGTCGCTACCTGGGCGATTCCAGGGGCGGCGTTCAAGCTGGAAGGGCTGGCAGTGGAAGGTGTTGCGAACGATCAGGGGCGGTCGAGAGTCACTTTGGTCGGCGTGACCGACTCAGACGACGCCAGCACGGCGTCCGAGCTCGTGAGATTTTCCTTGGAGCTGACGGCGTGATGACTGCCGTTTTCGTCTCGTCTTGATTGAAGACACCCTCGTCACGGCGGGCCGCACACGGGCGTGGGCTCGCGCTCCTCGATGCGAGTCCCGAGCCCGAGCTGGCCGCGCTCGTCGCTGCCCCAGCAACTCACGCCGCCGCGCTCGCGGAGCGCACAGGCGTGTCTGGAGCCTGCGCGAATGGCGATCGCGTCAGTGAGCCCGGAGACCTCGACGAAGCGGGAGCTCATCGACTCCTCCGAGGCGGAGCCCAACTCTCCGAAAGCGTTCGAGCCAGCGCAACTCACTGCTCCTCCGCGGCGCCGAACGCAGCTGAAGGTCTGGGCCACGGCGACCTCCAACGCGTCGTCGATCTGCGGCACGCGGACAGGCAGCCAGCTCTTCTGCGTTCCTCCATCGCCCAGCTGGCCTGACTCGTTCAGTCCCCAGCACCAGAGGGAACCATCCTCGAGCGCAGCGCAGTAGTGGGCGGCGCCAGCGTCGAGGCTTCGAGTGGGTCCGGGCAGCGCGACTCGCTCGGGCGCGGTGGCGCCGGCCAGACGGCCGAGCCCGAGCTCTCCTCGGGAGTTGTCGCCCCAGCAGAGCACGCTCCTGTCAGCGCCGGAGACGGCACAGGCGCTGTCTCCCCTCGAGGCCACTTGGTGGGCCTGCACGAGGATTCGCACAGGTCCCTCCGGTTCCCCGGCGCGTCCGATCCCGAGCTCGCTTTTTTGATTCGCGCCCCAACCCCAGAGCTCTCCGTTGCCCAGGATCGCATAGGTTGAGGCGGAGCCGGCCACCACTGCCCGCACGTCCCGGAGACCGGGCACGTTCGTCAAGAGAGTCGTCCAAGCCGTTCCAAGCGGCAGGCCGAGCTGACCCGCAGTATTCTCGCCCACGCACGCGACCTCTGAGTCGGCCCGGACTACACACTCATGGGATCCGCCAGACGAGAAGTCAACGAAGGGTTGGACCGGGGAGAGGCTCGAGCCGGACCAAGTCTCGAGCGGAATCACCGCCAGAGAGGGCGCGCCAGAACACGACACGGACCCATCCGAGTGACCCACGCAGGTGAGTGTCCCCTCGGCCCAAACCTCCCGGGCGGTATGAGTTCCAGGCACCTCGACGGGTGTCCTTCGCGTCAAGGACGACAGGCATCCGAGCTGCCCCAGGCCGCCCCAACCCCAGCACTTCACGATCCCGTCGAGCGTCACGGCGCACGCGTGTTCGGTGCCGCGAAGGCCCAGCGAACGTACCGGCCCGAGCCGCTCGAGGGGTTCGGGCAGGAGCTCGAGCCGCGTGCTGCGTCCGACGCAAACGGGCGGCCGCCCGGGATCGAGGACGCAGCTTGCCAGTGTTCCGAGTTTCAGCTCACCCTGAGTTGCGCTGAGTGAGCTGAGGATTGGGACGCTCGCTGGATCCTCGGTTTTCGCACCGAGCTGGCCTGCCTGGTTGCTACCCCAACACCACACGAAGCCGTCGGTCTGGCGAACACAGGAGTGCCTTTCACCGACGGCCAACGAGCCGGCCGGCCGGATTCCTTCGATTCGTACGGGTCCGGGACCCAGGCCCTCGGCCCCGAGCTGCAGCGAGTTGTCGAGCCCCCAGCACCACACCTCGCCGTTGGGCAGGCGTGCGCAGGAGTGGTTCAGACCCACCGCCAGCTCCGCTGCAGGCGCCGGGAGCGCCACGAGAGAGGGTATGGGAAATTCGGTTTGAGACTCCGGACTGACCTCGCCCCCGGAGTTGCGGCCCCAACAGGAAACACGGCCCGCGGAGCTCAGCGCGCATGCGTGAAAGCTTCCGGCCCCCACCATGACCGCGTCGGACACCTCCGAGACTCGACCTGGCGCCGCCGTATCGCTGCGATCGAAGCGGCCAAGCTGCCCTGCGCTCGCGCTCCCCCAGCAGAGTACGTCTCGATCCCTGTCCGTGCCGCAATTGAAGCCGTGGCCGACCGTGAGTTGGTCGATCCCTCGTGCGAGCCCCTCGACGGGTGTCTCTGCGCGGAGTAGACCTCTCACGGCGAGCTCGCCCTCGGGACCGTACCCCCAGCAACTCACTCGGCCGTCTCCGCGCAGCGCGCAGCTCGTACGCTCTGCGACGCCCACCTCCACGACGCCGTCTCGACCGCCCGGCGACTCCTCGAGCCTGACGTCCTCTACGGCCATGGGCCAGGCCCCGAGAGGTCTCCAACCCTCCTCGGAGTCGTCGTGAATCAAGACCGACTCGGCGAGCGGCACCCGCCGACCCGATTCGCGTAGCTCGACTTCTCCCTCCGCCAACCGCAGCGCGGCGAGGGACACCGGATAGAGGCCCGCAAGGATCGTCGCGGAACCTTCGACCTCGAAGCGTACTTGGCCCTCTGAGGACCCGCGGGTGGCGGCAACCCAACCCTGCGCCCCGCGCGCGAGGAAGACGATCGAGCCGGCAGTCTCTGCTCCGGGAGGGCTCGGGACGGCCATCGGACCGCACGCGGCCACACACGCGGCCACACAACCGAGGAAGTGAGGCTGCACGTTCCAAATGACCACGTTCGTCCGAGTCGTGCAACCCGGCGGACCCTCTTTCAGAACCCTGCCTCGGTCCCTGCCTCGGGCGGCGTTCACCTCTCGGGGCGAACCGGCGAGGAGCGGGCGAAGTCAGGCGTGAAGAGCCGGTCGAGCCAGGCGGTCGTGACCTCCTTGCTGTCCACGAGCACGCCGATCTCCCTCGAGTGATTCCAGGACTGAGTGTCCATGTTCATCGAGGTCACCAGCACGACCTCGTCGTCGAAGGCCAAGAGCTTCACGTGGCTCGCGTGGGGTGCGTTTCCGTCCACGGGCTCGCTCCCCGAGTGCACGTACTCGCGCAACTGCAGTCGCGCCAAGGCGTCGGGCTCGTTCGCGAGGTCCTCGAACAGGTCCTCGACGACCGATGAGTTGGTGCCCCCTTGTCCGGGCGAGCCCTCGGCCAGATCTTCGTAGTTCTTCGCGTGGAGGAGCTGAACGGTCACGCCGCGGCGGAGCGCGGCGACGAGCTCCTCTCGGAATCGATCGTCGTTGAAATTCGGAGTCTGCACGCGGATCACGGACCGAGCCCGTCGCATGGCTTCGACCACGCTTCGATGCGAATGCCGTCCTCTACGGGCACACCCAACTCCCGAGCGTATGCAGCCAGCAGCGCGATCACCCGCTCGTGAAGACTCGCGGCGTACGTCGACTTCTCGATCTGCACGGCCCCGCCAAATCGCTCGGCGAGGTCGAAATACTGCCGCAAGCAGGACCCGGGGCTCTTCAGCAGCGCCGCGAAGTAGACCTGGCTCTCGACTTCGACCGAGCGAGTCTCCGTCAGCGCCTCCACGCTCGCCGAGTACGGGACTCGAAGCACACACGCGACATCGCCGAAGGCCGACGGCGCCCGCAATAACTTCACCGTCAGCTCCGGGCGCGACTTCGTCCCGACGTAGAACGTCCTCGCCGCTCCGCCGACCAGCAGGTGAACGCGGTCCGCAGCCTGCCCTTCCCGTACGAGCACCTGACCCGGCCGATGGATCCCGAGACGCGCTGCCGACGAGAGCGCTCGAATCACCGGCTCCGTGCTGTCGCGCCAAATGGGGTGAGTTCGCAGGAGGACAGCTATCTGACCCTGGCTCTCAGCCATCCCAGAGACCCGCGCGTCGATCAACGTGCACCTGGCGGGTTCTCTCCTCGACGTGCCGAAAACGCAAGGCCTCCGTTCGAGTCCCCGAAACTACCCTCGACTGCCCGCAGTCATACAATAGACTCATCGGCCACGGCCGCTGCGACAGGGAAGTCGGCGTGACGGGAGATCGAAGACGAGCATCTCGGCGCGATTTTCGTAAC
The DNA here is from genome assembly GCA_964463485.1 of uncultured Myxococcales bacterium. Classification (GTDB taxonomy): domain Bacteria; phylum Myxococcota; class Kuafuiibacteriia; order Kuafuiibacteriales; family Kuafuiibacteriaceae; genus CAYXDO01. The sequence continues at coordinate 8,006 of CAYXDO010000127.1, read as the reverse complement.
CGACGAGTACGATCGCGGACGAGCTGCCGAGGAGCAGGCGTCGGATTGTCAGCGGCGCCAGGAACCATGGCGCGCAATTACCGATCCCAGGGTGATGATACGCGAGCTCTCCGGAGATTCCGCCGTGCAAGAGTCCACCGGCCCAGGGCTCCAGGATTTCCGCTCCGGAGGCCGTGGGCACCTCCACGCCGAGCGAGCGCCAGCCCTGATCCGTCCACACGAGCAAGTCCGGGCGGAGGCCCAGGTGGCCGGTGCTACTCACGACCAGGCCAGTGCCTGGAAGATTTGCGATCGCGGTGGGACCCAGCGGAAACGGCTGAGTCTGGATTGGCGGTACCGACGCTCGGTCATACCAAACCACGACATTTGGACCTCCGAAGATAGCGGCGGCCTTTCCGGGTCCGAGCCACTCGACCGAGACGTCATTGGAAGGAGCCGACCTGTCGCTCGGAAACACGAGCTCCGCGCCTTCGGTCGTGACCCTGAAGAGTCCTCGGGCCGACGCGACGAAGATCTCGATGTTGGAGCCGTTTCTCCCGCCCGCCAAGACACCGGGGCCGGTGTGGCCATCCAGGTGGGCCACCTGCACGAACCCAGTCTCGACTCCACCGCGAGAGATCGTGCCGTCCACGCGCATGGCCCAGAGCTGGTGGTCGGGGTCCATGAAGAGGTCGATGACCGGGCCTGCTCCTGGCGCCTCCACCAAAACCTCGGTGACCTGGTCTTTCGTGACACGCAACCACCGCTCTTCGGAGACCGCGACGGCTTCGTCTGGGCCGACTTGTGCACCCGCCGTGAAGCTTCTGACGTCGCCAGGGAGCTCGAGGAGGCGTCCCTGTCCGAAGGCAGCCAGTTCACACGCGTCAGCGACGCACGACGGAAGCCAGTCTGCCGTGAGGACGGCGCTTTCGTTCGCCGGCTCGAGAGAACGTTCCGCCACCGGTCCGAGTGCGATCTGGTCCGGAAGCGGCAGCGCCAGCTCGGTTCGTTCAGCAAGGCGCAGGTTGTCGCCGCGGGGCTCGAATGACTCTCCCAAACCCTGCGCGAGCGTCTCGCGAGCATAGCCGATGAATCGTACCCACTCGTCGCCGTCCAGCTCGGGGTCGAGGTCCGACTCGAAGACGGTGCTGTCGAGTTGGATCAGCGGAGTCGCTCTGGAGACGACGCCTTGGTCGGACTCGAACGTGACGGCACCGTAGGCGATATTCTCGTTCAGATCGAGTTGGAGGGCCAGCACTCGGGACTGGCAGGCCGAGACGAAGCAACTCAGCGCGAACGACACATACACGAACCAGCCCGATGCGCGATGGCCACTCGCCGCCTTTGCCGCTCGATCGCGTTGTCCGAAGGTCGACAGACGCCCAAAATACCACGACCGAAGCCAACCAAGCACCCGTTTCGGAGCCTTCTTCTGCGGCCTCCTTCAGGGGGGTCTTCAATCAACCTGCGGCAACCTGCGGGTCAGTCACTCGCTCTTGCCGCGAAACGAGCCGGGATCGATTCCATGTTTTCTCAGCAGTCGATAGAAACTCTCCCGCTCGACCCCGGCGTGCTGGGCGGCGAGCGCTATTTGTCCATCGAATTTGCGGAGCACGGCCTCGAAATAGGCTCGCGCCACGTCGGAGCGACCGCGTTCGATCGCGTCCGCCCACGACAGCTCGGCCAACTCTCTGGCCAGCGGCGCGCTCGAGGCGCCGCCTCCGAGGACTTCGGGTGGAAGGTCGACCGCGTCGATTCGCTCGGTCGTCGCGACGACCGAGGCTCGCTCGACGGCGGCGCGAAGCTGCCGCACGTTGCCCGGCCAGGCGTAGGACGTGAGCGCGTCGAGCGCGGCTTGGGTGAAGCCGAGCAGCGGAGGGCCGCGTGACTCTTCCGCCCGCTCCCGCAGGAAGTGCTGCGCAAGGATCTCGACGTCTTCGCGGCGCTCGCGGAGCGGAGGGATTCGGATCAGTGCGACATTGAGCCGATACCAGAGGTCCTCACGGAAGCTCTCGTGCTTCACCATCGCCTCGAGATCGCGATGGGTCGCCGCGACCAGTCGAACGTCCACCTTGCGCTCGTTGGTCTCGCCGACTCTGCGAATCGTCTGCTCCTCCAGCACCCGAGTGAGCTTCGATTGAAGGGACAAGCGCATGTCCCCAATTTCGTCGAGGAAGAGGGTGCCGCCGTCCGCCTCCTCGAACAGTCCGACGCGGTCCCGCACCGCACCCGTGAAGGCGCCGCGGGCGTGCCCAAACAGCTCCGTTTCGAGCAGCTCAGCGGGAATGGCCGCGCAGTTCAACGCGACGAATCGAGCGGGGGACCGAGGGCTGAGTTGGTGGAGCGCTCGCGCGATGCGCTCTTTGCCCGTCCCCGTCTCGCCGAGGATCAGCGCCGTGGCGTCGCTGTTGGCCACTCGCCGGACCAGCTCGGCGAGACGCTCCATGTTGGGTGATCTCGCGAAAAATCCGGGGAGCACCTCATGGCCAACGACCGGATCGGGTCTCGCGGCGACCCTGCCGAGTGCCCGAAGCACCACCGCACGGGCCTCGTCCGGCTCGAAGGGTTTGGTGAGGTAGTCATAGGCGCCGAGCCGCAGCGCCTCGACGGCCGTACCCACCGTCGCAAATGCGGTCATGAGGATGAACTCGGCCCGAGGCTGCAGGCGCTTGCACGCGCGAAGCACGTCGAGCCCGTCCATGTCGCCCATCATCAAGTCACAGAGCACCACACCTACGGGTCCGCTCTCGAGCGCTCGAATGGCGTCGGCTCCGCTCTCCGCGGTGCGAACCGTCGCGTCGCCGCGCAAAACCTTTGACATCAAACGAACCATGTTCGGCTTGTCGTCGACGACGAGCACTACCGGTCGCACACTCATGAGTCGCTCCTCGAGTCTGGAGCTCGCGTCGGTAGCTCTACCCGAAATATCGCGCCCTCTCCCTCGCGTGACCTCACCGACACGGTGCCTCCGTGGGCGCGTACGATTCCCTGGCAAACGGCCAAGCCGAGGCCACTTCCACCTTTCCGCTTGGTGTAGAAGGGTTCGAAGATTCGGCCGTGCTCCAGAGCCGCGATGCCGGGTCCCTCGTCTCTGACCTCGACCGCGTAACTCTCGGCGCCGCTGGTTCCGACGACCCGGACTCGCTTCTCCTTGGGGCTGACTTGGATCGCGTTGAGTACCAGATTCAAGACGACCTGTCGAAGCCGGGTGGGGTCGGCGGGCACGTGCGAAGGCTCCGCGTCGACGTCGATGGCGACACCTCTGCTGTCGCCGAACCTTCGAACCGTTTCCTCGAGGAAGGTCTTCATCTCCACGCGCTCGAGCTTCAGCGCCATTGGACGAGCGTAGGCTAGCAAGTCTTCGGCGATTCTTTGGCATTGAGCGGCCTCCTGGTCCAGGATTTCGAGCTCCTCCGCCAACTCCTCCGGGTCGCCCTTCGCATTCATCGTCTTGAGATAACCGCGAATGATTCCGATCGGGTTGTTCAGCTCATGAGCCACGCCCGCCGCGAGGTGGCCGATCGCAGCCATACGCTCCGTTTGTACGAGCTTGAGCTGCCGCTCGGCGAGCTCCTCGGCCATGCGATCGAAGGCTCGAGACAATGATAGCAACTCTCCGCGACCTACCGAACCCACGCGAGCGTCGAACTCACCGGCGCCGACCCGTCGCGCGGCCGCCGCGAGCATAGTCAAGGGTTTGAAGACCGCGGCGCGAAGACGAAAAGTGAACAGGAACGACAGCGCCACCACCGCGACCGCACCCACCCCGCCCGCGATGAGACCGAGGCGGGTCGCGCGTGTGGCCAGCACGTGCGAGTGCGCCATCTTCGACTCGACGGCCCGCGCGAGCGCATCGGCCTGCTCGAAGGCAGGCTCGGACATCGCCATGATCGCCCGATGTTCCTCCACGAGCGCCGACTTGTCCGCGCGATCGACTGCTTCCAGGGTGGAGCCGCGGAATCGATCAGAGAGCGCTTTGGTGTCACGCTCGACGAGGACGAGGCGAAATCGCTGGTCTTCGGGAACGTGGGGCGAAATTTCGCGAATCCCGACCCGAACGCGCTCCTCCCACTCGCCGTAGTGATCGAGGTGACTTCTGTCCCCCTCGATGAGCGTATGAGCCATGTGAATGTATTGCTCGCGAACGGCCGTCGCGAGCTCTTGACCGCGGCGAATGGCCGCCTCTTCTTCGCGCATTCCGGTCACCAGACCGGAGACCTCACGCACGAGCGCGAGCAGGAGCCCGCAGGTCGCGACCGCCACGAGCGAGACCAGGCCGAAGCCTGCCGCGAGCTCGAACGCGATCGATCGAGGCGGGGAGCTCATCGCGATCGAGTGGGACCCATCGAACCCATCGAAAGGAGCATAGCAGAATCGAGGCCGGGCCACGCCTCCTGAGAGCCTCGACGGTGCACGACCGAGTTGCGCGATATGTCGACGATCATCGCTCGGCGCTGGGCAACCGCAGAGGACACAGAGCAGGAACGCAGAGAACACGGAGGATCTTTGGAGAAGAGTGCTCTCCGTGGTTCATGCGTGGTTCATGCGGAGGTTGAACTGAATCGCCGCAGGTCGGTCGTGCACCCGAGCCTCGAGGTATTGTGCGCCAGCGAGTCCGTGGACGTGTAACCGAAACGGTCACAGAGCAGAGTCCGCCGAGTGCACATGGGCCTGATTCATCGTGCGGTATGAGTCGGACGGAGGGAGGATCGACGCCCTTGTACGTCCGGAGAGCGCGAGTGCGGGTACGAGTCCGAGGAGGAGCTCGTAGGTGGAGGGTGGTCGTTCGGCCGCCAAACAGCGCGGACCGCCGATGACAAATTCGTGGGAGACGGGAGAGTGTGGCTCAACCGCACCCGTCACAGTGAGGTTTGTCGGTGACTTTGGCAGTCTCCTCCAATCCACACCCATCACAGTGGGGCTTGTCGGTGGTGAGCTCTTCGTCGTGTTCTTCGAAGAGGAACTCTGTCTCGGTCATGGGTCACTCCTTGCTCGCTCAGCGAGCTTCTGAGGTGGGCCGTTCGTCTTGGCCCGGGAAAATGTTGCGATCTCGCCGAGGCCTCGCTTGGCGCAGGCGACGGGGTCGGGTCCGTGTTGGCTTCCAGTCATGGCGCGGGCTCGCGCACGACAGCCACCCGCGCACGACGAGAACGCCGGGCAGGCGGCGCACACGGGCAGGTCGTCTTTGGAGATGCGCAGGAGCGTGCTCATGCGAGCTCGGGCTAGGATCTCAGAGAGGGACGACTCAGCGAGGTGGCCGAGCGTCCCTCCGGATAGCTCGAACAGGTGGCAGCCGAACACTCGACCGGAGGCCGACACGTACAGTTTGTCTACGCCGGCGCCGCACGCAAGGAGCTGCTCGGAGGTCGACGAAACGCCGGGCGCGTTCGACTCGGACTCGCCCGCGGACTCGTCTGAGTACACGGCCATGAGGGCGCGTGTGGAGAGGAGGAGGTCGGGCGCCTGTCGTGCGCGACCCATGGGTGCGACGGTGCTCGTGCGGCAGCCTGCCACGCCGAGGACTTCTCGGCAGAAAGTCTGGAGCTCCTTCACCCGAGCCTCGTTGGCCGGGTGTACGAGCGTCGTCGTGAATACGCAGACTCCTCTTTGCGTGAGCTCGCGGATTCCGCGGACCGCCCGATCGAAGGATCCGTGGCCTCTGACCGCGTCATGCTCGGGCTGGAAGCCGTCGAGGCTCACGGTCACGCGCGCGACTCCAGCCTTGGCCAACCGATCGGCGACGTCGGGGCCCACGCAGGTGGCGTTGGTGAAGAGCAGCGTCCTCAGGCCGCTCGCGCGGGCGCGCTCGATCCAATCGAGGCAGCGCACGTGCAGCAGCGGCTCGCCTCCATTGAAGGTGAGCTCCACCGCGTCCGCGTCCAAGGCGCCCTCGAGCACCCGTTCGAACGTTTGCTGGGTCATGACCGCGCCGCTGAAGTCCACGAAACAGTGGCGACAGCGCAGATTGCAGCTCCCAAACGGTTCGAGCTCGATCGAGACCAGCTCGCTGCTGCTTCGTCGCGGTATCGCTCGAAAGGGCTCGTCAGCCACCAGCCCGCGACGGCGCAGACGATCCACGAACGCGTCCCCGGGTCCACCGTCCGGTCCGCACGCGAGCGCGTGCTCGATGGCGCTCACCGTCGCCGAGCTCACTCCGACCGAATAGGTAGATCGAAGGTGGTGAAGGGTCTGCCGCCCTCTCGAGGCTTTGAGCGCGACATCGAGCAGGCGCACCGCGCGCTCCGACGCAGGATCCGTGCCTGCGCGATGAGCTCTCCGGCTCGACGAGCAAAGTGACTCGATTGGTCACTGATTCGTGTTGGCGGTGACTCATTCGGTTACCTCGAGCAAACTCGATTCCGCGCACGCGAACGATTGACAGATCCGACAGCTTGGGTTCTTGGAAGGGCATGAAAAATTTTTACTTCGGACTCGGCTTGGCTTGCCTCAGCGCATGCGCGGAAGAGCAGATTCGACCCGCAGAAACTGCGGACGCAGGATTCACCGAACCGAGTCCCGACGCGAGCTCGCCGGCCGACGCCGGATTCGCGGTGGACTCGGGACCCGAAGACGCGGGAGCCACTCCACCCCCCTACGTTCCTCCGGAGGTCCAAGGTGTGTCGGCGCTGACGGACTGGAATCCAGATCCGAACGTCGTCGAAGTCTGGCTGGATGCAGTGCCTTTCACCGGCACCTTGTACGAAGGTCGCACTCTCCGGATGTTCGGTTATGACGAGCAGGTTCCCGGGCCGATCTTGAACGCGAAAGTCGGAGATCAGGTGATCGTGCACTTCACGAACTCACTCAGCGAGCCGACCACGATTCACTGGCACGGCGTGAGAGTGCCCGACACGATGGACGGCAGCCCGATGATTCAGACCCCCATCGAGACCGCTGGCCAATTCACCTACTCCTTCGTGGTCAGGGATCCAGGCACCTTCTGGTACCACCCGCACGTGCGCGCCAACGAGCAAGTCGAAAAAGGACTCTACGGGATGGTGGTCGTGCACGACCCGGCCGACCCCGTGCTCTTGGAGCGCGCGATCATGCTCGACGACGTGCTCGTCAACGAGACCGGGCGCGAGCCGTTCCTGACCGGCCACATGGAGGTCATGCACGGTCGCACCGGCAATCTGCTCCTCACCAACGGCCGGGCCGAGCTCCCCAAAGTCTCCGTCGCCAAGGGCGACGTCGAGCGCTGGCGTATCGTCAACACAGCGAATGCGCGTACGATGCAACTCACCGTGACCGGAGCTTCCTGGAGGGTCGTGGGCACCGATGGCGGACACGTCGCGCCTTTCAAACCCGACGTCATTCTCTTGCCCGTGGGTCAACGATATGACCTCGAGGTCAAGTACGATCAGGCCGGGACCGCAGAGCTCGTCTCTCACGTACTCACTCAAGACGCGAGCGGGAACTTGGTGACCGAACCCATCGCGGTGTTCCAGGCCGAAGTCGCAGATTCGGATCGGACCCCTGCCGAGATCGCCTGGCCCACCGTGGAGCGACCCGAACGAGCGCCGGACCAGACCGTCACTCTCGAGTTTGCCGCGGAGAGTGATCCGCAGACGGGCTTGCGCTGGATGATTAACGGAAGCAGCCATCACCACGAACCCCTCTTCACGTTCCAAGAAGGCCAGACGGTGAGAATGAAGCTCCGAAACCTAGCTGGCCCCGAGCACCCGTTCCACCTCCACGGTCAGTTCTTCGACATCGTCGACGATGGGCGATCGTTCACCCATCAGCCTGGGCTCAAAGACGTCGTGCTCGTTCCGGGCGGCGAGGCGCTCGACATCATCGCCTATCTCGACAACCCAGGTCGCTGGATGGCGCACTGCCACATCTTGGAGCACGCCGAGGTGGGGATGATGACCGAGTTCATGGTCGAGCCGACGCCCTGACCTCCTGGACCGCTCGCAAAGAACGAACCCTACCTATCTCGGCCAGGCATCGGGGCCGTTCGTTTTGCGCATGTCCCGCCGTAGGAATCGGGTATGACGAATATTCTCCACTTCTCCGCTGGCCGT
>CAYXDO010000126.1:0-33110 GCA_964463485.1 uncultured Myxococcales bacterium | reverse complement strand
TGGCGTTCCAGGTGAAGCGGCAGGTGGCCGTGTCGATATTGGCGCCCAAGGGCGCGGAGACGATCCTTCAGCTCACGATTCTTGGAGTTTGAGAGTATCGGCCGAGTGTTTTCGTCCACCTCCACGACCACGTTTCTCGCCCACGTCCACGAAATCGTCCACCCTCACGCCCACGATTCACGCTCACGCCCACGAAGCCTGCCGAAGCAGACCAATTGTGCTGAAGTCGCGGCAGCGACCCCGCGTGTGTCTTGCGGTGCCTCGAGCAGAATACTGTCCAGGATCGGCCCTGACCTAGAGTTAGGGTGGATTCTGCGGGGGAAGGAATGCCCGTCGTGAGCGTGAGCGTCAATCGTGGACCTGGGCGTGGACGAAACCGTTGACGTGGGCGTGGAACCTGGTCGTGGAGCTGGACGATCCGTTGGACCCAAGATGAGCACCATGAACAGTCGATCGCCATCAGGGTCGGCGTCGTTGTCGAGCACGTTGGCGTGCAACACGTCGCCCGAGACCATCAGGTAGAAGTCGTCGAGCGCGATCGGGTTGTCGTTCACCGGTCGGACGGAGATCGTCACCTGCGAGGTCACGACCGAGAGGCCGTCGGAACGGGATCGACAGCTTCTTGGTCGACGTCTCCAGTCGGGGGTAGACTCATAACTCAGCGAGCAATCGAGCGCGACGAAGGCCACGCCGTTGCCGGGATCGGTCCGGATGTTACAAGCGAGGGTGTCGCCGTCCGGGTCGGAGTCATTGCTGCTCAAACCATCCGCGGCGCTGACGAAGAGGGGGACGTCTTCGTCGGTCGCGTAGGTGTCTGGGTTGACGATGGGGAGGTCGGGCGTGGGCTCGACCACAATCGTCGAGGTGATGAGCTCGGAGTCGACGGTTCCGTCGAACAGCTTGAAGGTGAAGGCGTAGGTTCCCGATTCGTTCGGAGGCGAAAGAAAATCGAGGTGGCCGTCGAGACCCAGCGTGAAGGTCCCTGGCGTGGAGCTCCATGAGGGTCCGCTCACGAGGTGGACCTCGAGCGGGTCGCCGTCCGCGTCGAAGGACGTCGACAGTACGCCCGGCGGGTCGACGTGCAGAGGGAAGTCTTCGAGCGCAGAGAACGTCATACTCTCGCCGGTCGGGGCGTCGTTGACTGGGAGCACCACGACATCGAGGCGAACGAGCGGGGACTCGAGGCCGCCGTCGTCGACCGCGACAAATTCGAGGAAATCACTTCCGAAGAAGTCGGACGGTCCTTGGAACCCAGCCTCGCCGGCCGGAAGGAAGAAGTAGGAGCCGGGGACGAACACGCCTCCGGTGTCGGGTCCGACCACGAGGAGAGCGTGGGTCGGCGGAGTGACGAGGCGTGCGAAGAGCGGCAGGCCTTCTGGGTCGACAGCGCCGTCGAGGAGGCCGCCGACCACGATGGATTGGTCTTCGTCGATGTGGATCGTCCGAGACAGTGGCTTGGGAGGTGACGCCGGGGAAGTCGGGCGAGGAGATTTCGTAGGTGAAGCTGTCCCAGCCCGAGAAGTCAGGGTCCGGTGTGATCGTCGCAAGGCCGCTCAGGTCGAAGGTGACTATCCCGTGGGCGAGTCCGACGACCAGGGTCGGGACGAGGTTGGTGCCTTCGTCGTTGGCGAGGACGTCGAACTGGATCGACCCCTGGAGCAGGGTTCTCAGCCTGTGACCGATCCTCCGCTCGTGGAAGCAGCCTCTGAAAAGAGAAAGTCGGAGCTCGCGAAGTGGTCGATTACCGAGACCGAGTCGAAGGACCTTTCAGACAGGAGCCACATTCGAATCCTCACGCCTGGAAGTGATGCCGGAGAGCCGATCCACCTGTTGTCCGCGCTCGAGCGCCGCTCGAAGCTCAGGGACGACAACCTCGACGGAGCGCGCGACACGTTGAGCGCGGCCGTGTCTCTCCTTCTGAGGCTCGTCGGCCGGGATCCCGAGCCGGGCCAGAGTCGAGAGCATACCTTGCTCTCGGTCTTGGCGGAGCGCAGGCTCCGAGACGGCAGCCCCGCCGCGCGGACCGATGACGAGCCAGGAAATTCGCCGAGTCAGGTGAGCGACAGAGCCCGGCAGACAGTGAACCGTAGACTTTGGCTTTCAACCAAACTCATGATCCCGCTCAGCCCGCCATCTTTCACCGGCACGGACACGATTCGGTGCAACAGCGTCTGCGTCGGATGAGTTGCCGAATTTTTGGTCGGGTCCGCTCGCTCATGCCACTCCGCTCGGCAACGGCGACAGCAACGGCCGGCGCGGACCAGCATCATGTCCTCGTGGTGCAGTTTCGTGGGACGTCGCCGGCGTCAACGGGCGGCATGGGGCCAATGACGGGGGGTAGAGATCAAGAGAGTCGTAAGAGGCTACGAGTGAGTCCCTCATTGTCTGTATCTCACTCTTCTGAAATCCTCGGATCGTGTTCATTCGCCATGTGGGCCATGTAGTCGCGGCCGAGCACGCCAGCCGGGACGTTCCCGCTTGGGTTGGAGCTCCTGGCCGAGGCCGAACGGGCGGAGCGTCTCGAGCGGTTTCATCGACCCTGCTGGACGGAGGTGTTTGGCGACATCGAACTGGGGTTGCTCATCGGGATCGCGACGCGAGCAGCTCGAGGTGGGGCCGAGCTTACGTCCGAGCGGAGGTCCGACTTCGGCCGGGGTTGGCTGCGGACCTGGCGGCACTCATCCCGGACGTATTGGAGCCCCCGGTCTGGTATCGTACGCGCCATGCAGCTCGATTCGTCCAGAGTGATCGCCGACCTCGAGGAGCTCCGAACGCTCACCCAAGACGAGCGCGGGGCGCAACGCGTGGCGTGGGGCCCCGTTTGGCGAAAGGCTCGCAGTTGGTTCGAGGAGAAGGTAGAGCGGGAGCTCGGACTCACCGCAGAGCGAGACGGGAGCGCCAACCTCTGGGTGACGCTTCCGGGTCGCTCGTCCGACTCCTTGCTGATCGGAAGTCACCTCGACTCCGTGCCTGGCGGAGGGTGGCTGGATGGGTGCCTGGGTGTGCTGGCTGGCCTCGAGGTGCTTCGGCGACGAAGAGCGCTCGGAGAGCCTCCGGTGACGCTCCGACTCATCGACTGGGCCGATGAGGAAGGCGCGCGATTTGGGCGCAGCTTGACCGGGTCAGCGGCCTCCGCGGGGACTCTCGACGCCCCGGCGGAGCTCGCGCACTTGGTCGACCGGCAGGGTGTGAAGCTTCCGGACGCGCTCTTGGAGAACGGAGTGACGCTCGAGGGTATGGGGCGCGCCCGCGAGTATTTTTTGGGGGTGAAGGCGAAGGCGTACCTCGAGCTCCACATCGAACAGGGTCCGGTGCTCGAGGCGATGAAAAAACCCACCGCGGTGGTGTTGGGCACGATGGGCGTGGAGCGCCACAACTTGAAGTTCTTGGGTCAGGCCGCCCACTCGGGTGCCGCACCCATTCACTTGCGTAGGGACGCATTCCTTGCCGCCGCCGAGTTTGCGATTGCGTGCAGGGACATCAGCGTGAGGTACTCCGGTCGAGCTCCGCGGGACAGAGTCGTGGCCACGTGTGGCGTGGTGAAGGTGGAGCCGAATTTCGTGACGGCGGTGCCGGGCAGCACGGAGATTTCGATCGACCTGCGCGCGCTCGACGCGAAGGTGCTGAAGAAGATGCTCGCGGAGGCTCGACAGGCCAGCAAAGGCGCCGCCAAAAGGCATCACGTGACGGTCGAGTGGAGCCCGCTCATCCATATCACCCCTCGGCCCTTCGACGAGACGCTGATGAAGCTCGTCCGTTCGTCGGTCAAACAAATCACCGGGACCGCGCCCGAGATCCCTTCGGGTCCCCTGCACGACGCCTCCGAGATGGCCGGCGTGCTCCCGACCGCGATGGTCTTCGCGCAAAGCAGCCCGGGCATCTCGCACACGAGGATCGAGGACACGCCGCGGCCCGCGCTCGATCAGTCGATTCAGGCGTTCTTGCTCGCGGTCGACAAGACCATCGACCACTTGAGCTGAGGCGGCTAGGCTAGTCGTAGACGTCGCGACGGTGCCCGATGCGAACGACGATCACGAGGAGTTCGTTGTCGCGAATCTCGTAGATGATGCGGTAGGCGCCAACGCGAACCCGCCAGCGTGGCTCTCCCCGAAGCATCTTGGCGCCGAGAGGGCGCGGGTTGGATTCGAGCCCCTCGAGCTTTTCGATGATCCGCTTCTGAATCGTCCGTGGAAGCGCGTTGAGCGACTTCCTCCGCAGACGCGATGAGTTCTACCCGATAGGTCAGAGTCCGAGCTCCCGCTTCACGGTAGCGAGATCCACCGGCTTTTCGCCCTTCGCTTCCATCTCCGCGATCGCCTTGTCTGCGAGCTCGTTGTCGAGCCTGTCCTCGAGTGCTTCGAGAAGCTCAAGGTCTTCGACGGGAACCATAGCCACGAGGTCCTTGCCTTGTCGGGTGAGGATCACGCGCTCTTTACGAACGCCGGCCTTGTTCAGGACCTTCGAGAAGTCCTTGCGGGCCTCGGTCGTTGTCAGGCGTGCCATTGAGTGAGCCTGCGCGTGCTGTACGTTTTGATCAAGATGCCGATGCGAGGCTCAAGCGGGCCACGGCTTCGGCGCAGGCCTTCGCTTCTTCGCCCGATCGCCACGACACGCCTTCGGCGACCGATTCGCCGTTGGAGTCGAGCACGATCCAGTCCCACCACCCGAGCTCGCGATTGTCCTTCGGCGTGACCTCCAAGACGCCGAGCTCAGCAACAACGGAGCCCTCGTTGATGGTCCACTCGATCTTGCTCACGGACTCAACCATACGGCCTCGCCGACACCGACCACGGCGAGCGGACCACGGCGAGCGGACCCTCGCGAACCACGCGTGCCGTGATGTCGATGCGCTCGGAGCGGCTGCGCGGATGGCGAGTTCACGTGCGTTCATGAGTCTCCTTGTTCGTCCGGATCGGTCCGGAGGTAGCCGTCCGGGATTTCGGACGCTGGGTTGTCGCGGATGAATTCGAGGGTCCGGAGGTACTCTCTCCGACGGTCGCGGCGGGCACGGGATGCTGTCGCAGGATGCGTCTTCGTTTCCATGGCGAGCCTTTTCATGCCGCGGCTGATTTCGGCGACCTCGTTCTCCCGGGTCTGGCCCTTGGCCCCGGAACCCTTCATGAGTTGAAAGTAGTCCACGATGACGAGATCGAGCGGCGAATCCCACGCGAGGCGTCGTATCCGTGCGACCGCGTTGGCGAGGGTCGGAGATTCGGAGTCGAACACCTGCAGCCCAGACTCAGCGACGGCCTCCCGCGCGCGATGGAGCCGGGCGAGCTCGGCCCTTCGGAGGTTTGTGGCCGCGGTGTGCCTGAAGTCGTGAAATCGCAGGTCTTCGATGCCGAGCTTTCGCGCCAAGTCACCGAACTGCGGCGAAAGGTTCGCCGTCGTGGTTCCGAGGATCTCACAGGAGAGTGCGCGGGGCCAGGCACGGAGAGCGGCAACCGCTTCAGCCGACAAAGGGACCCGACGTGACTCACCCGTCTTCGTGTCAGCCTGACCGAGCTTCACAATCGAGGCGGCGAGATCGACCTGATTCCAGCGGAGCCCCGCGATCTCGCCGAGCCGCATTCTCTCAGGTACGCGTTTTGTGGGTGAATTTGGAGCCAACTAGCAGAATTGAACTGCTGACCTACGGTTTACGAAACCGTTGCTCTACCGACTGAGCTAAGTTGGCCCGGCGCGGAATCCATCACTCCGAGGCGCGCGCGTCAAGGACTTCGTGAACGTCTCGACGACGTGCGGCGGAGATCGTACAGCGGGCCCATGGACCTCGTGATCGATCTTCGCTCCGACACTGTGACCAAACCCTCACCGGCCATGCGCCGAGCCATGGCAAACGCCGAGGTGGGAGACGATGTGTTCGGCGAGGATCCCACCGTCAACCTGCTCGAGCAGGTCGTCGCCGAGCGCTTGGGCAAGGAGGCGGCGCTGTTCGTGGCCTCGGGCACGATGGGCAACCAGATCGCCGTTCGCGCTCAAACGGAGCCTGGGGACGAGGTGATCTGTGACGTCGAAGGCCACACCTACGGACACGAGGGCAGCGGGATGTCGGCCATCTCGGGCGTACAGCCCCGCACGCTCAGCGCCGACCGGGGCCTGCTCGATGCGGCCCGCGTCGAAGCCGCGATCATGCCGGACGACGTCCACTGTGGCCGGTCCAGGCTCGTGATCGTCGAGAACACCGCGAATCGGGGCGGCGGTACGATCTACTCACTCGAGCGCCTCGGAGAGCTCGCCGACGTCTGCGCCCGCCACGACCTGCGAATGCACATGGACGGAGCGCGGCTGTGGAACGCACACGTGGCGACCGGTGTGCCGCTTCCGAAGCTCACTCATCACGCAGACAGCGTTTCGGTTTGCCTCTCGAAGGGCCTCGGCGCTCCCGCGGGCAGCGTGCTCGTGGGTCGAAAGTCTCTCATCGATCGGGCCCGCCGAATTCGAAAGATGCTGGGGGGCGGCATGCGCCAGGCGGGGATCTTGGCGGCAGCGGGCCTCTACGCGCTCGAAAACAACCTCGATCGCCTCGCCGAAGACCATCGCAAGCTGGCCGACCTGATGGATGGGCTAAGAGGGATCGAGGGACTCATCGCCGAAGGCAACGGTCGGTTCCCGACCAACATCGCGTTCATCGGGCTCGAGCCCGAGGCGCCGACCGCGGCTGAGTATGTGCGGCGACTGAGGGACCAAGGAGTGCTCGTGTTCGCCACGGGCGTTCGAGAGTTCAGGATCGTCACTCACCTCGACCTCGACGTGGACGCAGTGCCGCAGGCGATTCGGAGGTTTCGGGCCGCGCTCGGGTAGGTCGCCCTCGGATCGCGCACGGCGACGAGGAGCGCTCCGTTTCGTGCTCGATCTTGGGACTCGTAGCGCGGCGGTCAGCCGCCGCCCAGGCGAGTCAGGATCTCAGGCTCCTCGACGGTCTCGATCGCGCCGCTAGCCTTCTGCCACAAGCCGATCTTCCCGTCCTCGACCCAGACGGCGTTTGGCGCGTTGCGATCGTCGGCGGCCTTTCGGAGCTTGCTCGGCTTGGTCGGCCCGGGCGCGAAATCGACCGACAGCCCCTTCTCTCTCAAGGCGGCGGCTAACTTCACGGCTCGGACCAGGTCTTGGTCCTTGGCCGCGCAGAGCGCCACGTCGAAAGGTGCGACATGATCGCCGAACATTTTCCGGTCTTCCATGACGACGAGAATTCGTTCGAGCCCCAACGAAAATCCGCACGCTGGCGAGTCGCGCCCCGAGAACGTCCCGATCAACCCGTCGTAGCGCCCTCCCCCGCCCAAGGAACCGGCGAGGTCCTTCACTCTTATCTCGAAGATGTTGCCGGTGTAGTAGCCGAGACCTCGGGCCAGGGAGGGCTCGAATTTGAGGTGAGCGGCGGCGCGAGTCGCCGCGCCGAGCTCGAGGACTCTGCCCACACTCGTGATCGCCGCCTTCCCGATCTCCGAACCATCGAGTTGCCTGGCGAGAGCTTCGAGTGTGGGGCTCTCCAAGACCAAGCCCAAGAGCGCGTCCGCCGCGGTTTCAGGCACTCCTTTGGCCAATAACTCACGTTTGACGGCATCGGCCGGAACCTTGTCGAGCTTGTCGATCGCGACGATGGCCGGTCCCTCGAGCTCCGCCGAAATTCCGGACACCGCCACGATCGCACGCAGGAGCTGCCGGTGATTCAGCAGCAGCTCGAACTCGGCAAATCCGAGCCGCTCGAGCACCTCCGACACCGCCGCGCAGAGCTCCATCTCGACGACCTCCGAGCTCGATCCGACGACGTCGACGTCGCACTGCCAAAACTCTCGGAAGCGACCCTTGCCTGGTGAGTCCGCCCGCCACACCGGCTGAATTTGATACCGTTTGAAGGGCATCGGCAGCTTGCCCTGGTACTCAGCCACGACCCGAGCCAGGGGAACGGTCAGGTCGTACCGAAGGCCCATGTCCGCGAGCAGCCGCTCCGCTCCGGGCGCGATCTCGCCGCTCCGACCGCGAATGATCGCGCCCTCGGTCCCTAGGTAGGTCGAAGCGTTTCGGATGCCGTCAACGAGCGGCTGACCGCGATGGAGGATCTTGAAGACGAGCTGGTCACCTTCATCGCCGTACTTACCGAGGAGAGTCTCGAGGCGCTCGAAGGACGGAGTTTCCAAAGGGAGGAACCCATAGGAACGATAGACCTGCTCGATCACTCGAGTGACTCTCTGCCGTCTGGCCACGTCGTCGGGCAGAAAATCGCGAGTGCCGCTCGCCGGTCTGGTCTCCTGCTTTTTCGCCACGAGGCCTCCTCTTCCTATGACTATTGAACGATTCGCAAGCGACCGCGCGCCTGTTGAGACTTGGCCGCCGTCGCCGCCTGGCGCGCGAGCTCCGTCGCGACTCGGCGAGCGATCGAATAAAACGCTCGTGAAGATCGGCTGTCCGGATGTGTGATGGTCTCGGGCTTGCCGGCATCGCCGCTCTCGCGCACGGCGATCTCGATGGGGACCTCGCCGAGCACGGGCAGGCCAAGCTTGGCCGCGAGCTTGGACGCTCCTCCGCTCGCGAAGATGTGGTGCTTCTCTTTGCAGCTCGGGCACTCGAACCAAGCCATGTTCTCGACGACACCCAAAACGGGAATGTTCACTTTGTCGAACATCGCCTTGCCCCGGGTGACGTCCGCGAGTGCGACATCTTGCGGAGTCGACACCAGGATGGCGCCGGCCACCTTCACGTTCTGGGCGAGGGTGAGCTGAATGTCGCCGGTCCCGGGAGGCAGATCCACGACGAGATAGTCGAGCCGACCCCAGTCCACGTCCCCCATGAACTGCAGCAACGTCTTCTGCAGCATGGGTCCGCGCCACACCATGGCGTCCTCGGGCTTCACCACGAAGCCGATCGACATGAGCTTCAACCCATGCTGGCTCACCGGAATCAGCTTGCGCTGATCCGCGGACATGGCCGGCATCTCGTGAGTTCCAAACATCGTCGGGATCGAAGGACCGTAAATGTCCGCGTCGAGGAGCCCCACGTTTGCGCCCATGCGCGACAAGGCGGTGGCGAGATTCGAAGCCACCGTCGACTTACCGACTCCGCCTTTTCCAGACGCGCACAAGATGATGTTCTGCGCCTCCGGAACGAGGTTCTGGCCACCTACCGCGTCCGGACGGGCGGGCAACACGCGGTGAGTGAAGCCGAGCTCGAGCTCCACTTTGGAGGCGCGCTTTTTCACAGCCGCTCGGATCTCGGTTTCGAGCAGCTCCTTGGCTTCCCAGCCCGGCGTGGGCAGCTCGATCACGATCCGGGCGCGCGTGTCGTCCACGGACACGTCCCGCACCATCCCGAGCTCCACGAGGTTCTTCTCGAGGATCGGATCAACGACCTTGGAGAGCGCTTCTCGCACGTCTTCTACGCTCGCGCTCCGTTCCTTGTCCTTCTTGCCAAACATCAAGACCTCTCGTACGCGGATGCGATGTCGTCTCCGCTAGCTATCTTCCGGCGCGCGCTCGCGGAGACCGCCGCCCGATCTCTCGGCCTCTCTGAGGAGATCACGCAGAAGCTCGAGGCGACGATTCGAGCTCCAGAGCCCGACCGTGGCGACCTTGCGCTACCCTGCTTCGATGCCGCGCGCCTCGGCAAACGAAAACCGCCCGAGGCTGCCGAGACGATCGCTTCGGCGCTCCGAGTGGATGCGCGCTTCACCCGCGTAGAAGCCGTCGGTCCCTACGTCAACGTGTCGCTTGTCCCGTCCGCGCTGGCCGGCGCGATCGTTCCCGCGGCCCGCGAACCCACCTACGGCACGTCGGAGCGAGGCCGGGGCCAGGCGGTCGTCATCGACTTCAGCTCTCCGAACATCGCCAAGCCCCTCGCGTTCCATCACGTACGCTCGACGGTGATCGGCGCGGCGCTCGGCCGAATCCACGCGGCCCACGGCTACAAGGTCGTTGGCATCAACTATCTCGGCGATTGGGGCAAACAGTTCGGAATCCTCGCGACGGGCTTCTCGCGTCATGGCGATCCGGCGCTGCGATCCGACGCCAAGCACCTCGTCGAGGTCTACGTGCGCGCGAACGCGGAGGCCGACGTCGAGGCCCGGCGGGGCGCGATCGCGATGCCCTCGGAGGCTCGCGGGCTCGTCGCCGAGCTCGCCGCGGCGCGCGTCGCGACCAAGTCGGCGACCGAGGAGAAAGAGAAGAGGAAGCTCGAGAAGAAGGAAAAGGCGCTCGAGAAGCGCTTGCGATCGCTTCGCGGGCTGGGCGAGACGGCCGACCCGCTGGAAGGCGTCGAGAGCTTCTTTGCCGAGCTCGATGCGAAGTCGGCGCGGGCCCGCGTCGAGCTCGTCACCGCCGAGGAGCGCGATCGCGAGGCGCGGCTCTACTTCAAGCGACTCGAGGAGGGAGACGAAGAGGCCATCGCGGAGTGGAAGAAGTTCCGCGAGACCTCGATCGCGGATTTCGAACGCGTATACGCTCGGATGGGGATCGACTTCTTCGCTTACGAAGGAGAGTCATTCTACAACGACGTGCTCGAGGCCACCGTGAATCGCGTCGCGCTCGCGCCAGGCGTTCGCGAGAGCGACGGAGCCATCGTCGTCGACATGCCCTACGCGGAGGGCGAGCCGCCGGCGATCTTGAAGACCCGCGACGGCACCACCCTGTACCTCACGCGCGACGTCGCAGCTGCCATCGATCGGTACGAGCGCTTCTCGTTCGCGAAGTCGCTGTATGTCGTAGCCGCCGATCAGGCGCTCCACTTCAAGCTGCTCTTCCGAACCCTGAAGGCCATGGGCTTCGAGTGGGCCGACCTTTGTCGCCACGTGGAGTTTGGGCGCGTGCACGGCATGAGTACACGCCGCGGCAAGGTCGTCTTCCTCGACGAGGTGCTCGACGCGGCCGTCGAGAAGGCAAAAGAAGAGTGTGAGAAGAGCGAAAAGATCGATCGCGAGCACCTCGAAGCCACGATCGAAGCGATCGGCGTCGGCGCCGTAGTCTTTGGAGATCTCCGAAACCTCCGCGCGAGCGACTACAGCTTCAAGATGGAGGAAGCCGTGCGGCTCGACGGATTCTCGGGCCCCTACGTCCAGTTCATGCACGCGCGCGCGTTCAGTATCGTGAAGAAGGGCGGAGGCGTTCCAAAGAGCGCGGACCTCGCGCGGCTCGCCCTTCCCGAAGAGCGTATCGTCATGCTCGCCCTCGCCCGCTTCCCTGATGCGATGGATGAGGCCCTAGAGGCGCTAGAGCCTTCGGTCGTCACTCGTGCGTTATACGACCTCGCTCAGGCCACCGCGACTTGGCTCACCGCAGGAAATCACGACCGCGAAAAGCGGGTATTGGTCGACGATGCGGAGCTACGCGACGCTCGACTGTGGCTGGTAGACGCCGTCCGGAACACGATTCACATCGGCCTGGCGGTCCTTGGAGTTCGAGCTCCCGAAGCGATGTGAGTCTCGATCCGGAGATTCGTCACCAAACCAGGTCCGCGCACAGCAGCCGCTTCGCCGTGTCGGGATGGTGGACGACGACCGATTGCGCCTCGAATCGAGCGATGTGAGTCGTGGTCTTCGTACCCATGCCCGCGTTCGGTCCTGTCATCGTCACGTTCGGCCAGAGCTCGTTCCCCTCTTCAGCGGCCATGACACCGGGATCGATCTTGTAGTGCGGCCCGCCAGACTCAGTCGCACAAGGGCTCGCGTGCACGTGAGTTGCGTAAGTCTTGCCGGCCTCGAGCGGCCCGCTCAGGCTGACGTTGACCTCGGTTCCGGTTCCGCGCCGCAAGAGCTGGGCAGTCCCAGAAAATCCCAAGCCGACGCCATCGGGCAGCTCCGAGAAGCTCCCGCCGCTCTGCACCTCGACATTCGGCAGCAGATCCGCACACGCAATTCGAGTCGCGACACCGGGCGCGTGAATCACGACCGACTTGGCGTCCGGTCGCGCGCCGTGCATGACGCGGACGAGCCCGCGGCCCGAGCCCGCTGCGTCCGTCGTGATGGCCGGCCAAAGCTCGTTGGCTTCGGCCTGATCTTCCCGAGCCGGGTCCAGCTTGTAATGCGGCCCGCCGCCTTCGTCGGCACAAGCCTTCGCGTGCACGTGCGCGCCGTGTTGGGTGTTCGGCGTCAGACCCGAGGCGGTGATCATCACGCTCGTGTACCCAGTCGGCTCCACGATGAGTGCGGCGCGACCGGAAATCGTGAAACCCAATCCAGTCCCGTCGGTGGTCGTCGAGAAGGTGCCCGAGTTGAATCGGGGCGACGGGATCTCTCCGGCGTCGGGAGCCAGCTCGGCCGCGTCGAGCGGGCCGACTCCAGAGTCCTCGAGGAGGCCGGTGTCTGGTGCTTCGGCCACTTTCGAGCAGATTCCGGACACGCAGCGAAGCGGAAGCAGGCAGTTGTTGTCGCTAGGGCAGGCAGCTCCTTCTGTCCCACGCTCGGCCTCGGTGCACCCGAGCGAGAGAGGAAAGGCCAACATCAACGCGAATTTGACCGAACGCAACATCTGCGCCGATATGAGCCGGGTTTCACTCTCCAGCAAGCCCGCTCGCGTCATCGATGTGCTGACCGCGAGTCAGTCCGACCGGAGTCAAGCCATGAGTCGGGTGTTCGGAGTCAGCTCGCCCGGACGAGGGCTCTCAGGCACACGATCGGTCGCGCGCGATTCACGCGAACGTACCGAACGCCGGCCTCGCGGCAGGCGCGCGCGAGCGCGACGTCCGTTCCTTGAGTCTGTAGGCCCGTCGCTCCGAAGACGTAGTCGTAGGATCCGCTGTGGATCGCCTCGCTCAGGGCCTCGACTCTGCGGGGCTCGGCGATCTTGGTATCGATCCCTGCAAATCGAAACGCGTCTTGCAGGCGCGCGATCAACTCAGGATCCCTGCGGAGCCCGACCAAGACCGCTTTTTTGCCTTCGGTTCGGCCGCGAATGACCTCCAGGATCGAGGGCGGCAGACTCTCTCCGCTCCCGTTGCCGACGAGCTCCATCGGGTTCGACTCATCTGGAATGGGCGAAGGAGCGGGCAGCTTTGCGTCCACGAGGTCGTCTTCGATGGCTTTCCAGCGTCGAGCGTATTTGGGATCGAGGCCCAGAGCTTCGAGCCCGATGGCGATCGCGGCCGCGGCGTTGGGAGCCAAGGCTCTTACGATGTTGCCGTGGTGCGTATCCGCGTAGACGATCGCCCGTTTGATGAACGCGGCGAGCGCCTGGGGGTCTGCGCCCTTTTGAGGAGACGCGGAGAAGGCGTCCCGCAGCTCACGGTCGCGGGCCTGGCGCTCCGCGTCGAACCCGAGCAATGCGGCCCATGGAGACGACGGGCTGTAGCTCGGCTCGAGCTCCCGAGCGATGGGATTGAGCGCGGGGTCGCGTCGGAACGCCCACCACCGTAGGCGCCCGACCAACCTCGCCCACCGATCTGGATTTGCGTCCGATCCGCGCAGCCAGCGTGACAGCCGAACCCACCGTTGAAACTGGGACGGTTCGGGCCGCGACATTGGATCCGAAGGCCCCGCCTGAATCTCGAGCGGACCCGAGAAGCTCTCGACCTCGGCGATCACCGCCTCGAGGAGCCGATCAGCGAGCAAGGGCTGGGGCGCCAGCCTCGTAGAGTCGGCCCAGCCGTAGGCGTCGTACCCACGGCGCTCGTCCTCGAGCTCTCGATTCCGAAGGGCCGTCTCTGCGAGCTCGGCCGCGCGGTGCCAGGTCGTTGCAACGCCGCCGAGCAGGTGCCGCGGGAGCTCGCGGGGCTGCATGTGAAGTTGGAGGGCCGTTACGGACCCGGGCCAGAAAGTCTTCCCGATCTCGGTGAGCGCGCGGGAGATCGCGCCGACGCGATCACGGATCCGAAGATCGTCCGGGAACGCGTCGGCATGCGAGCGCGCCTCCGAGATCCACGCCAGAATCGCCATGCGTTGACGCTCCGGCGAGGTCAGCCCGAGCTCCTCGCGGTGGTCGCGAATCCGGTCGAACAGGATGTCGAGCTCCTCGAGCGAGTCATCGACGGTACGGACCTTCTGATCCGGAGCGTGCGCATTGTCTACGGCTGCGGGCGTGTCCGCCGCGACGGGAGCCGGTGCGGGCGCGCTCGCAGGGGGTTCGGGCCTTGCGACCAGGGGAGGTCTCGCGTCGTCGGCTGGTGGTGAAGCCGACGGGGTCACGGCCGCATCGATCGCGTCCTCGGCCTTGATCCCGCGGGCCGCGATCGGCTGAGTCGGGAGCGGCGGGGCGTTGGCCGGGCGCGAGACGATCACGGCGATTTGGCCGACCGTACGCTCCGCGACCGGCGTTGCGATCGGCATCGCGATCGGGGCCGGGGCGGTCGCGCGCGTCTCCTGGGCTCGCTTTTCGCGCCGGCCGCTTGCGACCTCTTCGAACAGCCTCCGCGCCAACGCCGACGGCAGCGCTCGGGCTATGGCATCATCGAGGGCTGCGTCGGGCGTTCGCCCGTGACCCAGGTGGGCCTCGCCTAGGCCCGCTACCAGGCAATCCGTCCAACCATTTGTTCGCGTCGTGACCTCGAAACCCAAGGAGGACAACAATCCGCGCTTCTCATCGAAAAGCATCGTGGCAAACCTCTAGAGCTAGTCAAACCAGACCCGAACAAAGCTCGCGTCGGGGAAAGGGCCGCTGGAAGCGGCGCTGAAATCGAAAGAGACCTCATCGAGCGGGCGCTGGGCCTTCTCCCCCAGGACCTCGAACCGTATTTCGTCCGGCCGTGCGCGCGGCCTCTAGGCCATCGAGGGCCGCAGCCACCATCGCTTCTACGGGGCGATCGAGCAGGCGATCGAAGGACGCCACGCCCACGCTGACCGTCAAAATGCCCGGAGACGGGGATGATGGATTGGGGATTTGAAGTTTCTCCACGGACTTTCGTCGGCGATCCATGGCCCTCAGTGCGTCTTTGGCCAGGGCCTCGGGCAGCACGACCATGAACTCTTCGCCGCCGAATCGATACGCCGTGTCGCCAAGGCGGCCGCCGGCTGCGAGCGATCGCGCGATCGCTCGCAGCGCGTTGTCGCCCGCGGCGCGACCGCACACGTCGTTGTACGCAGAGAAATGATCGACATCGCAAATGCCGATGGAGAATCGATGGCCGTAACGCACGGCGCGATCGCAGAGCGCCGCGAGATCCTCTTCGAGCCGAGCGCGGCTGCCTACGCGTGTAAGCGGATCGCGCTGTCCGTCGTCGGCGAGGCCGGCCGCGATTCGCTCCACTTCTTGGATCTTGTCTCGAAGCTGCCTGCGCTGGAGATCAGCGCGGCCGGCCACCACGAACCGGGCCGCGAGAGTGCCGTCGTCGAAGGGCTGAACGAGCACGTCGTCGGCGCCGCCGTCGAGCGCCACGCTCTGTCCTTCGAGCGTCGTCATCGCGATCACCCACACGGGCCGCTCGCGCTCCGCCGCTTTCAGCTCCTCGCAAAGCACCGCCCCGCCAATTGCGTCCCAGTCGCAAAGCACGATGTCCGGGTTGATCGTTTGGACGAACTCGATCGCGTCGCTCGCCGACCCCACTTCCAGGCACTCATGGCCACGCGCTTCGAGCTGCTTTCGAAGCTGAGGAGAAGCCGACAAGTCACGAGCGATCAAAACGCGCATCTCAATCCCCCAACACGGAGCTAATCCAGATCATCCACCGGCGCCCCGGGGCCGCCGCCCGCGCCTTTCAACAAGAAGGCCTCCATGAACCCGTCCAACTCTCCGTCCAACACGGCATCGACGTTCGACATTTCGTAGCCGGTACGGTGGTCCTTGACGAGCCGATAGGGTTGCATGACGTACGAACGGATCTGCGAGCCCCACTCGATCTTGAGCTTCGTACCGGCGAGCTTCTCGCGCGCCTGCAGCGCTTGCTGCTCCCGCAAATCCATGATTCGGGCGATCAAGATCTTACGCGCCATGGACCGGTTCTTGTGCTGACTCCGCTCGCTCTGACACGCCACGACCAACCCCGTCTCGAGGTGGGTCAAGCGGATCGCGCTCTCGGTCTTGTTGACGTGCTGACCGCCCGCGCCGCTCGAGTGGTAACGGTCCTCGCGGACGTCCTTCTCCCAATCGATGTCGAAATCCACATCGTCTTCGATCTGCGGAAAGATGAACACCGCAGCAAACGCGGTGTGTCGGCGTGCGTTGCTGTCGAAGGGTGAAATTCTCACCAACCGATGTACGCCCGACTCGGCTCGGAGCCACCCGAAGGCGTACGGGCCGTGAGCGATCAACGTCGCCCGAGAGATCCCCGCCTCTTCTCCCGGTTGAACCTCGAGGAGCTCGAGCTTCATGTCGTGTTGCTCGATCCACCGCGTGTACATGCGAAGGAGCATCTGCGCCCAGTCCTGCGCGTCGGTGCCCCCTGCGCCCGAGTGAATCTCGATGATCGCGTCGGTCGTGTCGTGCGGACCCGCCATCATCCGCTTCAGCTCCATATCGGCGAGCCCACGCTTGGCCGCATCGAGCTGCGCCCGGGCCTCAGGTTCCACCGACTCGTCGGCGGCCTCGGTCCCGAGCTCCACCAGGACGTGGGCGTCGTCGATGGATCGTCCGATGGTCTCCAGGGTTTTGATCACGAGCTCGAGCCGCGCGCGCTCGCGGTGCAGGTTTTGGGCCTTGTCCTGGTCATCCCAAAATCCCGGGCGAGCCGCCTGCGCTTCGAGCGCGGCTAGCCGAATCTCTTTGCCGGCGACGTCAAAGATGCCCCCGAAGGGCTTCGAGGCGAGGTTTCAGTTCCTCGATTTCGCTTCGCAGCTCTCCGAGTGCCATCTTGTGGACGTAGCACACCGCCCGAAGGTTGGCGAGGCCGAGCCCGTCGTGGGATGATCGGGCCGCGTGCACACCAAGGCCCAAGTCGACCTGGGACATGCCTGCTATGCCGGGAGCTTCGATCCCGTCACGCTCGGCCACACCTCGATCATCGAGCGGGCTTCGCGCATCTACCGTCGCGTCACCGTCGCGATCGGCGTCAATCCTGCAAAAGCGGGTCTCTTCGATCGCGAAGAACGTAGGGCCTTGATCGAAGTGTGCGTCGCGCACCTGCCCAACGTCGAGGTGCAGACTTTCGATGGGTTGTTGGTGACGTTCGCCCAGCGGATCGAGGCCGGCATTCTGCTTCGCGGCATGCGGCTCCTGACGGACTTCGAACACGAGCTTCAGCTCGCGTTGGCCAATCGACAGCTCGCGCCGGAGCTCGAGACCGTGTTCATGCTGACTGCATCCGAGCACCTTCACATCTCGAGCTCGCTGGTGAAAGAGATCGCGCAGAACGGCGGCGACTTTCGGCGTTTCGTTCCAGCAGCAGTGCATCAAGCGGTGGTCGCCAAGCTCGCGAAGTCTCCGTGACCAACGAGACGAACGCCGATCTGGCGGCTCTCCCGAGCGTCGGCCGATGGGTCGACGGCCCGGAGCTCGCGTCGGAGGTCGCCATCTTTGGGCGCTCCGTCGTGCTGGCTGCAGCGCGCCTCGCGATCGACGAAGCACGGGTTCGAATTCTCGCCAAAGAGACAGGCGTTCGCGCTGGGCTCGCCGACCTACGTCGTCATCTTCACGACTTGACCACCCCGAGCTTGCGATCCGTCATCAACGCGACCGGCGTCGTGTTGCACACCAACCTAGGCCGCGCGCCGCTCTCCGAAGACGCCTGTCAGCGAGTGCTCGACGTGGCGCGTGGCTATTCGACGCTCGAGCTCGACCTGTCCACCGGCGAACGCGGCAGCCGACAAGCTCACGTTGCTTCCTTACTGGCTCAGACCCTTGGCGCCGACGATGCGATCGCCGTCAACAACAACGCCGCGGCCGTATTGCTCGCTCTGTCCGCGCTCGCCAAGAACAAGGAGGTGATCGTCGCTCGCGGGGAGCTCGTCGAGATCGGCGGAGGCTTCCGCGTCCCGGATGTCATGGCCGAATCCGGAGCGCGCCTCGTCGAGGTCGGCACCACCAACAAGGTCTACGTCGGCGACTACGAGCGGGTGATCCGCGCGGAGACCGGAGCGATCCTCGTCGTCCATCGATCCAACTTCGCGATCGTCGGCTTCGCCTCGACGCCCACAATCACCGAGCTCAGTGACCTAGCCCGTCGACGAGGCCTCCCGCTCCTGGTCGACATTGGCTCGGGCCTTTGCGCGAGCCCGTCCGAGCTCGGGCCGGCCGCGCCAAACACGTTCGAAGAGCCTCGACCCAAAGCCGCTCTTTTGAACGGAGCCGATCTCGTCACCTTCAGCGGCGACAAGCTGCTCGGAGGTCCGCAGGCTGGAATCATCGCGGGCAAGAGGGAGCTCGTCGAAAAGGCTCGCGCGCACCCGCTCGCGCGCGCGGTTCGGATCGACAAGTTGTCTCTGGCCGCCCTCGAGTCGACGCTCCGATCTTACTGCTACGGGCGTACCAAAGAGATCCCGGCCGTCGCGCTGCTCTCCGCGACGAAAGAAGAGATCCGAGCCAAGGCTCATTCCATCGCCGCCTCGATTCACGACCCCGAACGAAGCCCTCCCGTTCGCATCGAGCTCCAGGACGGCAGCTCCCTCGCCGGCGGCGGATCCCTGCCGCTCGCGCGCTTCGACACCGTGCTCGTCGCCGTTGGTGAAGCCGGGGAATACGCGCGCCGCCTTCAATCGTTACTAAGAACCACCGAGCCTCCGGTCATCGCTCGTATCGAAGGCGATCGCCTCGTGCTCGACCCACGATCGATCCTGCCGCGCGACCTTGTGCCCCTAGCATCTGCCGTCCGAACCGCGCTCGATCGCCTCTGATTGATCGCGTCGCTCACGACCGCGAACTTTCCCTCCGAACCCAAGCACACCGATCTCGCGGTATAATGCTCGTGCGCGATCGATCGCGTACGAGGAGGATCGAGTGCTCGACGGCGGCGTATTGGTTTTGAACCGCAACTATCAACCCGTACATGTCACGTCGGTGAAGAGAGCAGTCACGCTGCTCTACACGGGGGCCGCCAAGGTCGTCGATGGCTCGTTTCAGACCTTCGACTTCGATAGCTGGTCCGCGGTTGGCGCCGAGCTCGAGGATGACGACGTCATTCGTCTGATTAGCCGCGCCATTCGCGTCCCGCGGGTGATCATCCTTCAAGTCTTCGATCGCTTCCCGAGGTCGCGCGTCCGCTTCTCTCGGCAGAACATCTATCTGCGTGACAACCTCACCTGCCAGTACTGCGGCCGGAAACACTCGCGCACCGGGCTCAACCTCGACCACGTGATCCCGCGCAGCAAAGGCGGACGCACGGTCTGGGAGAACGTCGTTTGCTGCTGTATTCCGTGTAATGTCAGGAAGGGCGGACGCACGCCCGAGGAAGCGAGCATGCGGCTCCTCAAGACTCCGGTTCGGCCCAAGTGGTCTCCGTTCACCCGAGACATCGACGGTCGACGCGCCCACGAAGCATGGCGCCCCTTCCTCAACCTCGTCGACGCGAGCTACTGGAACACCGAGCTCATCGACGACTGACGCGATGTCGCTACTCGTCTAAGGGACTCAGCGCTCCAGCTTCATCAGTCTGGCTCAGCTGCCCCGAGGGCTCCTCCGTTGCGATCTCGAGGAGCCCGGGCGCGTCGCGATCGACTTGAGCCTGAATCCGGGCGATGGCTCGTCGTGCTTCGCGCCGGACCTCCGTGTCTCCGATCTCGACGAGCCTTCGGAGCGCCGGAACGATCGCAACCGTCCCTACTCGCCCAAGCGCTTCGAGCGCCGCCGAGCCGAGCTTTGGTCCGCTCAGGAGCGCCATTCCGGCGAGCTCCTCCTCGGCGATTCGGTCCACCGTGAACCTCAAGGTCCCGAGCATCTGCGTCGCGCTCCCCGCATCGGCCTCTCGCGCCGCGCTCACTATCCGAAGCGCATCGGGACGCTTGCCCATTCGGTCGAGCGCCAAGAGTGCCATCGTTCGCGGCTCGTCTCGCTCGACGGTGAACATCGTCTCGAGGACCTCCGAGATCTTCGCGTGAAGGTCGGCCCGCGCCGCCGGCTCGAGCTCCCCAGCGAGGCGCGACAGTCGTTCGAGCGCTCGTTCACGGATCGAATGGGGCCACCGGGAATGCTCGAGCAAGGCGAGGAGCGTCGGCAAACCTTTGACCCCCAACGAAATCGCACCAAGGATTCGGAGCTCCGGATGAGGATCTGCGATCGCCGCCTCGCTCGCGTGCATGGCCTCGGCGGTCCAAGGGAAGTGCGCGAGCAGGAGCTGCAAGTTCCGAAGCCGCACCGGCGCCAAGCGATCTCTTACGGCGTTCTCCAGCAACCGATGGGCGACGTCCTTCGGCTGAATCGAGAGGGCGTCGGCGAGCTCCACGGCCGCAGAGATCGCGTCCTCTACCGTGTTCGGGTCGCACGAGCCGAGCACGAGCTCGACCTCGCGCGCCTTCACCGCGAGAGACCAAGCTCTACAGGACGTGAACAGCAACGACCTGGTCGACGCGGTCATCAGGGCCACGACCACGAGCTCGTCGCCGAACACGGCGAGCTCCGCGTCGAAAGGATCGTCGCCCACCACGACCGGGCCCAAGAACGGCGAGGGGCAGTTGATCCAAAGCGCAGCAGGAATCGTCGCTCCAACGTCGCCGACGGCGCGACTCCCACCGCGCACACACACCTCGAGGCCTCGGCCCACGCCAAAGAGCCCCGACGAGACGACGCGGGCCACGACCTCGAATCCGCGCGATACTCCGTGAAACTCGACGCCTTGAGCGTGCGGAACGAGACCCAGCTGAGTCAGCGCCCGCGCCATTCGATCGGAGAGATCGGAGCTTCCGCGAAGCCCATCGAGGAGTCGTCGCACCCGCGAAGCCACGCTCGTCCATGGTAGCAAGTTCCAATTGCGGCCTTCATTGCGGCCTTCTCGTGAGGACTCGACGCGTCACCTTGGCGGCTCGAAGCCACAGCGTGATCGCCGAGGCGCTCACGCGAGCCTCGGCACGAACGTTGCGTCTGGGCGCGGGGTGACCGCACGAAGCGACCAGCAGGCGCGCCGGGACCTGTCCCTCTTGGGCGCGGTCCGCGCCGAGGTCATGAGGCAGCCGGCAGGCCACGCAGCGCTGGGCGCTCCTCCACCGCCGCGGAGGCGAGAGGGACCTAGAACGGCCCGACCGGCGCAGCCTCGGGAAAGGGCGCGTAACAAGGGCAAGGACGTGTTCGAACGCAACCCCGACCCGCCTAGAAGGCCTCCGGCGCCCCAGAGACTTCGCGCTCTGCCCAAGCACAAAGCGCCGTCACCTCGACTTGCCAAGACACGCCCCGAGACGCGCCCCGACACGCGCCCCGAACGTGGAGCAACTTCGCTCTTCGAATCCTGGCTTCACGCCACCTTCGTGGAAGTCCAGATTCCTTCGCCGGCAAAGGCACTCGCTCACTCGGCAGTCCGAATCGACATCTCGAGGCCCGTGATGGCGGCGTCCACCGTCGCCATCGCCTTGTCGCTGTTGGTCTTGTTGAATTGATCGAGCCGTCGAGCGCCTGAGTTCGGAGCTCACTTCTCGCAGACCGCGAGCATCTCGTCGATCTTCGACTTGTTGGAGTCGTAGTCCGTTCCTGTCGGATACATCGCGATGTACCAGCACCCAAACACTCGATCCGACGCCGCCGTGAACGCGTCGGCGCGAACCATACAGATGCCGTGCTCCGTGACTTCGACCACGAACAAACAGGACGTGCTGTCGCACTCGGGCTCCGTCGGGATCCGGCAGCTCGATCCCGCCTGAACGGAAAAAGCGATCGTCCCGAGCGACTCCTTCGCCTCCTGGGCGCTCGCCGAAACAGCCGCCCTCACCCTCACCGTCGCGGGCAGCGTCGTGATGGTCGCCGTCTCTGCGAGCTCGAACAAGACGCCAAGCTCGTCGCCGCAGCCAAAACAAATCCCGAGCGCACAAAGCTGCGCCCACCGAAGCTTGCTCAATGTCCGCCTCCGAGCGCTACGAACTCGTCCGGCCGCTTCGCCCCTTCGCCGAAGAAAAAAGCCTCGCACTGTTCGAGCAAGATCTGCTGGGCGCGCGGATCGGCCGGGTTGAGTCTGTACTCATTGATCAGCAGCGTCGAATGCTCGACCCACTCTGCCCAAGCCATCGCCGAAACTTGCGCCTTCAACCGCTGGCCCAACTCTCCGCCCATCGGCGCCCTCTTGAGCGCCGGGAGCTCCTGGCCGTGGCGAATGCACATGACCTTCGCGCTCGGATGCGCAAACCGCATCCACGCCGCTCCTCGGCCGCCGCCTCCGTGCGAAGGACCGTGACCGTGACCATGACCGTGGTCGCCGGAGGCGCGGTCTGGTTCGGACTCGGCGGGCTCGCTCACCCCGGCCTTCGCCTTCAGCGCGGAGTAGGCGCGCCCCGCGGGCTCCCCACCCTCGACCGGCAAGGCCGAATCCCGCCAGCCAGGCACCAGCACGTTCCCCGCCTCATCCTTCTCGCTCCCAAACCCTCCTCGAAGATCCAGGACGTTCTTGTATCCGAGCTGCATCAGCTCGTTGGCCGCCCGCACCGATCGACCGCCCATCTGACAGCTCGTGATCAGCTTCGTCTCCTGATTCGGAAACGCCGCGCGAACGACGTCGATGAAGTGCTCGTTCGGCACCATCCCGTGTCGACCTTCTTCCAGGTAGGGCACGTTGAAAGCACCCTCGGGATGGCCTTCCCGGTACTCTCGCACCGAGCGCACATCGAGGATCGTATATCCCTGTTCTTCGGCGAGCTTCTTCGCTCGCGCTGCCACTATCCGTTCGAGAGCCATGTCTGTTCATCGACGGCGCTTGA
Organism: uncultured Myxococcales bacterium; assembly: GCA_964463485.1. Lineage (GTDB taxonomy): Bacteria > Myxococcota > Kuafuiibacteriia > Kuafuiibacteriales > Kuafuiibacteriaceae > CAYXDO01. The sequence goes on along the minus strand of CAYXDO010000126.1, from coordinate 10,432 downwards.
CGGGTGAAGGTCAAGCCCAAGACACATTTGTGGTGAACGCGCCTCTTCGTCCGCGCACACCGCTGCCGGTCTTGCACGAGCAAGGGCCGATGAAGTGTCACGTGGCCACGTTCGGGTGCCGGGTGAACCAGGCTGACGCGGAGGCCCTCCTCGGGGAGCTCGAGCGGGCTCGGTTTCAATTCACGAGCACCCACGAGGACGCCGATCTCGTCGTCATCCAGAGCTGCACTGTAACTCATCGCTCCGACGCAGACATCCGCAAGCTCGTCAGCCGCATCGAGCGCGAGAATCCAAGGGCCAAAGTCATCGTCGCTGGTTGCTACGCGCAGAGGGATCCGGCCGCGGTCTCGGCGCTCTCTGGGGTTCACGGCGTGGTCGGCCACGCCTCAGCGGCCGAAGTCAGCGACGTGGTCGCGCGCGTGTTCGACTCGAGCGAAGCGCTTCCGATCGTGGCGCACCGCGAGCTCGATGCGATCGCCCCGGAAGACTTACCGCCCGTCGATCCAGTGACCGTGTTACACGACCGCACCCGGCCCTTCGTGAAGATCCAGGACGGCTGCGACGCCCACTGCACATACTGCATCATCCCCGCCGTGCGGGGGCGCGCTCGGAGCGCCAGACACGCAGAGGTCGTCAGGGCCGTCGAGACCTTGGTGCTCAAAGGATATTTCGAAATCGTGCTCGCGGGAGTACACCTCGGTACTTATTCCGATGACGGCGTGGGCTTGACCGAGCTCGTGGAGGAGGTTCTCGCCGTTCCCGGCCTGGGGAGACTGCGACTTTCGTGTATCGAACCCATGGCGTTCCCCATGGCCATCGCCGACTTGGCTACTCACAACCCCAAGCTCGCGCCCCACTTTCACCTCCCGCTCCAATCTGGCTCCGACTCGATCCTCAAGAAGATGGGTCGACCCTACCGGGGCGCAGACTATATCGAGACCCTCCAGGAAATTCGACGCAAAGTGCCGCGCGTTTGTCTAGGGACCGACGTGATCGTGGGCTTTCCGGGTGAGTCCAGCGACGACTTCGAGGCGACCAAGAGGGTGTGCGCAGACTCCGTCGACTACGTGCATGCCTTCAGCTACTCTGCGCGAGCGGGCGCCGCGTCGACACGGCTGGCTGGCAAGATAGACCCACTGACGATCAAGACCAGAAATGCGGAGCTCCGAGCGCTCTCGGATCGACTGTTCGCTCGACACCTCGAGGCCCAGGTCGGCCGAGCCCTCCCCGTAATCACACTCTCCGCCGGAGATCGCGACACCGAGGCGCTGTCCGACAATTACTGCCCCGTGCGTATCGAAGGCGTCAGCCTGCCAGCCAATTTGGCCATCCTGATCGCGCCCACGCATCGAGAGGGTCGGACTCTCGTGGCTACTCATCTTTCGAGCGAGCTCCCACCGCTTGCGCCGAACCGCGCGCACGCGTAGGATCCAGCGCATGCACGCGGTTCAGATTCCGCGCACGCGAACGCGGCCGCCTCGATCGGCCAATCTCGTCTTGGACCCTCCGGTCGAAGAGATCGGAGCCAAGGTCGACTGGTCGAGCTGGTATCTCACTGACGAGGAAGACATGGGTCAGAGCCCAAGACACGGAATTGAGGTCGACGACTTCGATTCGAGCCTCAAGGTCTTGAGAGCCGAGCGGGGCTGGACCGGGACCATGGTGGGTATGGATGCGTTTTTCGCGTGGGTGCAGGCCGAGCCGCTCGTGCGAGTCTCCCCAGACGTGTACCTCCTCGACGACCCGCCGGATCCCTTGCCCGACTCTTTCGAGCTTTGGAAGACCGGGATCCGTCCACCTCGCTTTGCGCTCGAGGTGATTTCGAAGCGGCCAGAGCGGGTTCACAAGGACTTGGTACAGAACCCACCGAAGTACGCTCAACTCGGAGCGGCCGAGTTGGTCGTCTTCGATCCTGCCGCGGTGAAGATGGTTCGTTCGAAGAAGCGGGTACCGCTCGTGATTTTCCGCAGGACCGAAGACGGGGCATTCTTGCGAGTGTACTCGGGTCGAGCGACCACGCCGATCTGGAGCGCCGAGCTGGAGGCCTGGCTCGTCATTCGAACGGAAGGTGGGATTCCCAAGCTGCGGATCGTGCGGGACAGAGAGGGGGCGGACGTCGTGCCCACCGAGGGAGAGCTTGCGGTGCAGCAAACTCAGCGGGCGAAGCAAGAGGCCCAACGCGCCGAGCAACAGGCCCAACGCGCCGAGCAACAGGCCCAACGCGCCGGGCAAGAGGCCCTACGCGCCGAGCAAGAGGCCCAGCGAGCCAACCAGGCGGAGTTGCGAGCGCTGGCGCTCGAAAAGGAGCTCGAGGCCCTGAAGGAGGCCCTCCGGCGGCCCTAGCAAGCAACCAACGAAGCTCCTCAGGACCGAAGGTCCGTAGCGAACCAGCCCGGGGCAACGCCCCGAGTTACAGTCAAGCCGCGGCGCGGGCGTTCAGCTTCTCGAACCGGTACGCTCCCCAAAGCGCGGCGCCGAACGCGCCCGCGTACACTGCGTCTGGATGAGTTCCGATCGTCGCTTCCTTCACGCCGTTCTCTTCCAAGCAGTCTTGCATCGCCCCCACCAGACCGACATCCGCCGACAAACCTCCCGTCACCATCACGGTGCCCTGCACCTCGAGGCTTCGGAGCAGCTTCACGAGCCGGCTGGCCATGGAATCATGAATTCCGCGGAGAATACTCGGGACCGGAATCGACCGGGACACCATGTTGATGACGTCGGTCTCCGCGAGCACCGCACAAATGCCGGAGATCTTCTCCCCTTTGGCGGCCGACCGCGACAAGGGGCCGATTTCGTGGAGCGACACGCCGAGATATCGAGCGATGTTTTCTAGAAATTGCCCGGATCCCGACGCACACTGGCTCGTCATGCGATAACCGAGCACCTTGGAACGCTCGTCCATCTTGATGGCGCGTCCATGCAGCGCGCCGACGTCGATGACCGAGCGCACCGCGGGATCCAGGAAGGATGCCCCGCGCGCGTGGGTCGTCATACCGTAGAAGTGACCCACTCGACGCTCGACGAGCTCTCCCTCTCCGGTCGTCGCGAGGTACTGAATCGTACTCTCCTCGACCCCGGCGAGCTCGAACGCCCGCCGAAGCGCGAGGTCCACGACCTCCTTCGGATCGCGGCGACGAATGCGTTCGGTCGACTTGGCCAACACTCTCGCGCCGACGCGCTCGCGGCCTCCGTTCTCTGGGCTCTCCATCAGCGCGACCTTGATCGCGCTGGCGCCGACGTCCACTCCTGCCGTGACGATCATGCCGCAGCCTCCCAAGCTCGCTTCGCAAACAAGGCCGCCCCGTGCGCGCCCGTGTAGATGGAGCTCGCGGAGATGTTGAGCGTCCGCGATCCGTAATTCTCTTCGATGAGTTGTCTCAGCGCCTTGACCGCGGCGACGTTGTTCGCCACGCCCCCGGTGAAGGTGAACTCGTCATATATCCCGCCCGATCTCGCCAACAGAGCCATGGCTCGCAAGATGATCGCGCGGTGGAGGCCCGCGAGGATGTCTTCTCGCCGCTGACCCATCGACAACCGATCGCGGAGCTCCGCGCCCGCGAACACGGTGCAGGTGCTGTTGATCTTCACGAACCGCGTGGACTCCATCGCCAGCGGCCCGAGCTCGTGGACGCCCAGGTTCATTTCGTCCGCGATATAACCCAGATATCGTCCGCACCCCGCCGCGCACCGATCGTTCATTTGGAAGCTGGTGACGATGCCTCGGTCGTCGACTTGAATGGCTTTGGTGTCCTGGCCGCCGATATCGAGCACGGTCGCGGTTTTTGGGAACTGCACGTGGGCCCCGAGGCCGTGGCACAGGATCTCACTTCGGATGTCTTCCTTGGGAAACGGGAGCCTTCTGCGCCCGTAGCCAGTCCCGATGGAACGAGTCACCTCGAGTGGATCTGCCTTCACCGCGCGCACCGACTCGTCCAAGACCGCCTTGATATGGTCGGACTCACCGCGCCGCGCCACCGCGGCGGCTGGATCGATGTTCGACTCGAAGGTGAGGTCCATCTTGGAGTTTTCGACGACCAAGATCGCCTTGTCGAAGCAACCCATCAGGTCGTCGAACGAGGCGCCCTGCCCCTCCGCGTGCTCGGCTGCGCGAGAGAACGCGCTCGCTGCGCGGTCGTGGAAGAACTCCGACTTGTCCTTCTCGAGCTTGGGACGCTTGGCCTCGCGCTCCATCTCGTCGAGCACTTTGGCGAGCGCGGACCGGAGCGACTCCCGACCCTCGGCGATGGCGAGGAGCTTTTCCTTGAGAGCTTCGAGCTGAGTAAGGTGCTGGGCGCGTCGAAACTGGTGCAGCAGGGTCTTGGAGAGTCGTTCGCGCGTCTCTTCCCCGAGCGCCGCGCCCAGGCGCCGACCCAGGAGCTCGAACTTCGCCCCGATATACGCCTCGTCGCGGGCGATCTCGGCGGCGAGCTCGTAGTTGCTGCGGCTGTTGGTGATCCCTCGCCCGAGCACCTGCTCCGCTTCGTCGAGCAGGATGGACTTCGTCGTCGTGGAGCCGAGATCCGTTCCCAAGAACGTCTTCACGTCGAAATCCTCCCCTCGAGCGGCAGGACGCGCTTGGCGCTCCCTCGTTTCTGCGAGATCATCTGGAGGTAACTCTCCAACCGGTTCTTCACGTTCGCCGCGGAGAAATACCGTGGGTCGACGAGATCGGTCTCGATGAACCCGGCCGGTTTTCCGGTGCGTTTTTCGACCTCGCGCAGCATGAGCAACTGACCCGCAGAGAAGCTGTTGCAGCTCTTCACGGAGTTCACGAGCAACCCATCTGCCTCGTACTCGCGAACGTACTTTTCGATGATGTCGATCCGTGTGGGCAGGTTGAGGTTCGTATAACAACCTCCGCAGTACTCAGCCAGGGACTCGAGCGGTCGGGTGGGGTCGTGTCGAAACCCAAAGTCATACGTGCCGCCGACTTTGGTGTAGGTGCTCGCGACCGGGACCGCGCCCTCGTCCGAGAACATCTTCCAGAACTCGTAGAAGCTCGTCCAGTTGGGAGGCCCTTCGACCACGAGCCGATACCGCTCCTCGGTGAGCTCTCCTTCGGGAGTGATGGGTCCCTTCTTGGCTGCGATCCGGCCCTCGATCTCGCGCTTGAGCATGGCGTAGTAGTCGACCGCTGCCTGCGTCCCGCGGAAGGCGGTGAACATCGGTCCGATGTAATAGACGCCGCCGAAGTAGGCATCGATCGGTGAAGGCCGGTGCTTGGCCGACTCGAGGACCCAGACCATGTCGTCCTCTGCCTTGGCGGAGAGCTTCATCATGTCGCCGAGTCGGTCCTCATCGTATTTCTTTCCGCTTATTTTCTCCAATTTCGGAATGACTTCACGGTGGAGCTGATCGACGACGTAGCGGCGCATCTCGGGCGAAAAGCGACCGTCGCCCTGATACGGGACGTGTAACATCGCGATCGGGCAGTCATACTCCTCTCGCAGGAGCTCGAACCACTTCAAGAACGTGAAGCAGCCGGTATAAGAGAGCAGCAAGAGGTCGGGCTTGGGAAGCGGTTCGCCGGTCGGCCCCAAGTTACCGGACCGAAGCATTCCGATATCGCTCTTCACGTAGGTGCACACGTCTTCGGAGTGGCCAACTTTTTCGGCCTCCGCGATGTACCCTCCCGAGCGCTTCCGCATGCCCGACTGGAGCGCGTTGATCTCCGGATACACCGGCAGAATGTCGAACGAGAGCAGGAGCTCGACGACGTTTCCCGGGACGAAAGTATAGACGACCGGCTTTCCTTCGGTTTTCGCGCGCGATAGCCGGGCGAAGTGATCGGCGATCATCTCCTTCTGCTTGCGCTGGCTGTCGTCTTTCTCCGCGTGGACCGACTTCGGGCCCTTGGCGGGCGCGGTCGCGCCCTCCGACTGGCTCGCCTGACTCATTGCTCACTCCAAAGCCGAACCGAGTCGGCGAACGTCCCCGCTTGCTCGCGAATGACTTGAAACTGACCGAGGTTCTCAGCGTATTTGAACGCCGTCCAAGGAATCTTCGCGCGATCGAGCGCGTTCGCCAACATCGGCTGCTCCAACAGCGCCGGGTCGCAGAAGCTCGGCGCCGCGAAGATCACACCCTCTGCCTTCGAGTCCTTCACCACATCCACGAGGTACTCACCGCGGCGTCGTTTGGGTTCGTACTTGACGGCCGTCGATACACTCTTCCGCAGGTAGGCCCCGGCCAGGTTGGCGATGGGATCCCCGTGAGCGCCGACGTCGCCTTCGATCCAGCGCGCGCCGAGCAGGAGGTCGTCCCAAACGATCGCGCACCCTGCGCGTTCGAGCGTTTGGATGAGTCCGAGCGGAGGTTGCTCGCAGAACGCGCCGACGACCACGACTCGGGTGTGGTCCCGCATGGGTCGGTCAGCGTCGAGGACCGCTCCACAATAGTCGCGGATCAGCTTCGTGTGCTCCTCGACCGGGAGCACGTTACCGGCCCGAAGCACGAGGTAGGCTTCGTGGGTGGGCGCCCGCCAGGGTTCGTCGCGCCGGATCTCCATCAGCGAGTTGAGCGCGCGACGGTTGTCGTCGTAGGCCGCGATGGACCGAAGGAGGTCGTCGTCGGACACTTTTCTTCCGGCGCGCTCCGCGAGATCGTCGCGGAGCGATCTCAACTCGTGGGCCCAGAAGGCCCCGCCGGTCTCGTCGTCGAAGATTTGCGGAACGTCGAGGTACCGAACGTATTTGTCGGAGAAGAGCACCTTCCACATCCCCGAGAGGTTTCGAATCACGTCACAGGTCGCCGGAAAGAGCATCCCGTCGAGGACGTCGAGCCGGTGGGAGAGGGCGAGCTCGATCGTGCTGCGCGGAATCTGGCAGATATAACTTTGGTAATACGCATCGCCGCGGATGATTTCGATCTGACCGCCCGCACCGACGATCCCCACCGGCAGCATCCCTGCCGCGTGAACGATCTCCCGCGGCGCGTAAATCGGCATGTAACCGATCGCCTTGGCGCTCTTGGTCTCGCAGTAGTCTTTCACCGACCCCAACGACAAGTCGTGGTAGAGCGAATCGGCGAAATCGATGATGCTCTTCAAGTCCATTTCGTCATCCTATCGAACGGGTTGAGGGTCGACGCCGACATGCTTCAGAGGTTCGCCGGTTTCCATTCGGCGAGGTCGAAGCTCTCCGAATATCTTGGCTTCCGTTTCTCGATGAATGCAGCCAGCCCTTCGTTGGCGTCGTGCGACTTCATGAGTCCTTCGAGATAAGCTACTTCGAGCTTCGGGAGCTCGTCTCGCATGGCTCGAATGAGTCCAACCCGTGTGGCTTGGGTCGCGTATCGAAGTGCGATCGCGGACTTCTCGAGGAGATACTCCACCAAGTATCGATCGAGGGCCGCCTTCGGATCCATCTCGACGGCGTGAACGAGTCCCATCCTTTGGGCTTCCTCCGCGCTCACCGTCCTCCCGGAGAGGCACAGATCGGCCGCAAACGCGGCTCCGATCTTCCAGGGCAGGAGGAGCGACGCCATCGGCGGGAACACGGCGAGGTTGATCTCCGGCTGCCCGAAGCGAGCGTTTGGAGCGGCGAAGATGGCCTCGGTAAACGCCGCGAGCTCCATGCCCCCGCCAAGGCACTGGCCCTTGACGACCGCGAACGTGGGCACGGAGATCTCGAGTAGCTGCCTGAAGAGCCCGTGAAAGCGTGAGAGCATCTCCTTGGCGTACGGCGCGGTGTGCTCGAGCACGCTCGCTCCGAAGCTGAAGTGCTCCCCCGCGCCCAAGAACACGATCGCGCGCAAGGGCTGGCCCGAGTGCACCTTCAGCTCCGTCGAGAGGCCGTCGATCATGCTCGCGTCGAGGATGTTGGCCTTGGGAGAGTCCAGAGTCAGCTCGAGGACCCTGCCGTCGAAGGCCAAATTCGAAGTCACCTTACTCATCGAGCTCCTCGTGGAATCAGCGAGCTCACGAACTCGTCGGTCCATTTCTCCCCGGCCGCGAGGCGCCTCCGAAGCTCGTGAAAGTCGACCTCCCGCCTACCCTTTGGCCCCTCGTTGAAGGCGCGAAATCCCAGCTTGGCTTCGGTCATCATGTTCAGCGCCAGCCAGGCCCGGTTGGTCTCTTTGTTCCGATCCCAGTGCTCGAGCTTGTGTTTTCTGACGGATTGGATCGTCTTCGAGAGGCAGCCCGGCATCGTCGCCGCCAACCTTCGAATCAACCCACTCACCGCGGCGTCGAGAGGAGCGAGGTCGATCTTCCCTCGTTCGAGCTCGGCCTTGCCTTGCGCGAGGGCTTCGCCGGTTTTCGGCTGCCCATAGCAGAGCCTGCCCCCCTTCAGCCACTGGTCCGTGACCACCAACGGGTTCGGGACGAAAGCGCCGTCGAGAGTCAGGACCGGGACGACGTCGGTCACCAACCCATACGCTTGGGCCTGATAGGCTGTCCACGTCTCGCACAGCGAACAGCTCTGCATCGCACGCTCGACGCCCACGAAGAGCGGCAGAAAGTCGGTGGATCCGCCGTCGGGTGCGGATCCATGCTTGGGACCGGCCTGGCCGTACGTGGCCAGGTCGCTCGAAACCGTGAAGTCACAGGCCATCCCGATCTCTTGTCCGCCCGCAATCCGCATTCCATTGACCCGACAAATCACCGGTTTGTCGCAGGCGAGGATGCCGCTCACCATGTCGTTGAAGAGTCGCATGTAGGCGGCGTACTCGTCGGGTCGCCCGGCGTAGTGCTCCGCATATTCCTTCGTGTTGCCACCCGTGCAGAACGACCGCTCGCCCGCGCCGGTGAAGACCACCGAGACCACGTCGGCCGCGCTGGATGCCGATCGGAAGGCGAGAATGACGTCCTTGACCATGTCGGTCGTGTACGAGTTGAACTGGGTTGGGTTGTCGAGGATTATCCACGCCACGAAGAGTCCGGGAACTTCGACTCCGTCGTCGTCCAGGAGCGGCCGACGCTCGTATCGGACACGTCCGTCATAACTCTTGTTCTCCACCAAATCGTGATTCTTGAAAGTTGCACTCTGCATGTGAATGTGCCTCGAGGTCAGCTCAAGCGATGCCGAAATCCGGGATCAGCACGGGCCGCTTCTTGATGGTCTTGTCCTTGATCGCGTTGAAGGTCTCGAGGATTCGACTCATCGGTCGCTCCTCGACGAAAGGGGCCACGCGCACGCGGCCCGAGGCGACGAGCTCCAGCACCTGCGGAAAATGCTCAGGAAGGCATCCCCAGTTGCCCTGCGCGGTGGCGTGAAAAGCCATGAGGTTAGAGAGTCGCACGGAGACCTTGTCGAGCGTGTAGCCCACCACCGAGAGATTCGAGTCGTAACCCAGCAACCCGAACCCGAGCTCCTGGCCGGCGGCGGTCCCGCTCGTCTCCACGATCCTCCACGACACGTCGGGCCACAAGTTCGCCTTCACGACCTCGTTGATCCGTTTCCTGACGTCTTTGGGATCGAGCCCGCGCGGATTGAGAGTCATCTCCGCGCCAAAATCCGCAATGGTCGCGAGCCGCTCGTCATCGACGTCCAAGGCGATCGCGTGGGCTCCCAGAGCCCGAGCGATCTGGACGCCGAAGCCGCCGACTCCACCGGTCCCGATGAAGATCGCCACATCCCCGTCTCGGAGCCCAGCCCTGACCAGCGCCTGGTAAGCCGTCGCCACCGCATCGGCGAGCACCCCGAGCGACGGCAAGCTCACGCCTTGGCGAGCCATCCGCACTTCGTCGACGACCGCCACGCCCCGCGCCGGCACCACCGCGTGGCTCGCGAACCCACCGTGTGAGTCCGAGCCCACGAAGACTTGACTGCGACATACGGAGCCTCGTCCGCTTCGGCAGAGCAGACACTCACCGCAGGGCGTCACCGCCGACACGACGACTGCTCGTCCTTCGAGCTCTCGGGCCCCATCTCCCGCCAGCACCACTCGGCCAGAAATCTCGTGTCCCAAGGTCAGTGGAAGCGGGTGCTTCGGCCTGACTCCCTCGGCGAAAAAGCCAATGTCCGTATGGCAGACGCCGCAACCTGCGACCTCGACGAGCAGCTCGTGCTGTCCAAGCGCTGGCACGGGCCGCTGCGATCGACTCAGCTGATTCGGACCTTCGAGCACATAGCAGGAGATCGATGCTGGCACGGCGGGCATGGGCGGACCCGTAGCAACCGCTGTGCCCCTGCCAAGGACACGGTATCGGCACGCTCTGTCCGGGTTCGACGCAGAGCTTGCGTAACTCCCGGAACGAGCCGAAAGCCCTGCATGACATCCACGCCGAGTCAGCGTTGTTCAGCAAGAGCCTGCTCGGCGCGACGTCCCTGCGCATCGACGTAGCCTTCGCTCGCCGTAGCCTTGGCTCGCCGTTACCGTGGCAATGATTTGGGTGCAGCCGGGCCTGGATCTGAGTGCGCTGCGGGGAAGCTGGTCGAAAAAAGAATAGATAGAACGAGGACTTGAGGCGATCGATCGGTGTGCGACG
>CAYXDO010000125.1:0-33486 GCA_964463485.1 uncultured Myxococcales bacterium | reverse complement strand
GACGATCTGACGCAGACGCAGACGATCTGACGCAGACGATCAGACGCTGATCAGACGCTGATCAGACGCCGACCCGACGCAGACGCTGACCTGACGCTGGCCTGACGCTGACGGCGACGCCCGCGATCAGACTCCTGACACACGAATCGCCGGAACTTCATGGCGCCAAATCGGCGAGAAGATCGACGGCGCCTGACAGCACTCGGTCGACGGGCGCTCGTCCCCACACGAAGCCTGGCTGGCCCATCAGCCCTTCGATCGCGCGCAGGTCGATCTCTTTGTCCCGGTATGTGGCGACGGTGACGTGTTCGCGCTCCACGAGGATCGCGATCGTTGCGGCGTCTTCGAGCGCTCGCAGCAAGAACTTCTTGTCGGAAGGCTCGACCGATCTCGAAAGCATCAGCATCCGAACCTGCGGGTGCGGGCTCTCGGCCTTTCGCAGGAGCTTCTCCAACTCTGTGTAGCGCGCGCGCTGTGCCTCGGCGAGCTTGTCGATGCGGTCTTGGAGCTCGCTCGGCTCGTGGCCCGTCACCAGCGACTCGGCGATCTGTTCGTACAACGAAGTGAACGCTAGCGTCCGCTCGAGCGTCCCGCTTCGCTCCAGGGCGAGGGCCAAGCGCAGGCCGCGGTGCGTGACCACGAAGCCCTTCCCTGGCGAGTCGATCGCACGCGCGTCTTCGTCGGCCTCGGCGTACGGAGCGACGCCGCCCCGCAGAAACTTCGCCGCGGCAACGCACCCGTCGAAATCGGCGTGCGAGAACAAGTGGTCTACGGGCCCTAGCCGCGAGACCACCGCCTCCGTGACCAGCTCCGGACACGCTGGCGCGGCTCTGCGATCCATCAACAAGAAACGCTCGTCGGACGCGTAACGCGGCCATGCCGGATGGTCGTGATGATCGATCCAGAGCGCCAACCGATCTCCGAGCGCCTCGATGAACGGTCGCGTCGTGTCAGCAAATCGAGCGCCGTTCGCAAACGCCACATCGACCAGCACGACGCGCCCGGTGCGAGGCGCGGCGGGCAGGGAGGCCGGGCTCGTCACCAACGTCAGCGCCGGCTTTCCTTCGAGGCTCACACGTCCGTCATAGGGCCTCGTGGCGATTTGGGCGAGCTGATCTCGCTCAGGGCAGCAGCTCGCCCAACGCGCGCACCGCGTCCGTCGAGGTGAACACACCCACGAGCTTGTCGCCTTCGAGGATCAGCGCCGAACCGATGCGCCGGGCCGACATCTCTCGAGCCACGACACCGACATCCGCGTCGGATGATACGCAGTAGGGCTCGAGCGTCATCACGTCGCTTACCAGCGCGGTGTCGCGATCCAAAGCCATCGTGCTCGCGAGGACCGCCAAATCACTCAGCGTGAGGATCCCAACGACCGACTCTCCGTCGATGACCGGAAAATGACGAACCCCGTGCTCCTCGACCAGCGCATACGCGTCGGCGAGTGGGTCGCTCGGCGCAAGACGGTGGACCGAAGCAGACATGAATCGACGGATCGACGCCATGGAGGCTCCTGTACACGAACAGCCCAGGCCCGACACTCACCTCGATCAATTTCCCCTCGAGCGCCGAAAGACCATCTGACGGCCTTTTCCCGTGCATCGCTGTTGATCGAACCCACGGCTTGAAGAAAAATCGGCTCGACGATGACGACGGTCAAGCTCACTCGCTTCGAGGTCGACGAGCTGCTCCGGGAAGGACGCGCCATCGTCGGCTTGCTCCTCGCAAAGTCACCCCCGCCGAGCGAGCGCATCACACAGTGGGCACGAAGCGTCCGCGCGGGACTCCTTCAAGAGCCCGACGTCGCCGACGATCTCCGAAGAAAGATCGAAGAGCACACTCGCCTCCTCATCGCTCCTGAGCTCGGCACGCCTCGAGATCCCGTTCAACACGCCGAGCGCCTCAACCGAACGATCGATTTCACACGACACAACCTCGAGTTCGCCCCCACCAAGATCGCGCACCCGCTCTTTGCGAAGCTCGTTGCCCTCGTCTTGGAAGAAGGCCGACGGTCCGTCCCGCTCAGCCAACTCGACGACCGAGGGCTCGACACCAAGGACGTTCGTCGCGGCGCCGCTCGCATGGTCGACCTCAAACTGGCGGCGGCCGTTGCGGACGACGCAGATCGGATCGAACCAGATTTTTCCGCCATCGAGCGCTGGACCCGGAGCTGACTCCGACGATCGGCCGGTTGACCGCCGCACGAATGCCCTGAGGATGCGACGTACCCATGCGTCTCAAACCCATCGCCGTGCTGGCCGGCTGTCTGGCCTGCGGAAAAGAATCCGACGACACCCTCCAACAAGCTCGGGACGTTCGCATCGCCGCGCCCGCGCCGGAAGCCGACAAACTCGATCTGCTGACCCAGGAGTTCACGATCGCGCCTGGCGACGACAAAATGTACTGCGAGTTCATCGACTACTCGGACGACGACGTCGCGATCCGAGCGTTCGACTCGCGCCAGGGAGAAGGCGGCCACCACCTGCTCCTCCTGACCACGTCCAATCGAAGACCCAACGGAACCGTCGAAGACTGCTCCGATCGAGCTGCCATGGCCGACATGCGACCGCTCATTCTGCCGCTCGATCTGCCAGAAGGACATGCCGTGCGGCTCACCAAGGGCATGCAGTTCGTGTTTCAGCTCCACTACGTGAACACGTTCACCGAGCCCCTCTTGATTCGCGACGTCGCCCGACTCGAGAAGACGCCGATCGATCAAGTCACGCACTGGGTCGCGCCCTTCGCCACGAATGACGCGCTGTTCGAAGTGAACCCGAAAGCGGAAGGCGAGAAGACCTTCGACTGCACCGTCGACGCCGAGGGCCTCGAGTTGATCCTGCTCGGCGGTCACATGCACGAAAACGGCACCCTCTTCGATGTTCAGATCGGGCCGACCACGGAGCAACTCACGAGCTTGTATTACGTCGATCCGTGGCGCGCGGAGTTCCGAGACACGCCTCCGATCACCACGCTCTTCGACAGCCCCGTCCCCCTTCCGAAAGGCACCGTGGTCCGAACGAGCTGCAAGTGGAAAAACGCGACGGACAAGAAGCTCGAGTTCCCTCACGAGATGTGCTCGACCTTCGGCTACCTTCGGGGCGCACAAAGTCCTTGGATCTGCGACACCGGCGGGCTGGGATCGCGGTAGCCGCAAATCCTTCGCGTCATTCTCCTTTTTCGGCTACCTTCGTCCTCCATGCGCCGTCTCCTCGGCTCCTCCCTGACTATCCTCCTCGCCTGCACCAAAACCGAAGAAACGCCTCCTGACGCAGGCTCCTTGCTGGATTCCGGTGTCCCCGTGATCGCGCCCGACGCCGGCTTTGCCTCCGACGTCGGCGGCATGTGCGTCGACACCGTGGTCTTCGCGGACAACGACGGCGACGGCTTCGGCGTGCAATCGGAGACCGCGAGCCAGTGCCTCGTCGCGGGCCAGAGCGCACCGGGCTTCGCGCGCCAAGCGGGCGACTGCAAAGCCAACGACGCGATCGGCTTCCCTGGCTCCGAAGGAGTGTGTGGCGACTTCGTCGACGACGACTGCAGCGGCAGCGACAAACCATGTCCGACCACGCAGACGGCCAGCCTCGACAGCCCCAACTGGGACTGTACGGGCACCGCCCCCAACAACGTCTACGCCTTCGCCCGCTTCGTCTCCGGCGAAGGTCACTACCAAGACGGTGGCTGCTTCATCTTTTTCGAAGGGCTCAAAGACGAGTTCTACGCCAAACACACTCTCCGACCGAGCAATCAAAATCCGAGCTGCTTTGGGCAGTACGCCGGCTGCATCTGCCCAAGCTCCCCGAGCTACGACAAGCGAATCATGGCGTACACGCTGCACGGGAGCGTCGAGTCCTGCCCAGAGACCGCGATCGTCGATCACGGGGGCATCTCGAGCCGAGAGGCCTTCGATCAACCCACCTCCAACGACTGCCGCAAGTACCTCTATGCGATGCACTTCTTCGACATCCCAGCCTCGTTCGTCGCCGGCTCGGTCGATCACCTCGAACGCCGCATCACCGCGTTCCCGACCGTCGAGATCGCGTGCGCAGCCAACCCTCCAAATCGCAGCCTGACCTTCGCGTCCCTCCTCAACGCACCCATCGAACGAAATCCAGGATTCGTGAAGAAGTAGCCCTCCTCCGAAAGGCGATAGAGTGTTCGAAGGCCGCCCCGAACGCCCATGTGAAGATCCTCTTCGTCACTCAAGTCGTTCTCGGACAACAGCTCGGAGCGACCCGTCGTATCCAGTCCGTCGCTCGCTCCATCGTTCGCTTCGGCCACGAGCTCACCATCATCGCTCCCGGCAAGGAGCCCGAGCCGGTCGAGGGCGTGCGCAGAGTCCGTCCGCCCGCGATGCTCCACCCCGGCGCCCGCATGGACGCCGCGCTCGCGTCCTTGGCCTTCAGCGACGCGATCCGCTGGCACGCCGAGGTCGCCTGGATGCGCCTCTCGGCGACGACGTCTTTCTCACCGCTCCTCCTCTCCACACGACTCCCCGTAGCTCTCGAGCTCGACGGGCGGATCTTGGATCAACTGCGCGCGAGCGGACGGGACGAGGCTTCGATCCGCCTCGTCCAAGAGAGCCTCAAGGCCGTCGTCAAACGATCGAAGCTGGTCTTCGCGCTCGGCTCGAGGACCGCCGAGCATGCCCGAAAAGCGTTGGGAGCCAAGGATGTCCGCGTGATCTACGACGGCGTGGAGCTCGACGATCCGGCTCTCTGCGATCGCGCGGAGGCGCGCGCGCAGCTGGGCCTCGTTCTCGCGCGACCACTCGTCGTCATGACGGGCAAGCTGAGCGATCTACGCCTCGACCTGCTCCTCGCCGCACAGCGCTCCCTGGGCTTTGCGCTCGCGATCAGCGGACAAGGCCCCGAAGAAGCCCGCGTCGCTCAGGAGGCCGCGCGCGCCACGGCCGACGTCCCCATCTTCTGGCTCGGTTCGCGCGATCGCGCCTCGACCGCGGAGCTGATCCGCGCCGCTGACATCTGCATCAGCGTTCGCGAGCTCGAGGTCGGCAGCTGCGCGGAGTACGCGGCCGTAGGCCGCCGCTTCGTCGCCTTCACGGTCGAAGGCGCGGCCCGCATCGAGGCCCTATACCCCCCGGGTCTCTCCGCCGCGACTTTTGTGGCGACACGTGCCACCGACGCGCTCGTCGACGCGATCTCCGCAGCGCTGCGAGCCGAGGAACACCTCGGCCCCTTGAGCCCCAACGACATCATGGCTGCACGTGATGCTCTGTCTTGGGATCACACCGCGAGGCTCGTCCTGGAAGGCCTCGAGTCCATTCGCAAGTAGACCGTTCCTTCGCGCGAGCCCGGCCCCGTGCTACCTTGGCGTCGAATGCGACTGACCGTCGTAGGCTCGTCGGACGCCTTCAACTCAGCTGGGCGATGCCACTCCTGCTATTGGCTCGACGGCGCTTGTGATGGGTCCGTCATGGTGGACTTCGGAGCGACCGCACTCTCCGCGGCGCGCCGAGCCGGCAAGGAGCCACGCGACCTTCGCGCGATCGTGTTCACCCACTTGCACGGCGACCACATCGGCGGGTTCCCGTATCTGTGGCTCGACGGCATGTACAACAACATCCGAACGAAAGACCTGCTGGTCGTGGGCCCGATCGGAACACGCGAGCGCGTCGTGTCCCTCGGCCGCGTCGCCTACGGCGACGTGATCGATCGGCCCAGACCCTACGACATCGAGTGGCGAGAGATCCTCCCTGGCGGCTCGACCTCGTTCGGCGGTCTCACGGTCAACGGCTTCGCCGCCCAACACATGGACCCCCCCGACCAACCGCTCTGCGTTCGCATCGAAGGCGCGGATCGTTCGGTCGTGGCGTTCTCCGGTGACACCGAGGTGTGCGAGGGCCTCTTTCAAGCGTCTCACGGCGCCGATCTGCTCGTCGCGGAGTGCTCCGGAATGAGACCTCCTGCCGGCCGACACATCACATGGGCCGAGTGGGCCGTGGAGCTCCCAAGAGTGAAGGCGAGGAAAGTCCTGCTCACTCACCTGAACGCCGAGGTTCGCTCCAACGCCCCCTCGCTCGTTACCCAGAAGCCCGACCACCTCGAGCTCGGGTTCGCCGAGGACGGCTTGGTCATCGACGTTCCTCCGAGCCGATGACCGAAGCCCTCGGGCCGGACGAGCTCGCGTACTACGGAGACGGCGCCTTTTACGACGCCGAGTACGTTCACATTCGCAGCGACATCCCGTTCTACGAATCGATCGCCGCCGCCGGCGAGGGGCCCATCCTCGAGCTCGCCGCAGGGACCGGACGCCTCACCATTCCCATGGCCCTCGCCTCTCGCCACGACGTCGTCGGCATCGACGTCGCCCCTGCGATGATCGAGGAGGCGAACAAAAAACGAGGCCTCCTCGACGAGTCCGTGCGGGCTCGACTTCGCTTCGAAGTCGCCGACATGAGGCACGCGCGCCTCGGCACGAGCTTCGACACGATCGTCCTGGCGTTCAACACGCTCATGCACCTGCTCGACGACGGCGACGTGGACGCTTGCCTTTCGACCGCGCGCGAACACCTGTCCGAGAAGGGCCTCTTCCACCTCGACGTGCTCAACCCCCACGGCGGCCTCGTCACCTCGAGAGACCGCGAATCGCGCTACGACCCACAGCAGATGATCGACCCGCGCACGGGCAGCCGTTACGTCGTGACCGAAAACAACGCGTACGACCCGAGAACCCAGATCAACGTCCTGACCTTCTATTACAGGCGCGCGGACCGCGATGGACGGCCCATGGGTGACGAGCTCAAGCGCTCGGTGCGGTTGCGGGTGTTCTACCCTCGGGAGCTCGAGCTGTTGATTCGACGGGCCGGCCTCGAGATCGCCGGAGACTTCGACGACTTCTCCAAGAACCCGTTCTCCGCCCGCGGAGGGCGACGGATCCTCGCGCTGAGAAGAGCGCGCTGAACGCGTTGAACGCGTTGAACCGCGGCGAGCGCAGCGAGCGCGCAGCGTAGCTGAACCGCACCGCTTGCGCGAAGCGGGCAGAGCGAGCCATGATCCCACGATGGATCGACTGGTCCTGTCGCAGCTCCGGCGCTTGCTGAGTCTGATGGGGAATGCGGCAGCCATCGCCACGGGCGTCGTGGCGATCGCCAACGCGAGGGAGCTGGTCTTTCCAAACTCAGTCAAGCCGCACCGAATCTACACCGCTGTAGAGGTCGCCCGACATCTGGGAGTCAGCGTGGCCGAGGTCGAGCGATTGATCGCCAGCGGAGAGCTCAAGGCCAAGAGAGTCGGCGGACGAACCTTGGTGCTCGGCACGAGCCTGATGAGCTTCTTGAGTTGAGAGCGATGAGACTCAGTGCGCCTCTGAGCTAGATCACCAAGCCGATCGCCGGCAAATTTGTTCTCGAGCAAGACGCGTCGGGCCAAAATCCCAATGATGGGTCCGTGGCGCGACCTTCCTCGCGGTACTCGAAGCCGCGCGCGCTCGTCCTGCTCTTCGTCCACCTCCTGATCGCCGCCCACATCACCCATTTCCTCATTTCCGGCCGCACCCTGGCACCACTCGAGCTCAACGAGTCGCTCCACACGATCCACGGCGGCGTGCTCACGGCGGGCTTCTTGCTCCTGGTCCTCTCGCTCCTCAGCACGCTCTTGTTCGGCCGCTTCTTCTGCGGATGGGGCTGCCATCTCATCGCGATCCAGGACGCATCGACCTGGATCTTGGGTCGGCTCGGAATCCCGGCGCGACCCTTTCGCTCGCGTGCCCTCACGCTCGTGCCGCTCGGCTTCTTGGGCTACCTCTTCGTCTGGCCCCAACTCACCCGGGTCCTGGCTGGCGGCGAGCACCCCGGGCTTCGCATCGTCGAGTCCGGTCAAGGCTGGTCGTCGTTCTCGACGAACGACTTCTTTCGCAACCTGCCCCCCCTCGATGTCGCAGTCTCCACTCTCGTCGCGTGCGGGTTCCTCACCGTACTCATCCTCGGCAACCGCGGATTCTGTCGACTGGCGTGTCCGTACGGCGCGCTCTTCGCCCTCATCGACCGGTTCGCGCTGCGCCGCATCGTGCTCGACGGGGACTGCTCCGGCTGCGGAAAATGCACGGCCGCTTGTAACTCCGACGTTCGCGTCCACGAGGAGCTCGTCCGGCATGGCCGAGTCATTGACTCGGGCTGCCTCAAGGACCTCGACTGCGTTTCCGCCTGCCCGACCAAAGCGATTCGCCTCGGAAGATCGAGCCCCGCTCTCCGCCACGGCCCCGCTCTCATCCAGAGTCTCGTTCAAGTCGGCGTTCGGCGCTCCGCCGAGCTCAGCCTTGCGGAAGAGCTCCTGACGGGGCTCGCCTTCCTCGCCGCCTTCCTCGCGACCCGTGGCCTCTACGACCTCGTCCCGATCACTCTGGCGCTAGGTCTAGGCGTCATGACCGGCTGGGCTGCTTCGCTCGTGTTCAGGCTCGCCACCAAACCTCGGGTCGACTTTCGAAAGCTTCGATTGAAACGAGCCACTGGACTGACCCGCCTCGGCAAAGGGCTCGGTGTCTTCGTCGCGCTTTGGTTCTCGTTTGTGGCACACTCGGCGTGGGTTCGCTTCCACGACTTCGAAGCCGATCGACTGATTCGCTCGATGACCAGGGCCAATCGACGATCGACCCTCGGGGCTGCAGCCGAGCACCTGGAGCTCACGCTCGAGCACGGGCTCGTACGCCCGACCTCCTCGCTCAAGAAGCTCGCCTCGGCCTACGCCGCGTTGGGAAGGTCCCAGGAGGCCGCCGTCATTCTCCGTGAAATTCTCATCCGAAACCCATCTGACGAGGAGGCCGCCCGGCGGCTTCGCACCTCGACAGGAGTCGCCCACGAATGATTCTGCGATCGAGCCACCCAGGATACTCTGTCAACCAGCCTAGCTCGGACCCGCTCCCGCGAACGCGCTCGCCGGGGACCAGCGCCCTGCTGCTGGTGCTTCTCGCCTGCCCGGAGCCTCCCGAAACGCGTGACGCGGGACCGGACTGCATCCCCGCTGACTGCACCGAGCTCGACGCCGAGTGCGGCACACTCATCCAAGGAGATCGCTGCCTGCTGTGCGGCTCGTGCACCGCGCCCGAGACGTGCGGCGGGGGCGGTCGGGCCCGCCATTGCGGCTGTACTCCGCGGGAGTGCGACGGAATCACCTGCGGACCCCTCGATCCGGGATGCGATCTTGGACTCCCCCCGCTCGATTGCGGCTGCACCGCGCCGATGACTTGCGGAGGAGCAGGCCAACCCAATTCGTGCGGTCGCGTGGTGTCGCGCGGCGAGGAGTGTGACCCGGAGCCTGGGTCCTCGAAGATCTGCCCGACCGGCCTCCGATGCTGCCCTGGGCCCTTCCGCGGCCCGAGTCTCTGCCTCGAGACCTGCGATCCGCTGCCCGACCTGGTGGTCCACGGAGGACTCTCCAGGATCGAGGTCCTTCCAAGGTTCTTCGCCCCCGATGACTGCGCATACACGAGCGATCAGTGTGTGTACGGCGTCGGAACTCGGAGTCTCCTTTATTTCGAGATCGGAATCGCCAACTCGGGCACGGCAGACCTCGACCTCGGACGCCCCGCCGACGACCCATCTCGGTTCTTGCTCGACCAATGCGCAGCCCACGAGCACTATCATTTTCCGGGATTCATTCGACAACGCCTCGTCAATCTCGACGACACGCTCGTCCCAGAGGCTCCCGAGGTACCAAAGGTCGGCTGGTGCCTGCGTGACACCCACCGCGTAGATCCGAGAGCGCCTCTCATCGGTAAGTTTCCGGACGACGACCCTAGCCGAAATTTCTATACCTCCTGCACCGTCGACCCTCAGGGCATATCGATGGGTTGGAAGGACGTCTACGACGCCAACGATCCATGTCAGTGGATTGACGTCACCGACGTTCCCTCGGGTGAGTACAAGATCGAGGTCGTCGTCAATCCCGACCATCTCATCCAGGAGCTCTCGTTCGACAACAACGTCGCGAGCGCGACCGTTACGATCCCCTGAGCCACCGAAGCGAGGGGCGAACGAATTGCGATGTCGCCCCGCGAAATTCGGCGCAACTCCCGCGGTTGCGCAGCACACGGCGAGCTGCGCACGGGGTTCGCCAATCCACCTCGAATCGTCCGCCGAACCGGTGCGCCGAGATCTTGCGAGTGACTCCAGCGAGGGTCGGACGTGTTTCTGGGTCGAATCCTGGTCGTCGATGAGGAGGAAGCTGCTCGAAGCTCCGAGCTCGAGCTGCTCTCGTCCCTCGGCTACGAGGTGTGGACTGCGGCGGGGTGTAAAAGCGCGCTGCAACTTCTGGACAAACATCGGTTCGACCTGGTGCTGACCGAGTACGACAAACCCGGCCTGAGTGGCCGCGACCTTCTGGAGACGATCGCTCAGGCCGGCTTCGACACCGACGTGTTGGTGTGGTCCGCCCACGGGACGATCCCCGCGGCCGTCGAGGCGATCAAACTCGGCGCCAAAAACTTCCTCGAAAAACCGGTCGATCCCGAGGTCCTCAAGCGCGAGGTCCGCCATGTCTTTCGGGAGCGCCTTGCACGAAGGAGACCCTCGAGCCAGGCCCCTCTGCCTCGCACCGAGACGAGCATCGAAATCGACCTCTCGGATCTGCCTCCCAAGGAGCCACGTGCGTCCAGGTTTGGCCGTTACCAACTCGTCCGCTCGATCGGTCGCGGCGGGATGGGCGAGGTCTTCGAGGCCTTCGATCCCCAACTCAACCGCGAGATCGCGATCAAAGTCATCAAGATGAAGGAGGGCACTCAGACTCGTCGAGTCGTCGTCGAGCGTTTTCGACGAGAGGCCGCCGTCGCGGCCCAACTCTCCCACCCCAACATCGCCGCCATTTACGACATCGAGAGCGCCCCGGGGGACGAGGAGCTGTACATCGTGATGGAGCTGGTCAAGGGCGCGTCCTTGCGCTCCGTGCTGGAGCGCGAGAAGTCGATGCCGTTCCCGCAAACGCTCGTCGCGGCCTACCAACTCGTGGACGCGCTCGAGTATATTCATCGTCACGACGTGATCCACCGCGACATCAAGCCCGAAAACATCATCCTTGGGACGGACGACCAAGTCAAAATCATCGATTTTGGGATCGCCAAGATCCGCGTCTCCGATCTCACCTCGACGGGATGTGTCGTGGGCTCACCCAGCTACCTGGCTCCGGAGAGCATCGAGAACGCCGAGGTCGACTTCCGCGCCGACCAGTTCGCGCTCGCGACCGTGCTGGTGGAGGTCCTGACCGGACGACCGGTCTTTCAAAAGAGTACGTTCGAAGACACCGTTCGCAGCATCATCCTCGCCCAGCGCCCTCCCCTCGAGGAGCTCGGCGTCATCGTCCCGCATGAGTTCGAGCGGATCCTCGCGAAAATGCACGCCAGAGCGCCCGGCGACCGTTTCCAGGACGAGCGCGAGCTCCTCGCGAGGCTAGAGGCGCTCGGGGAGCCCCTCGAGATCAAGTTGAGCCCTGCGCTCCCGCGGGCGACCACGAGGCGCCTGAGTCTGCCCGTGACGCGAGGTCGTTGAAAAACGCTCCGAAGCTCATGCGGATCCGCGGAGCTCAACCGTTCTTGGCGCCCTGGAACTGCAGCTCGAACAGGTTCCTGTAAATTCCGCCCTTCGCCAGCAACTCTCGATGACTTCCCTGCTCGGCGACCGCGCCGTTTTTCATCACCACGATCCGATCCGCGCTCTCCACGGTGGACAGGCGATGGGCAATCACGATCGCGGTCCGACCCCGCAGCAGCTCGTTCAAGCCTTCCTGAATGAGTCCTTCGGTTTCCGGATCGACCGAGCTGGTCGCCTCGTCGAGCACCAACACCTCCGGGTCGAGCACCAAGGCCCGCGCAAACGCGATGAGTTGCCGCTCGCCCGAGCTCAGGTTGGTTCCCCGCTCGCCCACCTCTGCATCCAAACCCCCTGGGCGGCGACCGATCACGACGGACGCTCTCGTACGCTCCGCCGCTGCCATCACCATGGCGTCGTCCACGTCTGGGCGTCGCAACGAGATATTGTCCCGGATGCTTCCTGAAAACACATAAGGGTCCTGAAGAACGACGGCCAGCCGGCCTCGCAAGT
This sequence comes from uncultured Myxococcales bacterium, assembly GCA_964463485.1. Classification (GTDB taxonomy): domain Bacteria; phylum Myxococcota; class Kuafuiibacteriia; order Kuafuiibacteriales; family Kuafuiibacteriaceae; genus CAYXDO01. The sequence continues at coordinate 21,440 of CAYXDO010000125.1, read as the reverse complement.
CGTCCAGCGCCACCTCGGAGAGCGGGATCCCATCGAAACGAACGGCCCCCGACCCAGGATCATAAAACCTGCACAACAACTTCACGATGGTCGACTTTCCCGAGCCCGTGGGGCCGACGATCGCCACCTTCTCACCTCGCCGAATCTCGAGCTCGAGGTCCCGCAAGACCGGCTCGGTCTCCTTGTAAGAGAAGCTCACGCGGTCGAACCTGATCCCGTCGATCGGTCGCGGGAGCGCCCGGGGCTGAACAGGGGACACGATGGTCGGCTGGCGATCGAGGAGCTCGACACATCGCTCGGCCGACGCCATGGCTGATTGCATGACGGTATATTTGTTCGAGAGCTCCGTGATGGGTCCGAAAAATCGCCGAAGGTAGTCCGTGAACGCGACAAATACGCCGATCTCGGCCTGATGCTGAGTGAGTCGAGACAAACCGAACACGAGGAGCGCGGCGACGGAGACGTGCCCGATCCCCTCGGCGATCGCGTACGTCATCGAGTCGAATCGAATCGCTCGAAAGTTTGCGTCCCTGTACTCACCATTGATGCGCTCGAGATCACGAGCGAACGGTCGCTCCACCCGAAACGACTGAATCATCGCCATCCCCGAGATCGCTTCGTTCAGCGCCCCGTTGAGCTTGGCAACGAGGCTCCGGACGTCTCGAAACGCCTCCCGAGCGGGCTTGCGAAACGCCAGCACGATCAAGATCATCAACGGGACCGCGGCGAACGACGCCAGCGTCAGCTCCACGTCGAGCACCAACATCATCCCGATGATTCCTGCCAGAGTGACGAGGTCGCCGAGCAAGCTCACCGCGCCAGTGGAGAAGGTCTCGGCGATCGACTCCACGTCGTTCGTCACGCGAGTCATCAGCCGGCCCACCGGGTTCGATTCGACGTACGCGACGTCCACCTCGAGCAGACGCCGAAAGAGCGCCCGCCGCAGGTCCTTGGTCACGACTTGGCCGACTTTCTGAGTCAGGTAGGACTGGATGAACCGAAACACGAACTCGAGCCCGATCGCTGCCACGAACGCCGCGGCGATCAGCGCGAACCCTTCGGCCTTCTTCGGCACCAGGTGATCGTCGATCGCGAGCTTGACCAAGTAGGGCTGAGCCAAGTGGAGGACCGACCCGAGCGGGTAAGAAATCATCGCCACCGCGAACAAGCCCCGATGCGGCGCCACGAACTCCCACAGGCGCGCCAGGAGCCGCGCGTCGTAGACTTTGCCGAACGAGACGTCGGGCTCGGACATGACTACGACCTGACCTCCGCCTCGACCCGCGAGCTCGGATCACCCAGCTCTTCCCGCAACCGCTGGCGACGATACATCTCCGCGTACACGCCGTTCTTGGCCAGAAGCTCGTCTTCGCTGCCCTGTTCGACCAAGCGACCATGATCGAGGACGAAGATCCGATCGGCGGCGCGAGCGCAGGTGAGTCTGTGACTCACCAAGATCGTCGTTCGTCCGTTCTCGCGCTTCTCGAGCTCCGCCAGAATCCGCGTCTCCGTGTCGGTGTCGACCGCAGAGAGTGTATCGTCGAGCACCAAGATCCTCGGCCGCTTGATGAGCGCTCGGGCCAGCGCAACTCTCTGGCGTTGGCCACCGCTCAACGTCACGCCGCGCTCGCCTACGATCGTCTCCAGGCCCTGCGAAAATCCGGCGAGGTCACTCTCGAGCCCCGCTGCTCGCACGGCCTCACCCACCTTCGTCGCGTCGTACTCCCCGAAGAACGACACGTTCTCGGAGATGCTCTTCGAGAACAGAAACGCCTCTTGCGGCGCGTACCCGATACCCCCCCGAACGTCCGCGATCGACAAGTCCGTGACGTCTCGACCGTCGACGTACACAGCTGACTTCGGAACTTCCAACAAACGCGAGATGGCCTTGACCAACGTGGACTTCCCGGAGCCGCTGCGACCGACGATGACTACCGTCTCTCCGGGCTCGATCGTCAGGCTCACATCGTCGAGGGCTCGCACCTTCCCGTGCTTCGTCTCGTAGTCGATCGAGAGACTCCGCACTTCGATGCGACCCGACATGTCCCCGAGCCTCTCGCTCCCCGAGGTGATGGGTGCGTTTGCGCGCAGAATTTCGTCGATGCGATCCATCGACGCCAGACCGCGCTGCCACAGAGCCATCATCCAACCCAGCGCAGCGGTCGGCCAGGAGAGAATACCGAGGTACGCATTGAGCTCCACGAGCTGCCCGACACTCATCGTGCCGTTGAGTACGGAGATCCCGCCGAGATACAGCAGGACCGCGGTCCCGATCGCACCCGCGAGCGCCATCATCGGGAACATGAACGAACGCAGCCGCGCGAAGTCCAAGTTCGCGTCCACGAGGGCTTGGCTGCGCTCGTCGAACACCTGCTGCTCGGACGACTCGAGGCGATACGCCCGTACCGTCATGACCGCCCCTACACTCTCCTGCACCCGCGCCGAGACGCTCGCCAGCGCCTCCTGGGTGCGCCGAGAGAGCGCGTAGAGCTGCTTGCCGAAAACTCTCGCGATGAGAATCAAACCGGGAAAAGGAGCCAAACACGCGGTCGCTACGGTCGGGTCGGTGAGGAACAGCGTGGGAATCACCACCACGAAGACTACCGCCGAGTTGACCACGTTGAGGATCCCGGGGCCGAGCAGGAGCCGCACCTGCTGAAGGTCGTTGATCGACCGACTCATCAGATCCGCCGTGGACATCTTCGACAACCACGCCGGGGACTGCGCCGAGATCGCCGAAAACAGGTCGTTTCGAATCTCGAACTCGGCGCGACGACCTGAGTTGAAGATCAAGAGACGCGATGCGATTCGCACGCCGGCTCCGAGGATCGCGGCGCTGACCATGAGCAGAGCCGCCTCTAGGACCGCGTCCCGATCGCGGGCCACGAGCGCATCGGTCGCCTCACGCAACAGCCGCGGGATCCACAGCGTGAGCGCTTGCGTCGCGATCAACGCGAGCACCCCGAGTCCAAATGAGCCTCGACTCCGGCCGAAGTAGTGGAGGAGGCGCTGCCGGCTCGTCAGTGGACAGACTCCTCGAAGGATGAATGATGAATCATCGGCGACCGGTTCGAGAGCTCAGGGTGTTGGACGGCCATCCGTTCGCTCGGACTCTCACTGCGTGCATTCCATCGGGTAGCCCTGGCCAAGGCCGAAGGCCGGGGGCTCGCAGTTGTAGGAGCTCAGACAGTTCATCTTCGGGCCATCGACGGCGCAGCGAGGCCTCAACACGGGAGCGTACACCGGCATCCCGTTCTGAGTTCCGATCAACTGCTGCGTCGGGCACGCGGTCGGGCCGGGAACTCCGTTCGCGCCGCACTCACATTTCCCGGGCCGGCCGTTCTGAGGATCCTCGCCCTCGCACACGAGACCTCCGCAGTCGGCGTCTTCGAAGCAGGGGTAGAATTGACCTTTGCACGGCCACTGCCGCGGACACCCGGTGTCCCCTGCGGCGGGGTCTGGGTTGCAAGTCACGCCGCACATCGCCTTCAAGACGTTGCCCTGCATGTCGACCTCGATCGGGAAGCAACCCTCCTCCTCTCGGAACGGCATACCATTTTCGTACATCGGGGAGCTGTTGCGACCGTACGTCCAGCCGCTCGGGCTCGAGTCACACGTCGTCTCTCCGTCTTCGCAGCGGACGCAGAACGGCGCGGGTTGAGCGATCGGGAAGCACTCACCCGGCTCGGCTTGGCGGGCCCCGCCGGACACGTTGCCGCACGAGGTCGGGTCGGCGTACGGCGAGCCGGCCTGGCCGCAGCACCACTCATGATAGCCGCACTGAAGAATGCGGTTGGTACACCCGGGATTGCAGCAAACGCCGACCTCCGAAGCCTCGGTGAGGTCGCCGAGCCCTCGGCACTCGGACCGTGAGTAGGAAGGCTGACGACCGTTCGGGCCGACCTTCTTGCAGACTTCGCCGGAGAGACAGTCGGTCGCGGCGTCGTAACAGCCTTCGACACACGCTGGCGGATCTTGCTCTTTGTCGCAAACGAACCCTGCCACCTGACAATCCACGGACGCCTCGCAACCGACCGGCACACAGGCGAACTCATCGTGATAGTCCTTGAAATACGTCGGCGCCATGCGCTGCGAAGCCATGTTGCAGTAGGCTCCGCTGCCATATCTCATCGCGCAGTTCTCGTTGGTGTCACAAGGATCTTTACATTTCCCATCGAGGGGGTGGCAGACCTTGCCGCCCGCGCAGCTCCCCTTCTGGCAGCCCTCGACGCAGACGTTCTTCTGGAGGTCGCAGACGGGTTTGGCTGGATCTCTGCACTCGTCGTTGGTCGTGCAGAACTCGAGACACACACCGATCTCTCCAGGAATGTCGTTGGTGGCGCAACGGCCGCCGGTGGGGCACTCAGGGCCGCCGTAGCGGCCGGGGCAGATTTGTTCCTGCCGCGGACACAGCGGGTCACCGCCGGAGGGCGCGGCGGGGCAGATGTCCACTGAGTCGGGACAGCCTGCGACACGCTTGCACTGGCCCTGAGTATCGGGCAGAAACCCAGCCGGACAGGGTGGGTTTCCAAGCTGAGGGAGCCCGCAGAATTTCTTTCCGCCTTCGTATTCGAGGCACTTCTTCTGAGGGCTCGCGTGCTGGTTGATGTCGTCCAGCTCGAAGCAGTCGCGATCCTCGGCGCAAGGCTCACAGGCCGTCAGCGCGCGGGTGCAGACACTTCCCCGATCCGCGTCGCAGTAAGCTACGACGTGAAAACCATGGCCACACTCGATCGGATCCACGAAGTCACTACAGGCCCTGCAGTCGAGGTCGGTCGTGCAGGCATGGCCCGGGACACAGACATGGGGTGAGGCGGACAAGTCGCAGACCTCCCCAGACTCACAGTCCTGGTCGCGAGCGCACGGCGGAGGCCCGCTGTCCGGGACGCCGCCGTCACTCCCGACCGGTCCGCCATCCGCCGGGGTCCCGGTGTCGGTCTGACCCGGCCCGGCGTCTTGCCTGTCGTTGTCCTTCGAACAAGCGGCCAGGAGGAGGAGCGAGGGGAGCAACTTGCGTCGCATGCGCGTCTCTCTATTTCCGAGCGGCGCCGTTCGGCCAAGTCAAAAGTGAGCGCCCCAAACGGAGCGCACGGCCAACTTGCGGCGATTCAGCTCGACCTCCGCATCAACCGCGAAGAGCACGGAGAAGGAACACGAAGGGCACGAAGGACTTTTCTCCAAAAAAGTCCTCCGTGTTCTCTGCGTTCCTGCGCTGCGTCCCCTGTGGTTTTCCCGGGACGAGCGGGGATCGTGGACAGATCCTGGAACGTGGTCGCGCACCTCCCCGTTGACTGCGGCGCCCGAGCGCCGGACCGTCTCAGGATGCGGGTCGATGTCCGCCTCTTCGCGGCGTGCCGAGAGCGCGCTCGCACCGATCACAGGTCGTTTGAATTCACCAACGATTCTATACCGTTATCCGAGCTGATCGCACGGATCTCGGCGGACCTTCCGGACCTCGTCCCGCTGTTGCCCTTCGTGCGCTTCGCCGTGAACCACGAGTTCGCGCTCCCGACCGCGACGATCCGGCACGGAGACGAAATCGCCGTGATTCCTCCGGTTTCAGGGGGCTCCGGGCTCGGGCCTTTCGCCCTCACCGAGCGGCCGATCGACGTGGCCGCGGTCGTCGCTGGGGCACGAGGCCCCGAGATCGGCGCCGTCGTGACCTTCGAAGGCACCGTGCGCAACCAGACCGGGGACCACGCGGTGCTCGGCCTCGAATACGAAGCGTATCCCGAAATGGCCGAGGCTTTCTTGCGTCGGATCGGCAGCGAAATTTTCGAACGATGGCCTGGAACCCGCGTCTCGATCGTCCACCGCACCGGCAAGCTCGAGCTCGGTGAGGTCTCGATCGTCATCGCGGTCGGAGCTCCCCACCGCGGAGACGCGTTCGAGGCCTGCCGCCATGCCATCGAACGCATCAAGGTCGACGTACCGATCTGGAAAAAAGAGCTCCGCCGGGATGGGAGCGTGTGGGTCGGCCTCGGAAGCTGAAGCCGGGCGCGCTCGTCGAGGTCGAGATCGAATCGCTCGACTCGAACGTCGTCGGACACGGCAAGACCGCCACAGGCGAGTCGGTCGAGGTGATCGGCGCCCTGCCCGGTGAGTCGGTCACCGCGCGCATCGAGCACGTGACCGGCAGCGGACGCACCTTCGCGCGGCTCGACTCGGTGCTGCGCCCCTCGAACGAGCGACGCCCGAGCCCCTGCCCTCACTTTCAAGGCGACCCCCGCGCGCCCAAGCTCGCGTGCGGCGGCTGCGACTTTCTGCACGTCGATCGAGATTTCGAGCTTCGCGTCAAGAAAGCCAAGATCGAGGCCGCCCTCGGCGTCGCCGTCGAGCCACCCCTCGGACGCCGCCCCGAGCTCGGCTACCGAGCGCTCGCGAAGCTCGTCGCCGACGGAACGACGCTCGGCTCCTACGCGCCGTGGACGCACAGCGTGGCGAGTATGGACGGATGCCCCGTGCACGCTCCGATCGTCGAGCAGCTCGCCGCCCGCGCGCGCACGTCGCTCGGCCACATCGAGTGCCCCGACCTTCGCTTCGTCCTGATCCGCGCCGCCCTGGCGACCTCGCGAGTCGTGGTGACGCTCGTCGTGAGATCCCTGAGCGCCAAGGGATCGCGCGCCTTGGCGGTCGCGCTTGGAGAGCTCCCGGAGGTCGCCAGGGTGATCTTGCTCGAAAACGATCGCGCTGACGACGTGATCGTCGGCGACGGTCCGATGGAGCTCGTCGTCGATCGCGGCCCGGTCTTCGATCGCATAGGGCCAGTAGAGCTCGAGCTCGCAGGCCCGGCGTTCGCACAAGTCAATCCCAGCGCAGCGGCGGAGCTCTATGAGCGCGTAGCAACGGCGCTCCTGGGCAGATCCCCGATCGCGGACCTGTACGCGGGCTCCGGAGGCATCGGGCTCACGCTGGCGCACAAAGGAGCGACCGTGTTCGAGGTCGAGGCCAACGTCGCGGCGGCCCGCGCGATCGCCCGAAGCGCCGAGGCGATGGGCCTTTCGGAACTGGTTCGCGTGTTGGCCGCCCGCGTCGAGGACGCCCTCTCTGACCTGCCAAAGCTCGAAGCCATCGTGATCAACCCGCCGAGAAAAGGAGCGAGCCTCGAGGTGTTGCGCGAGGTCATGAAGCGAGCGCCGGTCCGCCTGGTCTACGTGAGCTGCAACCCCGACTCGCTGGCGAGAGACGTGGCGCGAATGCGCGCAGAGTGCGAATTCGAGGTAGGCTCCGCCACGCCCGTGGATCTGTTTCCCAAGACCCGCCACGTCGAGACGGTCCTCGTCGCCGATATCCACGAGAGGTCGAGCTCATGAGAATGCTTTCCTGCGCGCTGATCGCCCTGTGCGCCTGCCAAGCCCCGAAGACGCCCGCCGAGCCGCAAAGCGCGCCGGTCGCTACGTCCACCACCACCAAACCCCCGAGCCAACCCAGGCGAGATCCAAAGTCGTGGGTGGGCACACCAGGTCCGCGCTGGCTGGACGACGCGGTCCTCGAGACGGTGGGCGACGGAGACGGAGGCGACGCGTGCGCGACCGCCATCCGCCGTTCGAATGACTCGATGCAGGAGTCTCTCCAAATTCTCTTCGCCGAGCTCGCTGCGCAGCAAGTCAAGATGCCTCGAAGCCCCGACGGAGAAGACGTGGAGCTCCCTTCGGTCGACTACACACTCACCGAAAAAACACCCGACGGAAAATGCTGGGCCTTGTCTCGCTTCGACCTGGTGCGAGCCCTCAACATCTCACTAGGAGCGGTGAGCGTGCCCGAGAAGGAACGCCTCGACTTTCTCGCGAAGCTCGTCGTCGTGTTTCAAGACGTACGAAAAAAGCAAGCGACACACTGAGCCGGTCTACCGAACCTCGCTGAGTACGAAGTCTCCCCCGGCCACGGCCTGGAGCAGCTCGCTCAGCTTCGTGATGGTCGGGACGGCCTTGCCCTGCTCGTACCTCGCGTAGGCATTTCTGGAGGATGCTCCGAGCCTTTCTGCCGCCTCTGCCAATGACAATCCGCTTCTCTCTCTCACTCGGCGGAGCAGAAACGCGGCGAGCGTCGCCGGCTCGTTCGACCCAACGACGAACCGATCTCCCTCGGCATGTCGCACGTCGACGCTAAATCCAGGTTGGTTGGCCAAAGACTCAACCGCATCACAGATCATCTCGAGCGCTTCACGCTTCGTTCGTCCCTGACTCACGACGCCAAGAATCGGAATCTCGATCGCCCAGTGTTTGCCTGACCTGATGACACGCCCAGCCAACAGCATCGCTACGCTCCTGCTTCGCGCAGGATGGCCCGCGCTGTGTATTCGTTGATTTCGCGATGGCGCGGCACGGCGATCTCCCGCTGCCCGTTGGTCCAAATGTCGTGCCGACCACCCCGTCGCAGAAAGCGCCATCCGAGCTCGGAGAGCTTCTGCTCGAGCTCGCGGCGCTTCATTCCCGTGTTGTACACATTTTTGTGTTCACTCTCAAGTCGCGCCCGTTGGGGGAGGTGGGGGAGGTGGCGGTTCTCCACCCCGAGGACAGCGAAAACATTGTGGCGAATTTCGTGCTCGGATGCACCTTGAGCGAGCTCCGGGCGCAATCGTCACTAACGGGGCGACCGACGCGCCAACCTCACGGACTCATCGGAAATGACTGGACACCTCTTCGCGCTGCTCGGGCGTGAGGATCGAGTGGAGCTCCACCCAGGCGTCCGCCGCCGTGTGCAACGCCTTACCGACCACCGCGAGCGAGGCGTCGATCTGCGCGTGGAGCGGCTCTGCGGAGGGTTGGGGCTCCTTCCAGGCGCTCACGAACGCCGACTTCAGCGCCGGACCCTTGGCCACGATGCTCGGAATCTCCTTGGTGACTCGCTGGCCGAGCGCCTTGATTCGCGGAGCCTGGGTTTCATCCGCGTCGATCTCGTCGATGAAATCGTCCACGTGACTCTCGACCTTCTGACTCACGCGCTTCGCCACCTGCTCCGGTCCGTACGAGTGACAAGCACACAGCGACAACAACGCGACCGGTGCCCATTTGATCAACAAGCTACTCATGACTGCTCCTCGCCGCCGCAATTCCTTCGGCGGACGCGACCATCTTGGTCCCGCACCTTGTGCCTCTGGTTTCGAATCCGTGAAGAACTGTTGAGCCCTCCTCAGCTCGAAGAAGCTCGTGGCTTCACACTTCTTCACGATTCCGCAAACGGAGCTTCGAAGTGCGTTTCCAAAGTAAGTCGGTCCGGAAGAGACACGACCGGAGAACAGGAGACGACACATGTTTGGCATTTGGATGGGTATCGGCCTCGGCGCGCTCGCGACGTTGGCGTTCATCAAACACCACCACCACCGCGTTCACGGCCGCCACCACGGGTGCGCCTCGACCCGTCGTCGCTCGGAACACATCTCGCGTTGGCTCGGCCGACGGCTCGACGCGACCCCAGGGCAGACCGAGGCGATCCGCGAGGCCGTCGAAGAGATCGGCGAGGCCCTCTCGGGCCTTCGCGGAGGCGTCGGCGGAGAGGCGGCGACGCTGGCCGGGCTCTTCCGCAACGACACCTTCGATCGCGCGCCCTTCGACGAGCTCGCCAAAGCGCACCGCGAGCGAATTCAGAAGCTCGAGGAGACCATCGCGGAGGCCCTGGAGCGCGTCTACGCCGTGCTCGAGCCCTCCCAGCGCGAAGAGCTCGCCGCGCTCATCGAACGACACTTCGGCTGGCGGCACGCGCACTGTTGATCGCGGCGACGAGCCGTGGTCGCATCGCCCTCCCTTCGTGAGGTCGTATGACGACTCGAGTCCTTCTCATCGACGACGACCACCGGCTCTTCGAGCTCCTCTCGACCTACCTCGACGCCAACGGCTGCACGCTGGACCACGCGGCAGACGGGCCCCGCGGCCTCGCCAAGCTCGCCGCATCCACCTACGACCTCGCTCTGCTCGATCTCATGATGCCCGGCATGGACGGGCTCGAAGTGCTGCGACGCATACGCGCCAAGGACACCGTGCCCGTCATCGTTCTGACCGCCAAGGGAGACGAGACCGATCGCGTCGTCGGCCTCGAGCTCGGCGCAGACGACTACCTGCCGAAGCCCTTCGGGCCCAGGGAGCTCCTCGCCCGGATCCGCGCGGTGCTCCGACGCGCCCAGCCGGATGCGGTCGGAAAGAAACTCTCCGCCGGTGATCTCGAGGTCGACGTCGATCGACGAGAGGCCAAACGCGGCGGGCGAATCGTCGATCTCACCGCGCTGGAGTTCGACATCCTCGTCGCCTTGGTGCGCAGAGCCGGCCGAGTCATTCCTCGCGACGGTGTGTTGCAGGCCGCGGGCCGCGGAGACATCGTCGTCAGCGAACGCACCGTCGACGTGCACATCTCTCATCTCCGCGCCAAGCTCGGTGACGATCCGAAGACCCCCACACTCATCAAGACGGTGCGTGGAGTGGGTTACACCCTCGTCAAGCCCGAATGAGTTTGCCCATCGATCCGCACCGGCACGGCCGGCCGCACCAGGGTCACTGGGGCCGACACCGCTTTCGACGCCGACTCTTCGCGGCCATCGGCGTGTCGATCGTTTTGGCGACGGTCGTGTCGAGCGCGAGCGTGAGTCTCTTTGCCGGGCCTTTCTCCGACTGGAAACAGGACGCCGGAATGGTCGCTCGCTTCGGGAGCCGCGTGTTCGCGGAGCGGTGGAACCCAGAGGAGCGGAGCCGCCTCGCCAGGGCGATGTCCGAGGAGCTCAGGCTCCGCGTGGAGATTCTCGACGCCCAAGGCTCCACGCTCGAGGTCGTCGGACCCGCCTGCGATCGCCGCTCGATCGAGTTCGCCGTGGATCGCGAGGGTCGAGCCCTCGGACTCGTCCGACTCTGCGCGCCCAACTTTCGGCACGGCCATGGCTTCGCGCTCGCTGCTTGGCTGGGGCTCTTCGTGGCCTGCCTGTGGGCGGCCGCCGGCTGGATCACGCGGCGCCACCTCAGACCCCTCGACGCGCTCGTCCGAGTCACCGAGAGACTCGGCTCCGGAGAGCTCTCGGCGCGCCTCGAGACCGTCGGCGACGACGAGCTCGGACTCCTCGCGAGGTCCGTCAACGACATGGCGGCCCGGATCGAACGCCAGATCGAGGAACAGCGATCCCTACTCGCTCAAGTCTCTCATGAGTTACGGACGCCGCTCGGACACCTTCGCATCCTCACCGAGCTCGCGAGAGTCGACGACCCCCAGACGCGCCTGGCCGCGCTCGACGACATCGATCGAGAGATCCTCGAGCTCGACGAGCTGGTCGGCGAGCTCCTCGCGACTTCGCGTATCGAACACTCCGCCATCACGCGCAGAGCATTGTCCACCAAGGATGTCCTCGAGTCCGCTCTTCGACGTGTCGGCTTGCCGAGCTCGTTGTGCCAGGTCGAACCAGGCGCAGAAACAGTCCTCGCGGACCCGACGCTCCTCGCTCGGGCGCTCGCCAACCTGATCACCAACGCGACTCGCCACGGGCAGGGGCTCGTCACGCTCCGTTCACGCGTCGAGGCCAACGCCGACGGCTCGAGATGGGTTCGTCTCGAGGCCTTGGACGACGGACCAGGCATCCCCAATGACGAGCTCGACGCGATCTTTCGACCGTTCTTCCGAGGCCAGGGAGCCTCCGACGAGGACCGGCGCCCTTCGCTCGGGCTCGGGCTCGCGCTCGTTGCGCGAGTAGCGGCTGCGCATGGCGGCAAGGCTTTTGCCGAAAATCGGGCTCCCGACAAAGGAGCCATCGTGGGCTTCAGCCTTCGCGCCGAAACGTGAGAGATGAGACTGTCGGCGGCGATGCGGCGGGATGACGTGCTCGTGATAGGTGACACCTTCAGGGAGCGGAATCTAGTCGGGCCGGAGTTTCTGGTAGTCTCCGTTGACCCACCAGAACCAGACATGGGTGTCGAGCATGATCATTTCGCCTCGTCGAAATCACTCAGCGGCGTGCTGTCGAAGATGTCGCCGTGGACGGTGGCCTTTCCAACAAGTGCCGGATGGGGGCGTCGCACTCGCCTGGTCTGCTCGCAACAACGCCTGAGGAGGCCGCTCGTCGCCGCTCATCGCCATCCCACCGAGAGGTCGAGGCGAATCTACCAAGCTAGCTGAAGAGCTTATCGAGCATCTGATTCAGCTCGCGCGGCCGCAGCTGACCCTTCCCTCGCTCGACCGGCAAAGTCGGGCTCTGAGTTCCCTTCAGAGCTTCGGGATCGCGCACCAAGGACACGAGTCGCTGCGATGAGTACGCGCCCAGGAGTTGCACGTGCTCCTTCAAGATCCCAAGTCGCTCGTGACCCACCACGCCCTGAAGCTGCGGGTTGCGAAAGCTCTTCTCGGAGAGTTGGTCCAGCCGCTGCCCGAGCTCGGAAAATCGAGTCGCGAAATCGCGGTCCAACCCTCGACCTTGCATGGAGCTCGCCAGGTCGGTGGGGTGAGGCATCATGCCGTGGCCGAGCGCCCAGCGAATCGAAGCGTCGCTCTGCGCAAACGGCGAGTCCGAGCGGCCTTCGAGCACCTCGTCCTCGACCTTGTCGAGCAAGCTGCCGATCGCGGGACCGACCAACAGCGCGCTCGCGACCTTGATCCCGCTCGGGATCGAGACCGCGGCGTTGTCGTTCTTCTCGGCCGCGATCGCGAGCCCTTCCAGAGATCGGCCGAGCGCGTTCGCGTCCAGGCGTTCGACGACGTCCTGCTGCGATTGCAGCCGAAACTCGGTTCGCTGGGCCTCGATGGCGTCTTCGGTCTTCTTGGCCTCGATCCGCTGGCCCTCTTCACGAAGGCGCTCGGCGTCGAGCTCGATCTCGCGCTCCCAGGAGTTGAGGAGCGTATCAACGGCCGCGCTCTGCGCCTGCCAAACCGCCTGCTCGGCCACGAAGTTGTTGACGTAGTTACGGTCCATCGCTCTTCCCCATCCTACTCAAACAGAGGCCCGTCACTCCAGACCCAAGTGAGAAGCGAGCTCGTCGATCTCTTGGAGCGCCTTCGATTGGGTCACGCCGATGTGCGGCACGCTGGTCAACAGCCCGTAACGCTTGCGAGCCGAGTCGATCACGAACTGGTCGACCTTCCCGAGCGCCGTGGGGTCGTCGTGCAGCAGCAGGTCGGTCGCCCGCGTCCGCAAGTACGCCGGAAGCTCCATCAGGTCGTCGGGCAAGTATTGAAGATCGGTGGCGCCCGCGCTCACCATGGCCCCGTAGAGCTCCCGCGAATGATCGATTTGGAACTCTATCGCCGTCGGGTCGGCGCTCGCCTCGATGTACGCGTCCCTCTCGGCCACGAGCCGCTGGATGTGGCCTTTCAGCTCGTCGCGCGACAACAGCCCGTCGCCCTTGCCTGCTCCGTACAACCCCTCGTCCCGGACCATCGCTGACCAGTTCGAAAAGACTCCGGAGAGCGACGACGGCTTCATGATGTTGCGTGTCATGCGATGTGGGCCTCTGTCTGGCAATATCGGTCAAAAGCACACGAAGTTGCTTTGACCGAACCGAAAAATCTCGAATCTTTTTCGGTGGGTAACACGTTTTCCCAGGATCGCAGACATTGCAGCGCGGCGGTTCGAAGCCTATCCTCCGCCCGATGTCGGGCACCCACGGCGAGCGGCTCTCCGGCTGGCTGAGAGCCATTAGCCTCTCCAACCCTGGAAAGATTCACGACAATCTCGTGATCCCAGCCCTCGTCGAAGAAGCTTGCGCCCGCCGCGAAGGAGTCATGGCCAGCGGGGGCGCGTTCGTCGTCCGCACCGGCGCCTTCACCGGCCGCGCGGCCCAGGACAAGTTCGTGGTCAAAGACGCGCAGTCCGAAGCCCACATCGACTGGCTTGCCAACAAGCCCTTCGCGCCGGCGCAATGGAAGAACCTCTACAGCCGGCTCCTCGCGTACTTGCAGGGTCGAGAGATCTTCATTCAGGACGCGACGGCCGGCGCCGATCCGAAACACAAGCTCGGCCTCCGCGTACTCACCACGACCGCATGGCACAGCCATTTCGTTCGCAACATGTTCGTCGTCCCGAGCGTGTTGCAGCGTGATCGCTCGCTCGGTTCGTTCTCTCCGGAGTTCTCGATCTTCCACGTCCCAGACTTCCGCGCTGCCCCGGAGCTCGATGGGACGCGCTCGCCCACGTTCGTGGTCATCAACTTCGGCGAGCGCAAGGTGATCATCGGAGGTACGGGTTACGCGGGAGAAATCAAGAAGAGCGTCTTCACGATCATGAACTATCTGAAGCCGCTCGAGGGCATACTCACGATGCACTGTTCGGCCAACGTGGGTGAGTCTGGAGACTCGGCGCTCTTCTTCGGGCTCTCAGGCACGGGAAAGACGACGCTCTCCGCGGATCCGAAGCGCCGGTTGATCGGCGACGACGAGCACGGTTGGTCCGACGAGGGCATCTTCAACATCGAAGGCGGCTGCTACGCGAAAGTCATCAATCTGAGCGCGGAGAACGAACCCGCCATCTACGCCACCACGAAGATGTTCGGCACGATCCTCGAGAACGTAGCCATCGACCCGGTGATTCGGCACCTCGACCTCCAGGACGCCTCGATCACCGAGAACACGCGGGCCTCCTACAGGCTCAGCGCGATCCCGAGTCACGTGCCGAGCGGTGTAGGCCCGCCCCCGAAGAACATCGTCTTTCTGACTTGCGATTCGTTCGGAGTGCTCCCGCCGCTGTCTCGACTCACCACGGCCCAGGCCGTATACCACTTTCTCTCGGGGTACACGGCGCGCGTGGCCGGCACCGAGGTGGGCGTCAAGGAACCGACCGCGACCTTCTCAGCCTGCTTCGGCGCGCCCTTCATGCCGCTCCACCCTTCCCAATACGCCAAGCTCCTCGGAAAAAAAATGGCCGCCGCTGGCTCCTCGGCCTGGCTCGTGAATACCGGCTGGACTGGCGGCCCCTACGGCGAAGGCCAACGCATGAGTATCAAACACACCAGAGCGTTGCTCGACGCCGCGCTCTCGGGGGCCCTCGGGAGCGTGAGCTTTCAGACTCACCCCGTGTTCGGCCTCGACGTCCCCACGACCGTCGAAGGCGTACCCAGCGAAGTCCTCGACGCGAAAAAGACCTGGAAGGACCCCGCCAAATACGACCTCCGGGCGCGGCACGTCGCGAGGTTGTTCGCCGACAATTTCAAAAAATACGACTCGTTCGTGGACGAGACGGTGCGCGCCGCCGGGCCGAGGATCTCGGAATGACTTTCTTCGAGCGTCCCTGGCCAGACAGCCCGCTGCTCCGGTTGAGCGGTGACCTTGTGCCGATGAGGCTGGCGCACTTCGCCGGGCTAGGTCTGGCCCTCGTGCTGAGTTGCGCGAAGCCCCCTCCGAGCTGCCCGCCCTGCGAAGCCCCGGCTGTGGTGAACCGCGGCGAGCGCGGTGAGCCTGAGCCTGCGCCGGTAAAGCGAACGGATCTGATCCGCCGTGGTGACAAACCGCAGACCCTCGTCGGCAAGACGCTGTCCGTCGGTGACTCACTTCCCACGTTCGAGCTCGTGGGTAGCGGAAGCGCCGAGACCGTTCGATCATCCGATTTTCAAGGCAAGTGGGTCGTCCTATCGGTGGTGCCCTCCATCGACACGCGCGTGTGCGAAGCGCAGACCGGCATGATCGTTGCCATGACCGACAAGCTCGCGGCGGGGACGCTCGTGGTGACGATCAGCCGAGACCTTCAGTTCGCCCAGCGCCGATTCATCGAGGAGAACCGCTTCACGAACGTGACGTTCGGCTCTGACGCGAAGCTGCGCGAGTTTGGCAGCCGAATGGGCCTCGAGGTCGAGGAGACCGGGCTGTTGGCACGAAGCCTGTGGTTGGTGAGTCCGGAGGGCAAGATCGTGTACTCGGAGCTCGTCACCGATCAGAGTCACGAGCCCAACTACGACGCGTTGACCGCGGCCATCGCCAAAGCGCGAGGTTGAATCGGGGACGGGCGACGGACGCCTCGTGCCCTCGTGCCCTCGTGCCCTCGTGCCCTCGTGCCCTCTTCTGCGGTTTCGGCCAAGCCGGGTTATGGGCTATGATGCCCTCGTGGGATGTCTGCCGCTGCTGCTCACGATCGCGACTGCGCCGAGCGCGACGGCCGCCTTCGACATCGAGAGCCGCTCGCCTCGAGTCTCCGTAGCCGCATCGAGAGAGCTGTCGGATTACTTCCGAGGACGCTTGGCCGCCCACGGCCGGCAGATCCTCCCGGCTTCCGACCTCAAGCGGGCCCTCGTCGCCCTCAAGAGGGCCTCCTTCGAAGCCTGTTATGACTCGGCTTGTCAGCTCGAGCTCGGAAAAGAGGTCGCGGCCCAGAGGGTGCTGACGACTCGCATTCTCCCGCTCGGCTCGGCGTGCCTCGTCGTCTCGAACGGCATCGACCTCACCACCGAGCTGATCGACGAGGCGGCGACTTGGACCGGAGCATGCACTCAGGAAGCGCTCGCCGATGGGTTGGATCAAATTGCCCTGAGAGTTCGCGGAGGTCCGCCGCGCGCCCGCCAAGGCGACCCGGTCCTCGCTGCGTTTGCTGTTCCGCCTGGACAGCTCGAGAGCGGGCTCGCATCGCTGTTGAACGTGTACGTGACGGCCAGCCTCGTGTTGTCCATGCGGAGGGTCGTGCCACCCGGAAGTCTCAAGTCAGCCGTGACTTCGCGGAAGTTGGCCTCCTACGCCGACTGCTTCGACGTGAGCTGCCAGATCGAGCTCGGTCGAGCCGTCGCGGCAACTCACTCTGTGAGCGCCGGAATCGTGCGGCTCGGTGGGAGGTGTGCGCTCACCCTGACTCTCTACGACCTCGTCACGGGCACCTCGGTAGGAGGCGCCGTGGCCAAGGAACAATGCACCGCCGAAGGGTTGCGACGGGCGGTCGACGCGGCCGTGTTCGAAATGAGCAGAGACAAGTCCGAGGGCGAGTGTGTGTTGTTGTTCGACGCCGAGCCTGGCTTCATCACCATCAACACTGAACCCCATTCGGTGGTCTATTTCGGAGACCGGAAGCTCGGCGAAACACCCCTCGCGAGGGTCAAGCTGCCCGCCGGATGTATGGTCCTGACCGCGAGGAACGCCGAATACGAGACGCGAAAAGTCATCCGAGTCGAGTCGGGCAAGACTCTTCGTTATCAGTTCGATCTCCTGTCGAAAAGCGAACCACCGGCAGGCCAACGAGGTGTGGACCCAGATGACCTTGCGGGGCTCAAGCTGAGTTTGTGGCAGGAGATTCAGCAGCTCCAACGGCGTAATCCCGATGCGGCCGCGCGCCTGAGAGCCGCATTCGCCGAGGCCGCGGGCGGGGGCAACACCGAAAAGTTGATCGAGCTGTGGCGAGCAACTCAGCAAGCCCAGCTGCGCAATGGCCCGTAGTAGGCGCGGATCGCGCGGAGAGCTTCCCATGTTTGGATGTCCATCCCTGCTCGTCACGGTCCTGGCCACGCAGGGAGCGACGGCCGTGTTCGACATCGAGAGTCGGTCGCCGGATGTGCCGGCAGCGGTCACGAAGGGGCTGTCGCACATCTATCGGACGCGCCTGGTCGCCTTCGGCCGGCCAATCATCCCCTCGGACGACCTCGAGCGAGCCCTCGCGCGGGCTTCTCGCCGAGCTTGTCATGACACTGCTTGCCAACTCGAGGTGGGAAAAGCAGTCGCAGCTTAGGGCCCGTCAAAGAATTGCCGGATCAACTCGGCCTTCGATGGCTCCGAAGGATCCCTACCGTCGCCTTGGGACAGTAGGATACGGGCCCTTAGTGCATCCGTGGAAAGGATAGGAAATGCTGCAAGTTATTTCCTTACGGTGCCTTACGCCGTGGTGAGGACTCGCATTCTCCCGCTCGGCCCGCGGTGCGTCCTCATTTCGACCTCCACTTATGTCGCCACGCCGCTGATCGAGGAAGCCTGGTCTTGGAGGGGCGCCTGCACGGAGAGCGCTCTGTTGGATGGGTTGATCGAAACCGCGTCGAGGTTGAGCGGTCGCTCGAGGCCGGGCGACTCGCGCGACCCGGTCGTCGCTGCCTTGCCCATTGCAGCCGGACAGCTCGGAAGGCTCGAACAGCGCGACGAGCGGCTGATATCGACACTGAGCGAATACTTGGTCGCCAGCCTCGTCCGGTCCATGCCCAGAGTCGTTCCAAGCGAGAGCGTCGAGTCCTTCTTGAATTCCCGGAGAGCCGCTTCGCGTGCCGAATGTTTCGACGTGAGCTGCCAGCACGAGCTCGGGCGTCGGGTCGGCGCGAGTCACTCCTTGGTTGCGGGGATTGAGAAGCAGGGCAAGGAGTGCGTGCTCACACTGAAGCTGCGTGACTTGGTCAACGGCGCCTCGGTGCGAGGGGCCGTCTCACGAAACACGTGCTCGGCGGAAGGGTTGCGGAGGGCGATCGATTCCGCCGTGGCTGACATGAAGAGGCCGAAGAACGGGCCGAACACCGCGGGCGGCGACTGCGTCCTGCTCGAGGGCGAGGAGCCTGGCTTCGTCGCGATCGACTCGGAGCCCCGCGCGACGGTTTACTACGGGGACATGAAGCTGGGCGAGACGCCGCTGGTGGGCGTCAAGCTTCCGGCCGGCTGCGTCAAGGTGACCCTGAAGAACTTCGAAGTCGGATTCGAGGTGCAGAGAGTCATTCGAGTCAAACCCGACGAGACTCTCCGCTACGTCTTCGCTCTCCGCTACGTCTTGGACTTCGACGAGAGCGACCCGCCGCCGCTCGGTCGCCAGTTGGGCCCCGAGGATTTCGCCGTGCTCAAGTCGCGCTGCTGGAGCGCAATCAAGCAACTGAACGAGCGCGACCGACCATGGGACGCCGCTTCCCTGACGATGGAGTTCACCGAGGCGGCAGCCACAGAAAACGTCTTGCGGATGGCCACGCTCCTTCACCGCGTAGAAGGCGAGCTTCGGCGGGCTCAGCCCAAGTCGAGCGGCGATTCTGAAAGGAACCGATGACTTAGCTAGGTCGCCGCAAAAGTCGATTTTCTGTCGGCCGCGACGCCGCACGTAATCGGCATGGATTAGCAAATTCCATCGCTTACCGGTGAATCGGTCGCGGGCACGGCATGAGTTTCGGAGCTTCTTCAGCGACCTGTTGAACGAAGCCGTTTCGCGGCGGTCTGATCCGTACGTGCATTTGAATTTTTGCTCGAATCGGAGTGACCCGCGACCGAGTCGGTGACCCGCGAGGCCGTGGCCAAGTTATTGGCCGAGCTCGAGTCCGTAACCGGGCCTGAGCCCGTAACCGGGCCTGAGTCCGTCACCCGGGTCTGAGTCCGTCACCCGGGTCTGAGTCCGTCACCCGGGTCTGAGTCCGTCACTCGGGTCTGAGTCCGTCACCCGGGTCTGAGTCCGTCACCCGGGTCGGAGTCCGTCACCCGGGTCTGAGTCCGTCACCGGGTCTGAGTCCGTCACCGGGTCGGAGTCCGTCACCGGGTCTGAGTCCGTCACGGGTCTGAGTCCGTCACCGGGTCTGAGTCCGTCACCGGGTCGGAGTCCGTCACCGGGTCGGAGTCGGTCACCGGGTCTGAGTCCGTCACCGGGTCTGAGTCCGTCACCGGTCCCGAGTCCGTCACCGATCCTGAGGGCCGGGTCTTAGTCCGTCGGCGGCATACGAGTCGCAGGCTATGTCCGAACGCGGCCGTCGGGAGCAGCGTCTCGCAGCGATTTTCGGGGGGTCGAGTCGAGGACGCGGGTGACCATGTCAGCCTGAGTCGTTGTTTCCGTGCTCCTGTCCGGCGGGTGATAGACTTCGACTACGACCCGGCCGGCCGGATGACCTCCGTGGTCACGAGTGCAGGCGTCTATGGGTACAGCTATGACTTCGCGGACCGCGTCGAAACCGTCACCGCGCCTGGCGGAGGGACTTTGACCTTCGCCTACGACGGAAGTCAGCTTACTTACCCAGTCGACCTTGACCAGCACGGTGCACGGCGCGATCACGAACGTCTACGACTCGGACCTGCGGCTATTGACCCAGCTCGTCAACGCCGACTACCCTGTCCAGTACGACCGGCCGTTTCCGAGCGCGGGCACCGTCCGAGCCGGCGCCTGCATGTCGTGGAAGAGGTCCCTGCGGTCCGAAGCGAAGGCAGTTTGCGCGACCGTCAAGGCCGCGGCAATCTTGCCTGCGCCGCTCGAAGCCTTATCAAACCATTTTGAAACGAGAGATAGCAGTGCAGCGTGATTTCCGGCTTGCGCTCAAGATTGGTTCAGGCAACTACGATGGCTCCCTCCAGGAGCTTAGGGAGAGACTTGCTTCGGATCCCAACAATCCAGGCACATTGTTAGCGCTGGCTCTGGGCTCGCTGCTGAACGGAGATCCGCAAGGCGCCGAGGCCTTTGCGAATCGTCTACTTGAGCTGAACCCAACAAGCTTCGATGCGTTGGAAATTCTGACCAACCTGAGCTACGACAGGAACGATCACGATCGCGCTGCCGAATTTGCGAGGCGGGCGATTTCGGTCCATTTCCTCGAAAGGCCGCGAAAGCCGTGGTTTGAACCCGTCGCAAAGTTTGCCCGCGACTTGTTGTTACGGCAACCGGCGGTCGGTCCGACGTGGTTTCGGCTGATTTGGGGCGTGATTTGGAAGACCTCGGCGTCGCAAACACGCGACTGGATCGACTGGGCGTCGAAATTTGTTGCGCAATACGACGAGGAGAATCCATCGTCCGCCAAGGCGGAACTCAGCGTCGAAATAATGGCGAAGGGCCCAAAAAATGTCGCGCTGGAGATCGGCCCCGAAGAGAAGTGCGAAACGCCTCACGAAGGGAAGTGAGTTGGGTCCTCCCCCGATTCCGAGCGGTGCCCCGCCCGATTCCGAGCGGTGCCGAGCACTGTCCGAAAACGGTGCCTCCGCCTCCGAGCGGTGCCGGGCACCGTTCCCCCGATTCCGAGCGGTGCCGGGCACCGCCCGAGAGCACTACATCGGACACGGGGAGCTCGAGTGAGCGGCGTCGTGGTCTTCGAGGTCGACTACATCCGAGACGACCTCGGCCGCATCGACGTGACGACCGAGAGGGTGAACGGCGCGACGAAGGCGTTCGACTACGACTACGACCTTGCCGGCCGACTTACCGTCTACAAGAGGCTCAAAGCCGCACAGGAGGAAGTTGCAAGCATTCTTCCTTGGAATCTGCCTCAGCACATTCGACGGTTACTGCGCGAGAAATCCAGAGCAGTCTGTTGACTTGTTCGACGAAGACCCATACCCGTAAGAAGACATGCGATTTGGTGTCAAAGCGTTGTTCCGCATCGAGACCGTTTTCTCAGACGGCAGAGCCCCAGAGCTCCTCTACGAAGTTCTTATCATCAATATCGATGCGGAGAACGAGGAGGATGCGCTGAGGCGGGCCACCGACGTGTTCTGCGAAACTGAGTGGAAGGCGGAGGCCCCGGCTCCTCATATTCTGCTGCAGACGGAAAGTTTCCTCGGTGTTATGGATCTTTGTGACATGGGACCGCCGATGGACCCCCACGAGGTTTGGTATGAGTATTCTGCGACGGTCCCTCCGG
>CAYXDO010000124.1:0-33572 GCA_964463485.1 uncultured Myxococcales bacterium | reverse complement strand
TCCGCCTGGCTATGAGTCCGAACGGCAACGCGTCGCACACCGATCGATCGCCACACTCGGGAACGCGCACAGTGGCCGAGGAACTCAGTCAGTCGTAGTGTTCCGCCGCGAAGTCCGTGACAACCCACGCATGCCGCCGGTCCTCGTACACGGACACGGTCGGCTTCGGAAAGTCGCGGTCCGCGAACGCGCCGACCGCGACCGCGGCCATCCCAGGCAACCCGTCGAGCTCCCAGAACACGGTCGAACCGCATGTCGGACAGAAGCGAAACGTGGCCTTGCCTCCGCTGTCTCCCGTGCGTGTGTACTCAGAGCGCTCACCTTGGACGCTGAGTTGCTCCAGCCGAAACCTTGCCTGGGCCCCGAACACACTGCCCGTGCGTCGTTGACAGGCATGACAATGGCACACCGAGACGCGAATCGGCTCCCCGGTGCAAATCACCTCGAGCTGACCGCAGCAACAGCTCGCGCGCCGAGTCACGGCTTCTTCCACGCGCTGACCTCCACGAACCGTGAAAGGCACGCTCGAACCAAGGGCCCGACGGCCGGACAAGAAATCGTAGAACCCTCGAGAGCAGCTCGTGTGCCCCTGTCGTCGACTCTTGGAAACCCACCCTGCGCCGCGAGCCCCGAGACCACGTCCTTCGGCAGCAACACGTAGGGCACCAGCGGGTTGCTGGGGTCACGCACCGTGGCCGCCTTCACTCTCCGCTCCCACTCCTCCCTCGGCACGACGCTCACCGAATAGCCAAACTCCCGAAGTCGCTCCGAGAGTGTCGCCATCGATCCGACGTCGCTCGCCACCAAGTGGTACGTCGATCCGACGGGCTCCACGCGGAGCATCAACGACACGAGCGCTCGCCTCACGTAACTCACCGGCGTCAGGAAGACGTCCCAACCACCCTCCGGCGCCGCGCCGACCTCTACACACGCGGCCAGCGCGCGCCACGCCAGGTCGTCCACGTTGGCCGCGGCGTCGCCTACGTCGCCCAGAAGCAACCCAGGTCGATAAATGGCCGCTGGTAAGCCCCTCTCGCTCGCGAGGCCCAGGATTTTCTCCGCAACCCATCGACTCTGCGCATACCCACCCGCGAGCCGGCCACTCGCCAACAGGGGATCAGACTCCAGGATGGGTTCGTCCGGCTTGCAGAGATGGGCCGTGAGCGACGACAATCCAGACACGTAGTGAATGGGTTTGATCGACCCCGCCAGAGCCAGCCGAATGACCTCGACCGTCCCCCTCACGTTGGCCGGCGCGAGCTGGGAGTAGGGCGCGACGTGATTCACGAGGGCCCCGTTGTGAATGATCACGTCCACCGACTCGGCCAGCGCCCCGAAGCTGGAGTCCGAGAGACCCAGCCGAGGTCGAGCGAGGTCGCCCACGACGGGCTCGAAGCGCTCCCTCGGAATCGAGCTCCCTACGCCCACTTCGTCGAATCGGCGCGCGAGAATTTGGGATCCCTCATTCTCATCCTTGGCGTCGACCAGGCAGAAGATTTTGGCGCCGGTGGCTTCCACGAGCTCCGAGACGAGGTGCGCACCGACCATCTCCATCGGACCGGTCACGAACACGCCGCGCGGATTCGAGAGTCGGTGGGCGTCGTAACGATAGGAGCCAAAGGACAGGTCGGCGTCGAGCCGCACCTGCTGCTCGAGCTCAGTGTCGCGAATGGGTACGACACCCTCTTGGACCTCCGCGGGTTTGGATCTGAGGAGCTCGATCAGCACTCCGGACATTCTCTTGATGCTAGAGCCTCCGAGAAACTTACCCGTGGGTAAGCTGACTCCGAGCTGAAGCTCGATCCGATTCATGAGCTCTACGGCCATGAGCGAATCCAAGCCGAGCTCGGTGAGCGGACGGTCCGGGTCGAGCTTGGCGGCCGGCGCTCGCAACACACCTCCGATCTGCTCGCGAAGAAAAGCTTCTACCTTCTGCAGCTCCTCGCCGGGCGAACGCGCGAGCACGTCTCGCAGATGCAACGCTCGGTCTTCCGCGCCTGACTTGACCATGAGCTCCGAATATTTCGGCCCTTGTCCGGCCGAAGTCTTGGCCCACTGGTCCCAGCGAGCGTCGAGCACGACCGCGTCGGAAGCGCCCTTCCGCAGCAGGCGACCCAGAGCTCGTAGCGCCGTGCTCACGGACAAGGGGCTCAAACCCATTCGCGCAAAGTGCGCTTCGAGCTTCGCGTCCCGGGTCACCACACCGACCTCCGAGAGGGGTCCGAAATTCACCACGAGCGCAGGGATCCCTTGCCTCCTGCACTCATGCGCGAGTGTGTCGAGGTAAGCGTTCGCTGCCGCGTAACTCGCTTGACCAGGGTTGCCGATCACCGAGCTCACCGACGAGTACAACACGAAGAAGTCGAGCTGATCGGCGTGGGTCGCGCGTTTGAGCGCTCTGGCGCCCAAGGCCTTGGGCCGCATGACCTTCGCGAAGCGCTCGGCGGTGAGATCTCCAATCAACGCGTCGTCGAGGACCATCGCCGAGTGGATCACGCCGCGAATCCTCCCTCCTCCCGAGCGGGCTCGTTCGAGCGCCTGGGTCAGCGCGACCTCGTCGGCGACGTCCAACTTCTCGATGATGACGCTCGCGCCGCGTTTCTCGAGCGAAGTTATCGCCGTTCGACTGGTCTCCGAAGCCGCGCCGGAGCGACTCATGAGGACGAGGTGTCGAGCACCGTTGTCGACGAGCCATCGCGCCGACTCGAGACCGAAGCCGCTGGTCCCGCCCGTCACGACGTAGACGCCGTCGGCGCCGCAGAGCTCCGAGCGCCTCGGTGGTGTTGGGTCGACGAAGACACTCTCTCCGGGCATCGAGAGCACGAGCTTCCCGATCTGCCTCGCCTGAGTCATGGCTCGGAACGCGCTCACGGCGTCTCCGATCGGATAGGCTCGGAAGGGGAGGGGCCTGAACGCGCCCGTTACGAGGTCGTGCTCGAGCGCGGATAACAGAGGCTTCACGAAGTCAGGCTCCATGGTGGCGCCCAAGTCGATCGCGAAATACGACAGGCTGTTTCTGAACGGCCGCAGCCCGACTCTCGTGTTTCCGTAAATGTCCCGCTTGCCGATCTCGAGGAAACGTCCCCGTGGACCGAGGACGCTCAAGCTCTTTTCTATCGCGTCCCCAGCCAGTGAGTTCAAGACGAGATCCACACCCCGACCCTTCGTGACCTCCATGACTTGGTCGGCGAACTCCAGGCTTCGCGAGTCCATCACGTGGGAGACGCCGAGCTTACGGAGCAGCGCCCGCTTCTCAGGACTTCCGGCGGTCGCGAACACCTGCGCTCCCTTCGCGAGCGCTAACGCGACGGCGGCCCAACCCACCCCGCCGGTCGCGGCGTGAATCAGCACTCGCTCGCCCTCTCTCATCCGACCCAGGTCGATGAGGGCGTAGCGCGCAGTCATATAGGCCACAGGCGTCGTGGTGGCCTCTTCCGCGGTCATGCCGCGGGGGCGCTTGATGGCGAACGACTCGTGAGTCGTTCGAAAACCTCCAAGGTACCCACCGCCGACCGCGATGACTTCATCCCCAACGGCAAATCGGCTGACTCCGGATCCGACTGCGACGACTCGACCCGCGCCTTCGTCGCCAAGCACGGACGCGTCCGGGGCGTCTCCGGGATAGATCCCGAGCGCCTTCATGACGTCGCGGAAATTCAATGCGGCCGCCTCGATCTCGATCTCGATCTCGTGGGCCGCTGGCGATCGGCGGGGGCGATCTCTGAACACGAGCGCGTCGAGCGCGCCTGGGTTGGGTGCTTCGAGGCTCGCCGGTCGGTCGGCCAGACTCGCGCGGACGCGCGCAGGCTTCTCCGAACCACCTCGAATCAACCGAGGCACCAGCCTCGCCTCGCCTTGGAGCGCCACCTCGTCTTCCGAGCTCCCGGAGAGAAGCTCCCTCACGACGGCATCGAGCTCGACGTCGTCGACTCGATCGAGATCGATGAGATGGGTGCCCAAGACCGGCAACTCACTCGAGAAGGTCCGGCCGAGCCCGAGCAGCGCGCCTGCCAGCGGAGAGAGTTGCTCGCCTCCGCGTCCGACGGGCTGGGCTCTTCGCGTCACCAAGTAGAGCGGAGCACGTTTGTCCCGCCGCGCGAGAGCCTGGGCCAGCGCGAGGGTTCCGTGGAGAATACGGGCCGTCGCCTGAGCTTGGTCCGCTTCGAGGGGGGGGGCGTCGAGGCCCGCGAGACTCACGATCCCACGAAGCAGGCCGGAGTCGGTCGCTCCGAGCGCTCGGTCGAAATCCGCGGCGGTGGGCGAAGCAGCAGCAGCTGCAGCTCGAACGACGGTGACTCGTTGTCCTTTGAGCACCAATTTCTTGGCGAGCGTCGGAGCGGTCCCCTTTTCGTCTCCGAACACCAGCCACGACCCCTTGTCGGCCGGAGCGGTCGCGGGCGTGGCCGAGATCGTCGCCGCGGCCGAGGCCCTCGCGAGGAGCACGATCTTCCCCGGATCGGAAGACTGTGCGATCACACTCGCGTCTGCAAAGCCTCCGTCGCGAAGGAGTGTGAGCCATCGAGCCCGAGTCAGGAGCCGACCCTCTGGACGAATCGGGTCGGAGCTCGGCGCGCGGCCGAGGTGGACGGTGAGCTCCTCGACCGGCGAGAGTATCTCTGGCTCGATTCCCACGAACAGACCTCCAGGGGCCAGCAGACGCCGCGCCGAGTGAATCGTGTGGGCGGCGCGGCTCGACGCGGAGAGGACCTCCCGCGCGATCACAAGGTCGAAGGATCCGAGCTCGAGACCCTGCCTCTCGAAGTCGGCGTCGAAGTCGAGGATTTTGGTGCGCGCGAAGGGATACTCGCGGAGCTTCGCCTCGGCGATGGAGAAGAGCCCGTCCGTTCGATCGGTGAACAAATAACTAGAGGAGTCAGGCAACTCGGGAAGCACGCGAGCAGAGAGCGCCGCGGTGCTCCCGCCAAGCTCGATCACGCGCAGCGCTCGACCCTCGGGAGCCGCCCGCGCGTACTCAGCGACCGCGCGGGCGACCACGAAGGCCGGCGTTCGATTGTCGTGGGCTCCCGCTTCGTAGGCCTCGAGCGCGAGCGCGAGCTCGGCTGGGTCGAGCCTCTGGGTCGCTCCCTTCACGACGCCCGAGATGGGTTTTCGTGCCGCTTCGAGCAGCGAGAGCTCTGGCAACGTCGAGGGAAGATCGCGGATCAACGCCGCCGTCGAGTCGGCGAGACCGAGCTTCGGATCAAGCGCGAACTGACGGAGGATGGGCGCCCCGACAGACTCTCCGACGGCGTCGTGCACAAAGCTCCTGACATGCTCCGCGACTCGATCGCGAGTCGCCTGAGTACGGGGCCCGAGAAACTCGGAGCACCGTCGCGCATGCTCGTTCAACGCGGAAGTCAGCACTCCGAAATCGAGGCTCACCGGCCGCCGGGAGTCGCCCTCGAGTGGAGCCCGCTTGAACCGGAGCTCGTACGTGAGCTCCCCGAGCGAGTCCCGGCTCACGCTGCCGAGGGCGCGCGTCCTGAATCCGAGGATTTCGAGGCAAACTCTGCCCGAGTCGTCGAAGGCGGTGACGTCGGCGAGGGTCCCGCGTCGGTCGTGGGTTCGAATCACGGCGAGCGCCCAGAGTGCACGAGCGCCGCTCTCGAGGCCGAAGGAGCGGACGCGATCGAAGCGAACGGGCAGCTGGAGCATCTCATCGTCCTCCGGCAGCGCGGCGGCGACCACCTGAAGGCAACCGTCGAGGAGCGCGGGGTGAATCACGTAATGAGTGAGATCCTCATGGACGACGGTCGGAAGCTCTACCCGCCCGAGGGCCTCGCCCTTCGATCGGCGCGCGGACTGAATCGTTTGGAACATAGGGCCGAAATCGAGCCCCTGCTCCTCGAAGCGTGAATACATCGCGCGAGCGTCGACCGGCTCACCAAGCCTGGCCAAGAGCTCCGCGCGTGCGACCCTCGGTGGCTCGGGCCCCGTAAATTGTCGCACCCTCCCGCGGGCGTGTTGAGCGAAGGCCGCTCGTCCTTCGCCGACGCGGCCGTGGATTTCGAAGATGGACTCCGCGAGTCGGAGGACGAGCTGCACGACCGCGGGCTCCTCGCTCGTCGGAAGGAACAACGCCTTCTCCAGCTCGACGTCCTCCAACTCGATGGATCCGCGGGCGCCGAGATCACGCAGCGCGCCGAGTACGATCTCCAAGTATCCTGCTCCCGGAAAGACGGGCCGCCGCTCGATCGCGTGATGGGTGAGCCACGGTAGAAGCCTCGGATCGAGCCGGCCTTCACAGACGGGCTCGACCGCGCCGAGGTCGACCGACATGATCGCGTGCTTCGGCGGCGCGACCCGGGCCACCATACTCTCGTAGCGCTCCGCCCAGAATCGCTCGCGCTGAAATGGGTATCCGGGAAGATCGACCTGAGTTGCCTCTGGGTAGAGGGTCGAGAAATGCACCTCGTGTCCGAGCGTGTGAAGAGCTCCGAGCGACGACAGGTACGTGGCGCGCTCCGGGGAGCCGCGCCGGAGCGTGGGGAGGGAGACCACGGCGCCGCGGCTCGACAGGCACTCCTTGATCGACGCGCCCAACACCGGGTGCGGACCGATCTCGAGAAAATGCGTGAGCCCCTCGGCGCCGAGCACGTCGATGGCGGGTGCGAAGCGAACGGTCTGGCGGACGTTTTTCCACCAATACTCACCGCTTCGGTCCGAGCTCCTGGTCACGAGCTCACCGGTCACCGTCGAGATGATCGGAAGCCGCGGAGGCTCGAACCTCAAGTCCCGGAGGCACTCGAGAAGCTCGCCTCGTACCGGATCCATCTGGCCGCTGTGAAAGGCGTACGGCACTTGTAAGAATCGAGCGAACGCCCCCTTGGCATCGAGGTCCGCGGAGATCTCCGCGAGCGCTTTGCCGTCGCCCGAGAGTGTCACCGAGCCAGGGCTATTCAGCGCCGCTACGAAGACGAGGCCCGAGGAGCGAGCCGCGTACCGCTCGGCTTCGGCCGCCGTGATCCCTGCAGCGAGCATTCGGCCGCCCGGGGCGCGACTCATGGTGCGCCCGCGGTGGTAGATGATTTTCATCGCGTCTTCGAGGGTGTAGATCCCGGCCTCGTGAAACGCCGCGACCTCACCCACGCTGTGTCCCACGACCGCCGCAGGGGCCAGCCCGTAGGACTTCCACAGCGCGGTGAGCGCGGTTTGAAGGGCGAAGATCGCCGGCTGAGCGATCGCGGTGTCCTTCATCTTGGAGTCTGCCTCGTCGGCGAGCAACTCCTCGAGGAGCGACCAGCCGCCGGCTTTTTCCAGGGCGGCGTGGGAGGCCTCGATGCTCCTTCGGAAGATGGGTTCCTGGTGATAGAGCTCCCGACCCATACCCCACCACTGGGGGCCTTGGCCGCTGTATACGAAGGCGAGGCGAGGGTCCTTGACCGGTGAGCCGACCGAGAGATCGCGGTGGGGGTCTCCGCGAGCGAACGACGCGAGGGCCTCGCCGAACTGGTCTGGCGAGGTGGCGACCACCGCGAGGCGCTGCTCGTGGTGACCGCGTCGGAGGGCGGAGGCCGCGCAGAGCTCGGTGAGACTACAAGTGAGTGCGACTTCGCTCTGGCCACGAAACAAGGCGGCGTGCTGAGTCGCCGCGTCTTTGAGGGCGGCCTCGGTCTTTGCAGAGAGTACCAGGAGCTCGGCCCGGGGCTCCTCCTCGGAGGCTTCGTCGGGCTCGAGCTGGTTCGGGACGGAGGTTCGGGGCGTGGAGTCTCTGGGCGTGGAGTCTCTGGGCGTGGAGTCTCTGGGCGTGGAGTCTCCGCGCGGTGGCGCTTCGAGCAGCGCGTGACCGTTGGTTCCGCCAAATCCGAACGAGTTGATGCCGCCGAGCTTGGGTCCGGGCCCGAAAGCTTCGACCCGAGTCATGACTTTGAGCTTCAGCTTCTGAAAGTCGATCGCCGGATTGGGCACTTCGAAGTGCAGGTTCGGCGGAATCTTGTCTTCGTACAGGCTCATCGCCAGCTTGATGATGCCTGCGATGCCCGCGCCGGCCTCGAGGTGTCCGATGTTCGTCTTGACCGAGCCCACCCGGAGGGGGTCGTCGTCGCGTCTTCCGAGGGACAACGCCCCGCCGAGGGCGCGAGCCTCGATGGGGTCGCCGACCGGCGTCCCCGTTCCGTGCGCTTCGACGTACCTGACGTCCGAAGGATTGACCGAGGCCTGAGTCAGGACTTGGCGCACCAGCGCTTCTTGAGCTTCTTCGCTGGGTACCGTCATGCCGGGCGTTCGGCCGTCCTGATTCACGCCGGTGGCCCGGATGAGCGCGTAAATGCGGTCGTGATTTCGGAGAGCCGCCGAGAGCCGCTTCAACACGATGGCGCCGACGCCTTCGGCGCGAACGAAGCCGCTGCCTCGCGCGTCGAAGGCGCGGCATCGGCCGTCTTTTGCCAGCATGGTCATGCTGGAGAACGCGACGAACTCATACGGCAAGATCAGCGTGTTCACGCCCGCAGCGATGGCAGAGTCGCACTCACGGTTCTCGAGCGCGCGGCAGGCCGCGTGCACCGCGACCAACGAGGACGAGCACGCGGTGTCGACCGAGACGCTGGGTCCGGTGAGATTGAGACAGTATGAGATTCGATTCGACGCGATACTCATCACCGTGCCCGGCGTGGTGTACGGGTCGACCTCGGGCGTGCGCGCTTGAATGATGTTGTAGTCATTCGTGGAGATGCCGACGAACACACCCGTGTTGGTCGTCCGAGATGGCTGAATGGGTTGGCCGGCATCTTCCAGAGCTTCCCACGCGGCCTCGAGCAGCAGCCGTTGTTGCGGGTCGATGTGGGGCGCTTCCCGAGCGGAGAGCCCAAACGGGCGCGGGTCGAAGCGGTCGATGGAGTCGATGAACCCACCCCAGCGGGCATAGGTTCGACCGGGACGCCCAGGCTCAGGGTCGAAGTACGCGTGCCAGTCCCAGCGGTCCGCGGGCACTTCGCGAATCGCGTCGACGCCGTCGAGCAGGGCTCGGAAGAAACGACGAGGGCCGAGCCCTCCGCCCGGGAGGCGACAGCCGATGCCGGTGATGGCGATCGGCTCGGAGAAGGGCGTCGACGGGGAAGGCAGCACGAGATGCGCGGAGCTCACCGCCGCGATATACTGCGCTTCCGCGCTAAGTTCACCTCCAGATCCGGGCTGGGACCGAAACTATACGAGGCAGTTTCACGAAAGGCACGTGGAGCAGCCGGGTCGCCGCAGCCGAGAGCGCGCCATGCTGGCGGAGCAGAAAGTTGTCGTCACCGGTGAACCCGGGGAACGGCTCAACGCGGACGAGTCGCGGTCTAATCAACCTTGTTCGCCGAGGCGAGCCTGTGCGAGCATGCTGCGCGTGGACCTTCCGGTAGAGGACGCGGCGAGCGCTGCATGGGACGCCGTGATCTGGGAGTTCTTGATCCCGAAGCGCGCGGAGTACGTCTCGTCGCTGTATCGGTTTCTGCAGGACGCGATTCGTCTCGAGCGCGGGTTCGAGACCGAGCCGGACGATCCTCCGTCGCGCCTCGACGGGTACTCGGTCTATGAGGTCGATGGCGCCTGTCGCGGTGCCATGAGGAGGCCTCCATGCGCATCGTGATTCACACCTATGTTGACGGGACCCGCTACGCATTCGAGACCACGCTCGAAGGTGTTCCCGTGCGAGACGTCGAAGGTATCCGCAAACCCGGTACGCGCATCCGCGCCGCGATCGAGGTGGAGTGCGAGGACAACGACGAGGGCCGTAAGGCCGCCCTCGCCGACCTCGACCTTGCCCGTCGTCAGCTTGATCCGGCGGCGTGACATCCCCGTGGTTCACCGCCTCGATGTGGGCTGACCGACGAGACCTGCCGACGCCGTCGCCAGGCGCGTCGCCGTCGCCGAGTGGGTCGCATGAGAGAGCGGACGACCGACCAAGAGTGCGGCAACTCATCCGACGCAGACGGCGAGGACGACTTTTTCGGTCATTCCACTCTCACGAAGGCGAGCTCGGCCACTTTGGTGCTCGCGTAGGTCCCGCCGGTGACCAAGAACCCGCCGCCCAGCGGCAACGCGTTCTCCCATCTCATCGCCTGCGTCAGCGGACGAAGCGGGCATACGTCGGAGCTGCCGATGGGTGGGAGGACCTTCACGAATTCGAGCACCAACTGATGACCTACGGCGATGGTGAGTCCGTCAGAAGACGCGACGCCCCGGTACCTTTCGAATTCCAGGAAGGTCGAGGGAGCGCTCCATAATTTTCGGCGTGCTCTCAAATCCAATATCTCGGCGACGTTGGGGTGGAAGGTGGTCACGACGGGTCCGAGTCCCGGCGCGGTCAGGATCGCCCAGATTTGGGAGCCCGGGGTTCGTGGGATAGAGAGAGGTTCGTTTCGGGTGCGGCTTCGCAGGGTCGGATCGGTGTCGATTTCGTAGGGAGCCTGGACGATGGTGCCTGGCTCGAGCCAGACCATTCCGCGCCTGCTCCAAGGAAGGGCGGGGCTCGAGCCGACGACTCGCCAAACGGAGTCCGAAAGCTCGAAGAGAGTTCCGTCACCGTTCAAGGCGAACACTTCGAGAGGTTCGGAGACAGGCGAGGTGACCATCGCCTCGAAGCGCTCGGTCCGATCGGACACGAGCTCGGCCTCGATCGAAGTCCCGTGGTCGATCGCCTCGCTTATTTGTTTCAAGTCGAAGCGATAGGTGGGTCCGGTCGCGGTGCCGTCGTCGATGTTGGCAAACACGGACTCACCGCGAGCCGCACTCTTCCACACCGGGTAAGTCGGGCCGAGGGGTCGGACTTGGTCGGGAGCTTCGAACACGTAAGCGAACCCGGCGGACGTGCACGAGGTTCGGGCCAAGTTGACCAGAAATGCTCGGCGCTCGTCGAGCGGCGCGGCGAGAGTCACTGCGCCGGCCTCTTGGAGGGAGAGTATGCGCGGATGGAGCTCCACGCAGGGGTCGTCGGGGCAGGGGCGTTTGATGGTGCCGATGGCTGCGAGATCCGGGGAGCGTTGCCATCCCTGGCGTTCCGAGTACGAAAAGACTTCGACCGCTTGCGGGAGCTCGCAGCCGTTCGCCGACGGAGTGAGCGGACCCGAGGCGAATCCGAGCTCCGCAGGGCGCTCCCGAAAGGAAGCGACGGTGAGCTCGAGCTCGGGGCCGAGCGCGCGCGCTCCTGCGTCGGGCGAAACGAAGAACGACTCGGTCTCATGACTTCGGGCGACCGAAATGAAGGTTCCGGCAGGCTGTTCGAAAGGCCAATCGAGGCTCACAGACGAGGGCACGCACGCGAAGGCGAGGAGCGGCAAGCCCGCGCCCGCGAGGGCAGGTCGATTCGTCACTTGGCGGCCCATGGACCACGATACCAGCGCGCGATGACCGCCGCCGCTGGCTTTCCGCGGAGCGTGTAGCCAGCATCGGCAGATCCGCCGAGCCCGAACCAATTCCACAAGAAGACGCCCTCGAGGCGAGTCGTGCCTTGCCAAGCTCGATAGAAGGCCCGATAGGCCCGGAGTTGGAGACCCACGTCGGGTCCCTCTTTTTCTCGATAATCCCACGGCCGAAATGCTCCTCGAGGGTGGGAAGGGAAACCGGTTTCGGTGAGCACGAGCTTCATGTTCTTCTCGACGGCGAACGACAGCGCTTGGCTTCTGAACGTGGAGATTCCGTGAAGCAGCTCGTCTTCCGTCGGATCTCGCTTGGTCGACGCCGGGGCGTAGGCGCTGATACCGATCACGTCGACCGCGTCCCAAAATGGCACGGGCTCGAAGTGATCCCAGTTTGCCGAGTAGGTGAGTCGACCTCGATAGATCCCGCGCACGTCGGCTGCGAGCGCGCGCCAGCGGGCGTCTTCCCGCTCCATGCTCACCAACTCACTCCCGATCGAAAAGAGGTCTGCTTCGGCGGCCTGGGCGAGCTCGGCGTGAGTCAGGATGAAGCTCCGATAAGATCGCCACCACGCTTCGGGGTCGGTGGGCGCCAGAGTGCCTCGCCACTCTGGACCCTTCATCGCGACGATCTTGACGATCGGCATGAGGAAGACTCGGAGGCCTTTGGCGCGGGCGAGCGACAGCGTCGCGAGGAGCTCCTCGCGGTCGGTGCTGGCTGGGTCTGGCGCGATGGTCGAAGAACGTACATCGGCCTGAGCCCAGGAGACGACGATTCCCACGTCGGAGGCGCCGATCGCGACGATCTCGTCGAGCAACACCGAGTAGATCCGCGCGCGGTCTCCGCGGCGGGCCGCGCTCGCGAACAGGCCGAGGGAGATGCCGCGCCGGAAATTCGGATCGGTCCGAGTGGGCAGAGGGAGCCCAGAGACTGCGGAATCTCGGTCGGAGAGAGTCAGAGGCGGCGGCGTGGGTACGGATTCGTGGCAGCCCCACAGGGTGATGAGCAGGGCGGCTCGATGGGTCGACCGCCGACTCAAGGAAGGAAGGAGGCGAGGCGCTGAGTTGCCTCGACGAACTCATCGACGATTCGGCTCATCAGCTCGGAGACCGTGGGCTCGTCGTCGATGTTGCCGGCTCCGGCGCCCGAGTAGAACATGCCCTGCTCGAGATCTCCGTGGTGGGCCGCTTTTCGGGCGCGGCCCCGGCCAATGAAGTTGCGCACGTCTTCGATGGTCCCGCCGTTGGTCTCGAGCGCGACGATCTGTTCGATCGCGTTGGAGCGGAGAGCGCGCCCAGGGTGGTGGCGAAGACCATACACGAGCGCGTCTCCTTCGTCCGCTTCGAGGAGCAGGTCTTTGTACGCTCGGTGGGCGTTGTTCTCCTGAGTCGCGAGAAACCGTGTGCCCATCTGAACGGCGTCTGCGCCGAGCGAGAGGGCGGCGGCCAGGCCTCGGCCATCGACGATCCCACCTGCGGCGATGAGTGGCTTGTTCAGCTTCTTGGCGACGTTCGGGATGTTGGTGATCGCCGTGATGCCCTCGACGGAGACGTGCCCTCCGGCCTCGAAGCTCTCGAGCACCACCGCGTCGACGCCGGCATCGGAGACTTTCTTGGCGAGCTTCAGGTTCGGGACGACGTGGACACACACCGCGCCGGCGGAGTGAATCGGGTGGGTCATGACTTTGGGCGAGCCCGCGGACACGAAGATGATGCGAACGCCGTACGAGAGCGACATTCGCAGGTGCTCTTCGTAGTGACCGAGCACCAGCGGGAAGTTGACCGCGAAGGGTCGGTCGGTGAGTGATTTCGCGCGGACGACTTGGACCTCGAACTCGTCGACCGACATGATCGAGGCGCCGAGGACTCCCAGCCCGCCGGCGTTCGACACGGCGGCCACGAGCTCGGCCTCCGAGAGCCACGCCATGGCTCCCTGGACGATCGGAAGCTCGATCGCGAAGAGGCGAGTGATCCGAGTGTCGAAGCGGGGTCGCTTTTTCATCATCATCGTGGGCTCCGGTGGGGCGGCCGAGAGTGGGCTTCGTGCTCGTCGGGTTCGGGGACGACGGCCCGCCGCGACGGTTTTCCTCGGCTATTCACCATCGGACGAGGTGGGCTCCGAAACTCATGCCGGCCCCGATGGCAGTCAACAGCACCAAGTCTCCTCGGTGAATCTTGCCCAGGCGCACGGCTTCGTCGAGGGCGATGAGTGCGCTCGCAGCGACCGTGTTCCCGTATTTTTCGACGTTCGTGAAGGTCTTCTCCAGCGGGATGCCGACTTGATCGAGGATGGTCGCGAGGAGGCGTTTGTTGGCTTGGTGCGAAATCATGAAGTCGAGCTCGTCGACCGACAGGTTGGCCGCGGCGAGGACCTCACGAATCACGGCGGGGACTTCGCGGACGGCGCAGTCCCAGACCGCGCGTCCGTCCATCCTGAGGAAATGTCCGCCGCGGGCCACGAGCTCTGGTGTGAGTGGCTCGCGTGTGCCGCCGCCGTACATCCCGACGATTTCGGTGAGTGATCCGTCGGTGTGCAGCCGGCTCTGGATGATGCCGGCGTCGGGGTCGTCGGACCGGGACAAAATCACTGCGCCAGCGCCGTCGCCGAAAATGGGGGCGGTCGAGCGGTCGGTCCAGTCGAGGGAGACCCGGCTGATGATGTGAGTTCCGACGACGAGCACGTGGCGAGCGAGCTGGGACTCGATCAGGCCGCGGGCCATCATGAGTCCGCCGATGGTTCCGGCGCAGGCGAGCTTCACGTCGAACGCGAACCCTTTGTTGGTGATGCCGAGCTTCTGCTGTACGTAGCTCGCGGTGGCCGGCGTGATGACGTCGCCCGTGCCGATGGCGCAGATGATGCCGTCCAGGTCGTTGGGGGAGAGCTCCGCGGACTCGAGGGCGCGGAGCGCCGCCTTGGCGCCGAGATCGCTGGTTTGCTCGTCGTCTGCAGCGATGTGGCGCGTCTCGATGCCGAGGCGCTCCCGGATCCACACATCGGAGGTTCCTTGGGCGGTGAGGCAGACCTCCGCGTTCGTCATGACACGGGCCGGCAGGTAGGAGCCGGTCCCGGAGATCCGTGCGCGCACGCCTTCGATGGAGCCCCGGAACGCGGCGGCGGGTCTACGGACGAACACCCGATGGGGATCGTTCGCGAAAGATGAGGATGGCGACGGTGGTGGCGTCGACGAGCGCGCCAGGTTTTTGAACGCGGACGCGGACGGACTCGACGCGCGGCAGGGCGAGGACGGCGTCGGCGACGTTGGAGGCCATGGACTCGACGAGCCAGGTGGCGCTGGTGGCGGTGTTGCGGACGATCTGAGCGATCCGATCGTAGTCTACGGTGGACCGGATATCATCGGTGCGGCCGGCCTCGGACAGATCCGTTTCGACGGTCACGTCGAACACGAGTCGCTGGTGGATGCGGCGCTCGTGGGGGTAGATACCGACGACCGCGTCGACCCTGAGCCCCTCGATTTCGATGCGGTCTCGCGGCATGGAGGCCGCTTCGCACACGGATTTCGCGGTGTCGACCGGTCGGTGTGGCGCCCACGAGCGGAGGGACTTGCCCGGCGCTTTGTACGTTCGGGGAAACAGGCTACATTGGAGTCGATCTCACCATGAGTTTGGTGTCGACCATGTGCTTGCCGTGCTCGTCGGAGTCGTTTCTTCGCCGGGGCGGAGGACGCCCGTGAGTCAGGACCAAGGCAACCGGCGCAAGCCTCCGGCGCAGGGCGGCCAGGACTGGAGCGACGTCGACCGATACTTGGCGAACATCCCAGCGCCGGTGGAGCTTCCGCCTCTGCCGGCGCCTTATGCGGAGGCGGCGACGGAGGTGCTGGCCCCGAGCTATCCGCGTCCGTCGATGCCACCTGGCTACGCCCAACCGATCCCGACGCCCTACGGGAACCTCGCGCCGCTGCCGTACGTCGAGGCGCCGACGGTGCCGATCGAGGTTCCGAGAGGAACGCCCGCTCCTTACTCCCCGTTGCCTCCGCCGGCGATGCCGCCGCCGCCGATCCACTGGGACGCGCCGACCGTCTCCATGGGTGCGGGACGTCCGGCTTCAGCTCCTTCGCTGCTCGATCCGATCGCGCCCCCACCCATGCGTGCCACGCCCGCGCTCTCCGATTCACCATCGGATGACGCGCTGTTCGAGGCGCTGTTTCCCGAGGACGAGCAAGATCCGCAGCCCGTGGTGGACGACCTCGTGCTTGCGCAGGAAGAGCTTCCTGCGGTCACCGACGCGGCCTTGTGGGGAGAGACCGGCGAGCTTCGGCCGATGGTCGAGAGCCGTCGTGGCGAGCGTTTCGAGTGCGATCCGCCGGTCGCGGGCAAGCTCACCCGTCTCGAAGGCGGCAAGGTTTCGAACGGCGAAGTTCGCAGCATCTCGTCTGGCGGCCTGTTTCTGCAGGTCGAGAACCCACTTCCGCTCGAGACCGCGCTGGTCGTGACGTTGGTGCGCGGCGATGGCCAGAAGCTGAGCGTCGGGGCCCGGGTCGTCTTTCGTCCGAAGGACAACTCGGGCATGGCGATCCGGCTCTCCGCCGAAGTGCGCGCGCGGGCGTTCGTCCTCTCGTATATCGATTTTCTTCGACAGAAGCGGTCCGGCATTCAGCGCAGCGAGATCTTGGTGAAGGAGGTCGACGAGGCGAAGGTCGATCCCGAAGACCACATCGAGAGCAACACCGAAGAAGCAGCGCTGAACCGCGCGTGGGCGGCGGCCAAGGCGGACCTCGACAACAAGCTGCTCCATCAAGAGTTCTTGAATCAGTGTGTGTCGCTCAAGAAGATCGACTACGCGCTCGAGTGCTACCGCAAGCTGCAGACCGAATATCCGGACGACGCCCGCATCAAGAAATACCTCCAAAATGTCGGCACCGTGCTCGGCTTCTACGCGCTCAAGCCGAGCGCGAAGCAGGAAGAATCGAACGCCTTCCTGAAGCTGCCGAGCCCCGGCAAGCTCGTGCTCTACATCGCCATCCTGCTCGCGCTCGTGTCGCTCACGATGCTCGTGAAGGCGAGGGCGAAGCGGGAGGACGAAGAGGCCGCGGCCAAGGCGGAAGCGGCAGCGAAGCTCGAAGCCGAAGCGAACGCTGGCAGCGGGACCGAGATCATCAACGCGGAGTAGCGGTGTCCTTCGCCGTGATCCTGGCGCCGTCTCCGCCCGTCTTTGGTGATCGATCGTTCGAGCAGCAACGATTCGAAGCTCGAGCTCGACTCACTCGGCCAGTCGCAGCACGACGATCGTGAGGTTGTCGGGCTTGGCTTGGTAGCGCTCCATTCGATCATGGATCTCTTCGATCATGGATCGCGTCGCATCGAGCGGCGTTTTGGCGGCGGCGAGGCGGTCGCCGATTTGATCTTTGCTGAGCTCCGCGTCGAAGAGCCCGTCGGACCCGAGCACGAGCCAATCGCCGGGCGCCACGGGCCAACGGTAAGTGTCGGCGCGCGGCTCTCTCCGTAGAGATCCCAGCGCTTCGGTGACGACGTGGCTGTTGGGTGGCGGGAGGGCGTGAGGCACGGTGTGCTCGAGCGGCGTGCCGTCTGCGGAGAAGAGCAGGGCAGCGGAGTCACCGACGTTGAGTAGGGCCGCGTCCCGCTCGTCGACGAACGCCGAGATGAAGGT
The DNA here is from genome assembly GCA_964463485.1 of uncultured Myxococcales bacterium. Lineage (GTDB taxonomy): Bacteria > Myxococcota > Kuafuiibacteriia > Kuafuiibacteriales > Kuafuiibacteriaceae > CAYXDO01. The sequence goes on along the minus strand of CAYXDO010000124.1, from coordinate 16,613 downwards.
CGTCACCTCGTGATGACTCCTCGCGACGATGGCTCTGTGGGCGGCGCGGGCGGCGGCGTCGAGCGCGGGGATGCAATCGCCGCCTTCGGCGCGCGCGTGGGCCTGCATGCGATCGAAGACACACTGGGCGGCGATGGCGCTGGCTGCGCCTCGTTCGCCTTCGACGCTGCCCATTCCGCCGGCCTGATCGTACACGCCCAGCAGGAAGCGTCCGCGTGCGTCGGCGAACAAGAGTCCCGCGTCTTCGTTCCAATCTTTGTAGTTCACTCCGCGGCCGGAGTGGAGGGCCGCGCGGCCGAGCGGTGTCTCGATGGTATAGACGTCGCCGCTCTCTCGACTGCCTGCGACCAAGCCGAGCTCGGCGCCGGGCTCGTAGATGAGCTCCAGCGGCACGTAGGCGTTCTCGTCGAGCGGTCGCGGCACGACGAGCGGGCGGTTCCTCGGGGCCGGGAATGGGTGAGGGCCTGACCGATCGTCGGAGAAGATCCTTTGAGTACGAACGAGTGACTTCTGGACCTCGATGGCTTGTTCGATGCGCGAACGGAGCGCGATAGGATCGACCGATCGACCAGCGGCATCGAGCACGAGCAGGCTCCCGTCTCGTTTGAGGCCGGTGACCCAGAAGCCCTTGGCTTCGACTTCGAGGTAGTCGCCGATCTTGAGCGGATTGGACTCCTTGAGCTCGTTGGCGGCGACCTCACGCAAGCCGACGCGGCCCTCCTTGGTCTGGACTTCGACTCTGAGCGCTCCTTGAGGCTCGCGGCCCACGACGACGCCGAGGGTGGCCAGCCCGCCCGACCTGGGCACGCGAACGAGGTCTCCCGTCTTGAACCGGTTGATCGCGTTGACCTCGCCGATCGACGAGAGTCTCGGGAGATTCAAGCGGCGGTAGGACGGGGGCTCGCGCAGGCGCGCCTCGAGCTCCGCGCGGTCGCGAGCTTCGATGGCCTCGAAGAGCACTTGTCGATGGCGAGACGCAGCCCCCGCCAGTCGTTCGAGCGGCGCGAAGAGCTCGGCCTCGAGCCTCTTTTTGGTGGGAGGGTCGAGCATCGTCAGCGCATCGCGCAGAGTCAGGATGCGTCGGAGGTGTTCTTCCGCTCTGGAGAGGGAGAGGAGCTCTCCTTCGTCGACCTGTTGATCGGCGTAGATGTCCGCGAGCGCGCGGAGGCTCGCTTCGAGTCGCTTCGGCTCGATCTTGACCGGGCGCTGGCGTTGTACGGGCCGCTGTTTGAGCGTCTCGGGGAGGAGGCGCTTGAGCATGGCGCCCGGCTCGCCGACCTCGAGCGCCTGCCGAGCTTTGACGAGCAGGTCGAGATCGCGCGTCTGTGTCTTGGCCTTCTCGAGCTGCTCGCTCGCGAGCTGTGAGATCGCCTCGGGCGCGCGAAGCGCGGTCGGAGCGACGGTGTCTCCCCAGACGGGAGTTTGAGTACGGCCGATCTTCACGGTGATCCCTTCGGCGCGCGCGGCGGCTGGCTCGAACGATCACGTCCGAACTCTTCGACCAGCTTTGCGAGCCCTGGGTCTTGTCCCGCAAGCTCACGCGCGCGAGAGAGATCGGCGTGGGCGCGCTGATCGTCGTTGCGGCTGACGTACAGCAGCGCTCGCGCGAGCAGCGCGCGAATCACGTCGTCGGTTCGGCCGTCGGCTTCGACGCCGTCGAGGTAACGGCTGAAGGCGTCGATCGCCGGCCCGGAGTGTCCGCTCTGAGCGAAAGCGTGTGCGAGATGAAGCGAGTGCTCGGGGCGCTTTGGATCGAGCGCTTCCAGGCCCGAGAAGATCGTGGCGGCGCGATCGAACCGACCGCTCGAGAAGGCCGATACACCGAGCCCTTCGATCCGATCGAGGTCCTTGGCGTCGAGTCCGGCGAGCTCTGCAACGGAGCGTTTGCCGAGCGCGATCTCTTCTAGAAGCCGCCCGTCATCCACGGGGTGAGCGAACCATGCCCAAGGGCGGCGACGCAACGGGCCAGACAGCGCCCGAGCTCGGTCGTAGGCGGGCGACCGTAACGCGCGGAACGCGTTCGTGGCATAGGTCAGGGGTGTACGCCCTGCTCTGGCCCCTCGACCCGAACGTTCGTTTTTTGAACCACGGATCTTTTGGGGCCTGCCCTCGATCCGTGATCGCCGCCCAGGCCGAGATCGTCGCGCAAATGGAAGCCAATCCTGTTCGCTTTTTTGCGCGGGAGCTCGAGCCGTTGCTCGACAGCGCGCGGGAGCGACTCTCGGCGTTCGTCGCGGCCGCGCCCGAAGACATCGTGTTCGTACCGAACGCGACCCACGCGGTGGCGACGGTGCTGCGCTCTCTCGACTTCGAGCCCGGCGACGAGCTGCTCCTGACGAATCACGGCTACCCCGCCGTGAAGAACGCCGCGGCGCTCGTGGCCGATCGAGCGGGGGCCGAGGTCGTCGTCGCTGAGGTCCCGTTTCCGCTCTCGGATCCGACGCAGGTGACCGAAGCGATCGCGAGGTCGTTCACGGACCGCACGAAGCTCCTGATCGTCGATCACGTCACGAGCCCCACCGGCCTCGTCTTTCCCATTCGCGCGATCTGCGACGCGGCCGGCGCCCGCGGTATCGACGTTCTGGTCGACGGTGCCCACGCCCTCGGTATGCTCGATCTCGACGTGCCGAGCACAGGCGCCACGTACTACACGGCCAACGCTCACAAGTGGCTCTGCGCGCCGAAGGGCTCCGCGTTCTTGTGGGCTCGCAGTGACAAGCGATCGGGGCTGCGACCCCTCGCTCCAAGCCACGGTGCAACCAGTACGCGCAAGCGTTCGCGATTCTGGCTCGAGTTCGACTGGACCGGGACCTTCGACCCGAGCGCGTGGCTCACGGTTCCCGCAGCCATCGATCACCTGGGCACGATGGTGCCGGGCGGTTGGCCGGAGATCCGCGCTCGCAATCGCGCCTTGGCCTTGGAGGCACGGGCTCGACTTTGCGCGGCGCTCGCGATCGAACCGCCCGCGCCGGAGAGCATGATCGGATCGCTCGTTTCCGTTCCGCTCCCTGTTCCGCTCTCGAGAGGGCTCGAGGTAGACCCCGTGAGCTCCGTGGGCCTCGACCCGTTGATCGACGTGCTCGCGGCCCGCCACCACATCGAAGTCCCGGTGTTCCCGTGGCCGCGCTCGCCTGAACGGCTCTTGCGCGTCGCGTTGCAGCTCTACAATTCAGACGAAGATATCGCCGCACTGGTTGATGCCCTACGCAGCGAGGGCCTGGTTCGAAGCTGAATCACTCCGTCGGACCGCGAAGTTGAGCTTCCTTCTGGGCGCGGCTATCGTGAGGTCGCACGGTGGCTGAAGGTCGGCCAAGGCTTCCCCGAACGCCTACTCGGCGGCGGATCCTCATCGCGAGCGCAGACAAGAGCGTCCGCATCGGCATCAGCCTTCTCACCGACCAGCCGGAGTTCGAGACGTACACCGTTCGAACGGCCGAAGAAGCGCTCGATATCTTGGAGGACAACCGCTTCGACGAGGTCATCATCGACACGAACGTGCCGGAGATGGGCGGCCGGCGCCTCAAGATCTCGATTCAGAAGCGATTTCCGGACACGAAGACCGTGCTCGTCACGAGCTTTGGCGCGATCCAATCGAGCGAGGACATCCTTCGCTTCGGCCCGGGCGACTTCATCCTCGACAAGGACGAAGTTGGACATTTGCTGAAGTCGTCCATCTTGCTCGACAGCGCGCAGTCGGACGTCGCGCGCCTCAAGAAGTGCTACCTCGATTCGGTCTCGCTGCTCGTCAATCTCCTGGAGCTTCAAGACCCGTTCCGAAGCGGCGACAACCACTACGTCAAGCGCTACGTACAGCTCATCGCCGATCGTATGAGCCTCAACGGAGACATGCGCGACTCGCTCCAGATCGCCACCATGTTTCGAGACGTGTGGCGCTACGTGCTGACTCGTCCGCTCTCCAAGGATCTCTCGTCGGAAGAGCAAGCGCTGATCCGCAACCACACCGAGCTCACCGTTCGAATCCTCGATGAGATCGACTTTCCCTGGGAGGTGAAGTCGATCATCTACCATTCGCACGAGCGCTATGACGGGACGGGCTATCCGGACGGCGTCAAGGGTCGAGCGATCCCGCTCGGAGCTCGCATTCTGGCGATCGTGGACGCGTACCAGGCGATGGTCAGCCCGCGTCCCCACCGGGCGGCGGTCACGCCCGAGGCGGCGCTCCACGAGCTCATCGGCAACGCGGGCTCGCAGTTCGATCCCGAGATCGTCGAGTTCTTCGTCGAGATCCTGAACTCCGAGGATCAAGCGATCTCGCGGGCCAAGAAACGCGGGGACACCGTCGTGGTGTTGGAGCAGGACTCTGGGGACCTGTCGTTGCTTCGCGTTCGCTTGTCGGCGGAAGGTTACAAGGTCATGGGCTCGGTCTCTGGAGTCGAGGGGCTCGAGCTCATCAAGTCGATGCATCCGTCGGCGGTCTTGTGCGCCACGGAGCTCTCGGACATGGACGCGCCGGTTTTGTACGAGAAGCTGTTGGCCCTGGGAGAGAAGCCTCCGCCGGTAATTTTCATGGCGACGCGCAACTCCACGTATGCGCGGCGCGACATGCTGCTGCTTGGCGCGGAAGACTTTCTCTACAAGCCGGTCAACATCAACGACCTCGTCATTCGGCTCGACATCATCTTGAAGCGCGCGGAGCAGCGTGTGGATGGCGTGGTGCGACCGACCGGCATCAGCGGTTACATTCGCGACCTCAGCATTCCAGAGATCATCCAGATCTTGGAGATGGGCCGAAAGACCGCGCTCATCACGCTCGAGGGTGACGAGAATCGCTACGTCTACATGAACCAGGGCGAGATCGTGCATGCGGTCTCGGGCGACGCTTTTGGTGAGTCTGCGTTCCTCGACATCTTGCGGCTGCGCGACTCGAAGTTCTCGATCACACACGGCGTCGTGACCGAGAAGCGCACGATCAACCGCGCCAACATCGACCTGTTGCTCGACGGTCTGCGGATGATGGACGAGGAGCGGCGCGATCTGCTGGAGAGGTCGCAAGCGCCGAAGGCCGCTCCCGAGTACAACGTCCCTACGTCCGTCCCGTCGACCGTCCAGCCCGCTTCACCGCTCTCCGAGGATCTCGGGCGCGACATCGACGACATGCTGGGGTCCCAAGAACCCAAGTCGGACGCGCTCGATCGCATGCTCGACGGGCCGCGCACGGACGCCGCCGACAGCGCGGCGGCGCAGCGAGCGGACGCGCTCGATCGAATGCTCGATGGCCCGTCGCCCGCGGACCACGTCGCCATCACGCGCCGGCCCAGTCCTCCGCGTGTCGAAGAGGACTTCGAGATTCCGCTCGACGAAGACAACGCCGCGTGGGTCGACGGCGCGGCGCTCGACCCTGGGCGACCGCGCTGATCACGCTGTTGGCGTGCTTGGCCGCGGGGATCGTGGCGGCGCTCGCGACACAACTGGCGGTGAGGAGCGACCGACGAAGGCTCCTCGGACACCTCGGCCTCGCGCTCTGTTGTATCATCGTCGCGTTCGTCGGGCTCATCGGCGACCCCTTGGCGCAGAAGGTGGCTGCGCGCTTGGTGATGCCGGCAGGGCTCATCTTCTGGGCGCTTTTTTCTGCCACCGCTTCTGCGTTCTGGATCGGTCAGCGCCGCCGTGGCCTCGCGTTCGCCGCCGCCCTCACGATCTACAACTGCGCGGGGAGCAGCTTCATCGGGGCATTGCTCATGCGCTCGCTCGAATCACGATATCCGGCGTTCGATCTCACGACGGGGCTGCCGTTCGACGCGGTGCTCGTGCTGGGAGGAGGGTCGAAGCGGGGTCCCAAGCGGTTCGAGCTCTCGATGAGCGGTGATCGGGTGCTGCTCGGCGCCCAGCTGTATTTTCTGAAGAAGACTCCCGTCCTCATTACCTCCGGGCATGGCATCGAGGGCCTGTCGGAGGAGGACATTTCGGAGCAGACGTCGGAGATTTGGAGGTCGCTCGGGATTCCGGCGAGCGCGATCGTGAGGTTGCCGGAGCCGATCAACACGACTCAGGAGATCGCAGCGCTGCATTCGTTGGTGCTCCAACGAGGGTATGAGCGCGTGGGGCTGGTGACCTCGGCCTGGCACATGCCGCGCGCGATGGGGCTCGCTGTCAGGCGCGGGCTCGAGCTGATTCCGATTCCGGCGGACCATCGAGGAGAGATGCCAGCGTTTGGACCCGTGGACTTCGTCCCGAGCGCGGACGGGTTCCAGCGGATTCAGACGGCGCTGTGGGAGCTGATGGGGCGGGCCGTGGGCCGCTGAACCGCGGCGATCGGCGCGAGCCTGCGCCGATGAAGGTCAGCGAACGAGGCGGGGCCGCGGGGGCTCGCCCTTGAACATGCTCGACAGAATCACGGCGACCTCGGCGGGAGGCGGGCACTTCGGAACGCGAAGGCCCTCCACCTCGTCGCGGAGCTCTTCCAGCCGATCTGGGTGGTCCTTCCACAGGCGCGCTCGGCGCCGGTAGAGCGCTTGGCGTTTGCGAACGGCGGTCCGCGCGGCGTCGACGGCGGGCGCGAGGGCGTTGAGGATGCGCCCTTCGAGACGCTCCGGGTCGACCCAAAGCAGCCTGCAGGACTGCGGCACGGCGCCCGGAAGGAGGTTCGAGGCGAGCGCGGCCAGAGAGTCGGCTCCCAGGGCCAGAAGGGCGTCAGAGCCTTCTACGATCGGGCCCTGCACCTTCGCAGCGGACCGACCCACTTCTTCGGCGAACAAGACGGCGCCGCGAGCCAGAGCGTTCGCTCGGCTCTGCACGGCCTCGCGCGTGGCCTGACCCCAGACGGACAGCCGCGCGTCGAGCGCAGGGACGCTCGCAGCACGACGAGGCGCTAGCTCCTCGTAGACCTTATGCGCAATCACCATCGCTCGGCGAACCTGCAGTTCGCGGGCCAATCACACGCCTCGGAAGATCGTCCGATTGGGTCCGCAATTCATGGGGAGTGGGAAGGAGGACGTGAGGTCTCGAGTCGCCACTCGCACCGAGTCGTGGCATCTCGATCCGCGGAGCAAACTGGCTTCGTCGAGTCCGCAGCAGTTTCAGTTCAGGATCCCCAGCGGACCGATACCTGAAACCGAGCGAAGCGAGGTTTCGCACCGTGCCCGTGCCCGTGCCCGTGCCCGACGCGATTCCCCAATGGAGCGCCGAGCAGTGTCTTTGCACGGTCCACCGCACCGGGCTTGATGTCGGAACGCACCGGTTCCTCGTGCCCTCGGCGCGGGCCGACCTATTTGATGCCAGTCTTCTTCTTGGCGGCTTGGACGAGGCGCTGGTTCATCGACGTTCGCTTGGCCAGCAACATCAGCTCGTTCTTCGGCAACCGGTCGAGGAGTCGCACGGCCGTCGTGATCGGAGTCTTCGGGTTGAAGACCAAGTTCCGCACGACCTGGGAGTTCTGCACGTAAGTCGTGTTGTCGGCGATCTTGTTCAAGACGTCGGGGTTCATGCTCGGGAGTCGCGACATGAAGGCGATCTCGTCGAGGGTGATCTTCGCGTTGCGCAACACGTAGTGGGGGATGGCTTTGTTGGTGTCCATCGCCAGCGCCATGCGCTCCTCTCGCCCGCCCGAGAGCGCCAAGTTGATCTTGTCTTCCATACTCATCCGCTTGAGACGCACGCGGATGGGCCCAGCGTTCTCTTCTTCGGCGCTGCGCTGATCCATGAAACGCAGGACCTCGGTGGGGCCGCGGTCGGAGTCTGTTTCCTTGGCCAGGCGCTTCTTGCCGGTGAGCGTGCGGGGGAAGGCGCAGGCTTTCTCGAGCTCGGGGTCGCCGGGATTCGCGCGCACGGTGACGCGCTTGGGTTGGACCTCGAGGACCTCTGCGAACATTTGAAAGACGTTGCGACCTGGGAGCTGCACGCGCAGGTGAACGACATTGCCGACTTTGACCGGGCGTCCGCCGGCGGCAGCCTCTTCGACTTCGACCTGGAATTTGCGATCGTCGCGGAGGGTCTGGGTGACGTCGACGTAGTCGAGCACACTCGGGAACTTGAGCACGTAGACGATGAACTTCTCGCCCGGGCCGGGGTGAGCGAACGTGGGCTTCTCTTCGTCGCTCTCGTCGCCGGTGGCCTCCTCGGCCGCGAGGCTCATGTACTCCTCTTCGTTGGCGACATCGTCCTCGCCTTCGAGCTCGGCTTCGTCAGAGGGCTTGGCGGCCGCGGAAGGTCTGGGCTCCTCGGCGGGCTTCTCTGGCGCTTCGTCGATTTCGGGGAGCTCCAAGCCGAGGTCATCCATGTCGTCGGACAGCGCCGACAGCGATGGCTTGGTCTCATCTTCTTCGAGGCTCGCAAGATCCGAGTGGGCCGGCGCCGGCGGCGGCACCGAGGCGGGCGGCTCGGCCTTTTTTTCGAAGCGTTTGGGCGCCTCGATCTCTACCTCGAAGGGCGTGACCAATCGCGAGTTGGGGCGGCCGGGTTCCTTCACGAGCAGCTCGACGAAAGCGTCTTCGGCCACATGGTCTGCCAGGGTCTTCTTCGCGGCTTTGTCTTCGAAGGTCGCCATGAACCCCACGCCGGGCATGTGTTGAATCACGCGGGCCGGAAACTCCACGCGGGTCGCGTCGAAGGTCGTCACGACGCGCACCGCGATGTCCGAATTCACGGCGGGCAGCTTCACCAGCCATGGAACGGAGACCCCGCCGTGGCCGAGATACGTTCGCACGTCCTCCTCGAGGTCTTTTCGGGATCGGTACTGAATCTGGTAGCCGGGCTTCGTCGCCATCCGATGCGGTCCTTCGGGCCGGGGCGAACCGCGGCCGCGCGCATTCTCGCACGGCGAGCGGTGGCTACACCAGCGCGCCCAACACCAGCTGCACTCGATCGGCGATTTCACCGGACGCGATGAGGTCTGCGGCCGCCGCGAGATCGGGGGCAAGGACGCGGTCGGCGTCCAGCCGAGACACGCGGCTCCGAACCACGTCGTACGCGGCTTTCACTCCCGTGGCCGGCCGCAGCCCCACCAAGTCGATGGCCTGGCAAGCGGCGAGCAACTCGATCGCGAGGACGTGGCGGGTGTTGGCCACGATGCGAGCGGCCTTGATCGCCGAAGTCATCCCCATCGAGACGTGGTCTTCCTGATTTGCGCTCGTCGAGATGGTTCCCAGACAGCTCGGCGTCGCCAGGACTCGGCTCTCGTTTACGAGCGCGGCGGCCGTCACCTGCGCGATCATGAAGCCCGACGAAAGGCCCGGGTCCCTCACCAAGAACGCGGGCAGCCGTGACGTAGCGGGATCGACGAGCTGGGCGATCCGTCGCTCCGAGATGCTCGCTAGCTGAGCGACCGCGATGCCGAGCAGGTCGAGCGAAAGCGCGAGCGGCTGGCCGTGAAAGTTTCCGCCGGACAGCAGCAAGTCGCCTTCCCCCTCTTCGGCGAACACGAGCGGGTTGTCGGTGGCCGAGCCGAGCTCCACGCCGAGGGTCGCCGCGACGAAGCGCAATCCGTCCCGCGTCGCGCCATGAACTTGCGGCATGCAGCGGAAGCTGTACGCGTCCTGAACGCGGTCGCAGTCGGCGTGGCTCAGCGCGATCTCCGAGTCTTGCGTGAGGCGACGCAGGTTCGACGCGCTCGCGAGCTGCCCTGGGTGAGGTCGCGACGCGTGAATCCGCTCGTCGAACGCCGTCGCGCTCCCTCGATATCCTTCCAGGCTCGCCGCACCGGCGATGTCGGCGAGCTTGGCCAACGCGAAGGCATCGAACAACGCCAGCGCTCCGAGCGCGCCCATGGCCTGAGTCCCGTTCACCAAACACAGCCCCTCTTTGGCCCCCAACCGAGCCGGCGTGAGGCCCGCTCGTAGAAGCGCGAGCTCTCCGGCGATCGGTCCGCCAGGCGCGTGCACCCACCCCTCGCCGATCATCACGAGCGCCAAGTGCGCCAAGGGTGCGAGGTCCCCTGACGCACCGACGCTCCCTTGACTCGGAATGACCGGATGGACACCTCGATTGAGCATCGCGATCAACAGCTCGAGGACCCTCGAAGAAACGCCCGACCGACCCGTCGCCATCACGTTGGCGCGCAACAACATCAGCGCACGCGTGGCATCGATCGCGAGCGGCTCCCCCACTCCGGCCGCGTGGCTGCGAACGAGGTTCACCTGGAGCTGCGCCAGATCGGCGGCCGGGATCCGCACGCTCTTCAGCGCCCCGAAGCCCGTGTTGATCCCATAGATCGCAGCATCCTGTTGCGACTTGGCCTCGACGACCGCGCGGGCACGAGCCACGCGCGCCTGCGCGTCATCGGTCAGGGCGACGGGCTCTCGCTTTCGAGCCACACGAACGACGTCGTCGAGGGATAGGGCACGACCCGAAATCTCCAGCACGAGGTGCCGATACAACAGTCCGAGGTCCGCGGACGAGTGTGCTGAAAGATGCCTTGCGTGAGTAGTCGGCGACGGCAACGCCAACGGCCCGCGCGGACCAGCATCGTAGGATCGTCGCAGCCCTGGCCGTTCCCGTCGCCGTCGAGGTAAGCGGATCGCACGTGAGCTCGTTGCTCCCGGTGAGGAGCTTGATGCCGGGGTTGACATCACGCGCGACCTGGGCCGAGCCCATAGGGATGGAGCGTCCCGATCGGCTGGACGAGGAGTCCGTTCCTCCGCCGAAAAAATCCGCCCTCCCAGCCGTTCTGCTCGGCGCGGTGCTCGTGACCGCCGTCGGCGTGGGCGTGTGGTCTTTCAAGGAGCAGTTGTTCGGGAGCAAAGAGCCGCCGCCTGCGCCCGTGACCGACGCCGGATTTGCGCCGGCCGATTCCGGGGAGACTCGTCCGCTCGACATGGCCGAGGGTGACCGGTTGCTTCGCAGCCTCGCACCCACGATGACGACATCCAAGGAGCTCCTGAGTTGGCTCGAGACAGGCGAGATCGTGAAGCGGATCGTCACTTCGGTCATACTCATGGCTCAGGGTCGAAGTCCCCGCTCGGCCCTCCCGTTTCTGCAACTCGACGAGTTCTTCAAACCCAAGCGCCTGGACCAACCCAAGATGGACTCGGCGACCTATGCTCGTTATGACCGCTTCATGAGAGTCGTCGAGTCCGTCGATGCGAGCGAAGCGGCATCCATCTATCTCGTCCTCAAACCGTACTTGGCGGCCGCCTTCGACGCCGGCGCCGCGCCAGGGGAGAATTTCGAGGCCGACCTGGCGCGATCCATCGGACTGGTCTCGGGGGTCGAGGTCCCCCGAGAACCCATCCGCCTCTTGCCCAAAGGCGCGACTTATCTTTTTGCCGATCCGAAGCTCGAGGCCTTGCGGCCGCTCCAGAAACACGTACTCAGGCTCGGCCCCGACCACGCCGCGAGCCTTCAGAAGAAGCTGAAGGAGTTCGCAGCGAAGGCGGGGATTCGCCCGGATGCGGCCGCGAGCTCATCTGGCGGGAGCGAGAGCGTTCGATGAGCTCGCGCCCGAGGTTCAGACAGAACGCCTTGGGTCTCGCTGCACGTCTATTTGGGCTCATGTTCGCAGGGATGAGTTGCTCCGAGAGAGCCGTGTTCGTCGCGAGCCCCGAAGACACTGACGGGCTCGAGACGATGATTTACGTGGCCACCGCCTCGTCCCGAGTGGAAGGTGCGATTGTCACCGACGAACGTGCTCGCTTCACACTCGACGGCTCGGACGACTTGGCCGTACACGCCGCAGGGTTCGCGTGTGTGCCGAGCGCCCTAGGTCTCGCCGCAGGACCGCTGCTCGCGTCCCCTACGACGCTGCCGGAGCCGGAGAGGACGTGGTCGGCGCTGGTCTCGGCGGACTCCGGGTCGCTGCAGCGAGCCGAGCTGCCTTCGTTCGTTCGCGAGTGGCTCAACGTCAAGCCCAACCCCTGCGTGACTTACGATGTCGAGATCCTGCACCTCGACGAGTCGAGCGCGCGCGTGTTGTCGGCGATCTCGTCGGCTTCCGGGAAGGTCCTCGCGTCCACCGAGACCGGTGCCGTCTATCGACTGAGCGTCGATCCTTCTTCGGTCGCCATCGAAGTCTTCCGCGTCGATCCGCCGGCTCGGGCGATGGCCGAGAAGCCGGGAGGAGCGCTGTGGCTCGCCGGCAACGGAGGCCTCCGATCCGGCACTCTCGAAGGAGGGTTCGAAGAGGTCCCGGGAACGGAGTCCCTCCACGGCGACGAGATGGCGGCCGCTGCGAGCGCCGAGGAGCTGCTCGTGATCACCGAGACCGCGACGACGTCTCGTGTGTTCCGCTTCGCCGAGGGCGAATTCTCTCTGGTGACGGACATTCCGAATACGTCCCCTGGCGACCGAACGCAGGTGATCACGTTGAACGATGGGCGTTTTGCGGCGTTCCCGCGCAACAGCCGCCGAGTATATTTCATCGAGGATGGCGCGGTCGAGGAGAGCCTGCTGCCTCTGTTCGTCAACGAAGTCATCAACGCGATCGCCGAGCTGCCCGAGTACGGCGTCCTCGTCGGTACGAGCCACGGTAGCGTCTACAGACTCGAGGCGAACGGGAGCTGGGTGCGGATCGAGTTGCTGCGGGGATTCGTCGAGAATTCGGTTCGCGGAATCGTCGCCCTTCCCTCCGGGGGCTTTGCGTTCGGCGGAGGAGACGCCGCGATCCGCCAATATCACGACGCGTCCATCGATTGTGGCCGCCAGATCCACGGCGTGGTCGGGCTCTCGGACCTGAATTTCCTCATTCCGTTCGCGGGAGGATTTGCGACCGTGATCAACTACTACACGGAGCCCACGGTGACGAAGAACCCAGAAGTTCAGATCATGCGGACGAGCCCCCAGCAGGTCGAGTGCCGGCGATAGACGAGACGCCTGCGCTCGGACCACTGGGTGGGTCATCTGGGCTCCAGCCGGATCGCGTCGGCGATGACGTAACCCTCTCGAGGCGACGCGCAATCGACGGCGACGATCCAGCCGCGTCCGGCTTCGAACCGGTAGGTCCCCAGAGGCACCCAGGTCGCCCCGAGTCGACTCACGTCTCTGGTGACCGACGATTGACCCTCGGCGTGCCGCACGACGTAGGTCGACGCTGGGTTGTAGCCATTGCCCGGTACTCTCACGAACACCTCGTACGCGCCCTCCGTGACGACCGCCCGAAACTCCGCCAGACGTCCCGAAGCGTCCTCGGAGCACGCGCTGCGGTAGCGATAGTTCGAACCCACTCGACCGCTGGCCCAGGAGCTGTAATCCCACTCGTCCGGTCCACGAAACCCTTCGGAGCTCGAGTTGTCGACCGTGATGATCGTGCGGCCGTCGGATGGGTTGGGTTCGGCGGGAGCGGCTCCGGCTTGGACTTGGGCGAGGAACTGAGTCCACGGCCAATTGGGCCCGGGATCGATCCGATTCTCGGGTTGCATCCGGCCGTGCCCGACGATGTGGTACCGATCGCGAGGGATCGACCAGCGCTCCGTAATGTCTCGGACGAGCTCCGCGGTGCGGGTGATTTGTGCCTCGGGCCATAATCGCTGCCCTGCGAACCCGGCGTTTTCGATTCCGACCGAAAGATCGTTGATCGGCGAGCCATCTTTCTCCGACATCACGCCGTCGTTCAGACGGGATCGGTAGCGCGCCGCCACGTGCCACGCGCGGCGCTCCTCATCCACGAGCTGGCTGACCTCCGACCCGTCCTCCTTCACCACGTAGTGCGCCGAGACGCCGGACTCTCGGCTTCTCAGCCAGCTCGCGCAACCCGAGTACGCGCCTTCACACGAGTGGATCACGACGAGCTTCACTTGGCCCGTGCTTCGGCCGCTGTGATTGGGCGAGGCGCGAAACACCGCGCCCTCCGCCCCGAGGCCGGTGGCCTCGTGCCCCACCTCGGAGAGATCGGCGCGCCTGCGAATCACCAGGTTCGAGCCGTCCGAAAGGGGTACGGCGACGCCTCGGCGGATGAGTCCGAGCACGTCGGCCGCGTACACTTCGGATAACTCTGGGTCGGCCCCCGACCACGCCTTCAGCGCGGTCTTCCACGCGGTTGGGTCGTCGCGGCGGGAGGGATCGATGTGCTCGTCGGCGAGGACATCGAGCAAGGCTGCAGCCGCCCGCACTCCGAGGGCGACGTCGCTTTTGATCGCGCTCTCGGAGGCGGCGAGCAGCTGCGCGGCGCGAGCCAGCCTCGCTGCGTCGAGCGCGAACACGCCGTACACGCCGGGCTTTCCGTCGAATTCGACCTCTCCGGCGGTTTCGTGGAACGAAGTCTCGATCATCGCAACGGCCTTCAGTAGGTCGACCGGAAGGTTCCGCTCGGCGGCGGCCTCTTCGAAGACCAGCCCGAGGGGGGAGGTGTCAGCGAGCTCTCCTGTCTCGAAGACGGCGCCGGTGAGTGTGGGTCCAGCCTGCTCGCAGGCAGCGCCGGCCAGGCCGAGCACTCCGCCGATCGTCAGATTTCGCAATAATCTGGTGGCTCGTATCATTCTCATGTTCTTTTCACTCCTTCACATTCAGCCATCGAGGACGCCAAAAGGACGCCGCGGGCTCGGCAGGGCCAGCTCCGAGTAGGGGGTCCGCTCGAGCCCGAAACAAAGAGGGGTTGACTAGCGGCCGCGGGTTGGAGCCGTCGCGACGTGCTAGGTGGATGTCGGAGCGGTCGCCGTCCGAACGCACGTAGGCGACTCGCTCGCCGTTCGGTGACCAAGAGGGTTGCCCTTCGCTGCCGTGATTGGGCCACTCGCGCAGCCCTTGGTTTGGGGACGCGAGCATGATCCGGGACCGGAGGTCATGAGTGCGACAAGCAGCCAGGAGCTCGGCGCGGCGTGGGCTCCAGACAAACTCCTCGACTGCGATGATCGGCGCGCTTCGAGTCAGGTTCGTCAAGTCGGAGCCATCTGGTCTCACGAGGAACAGGTCGTCCCGACCGTCTCGGCCCGAGATGAAGGCGATCCATTCACCGTCGGCCGAGAACGCCCCTCGCACCGAGTCACCTGGGTGATTCGTGAGGCGTCGCGAATTCGTGAGTCGAGCTCCTCCGTCTCGTTCGAGCTTTGCCACGTAGAGATCGAGACGTCCGGCCCGAGAGCTCGAAAAGACGAGGCTACGACCGTCGGGGGCAAAGGATCCGTCGAAGGTGCCTTGTTCGTCGAAGGTCAGCCGGGTCGCCGTCGTGCCGTCGAAGAGGAACAGCGCTCGAAAAGAGGCGCGATCGGACTCGAATATCACCTCGTTGCGCCGAGGAGCGAACGAAGGGTACCCATCTCGCGCCGAACCGCTCGCGACTTCGCGCCGACTGCGGCCGTCTGGGCTCGCGATCATGACGCGGTCGTCGATGACGAGCGCGATCGATCGACCGTCGTGACTGGCAGAGTATGGAAACGAGGGCGCCTCCGCGACGCGGGCGAGGCCTTGGCCGTCGGGCCGAACGCGGTATACGGAAGGGTCGCCGCTCGACTCACGAACGAAGTAGATTTGTCCGTCGAGCGTTGGCGCCGAGCTCGCCAGCGCCAGCGCGAGGAGGAGCGACATGAGTGAAGCGTACGCGCGGAGCACTCTCGAACGCACTCATCCAACGAGTGGATGTGATTTCTATGTGTGAATGCGAAGTCACGAGGCAGGAGTGTGGACGTCCGTACACAGCGAGGGTGTGGACGTCCGTACACATCGACGAAGTGTTCGCGGAAGGGCTTGCTCGCGCGCCTCATTTCGACGAGGCTGGACGCCCCGTGCGGCGCCGTCGTGAAACTCGCTGCGAGCCTTCCGGCCTCTCGGACCGGTGCTGGAATGGATGGAGGGTGTCCTGAGTATGGTCGTAGCTCCTGCCCCCGGGGTCCATCGCGGGTCCAAGGCCCGCCTCACCCAACATCACCTGGATCGCTTCGTCGACGACACGCTCGTGTCGAAGTTGGCGCGGGCGGTGTGCAGGGCCGAGTGTCTGCCCAGGAAGGAGCTGTTCGAGGCCTGGGAGCTCGCCAAGCGGGTTCGAAGGCACGTCCGCGGCGGGCGAGTCATCGACCTGGCCGCGGGTCATGGGCTGCTGGCGTATGCGATGCTGATTTTGGACGGCAGCTCACCGGAGGCTTTTGCAGTGGACGAGAAGACTCCTGACTCGGCGGCCAAGCTCGCGCGGAGCCTCGAGGCCGAGTGGCCAAGGCTCGAGGGTAGGGTGCAGCGAGTGAATGCGTCGATTCGCGAGTCGCTCCCTTTCGAGATCGCGCCCTCGGACGTCGTCGTCTCCATGCACGCCTGCGGTGAGCTCACCGACCGAGTGCTCGAAGTCGCACTCTCCGCCGGGGCGGCGGTGGCCGTGGTGCCTTGCTGTCACTCGCTCGGGAAATCGGACACCGGCGGCCTGCTCGAGTGGGTCGACGGCCCCCTGGCGGTCGACCTCGTTCGGGCAGAGAGAGTGCGGGCGGCAGGCTACTCGGTTCGGACTTTTCGCATCCCAGAGGAGATCACGCCGATGAATCGCGGCCTGCTGGCTGTGAAAGCGAGCTAGCAGCCTGCGGGAGATTGGATTTGGTTTGTGACAACCAAATCGGAAATATAGCAACTACCCGTAGCCCGGCAGAGCCGGAACCACAAGCCGCAGGCGAATCCACGAATCACGAATCACGAATCCACGAATCCACGAATCCACGAATCCACGAATCCACGAATCCACGAATCACGCTTCACACGCACGAGCACGCGCTCGCCCACGACTCGTTAGCTGAGTCGGGCTATCAGCCGAG
>CAYXDO010000123.1:15583-33622 GCA_964463485.1 uncultured Myxococcales bacterium | reverse complement strand
ATCTTCGTGAGCATTCCAAGACTCATGGCCAGGCGGATCTGCGCCCAACTGAATCGCCGCAGGTCGGTCGTGCACCGACTTCAGGGTGTAGGCACCAGACTGTACGCGGTTCGGGTAGAATACACCCGTGCGGACCACGTTTGGATTGATCGGGTTGACGGTGACCGGGTGTGCGATGTCGCTCGGGACCGACGCCCTCGACGGCTCGGTCACGAAGGACGCTGGGCTGGCGGACTCTGGGAAGGCGATCGACACTGGATTTCCGCCTGATACCGGTGACGATAAGTGCGGCCCCGACGCCGTTCGCTTCGAAGGGCGGCTCGAAGTGGGCGTGCCGATGGGCGTTCAACCGGGTGGAGAGCGACTGCTCGTGTACGAGAATCTTTTCGAGAGGGTGGGCGCTCGCTTCGCCGACGAGCAAGGCCTGTGTCTTCCGACGGTGCAACAGCCGGACAATTTTCTCGCGGAGTGCTCGACGGATCGGTGCGACATTTGCGTGCCGAAGGGCAAACTCATCGACGTGGTTCCGTGTTCCTCGGTCCGAACGGACCCTGGAAGTGAGTACCTTTCGGGGTTCGTTCGGTGGGGTGAGGACTGCCGTGGTAGCTATCGATGCAGCCTGGAGTCTCGAGGCTCGCTGCGGGTAGCGGCCGAGTTCGAGTTCGGGAGCTTGCTGCTTTGGCCTTTCGACAAGCCGCCGTCGGACCGATTTCCGCTGGTCCCTGAGGTCGCCCGCGTCCTTCCCCTCCACGGCGACGGCTCGCTCGGCTGGGAAGAGGACGGGGCCGCCACGATCAACTCGAACACCCAAGGAGCGAAGATCCCCGACGGAAGGCCCTCCGAGGACGGCGCGCCGTTCCTGAGTGGAGAGGCGTTGGTTGTCTGCGCTCATGTTCTGTTGGGGAACACGCCGAGCGGCATCGGCACGCGAACTCTGTTCGGCAAGGGAACACGAGGGCCACTCGAAGACCTTTTTGCGAAATCGAGCTACGCGGCCTGGTTCGCCACGGAGGGAGCGAATCGGCGAACCTATTTCCGCGCGAGTCTCTTCCAGGCGTCGGACGACGGTACCACTCGGCCGGACCCCCTGGTCGTCGGCGCCGACTTGCTGAGAGTCAAGGAGGGCGAGTGGACTCAGGCGTGTTTGTATTATGATGGCTCGCGTTTGTTTGCTGGAGTAGGTTCCCCGACGTTCGGCGTTCAGCTCGCGGCACACGACGTGGCGACGCTGCTGAACATCACGGGTGGCCAAGAGTTGGACCCGCTTCCTCGAAGGAAGATCAATCCGACGCCAGACTCTCCGCTCCAAGTGGGGATGTGCTCGGAGTGCCCCTTCTCGTCGGGAGCGCTCGGGCTCTCGGGGCTAGTGGGACGAGTCGATTTCATGCGCGCCTGGCCGTTCACCATGGAACCCGAGAAGGTGATTCGCGTGCTCCAGCAGCCAAGACCGAATGACTGATCCAAAACGCGGCCGACAGCTCAGAGCAGCCGCTTGTCGCGTGCGGACGAGCTCGTGCCTGACGACCAAACGCGAAGAGCAAGACTGCGGACGTAGCCATCCCCCGACTTCACTTAACGTAGGGGATCAACACGCACGAAATGATTCAGATACTGCCTCTCTGACGGCGTCATTTGAACGTCAGAATTAAGGACCTGCCACGCCGTCAACTCGCGGCTCGTTACGTATTTCGCACGAAGCACTTCGAACGCGAGACTTACTCCATGCTCTTCGGTAACTGCTTGCGCGACCGCTCTTGGGAGCAAGAGTTCGGCAGCGAACGACCTGGCTCGACCTGGCTCGACTCTCGACCTGTTTGGGGACTCGTCCGCCCACGACTTCTGCGACCGGGAGGGCCCTCTGCCGATCGATCAAGAGATGACCTATCTCGTGGGCGAGGGTCGCACGACGACCTTGTTTCGTCCGATGGCGCGGATTCGAGTTCAGAAGAATAGCCGGACCGTGTCGGGGGCCCCAAAATGCGATGGCGTCAATCTGATGATCGATTTCTATGTCTATTATGGGGACGCCCCATGCTTCCAACAGACGCTTTGGGCTGACTTTGCTGGTGCCCAAACTGAGCGCCCCTCGCAGCCACTGTGCGAGCGATAGCCGTCTTCGTAAGCAGTACCCTCGAAACTTGGCGATGCGTCGTAGCTCGCGGAGAGTCTCTCTAGCTCTGGAGCCTCTAAATGCCCAATCCTGCTCATCGCAACCTGTACTCGCCTGACGAGCTCGGGCGAACTCAGATGGCCCGTCATTCGCGCAGCGACCATCAGCTCCGAGCTCCGCTCATGCTCACGGTCGAGCTCCCAGAAGCTCTCGAGGTCGCCCCCTGCGATCGATGAGATTAATTCGACGCTCAGTCCGGTTGCGACCGAGACAATCTCCTTCGCGCTCCACCCTTTTCGGGAATTCCATAGTTCCCGAACGAGCTCGACACGCCGGTCCGAATGCGACCGGAGTCGTTCCAGGATCTTCGTAGCGACGCGCTCCAACTCATCGAGCAATTCCTGGAAGGACAGCGTCGCGTCCACGGTGGACGTCGACACGCGAAATCCGTCCCCATGCCGCACGATCCACAAGCTCGAGAGCCACGCGCCCTGAAGCGCGCGCGAGAGGTCATGCGTGCGACGAAATTCGTCGAACGAAATTTCATCCGCGGTCGAGTCGGGTAGCCGAGCAAATCGTCGGCGCGCTCGTTCCTCGAGAGTAGCGAATGGTTCTAGCTCGAGGTCACTCGGGAGAGACTCCTCCCAGATGAGAAACTGCCAATATCGAGCAAGGTGTTCGAGTAGCTCGATCCAGGTCCAATTCGTGTCCCAAACCGTGAGCCCAGCGAGCTTCACCTCGAGTCGTCCGCTGGTAACTTCGGCGGAGGTCCCGACCGACTCGATTGGGTCGAAGTCGAAGTTGAAAACCAGCTGCCCCATCACACGTCCTCGATCTCCGGTTCACCATCGATCCAGTCACGGACTTCGTCCTCTTGGTTGAGCTGTCGAGCGAGGTCGAGGATCCGGTTTCGAAGGTCTTTTCTCAATCCCCGCAGTGCCTTCGGGAGTTCCGGGAAGCCATGATACGATTGCCCCGGATTCGTCGGGATGGCTCGATAGACGACCCCACGGTGAATGCAATAGACTTCGGCTGGATGCGCCGTGCGAAAACGGTCGCTGAAGACGGGAACACCACGGTTCAGAACTTCTTCTGCGGTCTCGTTGCTCATGTCAGACGGACATTTGCCGACGATCTTCGCGCCTGGGCGGTTCTCCTGTCGAAAGCCTGCCCATGCGTCGCCCCAGCGGTGCTTTTTTTTGGGTTCTCATCTGGCTCATAACTATATCGCGGCAAGTCCTCGCCGGTGTCTGGATGTTTCATGCCGTCTTCCGGGCATCATGCTTGCGCGGGCGCGGCGTGGAGACAACTCGACGGAGTCGACTGGAAGCGCTTCGGCTAGCTGACTACCTGGTTGGGAAGCCGGAGGGGGCCTTCAAACCAAATCTTCTAAACCAAATCGGTACGCCGAAGTACCCGGGCCCCATTCCGACACGGGCGCCCGGCGGGAGCGAGTCGAGCCGGAGAAAGAGCGACTCGGTGTTCGTGGCACGAGCGATGCATTACTGACTTGCATGTTCGAGCCGTGGCCATGCTGAGCCGGTCAAGACTTGCTTCGTTCGATACGCGCGAACAAGGGGCTGAGGGCGGCTTCGTCCAAGGTCTCGCGTTCGAGCAGAGTTCGAGCGCCTTCCTCGAGCAGCCCTCGGTTGCCGCGCAAGACGGATTCGGCGCGGTGAAAGGCGCTGTCCACCAGCCCTCGAACGGCGCGGTCGATTCGCTCTGCCGTGTCTTCGCTGTAGGTCCGCTCCCGAATGGGTTCTCGTCCCAAGAAGCTTCTCGGCTCACCTTCGTACGTGACGTGCCCGAGCTCCTCGACCATACCGTACCGCGTCACCATCGTTCGCGCGATGTTCGTGACCTTCTCCAAGTCATCGGCGGCCCCGGTGGAGAGGTGATCGAACACGATCTTTTCGGCTACTCTACCCCCTAGGAGCACCGACATCTTGTTCTCGAGCTCCGTCATGGTCATGAGAAACCGTTCATCGGTCGGACGCTGAATCGTGTAGCCCAAGGCGCCGATGCCGCGAGGGATGATGGAGATCTTGTGGACTGGATCGCATCCCGGAATGGCCTGCGCCACCAAGGCGTGACCCATCTCGTGGAACGCCACGATCTCGCGCTCTCGGGCGTTCATGAGTCTGTTTTTCTTTTCGAGCCCAGCGACGATCCGTTCGACACCCGCAGTGAAATCATCCGTAGTGACCGAAGTCCCGCCTCTTCGAGTGGCTAACAGGGCCGCCTCGTTCACCAGGTTCGCGAGGTCGGCGCCCGTGAACCCAGGAGTGAGTTGAGCGATCTGATCGAGGCGGACGTCGTCGGCCAGCGTGACTCCTTTGATGTGGACGCGGAGGATTTGTTCGCGGCCAGTGCGATCGGGTCGATCGACGAGGACCTGGCGATCGAAGCGTCCGGCGCGCAGCAGAGCGGGGTCGAGGATTTCGGGTCGGTTGGTCGCGGACAGGAGCACCAAGCCGCTCGTTACGTCGAACCCATCGAGCTCCACGAGGAGTTGGTTGAGAGTTTGTTCCTTCTCGTCGTGACCGCCGGAAAACGGTCCGGCGTTGCGAGCGCGGCCCAACGCGTCGAGCTCGTCGATGAAGATGATCGCGGGAGCCTTCGCTCTCGCTTGTTCGAAGAGGTCGCGAACTCTGGCTGCGCCGACGCCGACGAACATCTCCACGAACTCGGACCCGCTGATCGAGAAGAACGGGACGTTCGCTTCGCCTGCGACCGCCCGAGCGAGGAGCGTCTTGCCGGTAC
This sequence comes from uncultured Myxococcales bacterium, assembly GCA_964463485.1. Lineage (GTDB taxonomy): Bacteria > Myxococcota > Kuafuiibacteriia > Kuafuiibacteriales > Kuafuiibacteriaceae > CAYXDO01. The sequence goes on along the minus strand of CAYXDO010000123.1, from coordinate 28,749 downwards.
CCGGCGGTCCGACCAGCAACACGCCCTTCGGCATCCGAGCTCCCAAGCGGCCGTGAGACTTCGGGTCTTTCAGGAACGCGACGATCTCTTCGAGCTCGTGTTTCGCTTCGTCGACGCCGGCGACGTCGGCGAAGGTGACTTTGGTGTCGGTCTCGACGTAGACTTTGGCCTTGCTTTTTCCGATGGTCATCAACCCACCCGCGCCTCCTGCTCCGACTCGCCGATTCATGAACCAAAACACGAGGAGCAGGGGCACGAGCGGCAGCACTCCGTAGAGCAACAGGGGTGACATGCCACTCTCGGGGAGCTGCGAATATTCGACGCCAGCGTTCGCGAGCTTGTCCGCGAGCTCCAAGTCTACGCGCTGGGTCACGAAGTATTTCTTCTCCTCGGAACCTTCCGCATACTCACCCCGAATTTCGTCTCGGTCGACGAAGACCTTCTTCACCTTCTTCGCGCTGAGAATCTCCTCGAAGCGGCTGTAAGGAATGGCCTCCGTGTGGCCCGAGACGGACAGCTTCTGGACGAGGAGCAGGATCAGGATGAGCCCAGCGAAGATGGCCAGCTGGACGAGCGGGCGCCTCGACATCACGCGGAGAACATAGGTCGCGACTCGCCTATCGTCGATCGGTTTGATCGAGATCGGTCAAGGGATGACGAGGGTGACGTGGAGCAGCTCACCGGTTTCATCCATGCCGACCAGGAAGTCCGCGACATTCGGGTCTTCGCGGTGGAGCGACAGCAGGAGACCCGGAGATCCGCGGCCGATGTGGGCGAGGCCCGGGAGGAAGCGAGCCTGCGTGATCGAGTAGCGAGCCATGGCTGCGTTGCCGTCGGGCAAGGCCAGCGCGACCGCGAGGAGCTCTGGTCGACCGGGCCAGGGGATCATGGAGATCGGCTCCCCGGCCTCGCCCACCACATACGCGGACTCACAACCGCTCGAGGCGCCGAACGAGTGCGCGTCCTGCGCTTCGTGGCGGCTGATCGCTACCCACCGCTGGGAGGGAGGGTCGTAGACGGTGTCGACGATCTTGACGCCCGAGACGGCGCAGAGCGCTCCGATGGGAACGATCAGCGACCGCGTCGACCCGGTCGGCTCGATCGCGACCACTTCGAACGCACCCCCGGCGGTGATACCGACCGAGCTCGGCGAGGCCCCTCTTGCGAGCGCAATCATCTCGCCCATGGGTCCAACGGTGTATGCGAGCTCCTGAGTACCTCGAAATGCCGCGATGAATCCGTCGTCATCGTCGTCCGTGCCGAGGACGATGTTGGGTCGAGCTGGGTCCTGGCTGGGAAGCAAGAGCAGATCCCTGAATTCGCCGAGCTCGGAGGGTATGGGGATGCTGGAGACGAGCCGGGCGTTTTCGTCGAAGCGTCCGAGTGAAATTCCAGCAGCGCGCGTGCCGAAGGTCGCGAGGAATTGGGGGTGATTCGGATCGATCGAGAGGCCCTGCAGACAGGGCGGAGCGGTCGCGGTGCGAGTCAGGCTCAACGATTGGCGATCGAAGAACCACAAGATCGAGGGCGCATCCAGAAGGCAGGCCCGCCCGCTCTGGAAAGTCTGGAACGTAGAGACGATGATTTCGGAGTCGAGCTCGACGGCGCCCCCAAAATATCCCACGTCGAAGGGGCCGTGGTCCTGGCCCGAGGAGCCTGGGGGCCCTTCGACATGCGCGATCGAGTCCACGGACTCTCCGAGGTCGGCGGGGAAGGGTGGCTTCAGGAATCGAAGCGAGCAGGTGCGGGTCGCCTCTCGGCACGAGATGGCGAGGTCCACACCTCCGGGCGCCTCGGCAAGGTCGCACCCACCCAGGACCGACTCGCTCACCTCGAGCGTTCCGTCGGGCCTGACCTTCGCCGAGAGCTGACCGAGCGCACAAGGACTCATGTCGACGAGGAGGTCGCAGCCGAAGAGGCTCGCTTCGGGTGCGCATCGGGTCGCGGCGCAACTCAGGTCTGCCACCAGCGTCCCAACGTCGACGAGCTTTGGGCAGTTGGGAGCCCAGTCCGCGGAGATGGGTTCGGGGGTGACCGGTGTCGGCCGTACGAGTCCGGACTCGACGGGGCCGCGGGCGGCAAAGGTGGGCGTGAACGAGTAGTCTTCGGGCCGAGGCAATCGGATGGGTTGACTCGAGCGCTCTGGATCGAAGCTCGGGAGCACGCCGGCGGGGAAGCCGACGACGCGCACGGCATCGATCTCGTCGACGCCGCCGGGAAAATCGAGGAAGCGTGTCTTGGGTACGAGTGCGGATCCGGACACGACCCGACCTTCGAGCTCGAAGAGGACGCCGATGAAGTCGACGTCCGCGGGGACGTCCATCTCGATACTCAGCCTCGGCGCGCAGCCCGAAAGCGCGAGGAGAACCGCAAGCTCGAATCGCGCCATCCCTGCATTGTCACATCTTCGGGCTCGCGAGGACCAGCCTAGGGGTATCGAAACGCCGAAGGAGTCGGAGAGGCCTTTGTGCGCGATCGAGTGCCTCGCGCGGCAGGAGCGTGACGCAACACCATCGCCGTTTTCCATGAACGACTCCGCGCCGGCAACCCGTTGCGTGGAGTGCAGGAGCAGCAGGCGCCATCGCCTCGACCGCCAGAGGCGGGGAAACTCAGCCAGCGCGGGTCGGCCGGGACGTCCTGGGGTGATGGGCTGGATGATGGGCAAATCCATCGCTCAGCGGCGATTGCGGCTCGACAGCCGAGCGGAGTGAGTTAGTCGGACAGGTATTTGGAGCGCTCCTCGCCGGGCTCGAGGTAGACTCGCGGCACCCTCGCGCCGATCGAGGTCAGCACTTCGTATGGGATCGTGCCGATCAGCCCCGCGAGCTCCTCCGCGGTGATTTCTTCGCTCCCCTGACGTCCTATGAGTACGGCCTCGTCGCCGACGTACGCCGAGCCCGAGCCGACGTCGACCATGATCGCGTCCATGGTCACCGACCCGACGGCTGGGTAGCGATGCCCACCGAGCAGGACGGAGGCCCGGCCGCCCAGAGCGCGAGAGTACCCGTCGCCATAGCCGACCGGGAGCGTCACCACGCGAGTCGCGCGTGCCGGTCGAAACTTTCTTCCGTAACCCACGGGGTCGTTCGGCCGGACGACCTTGAAGAATACCACTCGGGTCACCAACGAGAGCGCCGGGCGAACCTCGACGGTTCGGCGGACTTCCTCGGAGGGATAGAAGCCGTAGAGCAGCGCTCCGGGCCGAACCATCTCGAAGAAGGTGTCGGGGTGTTGGAGGATCGCGCCAGAGTTTGCGATGTGCAGGGGTGGGGTGGGCAGTGAGTTCCTCGAGAACCAGCTCGTGGCCTCGAGGAATCGCTCGAGCTGAATTCGGGTGTGAGTAGGGTCGGCCTCGTCCGACGTGGAAAAGTGCGAGAACACACCGAGCACGTCCGAGAATCGAGCTTCCGCGGCGGCTGAGAAGAGCGCGTCTGCATGATCCCAGTGAATTCCGATTCGCTCCATGCCGGTGTCGATTTTCAGGTGGACCTTGGCGCGAACGCCTCGGGCCGCCGCGATCTCTTCGATTTGACGGAGCTTGAAGGGCGACGCGGCGGTGATGGCGAGATCGTGCTCGAGGTAGTGGGTCACTTGGCGCCCGATGATCCCGCCCAAGACCAGAATCGGCGCGGTGACGCCGGCTCGGCGTAGCGCGATCCCTTCTTCGAGAAATGCCACGCCGAGCTCGTCGGCGCCCGCGACGAGGAGCTCCCGGGCCGTTCTGATCAGGCCGTGGCCGTAGGCGTTGGCTTTGACCACGGCCATGATGCGTACGCGATCGCCGACCCGAGCACGGATCGCACGGAGGTTGGCGCGAAGCGCGTCGAGCGCCACGAAGGCCGTCGTGGGCCGGAGCGTGATGGTCCGGTCTTCGAGAACTTGTTCGAGCATCGGGAGCACCCAGCCCACACCGGTGGAGTGGCCATGGCAACAGCGTTGGCGCGCGGCCTGTTTCCATGAGTTCGGATTTCGTGTAGCGCCGCAGGGATGTTCTCCGCGTTGATCGCGAGCCTCTTGGTCGGTGGGTCTCCGCAGACCGAGCACCTCGTGGGTACGGCTACGCGCTCTTCGACCTCGGCCGAGCCGGAGCGCGTCGAAGCTCCGACCGCCCGGTCGGAGGTCGGGGGACGGCTCGATTTGGAGTATCGCGTGGGCTACGAGACCAGCACGCCTTTGTCCCTCAATGATTTGACGGCGGAGCAGGTTCGGATCCTCGATCAACGTCTGCGCCTCGATGGCTCGGTTCGGTTGGGCGCTCGCGTGAAGTTTCGATTGATCGCGGATCTATTGGATGGGGTGCTCTTCGGGGACAACGGGTCGTTCTCCGGCCAGCCGGAGAAGAATCGCGGGAGCTTCGTGGGGACCAAGAACCCGAACCTCACGCGGCTGGAGGTGGACCGGCTCGATCCCGCGGGATCGTCGCTCGACCGCGACAACTACGGCCTCGTATTGGCGCCGGCCGATCCCCTGGTCGTCCGCGCGGCCTACGGCGAGGCGCTGCTTCCATTCGGGCTCTTGCGCGCGGGACGACAGCCCCTTGGAGAGGGGCGCGGCGTGTTCGTGAACGATGGGGGGAGCTCGAATCGTTGGGGTGTCGCTCGGACCATCGACACTCTCGACGGCGTCGTGTTCGGCACGAAGCTCTCGGCGATACCTGCCGCGATGGCCGGGGAGCCCGTCGATGAGAGCCAGACCCACGGATTGTTCGGAGGCTTTCTCTACGCGCTGCCGGTCAGCGGGGGCGGCTCGCCATCCGACGATCTGACGCAGATCGCAGTGAGCTTGTACGTGGCCGACGATCAGCTCGAAGCCTTCGGGGCCAAGACCGAGCGGCTCAAAGGCGGTTTGATCGCGTCGTATCGGTTCGGAGAACGTTTCGACACCGATCTCTTGGCTTTGACGCCGTACCTCGAGTGGCACACCGATCGGTTTCGCGTGTCCGCGCAACACGTTCAGATGTTCGGAGGCACGACCGAGATCGGCGAGAGCTTGAAGCTCTTGAACGAGCAGGCGGGCGCGACCGAGAGACAGGCCTTCAAAGGATTTGGAGGCTTCGTGGAGCTCGCGTGGTTGTTGTCGAACGTGGAGCTCATCATGGAGCTCGCCTACGCCTCGGGGGACGACGATCCGTCGAACGGCTCGAGCCTCGACCAGCTCACGTTCACGCAGGACACGAACGTCGGGCTGCATCTGTTCGAGCACGTGCTCGGTTATGCGACGGCGAGGTCGGCGCGCATGGGCGTGGTCAACCTCTCGGCGCTGAGTCCGCCGACGGTGGCGGTGAGTGAGGTCGACACCCGAGGCGGGCTCACGAATGCGTGGGTGCTGTTTCCTCAGCTCGTCGCGCACCCGTTTCCGTCCCTTTCGCTACGAGCGGGCGTGATGTTGGCGTTCGCCGAGCGGCGAACGGTCGATCCGGTGCAGAGCACGTTGGCGAAGGACGGACAGGATATCGAAGACGACCTGTTGAGCTTCAACGGCGGCAAGCCCGGAAGTTACTGGGGCACCGAGCTCGACCTCGGGCTCACGTGGCGCCCAGTCGACGGCTTCGATGTGGACGTCGAGGGCGCTTATCTCTTTCCGGGGGACGCGCTCGAAGACGAGAACGGAGACGCCTCCGACTCGTCGTTCATCGCGGTTCGACTTACGTATCGCGGGGGTATCGGGGAGCTCTGATCGCTCGAACCCGTTCCGGCGTCCCGCTCCCGCTCCCGCCCGGTCCCGTTTCTGGTCCCGGTCCCGGTCCGGGTCCCGAGACGATCGAGCGAAATCGACGAGCCGTCGACCAGAGTACGGCGTGTGGTCGACGAGGAGCTGAGTCTGGCCGCCGCGGTCGATCTCGAGCGAGCCGCCGAGGCAAGAAGGATGAAAGCCGAGGGTCGCGAGCTCGACTCGATCGGTGAGTGAGGGCGTCCGCTGAACCGTTGGATCGAGCAAACTCTTGGTCTCCTTGTCTAGTGGAGCAGTCCCGGCGGAGCTTCTGCTCGAGAGCTGTTTCTGCTCCAACGGATCTCTTTTCTGCCTGGCCGGGTTGCCATCGACACGGATCGCCGCGAGACTCTCCAGCGTGAAACTCGGCCTCGCCGGACTGGGTATTCTGACGTCGGTTGGGTGCAAGGCACCGCCAGCCGTCTCCGTGGTCCATTGGTATGTCAACCCGGACAATGGCGGGCAATTGGAGCTCGCCGAGAAGTGCTCCGTGCAGGGCAAGTTTCGACTCGAGGTCTCGGTGCTGCCGAACGATGCAACTCAACAGCGCGAGCAGCTCGTCCGTCGCCTTGCGGCAGAAGATCGATCGATCGATCTGATGAGTCTCGACCCTCCCTTCGTGGCCGAGCTCGCCAACGCCGGGTTCTTGATGCCCTTCGATTCTGCTGCGGAGGCCGAGCTCAGCGACGGCGTGCTGGAGGGAGCTCTGGGATCGGCGCGGTGGAATGGTCGGTTGGTGGCAGCGCCGTTTTGGGCGAATACTCAGCTTCTCTGGTATCGAAAGTCGATCGCGAAGAAGGCGGGCCTCGAGCTGGAAGAGGCGGTGACTTGGTCGGAGCTCATCGGGGCTGCTCTGCAGACGGGCACCACCGTCGAGGTCCAAGGTCGCAGGTACGAAGGGTACATGGTCTGGATCAACGCCTTGGTGCAAAGCGCGGGTGGGTCGATTCTCGTGAATCCGCAGGCTGGCAAAGATGCCATTCCTGGTATCGACTCCGAAGCGGGCCGTGCCGCCGCGGGTATCATCCGTGAGCTCGCGCGTTCGCGCGCATCGAATCCCGCGCTCTCGACCGCCGACGAAGAGGTGGCCCGATTACATTTTCAGAGCGAGCGGGGTGGGTTCATGGTCAATTGGCCATACGTTTTTGGCGCTGCGGGGGAGGCGCTCGCTCAGGGCTCGCTGACCCGAGAGACGTATGACGACATCGGGTGGGCGCGGTATCCGCGGGTGGTGGCCGACAGACCTAGCCGACCTCCCCTCGGTGGCATCCACATAGCCATCAGCGCCCACAGCCAAAACGCGGAGCTCGCACTGGAGGCGGTCCGTTGCATCACCTCGGCGGAGAGTCAGAAGCAGTATGTGAAACGAGTCAACGTCCCTGCGGCCCGCGCGTCCGTCTATGACGATCCCGAAGTCAAACGCGCTTTTCCCATGTCCGAGCTCGTCCGAGAATCTCTTCGCGATGCGGGACCTCGTCCGCTGACTCCGTATTACACCGACGTGAGTGTTTCGGTGGTTCGAACCTTTCATCCCCCCTCCTCCGTAGACCCGGAGTCGACTCCTGGCGAGGCCGCAGAGCTCATCGCCGCTGTGCTTCATGATTTGGTGTTGCTTTGAGTCACTCAGCTCGTCATGAGCGGCGCCTCGGACTACTCCTTTCGGCGCCAGCGTTCTTGGTGATGGCGGCGGTAGTCGCCTACCCGATGTCGAGCGCCGTGTGGCTCTCGTTGTTCAGTTATCGCCTCACCGACCCGGCCGGGCGCGAAATGGTGGGACTTCGCAATTACTGGGTGGTCTTGACCGACGAGCTTTGGTGGCAAGACGTTCTCACCACCTCCATACTGACCATCTCCACGGTCGCGGTCGAGCTGGTCATTGGGTTTGCGATGGCCATGCTCATGCATCGCATCGTCATCGGAAAGCGGACGGTTCGAACCGCCATTTTGGTACCTTATGGGATCACCACGGTCGTATCTGCGTTTAGCTGGCGGTACGCGTTCGCGCTCGATACGGGCTTCGTCGGCACGTGGCTCGGGCTGAGCTCCTTCTCGTGGTTTGGAGGGCGCTGGTCTTCACTGGTCGTCATAGGTCTCTCCGAAGTTTGGAAGACTACGCCATTCATGTCCTTGCTGCTCTTGGCCGGCCTTGCGCAAGTGCCCGAGGAGCTCCACGAGGCCGCGAAGGTGGATGGCGCGACTGCGTGGCAACGATTGATCAAAGTGACTCTTCCCAACATGAGAGCGGCCATTTTGGTGGCGCTCCTCTTTCGCACTCTCGACGCCTATCGCATGTTCGACAACGTGTTCGTAATGACCGGCGGCGCGCAGCAAACCGAAACCGTTTCGTTCCTGGCGTACAGACAGACCATCGGCCGTACAGCCCTGGGGCTCGGATCCGCCGTATCCGTTTTGCTGTTTCTGTCGGTGATGCTCATTGCGCTCGTGTTCATTGCGGGTTTCAAGGTCGATCTCGGTAGGGCACGGGGTGAAGAATGAGGCTCAAAAGGTCGGACGCTGGGTGGACGATCGGGGCGGCCGCAGTCCTGCTTTACACGCTGACGCCTGTGGTCTGGATTTTGTCGGTCTCCCTCAAAAGAGGGGACGACATCTCGAATCGTCACTTTTGGCCGACCGCCTGGACGCTAGACAACTACCGCACGGTCTTTCAGACGGAGCTGTTCGTGACCGCGCTGCGGAATTCGGTCGTCGTGTCGCTCTGCGCAACCGTCTTGTCCGTGCTCCTCGCGACTCTTGCCGCTTACGCGATCGCGCGGCTCGAGTTTCCCGGCAAGAAGCTGATTCTCTCGACGGCGTTGGCCATCGCGATGTTTCCTTCCGTTTCTTTGGTCGGTCCGCTCTTCGACCTCTGGCGTCGCATCGGGTTGTACGACAGTTGGCTCGGCCTAATCATCCCCTACATGTCATTCACTTTGCCTCTGTCAATCTGGACGCTGACGGCATTCTTTCGGGAGATTCCAAGAGAGATCGAACAAGCCGCGCAGATCGACGGGGCGACTCCTTGGCAGGTGTTCTACAAAGTCATGGTGCCGTTGTCCGCCCCGGGTGTCTTCACCGCCGCCATCCTGACTTTCTTCTTTGCCTGGAACGACTTCTTGTTCGGGATCTCGTTGACTTCGACCGATCGAGCTCGGCCCGTGCCCGCGGCGCTCGCGTTTTTTACCGGTGCCTCTCAATTCCAGCAACCCACCGCCGCCATCTCCGCGGCAGCGGTCGTCGTCACCATTCCGGTGATCGTCATGACTCTGTTGTTCCAGCGTCGGATCGTGGCCGGGCTGACCGCGGGCGCGGTGAAGGGCTGAGCGCGTGCACCCGATTCCGAACGGTGCCCCCCGATTCCGAGGTGCCCCCGATTCCGAGCGGTGCCACCCCGGTGCGACCCGTTCCTGTTCAAGTTCCTGTTCCCGAAACGATTGAGCTTCTCGCCACTGCCCGTTGCGTCTCGAATTCCGACCAGGAGGGGGATCTGGAGCGGATCTTTAGAGCTCCAAAGGCATGACGTTCATCCTCGATCGATCGATCAACTCCAACATCGCCTCGTCGGCGGGGGAGAGTGTGTCGACGTGTCCGAGCAGCAAGCTCGCATTGGGCAGCAGGCGAGGTGCGAGCTTTGGGAAGAGCGCGAGCTCGGATGGGTTCAAGGCCTCGCCGGGTCCGAGAAAGCGAGCCAGGTAGCTCTTCTTGGGCGTCTCGATGAGCGCGTCGACTCGGAAGACTTGGCCGTCGAGCTCCGCGAGCTCGCCGAGCGCGGTGACGGATGCCTCGGGTCCGAGCAGGTTGAGCGTCAAGCGCGCGGCGACGAGCTTGAAGGACAACAGCGCGAGCTCCTCGTTGGAGGACACGCGCCAGAGCGCTTGATCGAGTGAGGCAGCGTCGAAGCTCGTCGGGGCGTCGAAGGCGAGGCGCCGATAGCTCGAGGCGAACGGGTCTGCGGACGTCCAGGGGTCGAGGATCTTTTCTGCGTCGGCGTCGGGGATCTGAAAATGCTTGGCGAGGTCTCGGAGCGTGCGCTGGTCCTGGCCGCTCTCGAGGATCATCTCTGCGGCGAGCGCGAGGCCGAGCCTTCTGAGGCGGGGGCTGTCGAGCTCCGAAAGGAGGCGGGCCCGGGTGGTCGTGAAGGAGGGGGCCTCGGCTTCGACGATGTGGCGTCGCTCCAACACGTCGGACCAGGAGACGCCGGAGAGCTCGTCGTGGGCTCGAAGGGCGCGCGCCAGTCGGTCCAGGCTGGCCTGGTCGAGCGGCCCTTCGGAGAGGGCGGCCAGGAGGAGGACATCTACGAGGGCGGTGGCTTCGCCCCCTCGGAGCTTGAGGACGCCGAGGAGGCTCCGAAAAAGTCCGCTTCTGGCCATGCTGGGCGATCGTAGCGCAACGACAGCTTCAGAGATGCCGCGACGTCATTCCTTTGGTATGCCACGATTGTGGTCGATGAAACCCAGGCTCGGGTGCTGAGCGCGCTCGGCACCGTACGAGGACAGCCGATCTGGTCGGGTGTGGCGGGACCCAGAGACGACTACGTGCTGACGCTCGAGATCGGCGAGAAGCGACGCCGAGTCTCGAGGCTCGGCGCGCAGGAGCTCTCGTTCAACAAGCGAACTTTCGAAGGTGCGTTTGGGTTCATCATCGAGTGCCCCTGGAGGTTCGAGTCGAGTGACCAGGTGCTCTGCTCGTGCTTCGAGCTCCTCGAACCCACGGGACGGGGGCCGCGCGAGATCGCGGGCATGGCCGACGCCGTGATCGAGGACGTCGCCATCATCGCGCCTGCCTATGACTTGCTGATTCAGCTCTCCGGGGGCCTGAGGATCTTTGCTTTTTCCTCCGAGACGAACCCTAAGAAGAAGCGGAACAATTGGTCCTTCTGGTCCCAACGCCACCTCCTCACGATCGGGCCGAAAGGCACGGTCGCGCTGCGAGACCGGCAGGCTGAAGAAGCGGAGCAGCGGAACAAGGCCCACGCGTACGAGGCCGACGAGGTCGTGGTGCGACTGCCTACGCGAAACCGGGAAGACCCAAAGAAGTAGCGATCCGCGCGTTGTCGCTTCCGAGGCGAGCCCTGGTTTGATAGCGCCGTAGGCGTGGCCAAGAAGGACCTCGCAACCGAGCGCGAGACGCTCAAGGAGCTCGCGAAGCCGAAAACCGACCAAGGCATCGCGAACGTCAAGCAGCAGCTTCGAACGGCGGCGAAGGTCGCGATCATCGCGGCCGCGGTCGTGTGGCTCCTGGCGCTTGGGTTCATGAGCGGCCTGGACAGCTTCATCCCCGTCTACGTCGCGTTCGTGCTGACGATCTCGGGGCTCGGGGCCGCCTTCCTCATCCGCAGGAACCTCGCGAAGTCCGAGTCGATCGGTCAGCTCCTCTCGGGCGGGGAGATGAGCTCGGAGGACCGCGACGCTCGGATGAAGCAGCTCGACGCGCAAGCGGACAAGGGCGACGCGGGCGCGCTGTTGGCGAAGGCCCAGCTCATCATGCAGGACCGGCCCGAGGAGGCGCTCGGAATCCTCGAGCGCGTCGACCTCGAGAAGGCGCCGAAGCTCGTGGCCCTCCAGGTTCGCGGTGTCCGCGCCATGCTGCATTTGAGCCTCGGAGACGTGGCGGCCGCTCGAAAGCTGGCGGACGAGATCGATCTCGCGAAGGCGCCCGACACCAAGACGCGCGGCAATTTCGCGGCGGTGGTTGCGGAGGCGTGGGCGCGATCCGGCAACCCCATCGAGGCCGCGGAGCTCTTGTCGAAGTATGACCCGAACGACAAGGAGCTCGAAGAGATCAAACTTCAGCTCTATCGAGCCCGCGCCTTCACGGCGGCCCACAAGCAAGACTTGAAAGGCATTCGCTCAGCGCTCAAGAACCTGTCGCAGATCTCCCCACAGCTCTTGGCGATGTTCGTGGCCCAAAAACGGATCCATCCGATGTTGCAGAAGGAAGCGAAGAAGGCGCTCGAGAAGAGTGGGTTCATGCCTCGACCGCAGATGAGATTCGAGAGACGCTGAGTCAGTGCGGAATGCTCCGGCGCGGCTCGCGGGTTCGATGGAGGTGGATTCTCGCCGACGCCCGATGAGGCTTCGCTGTCCAGAAACGTTTCTCGTCCTACTCTCCCAATACGCCGATCGCTTTTTCGCGTCGCCGGATCTCGTCGTCTAAGGTGCACGACATGAAGGCGTCGCTGATCGCACTCTTGTTCGTGGCTGGGCTCCCGACCGCAGAAGCGGAGACGAGCGCGCGATCGACCTCGGATTCCACCATCGAATGCGCCCGCAAGAACGTGCAGCGTCGGGGCCGAGTCAGGCGGCGCCGGGGTCGAAGCCGGGCCCAACAGCAAATGGTCTTGTCGCTCGAGCAGCCCAAGCTCAAGACGGGGCCGGACGGGTCTCTGATCCCCGAGATTCGCGCGGCGGCTGGTGTGATCTACGATCCCACGTCTGGGGAGCGGCTCTGGGGCGAGCGGGCGGACGAATCCCGTCCCATCGCGAGCATCACCAAGGTGATGTCGTTGCTGGTGGCGCTCGAGCATCCGCGTGACGCGAACGAGCTCGTCGTGATCGATCGGACGGACACTCGTCAGGCGTCGAAGACACGGCTGCGGCCTCGGGCGGAGGTTCGATATGGCGACCTGCTTCGCCTCGCCGTCATTTCTTCGGACAACGCGGCGGTCCGCGCGATCGCCCGGACCTCGCCGGGCGGAGCGCAGAGCTTCGTGGCTCGGATGAACGAGCGCGCGAGAGAGCTTGGCCTGACCACGATGCACTTCGAGGAGCCGACTGGGCTCGACCACCACAACGTCTCTTCGCCCGCGGACCTCGCGCGACTGATGAGCTTCGCGGCGAGAGACGAGCGCATCACGAGCTTGATGCTCACCCAGGAAGCGACGATTCAGGTCGGGAAGCGCACGACCACGATTCACAACACGGACCGCTTGTTGGGACGTTCGGACATTCGAGTTTTTGCGGGTAAGACGGGCTACATCGACGAGGCCGGCCACTGCTTTGCATCGCTCGTGGCGGACCCGGTGGATGGGCGTACGAAGGCGGTGGTGGTGTTGGGAGCGAACGTCCGACCGGCGGTATTCGCGGAGACACGACATCTGCTCCGTTGGGCGACGTCGTCCGCGAAGCGAGAGCTCTCGCCGGAAGAAACCGAGATCGCACTTCCGACGGTCGAGGCGGCGCTTCCCTCGGTGGACGCGGTGGTCGCCGCGGTCGAAGCAGCCAAGCTCGCAGAGACTCCGGTGCTGGACGCGATCGATCGCAGCGTGGCGATCGCGACGAGCGCCGAAGCGACTCAGCTCGCTGAGCAGCCAGAGCCCCAAGGGCTCGACGTCGAGCGCAGCGGCGACTCATTGGGTTGCACACCGAAGCTCTTCTGAGCTCGTGACCATCTGACCTCCGCCTGTTCTGACCTCCGCCTGTTCTGACCTCCGCCTGTTCTGACCTCCGCCTGTTCTGACC
>CAYXDO010000123.1:0-15483 GCA_964463485.1 uncultured Myxococcales bacterium | reverse complement strand
TCCGCCTGTTGCCCGGCGTCGCTTCTTTCGGCAAAATCGACTCGTGAGCACCTCGGTTTCCGGATCCCGCGCCAAGGGTCTGGCTTTTCTCGCACCTCTGCTGGCGTCCTTGCGCCTGGCTTGTGGCGGCGGAGCCGCCGATTGTGTGCAGTGGTGTCAGAACAACAATCCGCCTGAGCCCTTCCGCACCTACTGCATCGACGGAACGGGCACCGAGTTTCAGGCCGGGGCGTTGTGCTCGACCGGAGCGCAGTGTGCGTCCAAGAAGTGCTGCTTGGACGAAGGCGGTTGTGGCGACGTCGATTCGTGTGAATGCGAGCCCACTCGCTGAAGCTCAGCGATTCGGTCCGGCGTAGGCGACTCGCCTCTTGCCGGCGTAGTCCTTGCGAATGGTCGGTTCCGAAAAGCCCGCCCGAGCGAGCTCGGCGCAGATCGTGTCGATCTGATCGTCGGCCGCTTCGAGGGCGAGGGAGGCCGACTTCGGGGCCTCGGCGATCAGTCTTCGAATGAGCACGAGGCCGTCGGGTCCGCCGTCGAGGGCGAGCCTGGGCTCGAAGTCGCGTACGTCCGGCATGAGTCGAGCTAGCTCGTCGCTTCGAATGTAGGGGAGGTTCGCGACGACCAGATCGGGTGCGACGTCAGACGGGAGGCTGCGCAGCAAGTTCGATTCGAGGAAAGTCACGCGGTCGTCGACGCCATTTCGCTTGGCGTTCTTGGCAGCCAAGGCAAGCGCGGCCGCCGAAACATCGAGCGCGAAGACACGCACGTTGGGGCGCTGGCTCGCGATCGAGATCGCGATGTTGCCGGAGCCGGTGCCCACGTCGACCATGACCGGAGCTTCGCGATCGGCGAGTCGAGCGAGCGCGACCTCGACGAGCACCTCGGTGTCGGGCCTTGGAATCAGGACGTCAGGGCCGACCTCGAGCTCGAGGCTGAAGAATTCCTTGTGCCCGAGGATGTAGGCGACGGGCTCTCCTCGGCCGCGCCGCAAGACCAGACCTTTGATCGCGGACAGCTCGGCGGGCAGGAGCGGCTGATCAAAGCGTGCGTAAAGCATTACTCGCTCTAAGTGAAGAACGTGCGCAACGAGCAGCTCCGCGTCGAGTCGAGGGCTCTCGAGGCCTTTCTTGGCGAACCAGCCGCGCGTCCAGTCGAGCACGGACAAGATCGTCCACGGGGCGTCGGTCGTGCTCATTTCGAAGGAGGCCTACGACCCGGAGTGCGCGCGCTGTTGCTTCAGAGCTTCGGCTTGGGCGCTGGCTCGCAGCGCGGTGATGATCCCGTCGAGCTCGCCGGCCATGATCTTTTGGATGTTGTGAACGGTCAGGTGGATGCGGTGATCGGAGATTCGGTCTTGAGGGAAGTTGTAGGTTCGGATCTTCTCGGAGCGATCGCCGGTGCCCACCATCGATCGGCGAAGATCTCCGCGTTCGGACTCGACCTTGGTCCTCTCGAGCTCGAAGAGACGAGCCCTCAACACCTTGAGCGCCTTGGCTTTGTTCTTGTGCTGCGATTTTTCGTCTTGGCACTCGACGATGAGCCCGGTCGGCAGGTGAACGATGCGAACCGCTGAGTCCGTGGTGTTGACCGACTGCCCGCCGTGGCCGCTCGCGCGTTTCACGTCGATGCGGAGGTCCTTGTTGTCGATCGCGACGTCGACCTCCTCTGCCTCCGGCATGATCGCGACGGTGACCGTCGAGGTGTGAATTCTGCCCTGCGCCTCGGTGGCCGGCACGCGCTGTACGCGATGGACGCCGCCCTCGTACTTGAGGTGAGAGAAGACGTCGTCTCCTTCGATCGTGGCGATGATCTCCTTGAAGCCACCCACCGCGCCGGGGCTGCTGCTCATGATCTCGATCGTCCAGCCTTTCTGCTGAGCATAACGACGGTAGAGATCGAAGAGCTCCCCGGCGAACAACGAAGCCTCGTCTCCGCCGGCGCCCGCTCGGATTTCGAGCAGCGCACCTTTCTCGTCGAGCGGATCTCTCGGAAGCAGGTGCTGCGTGAGCTTCTCCTCGAGCTCGGCGAGCTTCGGGGTGAGCACCTTGAGCTCCGCGCGCGCCATCTCCTCGAGCTCCGGGTCGTGCGCATCGAGGAGCGCTTTGGCCTCCTCATGCGCCGCGCGTACCGTTTTGAATTCGCGAAACGCGCGCACGACCTCTTCCAGCTTCGCGCGTTCCTTGCTGAGCTTGGTGATCTCCGCGACTTCGAGCCGTCCTCCGCCGAGTCGAGCGGTCAGATCGTCGTATCGAACTTCTACGGCCTCGAGCTGCTCGAACATGTTGAATCAGGCGGCTTCGGGCAGCGCCGCGTCGACCTCTTCGAAACCGGCGAACACCGAGATTTGCTTCTCGGCGGTGCTCGAGCCGTTCGCGATCTTGGCTTCCTGATCGAGCGCCGCGCGCATGGCGGCGAGCGCGATCTCGAGCTGGTCGTCGGAGGGTTCTTTGGTGGTGAGCTTCTGCATGAGGCGCCCAGGGGAGACGAACATCGAGACGAGCTTCGAGCCAGGGTGCTTGGAGGCGAAGCGGTTGATCTCGTAGGCCAGCCCCGCGACTGGGAACATCAGCGGGATCTTGAACGCGAGCATGGCCAGCTGATTCACGATGGCGATGTCCGAGACCTTGGGAATGAACGGGAACACCGCGGCGAACACGATCACCGAGAGCAGAATGACGAACAGGACGAAGCTCGTTCCGCAACGAGCGTGAAAGGTCGTGTGCGCGCGCGCGTTCTCTACCGTGAGCGCTTCCTTGTGCTCGTAGGCGTTGATCGATTTGTGCTCGGCGCCGTGGTACTGGAACACGCGACGAATTTCTTCGAGGCGTCCGATCAGCGCGACATAGGTGACGAAGATGGCGAGCTTGAAGACGCCATCGATGATGTGAAACGCGGGGTCGGTGGTGTCGAGCTCGATCCCGAAGAGCCAAGCGAGGCCCCACACCAGAAAGTGCGGGAGCCCTTTGAAGAGCGCGAAGGCGAAGACGAGCGAGGCTGCGATCGACACGGCGAGGCCGAGGCCGCCGGAGGCGGCCATGGGCGCCGGACCTGTCGTGATGGCTACGGCGGGGGACAGCAGCGCGGTGCGCAGGGTGGAGGGCGGCGGACGCGCGGCGGAGTCCGCCTGTTCGGCGGAGAAATGCAGCGCCTGGATGCCGTTCCACATCGACTCGATGAGCACCAAGCTCCCGCGAAGGAGGGGCCAGCGCAGGAACTTGAGTCGAGCGAGGACCGGATCCCAGACGTCTTGACGCACGACGATCGATCCGTCGGGCCGCCGGACGGCGATGGCGAGCGCGTGCGGGGACCGCATCATCACGCCTTCGATGACGGCTTGGCCGCCGACATAGGGCCGCTCAGCCTCGTTCGTGGCAAAGGCGTTCGACATTCGTTCTCCAGGCGGCGGACGAAGTCAGGCCGGAATCGGCCGGGCACTTCGGCGGACCTCTGCCAGGATTCTGGGGCGGAGGATGAAGGAAGGAAAGAGGCCTACTTTTTCTTGTAGCGCTTGTTGAACTTCTCGACGCGGCCGGTGGCGCGGACTTCACGCTCGCGCCCCGTGAAAAACGGGTGACACGCGTTGCAGATGTCCACGCGGAAATCTCCGCGCGTCGACGCCGTCTCGACGACGTTGCCGCACGCGCAGGTAACTGTGGCTCCAGAGTACGTGGGATGAATGCCCTGCTTCATGGGTCGGACCTTGAACGCGGGAACATGGGGCGTAGCTTCGAACCTGTCAAGTCGAGCTTCATGTTCCCGTTACGGGGGTGCACGAGCGACGATCGTCGATATATCGCGCTCTTCGGTCACCCCCGTTTTACGGCGTCGGAGTGAGGAACACGTCGATCCTCGAGATCCGCTGGTCTTCGATGCGTTGGCCGGGGGTGCAACCCGTGCCCACGAGGAGACCATTCACGTCGCGTGCGTCGGCCCACACCAGATAGCTGGCGGAGCGTAGGTCGCTGCGAGAGAGGAGCGCGCCGGAGCTTCGTGTGCCCGCGTCGACAGGGAGCACATACGGGCCGTACAGCGCTTGCGTCCCTCTGGGCGACATGGCGTTCACCGCTTCGCACGTCGTTCGTCCTTCGAACAGAAACACCTCCACCTGCGTCACCGATCCGATCAGCCCGCCTAGGGAGATCGCAAAGTCCAGGTCCGCGGTGCCGCCACAGCCCAGCCCACAGCCAATGAGGCCCATGGTGAGCGTCACTTGTGCAAATCCGCCGGCCTTCAAGGGACGACTCGAATCTCCGCGCAGCCAAAGCCGCGCTCGGCCTCGCAGTCCGTCGAGGAGCTTCCGGCGAGCACGAGCGTCGCCACCGTCGCGGCGATCACCAAGGTCGCGCCGGCCGCGATGAATAGCCAGAGCTCTGGGCTCTCGGAAGGCGGAGCGGGCTCCGCTGTCGGCGCCGTCTCCGGCCGAGCGCTCGGGGTGGCCTCCGCATGGGCCGCGCCGATCGACGGGAGCTTCTTCACGGGGATGAGGAACGGTTCGGTTTCGGATCCGGCGCGGGCGATCGACTTTCCGTCGACGCGAACTTCCACGATCACCGCGTGCTCTTCAGGTCCGAGCTCGAGGTCGGAGGTCGCGATGGTGCCGGTGCGGATCATCCGACGGTCGATGAACCGAGTCGTGGGCGCGATTCTTACGCGTGCAATGACTTCCGCGCGCGGTGGCACGGCTTCGAGGATCGCGACGATGCGAACCTTGGCCCGCTCCACAGGGACACCTTCGAGTCGAAGAGACACTCCGGCCGGGGCAAGAGCCACCGTCGCGGTCGAGACTTTCGCCGAGTCGACCTTCGGCCGCGTCCGTTCCTCGGACCGTTTTTCGGTCTTCTTCGGCTTCGGATCGGATTTGGCCGAAGCCTTGCGAACGCGCTCGAGCGCGTCGCGGATCTTCGGGGACGCCGATTTCTTGATCGTGACCTTCGGATCGAGGCGCACCGCGCTCGCGAAGGCCTCCTCCATGCCGGCGAGATCTCCGAGCTCAGCGCGGGCTCGCCCGAGCACCGCGAAGAGCCGCGCGCGAGTGCGCGTTGGCTCGGCTTCGAGCTTGGGATCTCGTGTAGCGGCCTCGAGGAGCTCCCGGGCGTGTTCGAGCTCGAGCTTCTCGAGGAGCTTTTCGGCGCGATCGACGAGAGACGCCAGCTCCGAGCCCTTCGCCAAGGCCTTCGGCGCGTAGGCTACGAGCGTCAGCGTGCCGAGCAAGATCGCCGCGAGCCAAGAAGACACGACGCCTCAGCGACCTCGAAGCGACGCTCGAACGAGGCTCGTTCCGGCCGGAGCCGCGGAGGTCATGGCGGAAGTCATGGCTGACGCGAGCTCCCGAGCGGAGAGATCTTCGCGCGCGAAGACGGCGACGAGCGTTCCGGTGGTGGCGGTGTCGGCCAACGACATCGGATACGGAATGAGAGACGGTCGCGTCTTCGCGCCGATGGGGAGCGCGATCGAGCCGCCGGCTGGATCGACGGCGATCGGAAAGCGGCGGTTCGCCTTCTCCACGAACACCGCGACGGATCGGGCGTCTTTCGGTGCGGCCACGCGGACCGAGGCGGAAGCCCCGGTGGAACACGGTCCCTCACACACCAGCTCCACGCTGGGTTCGACGAAGCGATCGGAGGCAGGCCCAGGGATGGCTCCGCCGAACATCGCACCCCAAGCAGCGACGCCCACCGCAAGGCTCGCAAACGCGAGGGTGGCGCGGCGACCATAAGAGGGCGGCTCTTCGATGAAGATCCGGCGAAAGACGCGCTCGATGATCCGCTCGCACGTGATCTTGGGCGGGATGTTCGGCTGATTCGACACGAGCGCGTCGATCTCCGCGTCTCCGATGGACCGGCCGTCCTCCCGCAATGCCCGAGAGATCTCGCGCCGAAGCATCCGCTCGCGCTGGTGGACGAAAGCGCGGCCTTTGTTCATGGCGCGGGCCGTCTCGTCGACGCCCATTCCGTGAACGAAACGCAGCGTGACGAGCTCTTGGATGTACGGATCGAGGCCCCTGATGGTGGCTTCGATCCGCGCTCGATCGGCGTGCCAGGCCTCCGCCACGCCGGGATCGACGGGAACGGAGACCGAGAGCGGAGCTCCCGCGGCCAGGGCGGCGACCTCCACGACCCCGCCTGGCGCGTCGGCGTCATGCAGACTCAGCTTGCGGCCTCGACGATCGGAGGCGGCGTCGGCGGCCTGAGCGACTTGCTCGACGATGCGCCTCAAGAAATCGGCTCGATCCGTGACCAAAGACCGGGCGGTGGGCGAGAGCGCAGCCGCGCAGACGGCGGTCACGATGGCCTCCGCTTCGTCTCGGTCCTCCGCCCCGAGCACGACCAGACGTTCCTCTTTGGCCACCACGAAGCCACGCCGCACCACACCAAGGAGCAAGCCGAGGTGACTCGAAAGCTCTGCCCGAAGGACCTCCAAGTCACCGGCCCGAAAGCGTGCGACGTCCAAGCGTCCGCGTTTTCTAGGATCTGCCCGCGCGGGTCAACCGCGACGAGCTCACCTACTGCCGTAGAACGAACGCATCCGACATGAAGGACTCCACCGGCGCGAAGTCGTCGGTGAGTACGATGCCGCGATCGTCCAGAGCCTTCGGATCCATTCGATCGAATCCGGACTGACGGCCGATCCCGTCGATCTTGGCAGGCAAGACGATTTCGTCGTCCGAAGCGACGACGACGTACGTCGAACGGCCGCGCCTTCGACCCTGCTCGGCAAAGAGTGCGACATATTCAAACACCGACCTGAGAGTGCGACACATACTCGCGACGAGTCTCTCCGACTCCGCCTCGTCGATGACGTTGACGATGTACATTCCGCCTGGATTGAGGATCCGGTGCAAGACTCGGTCGAATTCCTGGGTGGTGAGATGCCAAGGAACGGCAAAGCCAGAGAAAGCGTCGCCGTAGACCAGGTCATATGTCTTGGCGGTGCGGGCGAGATAGGGTCGCGCGTCGGCATGAACGCGCGTGATCGGAGCGCTCTTGGCCAAGCCCATGGCCTCCTCGGCCGCGCGCGTGACTTCGGCGTCGATCTCGATCACCTCGACGTCGGCCTTTGGAAACTGTGTCAACAGATAACGCGGAAACGAATAAGGACCTCCGCCGATGAACGTCGCGGACAGCGTGGGCCGCGGGCGTGCCGCGAGCCAGGCAGACGTGATCACCGCGTACGCGCCCTCGTAGCCGTAGTACAGCTTCGTCGGGTCTTCCGGCATGACGACGCCGTGAACCATCGAATCGATCAGCATGATTCTGAGTCGAGGGTCTCGAGGAATCGTCGCTGTGGGGTCGAAGCGATCTCTGGGAATCACTCGAATTTCGGCATACTCGCTGGTGCGGCGATACTCGATGGGTTTGGATGGATCGGACCCATACACCCATCCGTTTGCTTCCGCGCTCTCGACCCACGCGAGGACCAAGAAGATCGAAGTCATCACGGCTCCGGCGAGCTGCGCGCTTGGTTGCACCGCCAGAACCATGCCTACCGCCGCCAACAACCCCGCCACTGCCACGAGGATCGCGTCGGTCCCGAAGCTAGGGAGCAGCACGAACCCAGCGGCGTAGGTTCCGATGATTCCGCCCACCGAGCCCGCCGCAAATAGGCTCCCGATGACACGCCCAGGAGCTCGCGGGTCGAGCAACGATCTGAGAATGATCGGGCTGAGTGTTCCGAGGAGCATCGCGGGGATCAGGAACGCCACGGCGACGGTGCAGGCGACTCGTGGCGACCACGGGAGACTCTCGAAAAATCCGCCGTCGATCACCCACGCGTGAAGTCGAGGTGAACCTGCGCAGAAGAGGGCCGACAGGAGAAACAGCGGACCCAGGATTCGACGAGGCTCGCGGGCGTCGGCGAGGAGACCTCCGAGGTAGTTTCCGAGCGACATTCCTGCGAGGACCGTCCCGATCACGGCGGTCCAGGTGTACAGAGACGTCCCGAGGTCGGCGGCGACGACGCGGCCGGCTACGACCTCCACGATCATGGTCGAAGCGCTCGAGAGAAAGGCCAAGGACAGCCCGACCATGGGGCGCAGAGGTCCGGACGGCGGCGCTTCGAGCTCGGCCATGCTCAGTTTCGCAGCTCGACGTCGATGAACATGTGGTCGGACCCGCCGCGCCCATCCCGAACCACGAGCCAGACGCGATCGATCATGCCGTCGGAGGTCAGCTCTTTGGGCGCGGTGTAGTTGACGACGGGCGCGCGATCCGTGGAGGTGTGCCGAGTCAGCTCGCCGAGGCGTGTGAACCAGGAAAAGCTCAGGTTCTCGTCGAACTCTCGAAGCTGGCAGTTCCCGTCGATCACGGAGTAAGTCTCTTTGCTGCCAAAGGTGACGTCGGGCCTCAGCGCCAGGACCTCGCCCGCCCGAAGTTTGATCAAGTCTCCTCGTGCGAGCGCGCCGGTGGGTGTGTCGGTGAGTCCTTCGATGACGTCGAACCCAAGCGGCGCAAGCATGGGAGCTCGATTGGGGACGCGCTCTTCCAGAAACGCGCGGAGCTTCTGTCGGTGCGCTTCGGACGTCGAGCTGCACAGGTTGGGCAGACCCAGCGCGGCCGCGACTTCGGAACCCTGGCTGCCTCGCAGACTCGCCTCTTCGATTGCCGTGGCGATCAGGCGCGGGTCGTACAAAATGAGCCGCTTTTCGGCCTGGAGCGGCGACGTATCGACCGGAACGCTCGCTTCCCGGACACTGACGGTCGTGTTCACGTAAGCAAAAAAGCCGTTGAAGATGTCGCGCGGGTCTTCGACCAAAGTTCCCGCGAGCGAGATCGGAGACCCGCCGGTGGAGCCACTTTCGAGGAGGGCCTCGAGAATCGCCTGGGCGGGCACGATGTCGAGCTCGTCGGCGGGACCTGCGTCGAGGGCCACCAACGGCGCATCGCATGGCAGGTCGTCGAAGATCCCGCATCGTGACCAACGAACCTCCAAAGACGCGCCCGAATCCGGATGCGCGACCAGCGCCGTCAAGTGTACGGGCGTCATCGCGAGCTCCGGGACACCCTCGGACGGTAGGCGAAGAGGGTCGCCCGGGGCGCGAGCAAAGACCGCGACCTCAGGCGGCTCGGCCTTGATGTTGAGCACCCGAAGGTCCTCGATTCGATACTCATCCGGGAACGAGACGTCGCAACCGATCAGGCCGAGGGCAAAGCCAAGGGAGAGAGGTGTGGTCCGAAGTGAGGACACCGGCGACCCATTCGGCCTCGAAAGCGGGCGAACGGCAACACCGAAATCGTCGATTCACTCGGACTCTCGCCGAAAGCTACAGCCTCTAGGAATTGAGGTCACTCGTCGGCGAGGTCTTCTTCGAGGGCGCGTCGTTGCTCGGCGCTCAGCGCGACCTCGACTCGGCAGCTCGGGTGCTCACAGCGCAGCCCGACTGGGACGCGGCCGTTCGTCTCGAAGCGGAGATATTGCACGCTCGAGAGTCGCTCGTCTCCGATCTGCCTCGCGTCGAAGCCGGCGCGAACCTTGGAACCGTCGTCGAGGACCGCGAAGAGATGACTCGGGAGATCCCGCCACGCCACGAGCTTCTCGGCTCGCTCCGCAGGGTCGTCGAGCTCGATGAGGAGCGTGGCCCCGAGCTCGCCGCGACCCCCCAGCAGCTCGTTGTAGGTTTCGAGCTCGTGGAGAATATCAGCCTCCCGCACCATCGACTCCGCGCGCATCATTTCCTGAATTTGGTACCGCACCGTCTCCGCGTTCTCGAAAAGGAAAGTCAGGTGGGGCCCGAGGTGAACACGCCTCTGGGCCTTGATGCCAAGGACTCGCGCCCTGGCTTGGTCTCGTTGCTCTGCGTAAGTGACGAAGTCGACGAGCTCGTCTCGACGAACCTTTCTCATTCTTTCTCTCCTGTCGGCACCGGGGCCGCTTTGTCCTCCGCCGGCGTGCCCTCGACCTTCTTCTCGGGGACGCGGAACGGAAACCCATCCGGTCGATAAGCTCTCGCCAAGATCGACATCGGATGGAGCGCCTTGATTCCCGTGTGCTGCTCGAATTGGGCTCCGGCCAGCGGGCACTCGGACGAGTAGAAGCGCGCTCCGCCTTCTTTCATACCGTCGAAGGCCTTTTGTCCGAGCCTCTTGCTCGCCTCGAAAGTCTCCGTTTTCATGCCGTAGGTACCGTCGTGACCGCAACACTCCATCGTGAGCGACACGCTGACTCCGGGGATCTTTCGAATCAAATCGCGACCCCGAAATCCGATGGCCTGGGCGCGCAAGTGGCAGGGTGCGTGGCACGCCACCTTCCCGCCCGGAGTACTCTTGAAGTCAGTAGAGAACCTGGGCTCTTGGCGGATCGACCAGAGATACTCGGCAGCGTCCCGAACAGCCGGCGCGAGTAGCTTGGCGCGTTCCCGATCGGCCCCTTCGAGGAGCTCGGGGTACTCTTTCCTCATCATCATCGAACAGGTCGGGTTGATGACTACGACCTTGGCACCGGCCTCCACGAAGGGCAGCAGCCTGTCGAGGTTATCCTTGGCGTGCTCGCGCAGCTTCTCGAGATTTCCGGTCTCCCAGGCGGGCATCCCGCAGCACCGCAACCCTTCGAGACAAGCGACGTCGATGCCGTTCTTTTCGTAAACGGCGAGGGTGTCTTTGCCTACGTCGGGCTCGTTGTTCTCGACGTAACACGTCTGAAACAGCACGACCTCGGAGCGCCCGGGAGACCTGGTTTTCTTTCGTCGGACGGCCCACCGGCTGAAAGTCTCCGCAGCAAACTCAGGGAGCTTCTTGTCCTTGTGAATACCGACGAAGGAATGCAGAAACTGTCGATGGATCGCCACTCGGTTCATCAGGTTCGCCATGCCGAGGCTCGCGCGAGCGAGCTTCCCCGAGAAGTCGGGATCGCCTAGCAACCGATCGCGCACCGTCGGCTCGGTCGATTGTGCGTGCAGGGCGCGGTACCGATGAACGAGCTTCGGGAAGTCGAGCTGAAACTCGTGTTTGTCACGGGGAGTATACGGGCATTGAACTTCGCAGAGCTTGCACTGAAAACAAGCCTCCATGACTCCTCGGGTCTGACTCGCCGAGAGTTTTCGCACGTCACCCTCGTGTTTGTCGTCGAGGAGCTTGAACAAGGTGGGGAAGCTGTCGCAGTACTTGAAGCACAAACGACAGCCGCTGCAGATCTCGAAGGCGCGATTGATCTCCTTCTGGAGCAACTCGGGTCGCCAGTAACGCTCGTCCGACGGGTCATAGCTGAGCCCGTCGGTCGGTTGATAGGAGATGTTCTTCGCCTCGCTCATGAGTTCGGGAGGGTCCGTCCCGAAGCACGGACCCTCCCAGTCCTTTTCACATGGAATCGAGCATCTTCTGGAAGCGGCCCGCGTGCGACTTCTCGGCCTTCGCCAAGGTCTCGAACCAGTCCGCGATCTCCGTGAAGCCCTCCTCACGCGCGGTCTTCGCCATACCCGGATACATGTCCGTGTACTCATGCGTCTCGCCGGCGACCGAAGCCTTGAGGTTGGTCGCGGTGTCCCCGAGAGGCAGACCCGTCGCCGGATCACCGACCTTCTTCAGGTAGTCGAGGTGGCCATGCGCGTGGCCGGTCTCGCCCTCCGCGGTCTCACGGAAATTCATGGCGATCTCCGGATAACCTTCTACGTCCGCAACCTTCGCGAAATAGAGGTAGCGGCGATTCGCCTGCGACTCACCCGCGAAGGCGGCCTTCAAGTTGTCGTGGGTCTTGGTTGCCTTGAGCTCTTTCATCATTCTCTCCTCTTCTCACCCGAAACGCTCGCGCACTCCGCGCACGCTCCGAGCACTTGCACTCTCACACGCTCGGCGATGAAGCCGGGCGCGAAGGATTGGGTCGCGACCTCCGAGAGACTCCGATCTTCGAAGTCGGTGATTCGGCCACAGCGCGTGCACACCAAGTGATGGTGCGGATCCACGTTGGCGTCGTAACGCTTTCGCTCGCCCGTGTGCTCCACCTCGTGCACGAGCCCGGCCTCCACCAGCGTATCCAGCGTCTTGTAGACCGTCGCCAACGAGAGCGCTGGCTGACTCACTCGCACCGCTTGGAATATCGCCTCCGGTGACGGATGGTCCGTCCGAGACCACAGCTCACGGTAAATCGCGAGCCGTTGAGGCGTGGCTTTGAGCCCTGCTTCCCGGCATCGACTCAGAAGCTCGGCTTCCTCGACGGAGCGTCCCTCGGGTGTCATCGACACGGGCGGAACTTGGTGCGGATAAGAAGGAATGTCAAGTAAGAATTATTATCATGATGATCTTGGACGGGTAAACGCCAGAAACCTCCGGGAGTCCTGCAAGGAGTTGGGGATCAGTCTGTCAACCGCCACTGACAGCTAGAATTGGCTTCCACTCGCATCCATGAGGCTGTAGGATTGGGCGTGCCAACGGTCCTACGCGTGGCCGGATTCCGCTTTCATTTCTATTCCAACGAAGGGGAAGAACCCGCGCACGTTCACATCGACGCCGGCGAGGGCGAGTGCAAGTTCTGGTTGGAGCTTGTCGGTCTTGCGAGCAACCGCGGCCTCTCGGCCATCATCGTCAAGAGGGTCGAACGCCTCGTTTACGAGAACCAGACTCTGTTACGGGAGAAGTTTCGTGAGTTTCATGGACGCTAGAGTCGAGGCCCAGGCGTCACGCGTTTGGGTCCAGGGTAGGATGATCTTCGTTGAGTTGACGGACGGACGTCAGGTCGGCTTTCCGGCGGATCGCTTCAAGATATTGAGTCGCGCGAGCAACGCCGAGTTGCAAGAGGTTCATCTCCGCCTGAACGGGTACGCGTTGCGTTGGGAGAGTCTCGACGAGGATCTGACGGTTCAGGGTGTCGTTGAGGGCAGGTTCCAGCTGGCTCTTCCCGAGTCGGATGCTGCGTAGGAACGTCTCCAGGCGAAGCGACGGCTGGCGCTCCAAGGGACGAGCTCGCGTCACCGACATCCGGCCTGGGAGCGCAGGCATGCGTAAGCTTCGCGGACTCAACTTCCGTATGCTCCTGGGTCCAAGGAGCGCAGGCAAAGTCTACGATCTGCGCGGTGGGTGATGAGTTGTGCCTATTTGGTTGCGGCCCGTCGGCCGCGCTATCGAGAAGCGAAGGAGGTCGCTTGGATCGTTGACCCCATCGAGCCCAGCGAGCTCCGAGGAAGCAAGTTTGTCTGCGCTCAGAGCGACGTACGCAAGCTGCTCGGCGACCGATCGGAGCGAGCGGCCTTCTGGAATGTCGATGCTTCGAACCTCCGCTGCGGGCCAGACCGAGAGCTGCGGTTGGAGGAAGCCTCCCTGAGACACGAGCGCTGCCTTCGCGGGCTCCCGTAGCGCGAGAAGTCGATCGAGGAGGGCGCGGGAGGGCCTGACGAGGTCACCCGCAGCGAGGACGAGCCATGGGCAGCAGGTCGCGCGGGCGGCGGCGGCGAGCGCTCCGGCCGGTCCCGTGCCTGCGTCCATCACCAGCCTATCTCCAAAACCAGCGTCTCCAAGCGCAAGCGCGGTCCTCTCGGTCGAGAGAATGAGGAGCTCGGATGTCGCACTCTCGAAGGTCGCGATGATTTCGTCGATGAGTCTTTGGCCCGATGGGTGAAGGAGGAGCGGTTTGGTGACGCCACCCAAGCGGCGGCCTTCTCCGCCGACCAGGATCGCCAAGGCGACGGAGCCCGAACTGGGTAGAGCGCCCGGATTCGACGACTCAGTCGCATCCACCGGTGCAGCTCGCCCAAAAGCCGCGGTTGGCGGTCTCTGCTTCGGATTCGTAGCCATTGAAGACACTCGACAATCGATGGGCAAAACGTCGGAAGGAGCAGGCGTGCCCTTGGCGAATCAGCTCGCCGTTGGCATTCTGGCCGCCGTCGACGAGGATGACGTAGGCGAGGAGGCGGTGACTCTCGGTACCGTCGCGGAGCTCTTGGGCGGGGTCGTACTCGAGCCGGACTTGGCGACCGAGGAGGAGATCTCGCGCGGCGGCCGAAGATTCGGGCCCCCAGCACTCCGCGGGGGTCGGTGGGTGCTCGATTTCCGGAGCATCGACGCCAAGCAAGCGGACGTTCTCACCTTCGAGCGGCTTGCCATCGGGCGTGAGCGGCGCGTCGGGGCCCGCGCTGAGTTTTATGGTGTCGCCGTCGAAGACGTACTTGACGAGGATGGTGTCGCGTTTGACTTCGCCGACGTCCGTCCGCTGACCCGCGTCGTCGACGAAGAAGCCGGCGTCGTCGCGGTCGAGGTTGCCGCTGTCGCAGCCGAAGAGGACCAGAGGGAGGATCGAGAGGCGACGAAGCACCGCGATAGGGTGTCGGGCCGCGACGACGCCGTCAATCCATCATCGCTCGGCGCGGCGGGGGAGGGCAGGCGCGAGGCGGCGGAGGTACAGCGCGGCGTCCTCGGCGTCTCGGTAGTAGCGCCGTCGCAGCCCGGTGAGCTCGTAGCCGGCCGACTCATAGAGTCGCCGCGCAGGTAGGTTGCTCGCGCGGACCTCCAGAAACATCGTTACGACGCCGCGCTCGAACGCGGCTCTTTCGACGGCCGCGAGCAGTTGGCGCCCAACGCCCCGGCGTCGAAGCGATGGGTCCACACCGATCGCGAGCAACTCACACTCGTCGACGACCCAACGCGCCATCGCGAAGCCTTCGAGCCCGGCGTCCGAGCGATGGCAGAGTACGATCGAATCGGCTCGCTCGAGCTCGCGCTCGACGGCAACCTCGCCCCACCCGTCGATGCCCACTCGGGCGAGCAACGAGGCGAGCTCGGGGACGTCCGAGGGGCCAGCCCGCTCGACGCTCACGGTTCACCGTCCAAGGCCTTGGCGAGGTCGACTCCTCGCCCAGGAGGAAAGCGGATGGCGGTGCGATCGGCGAGACGAAGCACGAAGGCGCGGAGCGCGGCTTTCGCGGAGGCCTTTGGGTCTTTCGAAGAGCCGCGCTGAGGAATCACTCGAAGCTCGACGAAGCGCTCCGCGGAGAGCTCTGCGCGTAAAAAGACCCGAAGCGCCGGAGAGACCGCGGCCGCCCACCCCGGCGCGAACGCGGGCGAGGCGTCGTCGGAGTCCTCTGGCTGAGGCGGCGCGGAGAGGCCGATGCGCTCGACGAACCTCACGAAGTCACCTTGGTTCGCGAAGTGACTCGCGAGCCGAGCCACCGCGTCGTCGACGAGAGCCTCGGACGCAGGTCGAAGGTTGAGCCTCCGTGCCTCGGCGAGCAGCAGAGAACGAACGACCAAGCTCACCAAAGCCGCGCGTTCGAGCTCCGCGGAGAGCGAGCTCATGCGAACGGCGTCTACTCGGCCGGCCCGCACGAGCTGAATGGCGGCCTCGACACGCACCTCGGAGGCGGTGATGACTTGGTCACCCACCTCGGCGACCGCCCGGTCGACCTCGACCCAGCCCGGATCGGTGATGAGCGCGAGCAGCGCGGCGAGAAACACGGGGCCCGTGTTTGCGCCAGCGTTCGAGAGAGTCAACCGATTCGGACTTCCGATCCAGACTTCCGATTCAGACCTCCGATTCAGACCTCCGATTCAGACCTCCGATTCAGAC
>CAYXDO010000122.1:0-34087 GCA_964463485.1 uncultured Myxococcales bacterium | reverse complement strand
CCCGGTGACGGACTCGGGCCCGGTGACGGACTCGGGCCCGGTGACGGACTCGGACTCGGGGACGGAGACCCGGCGACGGACTCGAGCTCGGCCACTGACTTGGTTATCGGTCACGGGCCGATTCGAGCAGAGACTCAGATGCACGCACGGATTCAGACCGCCGCGAAGCGGCTTCGTTCAACAGGCTCTAGCTCGATCCGGTCCGGGTCCCGGTCCCGAGACTACCGGGCTTTTGCTCGCCCGCGTGGGTCTTGCGTGGTCGCAGCGATCGATGTCAGCGAACTGATCTGTTCCGCAAATGCCCGGCCGCGTGCGTGCCATTCGGCCAAGGAACGACCGCTGCTATCGAGCTCGCCGATGTCGCTTCTGACCGCGCCGCCATCGGCAGTATAGCCGTCGAGCCGCAGTTCCCGGCCTGCCTGCCACACAGGGGAGTTGCCAGCCAGCGCGGAGCCATGGGATACGGGGCGCGGCTGGGCTTCGGTTGAACCTGAACGAGTTCCAGAGGCGATCGAAGATCGTTTAGAAACCCGCTTGAAGACGCCATCAAAGTCGCCGAGACCAGGCGGGCATTGCGTGACCTCATGCTCGACGACACTGTAGACAAGTAAGTTGCGCGAGGAGCGACCATGTTTCGAACCCTAACAATAGAGAACTTCCGGGCATTTCGGCAGCTTCGCCTGACTGGGCTGGGCCGTGTCAACCTTCTGGTTGGGTCCAACAACTCGGGCAAGACATCGGTTCTGGAGGCACTGCACTTTCTCGCCCTTGGCGGAGACCTTCGCGCACTGATCGCCTCTTTGTCTCGCCGCGCCGAGGATTCGCTGCCCTCCCGAGAAGAGTCCCGACATTCGAGAGCTTTCGACGCTCGCCATCTTTTCCACGGGCGGTCGCTGGAAGGTGACCCGCTGCGAGTCTCTTGCCGCGATGCCAATTCGGTGGAGGCCGATCTCAGTGTTGCGGCTCCGCGGTTGTCAGCGGAAGACGAAGAACAGCTGTCATTGTGGCGTCGGGAGGTGCGTCGGTCCATGCGGCATTCGGGCGACTTGGTTCGAACAGAGGAAGAAATCGTCGAACAGGAGCGCGTTCCGAGGTTCCTCGAGGTCCGATCCGGAAACGAACTGATCGGTCGCGCTGCGCTGCAACTGGGAGGAATACTGACCGAAGACGCGGCGATGATTGTCGGAAGCGGTAACCCGTCGGCCTCCGTCCAATTCATCAGTACCTCTTCCCTCTCTCAAGCGTCGCTTGCGAGATTGTACGATCGCGTAGTTCTGACGGCAGAGGAGCCGGGAGTGGTTCTAGCGCTCAACACCGTCGAGGACACGGTTACGAGGATTGCTGCTGTCGAGCGAGGCATGCGCTCACGGGCGATTGTGGTCGGAGTGCGGGGAACCAACGAGCCGGTGCCGCTTGGGAGCTTGGGCGACGGAATGAGTCGCATGCTCGCGATCGCGCTTTCCTTGGCCGCCTCCCGAGACGGATTCTTACTCATCGATGAGATCGACACGGGTCTACATCACACGGTGATGAGAAGGATGTGGAGGCTCGTATTCGAGACGGCGAGCCGTCTCAACGTGCGCGTCTTCGCGACGACCCACAGCTACGACTGCGTCCATGCGCTCGCCGCAATCACAAACGGCCGAGCAGGTACCGACGGAGACGTCTCACTGATTCGCGTTGATCGCGAGAATCCTGACGGTGTGCATTTCAACGAGCGAGAGATCGCCGCCCTGGCGTCTCGAGAAATTGAGCCTCGATAGTGACTGCGAGTGAAAATCGCCTTCTGGTGGAGGGCGACGAAGACAGGCGCGTCCTTCCTGAGTTGCTCGAACGGGCTGGAATCAATTGGGGTCCAAAGGGCGCTGAGATCGTCAAAATCCACGCCCTCGATGGGTTCGGAAACTTTACGCCCGACGAGATCGCGCTTCAACTCAAGACCTCTGGCCTGAGACGATTGGGCATCTTGGTCGACGCCGATGAAGATCCCGCGGCGCGCTGGCGAAGCCTCAGATCAACCTTGAGCGGGAAGTTCGCGTTGCCGGACACATCGTCCGCCAATGGACTCGTGCTTTCCTCGGGAACACTTCGATTCGGTGTTTGGATGATGCCCGATAACCTGACTCGAGGAATGCTGGAAACTTTCTTACTCGCCCTCAGACCGCAGAACCAGCCCGACCTACTCGGGCACGCGGAGACATCGACGGACACAGCGAAGTCGCTGGGCGCGACCTTCTCGGCGAGTCATCGAGACAAAGCGCTGATTCATACGTGGCTCGCGTCGCAAGATCCTCCGGGTCGCCAGCTTCACCAAGCCATTCAGGAGCGAATGCTGGATCCTGCAGGGCCTTTCGCGACGGCCTTTGTTGCTTGGTTCAAGGATCTGTTCGAGATCCCTTGAGAACTCGGTCGATGCACTCGGAGCCGACCTCGCCGGAGAAAATTGCGATTACGAACCCGGTCTGACAGCAAAGCGATCCCGCCGAAGTCCTTTGCGCTTGTCCTGCGGGTTCACCCTGCACGTGCCCATGCCCGTCCATGCCCGTGCCCGTGCCCGGTTCATCAACGACTTTGGAGGTCTCACCTCACACAACGAAAGCCGAGATCGAAGCTCCTGAAAGTCGGCTCGCGGGTCCGTCGGAGGGCAACACGGACGCTGCTCGGATAAGAGCTCGAGCTCCCTCCCTTGACCAAGCGCCCCTTCGAGACCTCGTCCGAGTCCAATACCCACTCGGCCACATTCCCCGCCATGTGGAGGGCGCCGTACGGGGAGGCGCCCTCCGAGAAGCTCCTCGCCGGCGCTGAGTAGACATACCCATCTCGCTCCCCGTTCCGCTCGTAGCCGCCTGAGTTTACCTTCGCAAAGTCCCAATCATCGCCGAAGGGCCAAGTGCGACCGTCGGTCCCCCGCGCCGCCTTCTCCCACTCCACTTCGGTAGGGAGTCGCTTCTTCGCCCACCGCGCGTAGGCGTAGGCATCGAACCAATCCACACCGACCACTGGATGGTCAGGTCGCCGGAAGGTCGCCGTATCGAAGCGCTGAAGCTTCGCCATGCCCGTCTTCTCCAGCAAGGACGGGTGGAATGGCTTCCAGTATCGTGGGGTGTGATCCTTGCCGGGCGCCTGCTCGGGGTGCCGAACCTCCGCGTCGCCATTCGCCTGCACCCAACTCAAAAACCGTTCGTACTCGGAGTTGGTGACCTCGGTCCGGTCCATACGGTAGCTTTGCGTCGACGCCACCCGCTCCGGGCCGTCGCCCGCCAGTCGCCCACCCATGCGAAACTCACCCGCCGCCACGGTCACCATGTCCTCATCACCCGCGGCGCCCAACTGCGTCAAAGCCACCGTCCAAACGATCCATCGTGCGCTTCGTGACATGCGTACCTCACTCGATCGTGAGCAGGAAGCTCTCCAGATCTCGAACCTGACGGACGGCGAGATGGCTGGTCGCTCCGTGAGTATCCACCACGTACCCTCGCTCCTCCAGGAAGCTGAGCTGATTCGCGCCGATCTCCCGCCCGCCGGTCCGCACCGGCTCGCCACCCAGGAGCGGAACGTATTTGAGCTTTCGCAGTGAGTCGTGTCCCGGCGTCGCGAAGCTCTCGCGAACCGAGAGCGCGCTGCCGTTGTGCAAGAACGTGAAAGGCCGGTCGAAGAGGCCCCGCAACGAAAACGTCGTCACCGCACCCTCGACTCGCTCGATCCGACCTTTGTCCGAAGGATCGACGTCCCGAACCGTCCCGTTGACGGTGTCCATGAAGTGAGGGCTGACGACGGTGAAGGAGCGCTCCCGCTCCGTAAACGTCACGAGTGAAGGCAACACCCGCTCGTCATTGTGCGTCAAAGCCTCGCTCTTGTCCGTGAAGTTGGGCGCGCGGTGGCAGATCGAGCAACCCACGCCGAGATCGTTGAACAGCACCCGCCCGCGCGAGACTGACGGGTCGTTGACATCATAGGGGCTCGGCGACAGCCTCGGCTCGACCGCTTGGTACTCACCAATGAATCGCTCGAAATCGCGAAAATCGTAGGCCTTCCCGAAGTGCTGCGTGGTCAAGCGCCGGATCGCCACGTCTCGTCGCTCCAGAAGATCGTAATACGCGTCGCCCCAAGCACGCGTGCTGGACTTGTCCTGGATCTCCTCGTGTTCCCTCGGGCGCTCGCTGGGCGGAGTCGGATGCTGAATGCCGGTGAAGTCTCCCAACGGATTCGGTGCTTGAAATCCCTGGAGCGCCACGTGCTCGCGCGCGTCGTCGAGCTGTGCGTCGAAGAGCGTGTGAGTTCCTTCGAAGTAAAAAGGTTGGACCGCAAACAGATTCCGGATCGGCGGGATCGCCAGCAACCCTCCGCTCACGAACGCCCCGTCGCGCAGCTGGGCGATCGCTTGGCCCGCGCCCCACGGACGGCCGTCACTGGTCCCAAAGATGTGGCAGGAAGCGCAGGACGTGTCTTGATCGACCGAGAAGATCGTCGTGTTGACGAACAAATCGCCCCGCTCTGCGTCCGTGTCCGGATACGGCCGCGACAAGTCCCCGACGACCAGCTCGACCGGCGCGACCGACTCACGAAACCCAGACTCGTCGATGACCGAGATCGTCTCGCCCAAGAAATTCGACGTGAACACCAACCCTGCCGAAGGAGTCCCGGGAATTCCGAGCGCCATGAATCGAGGCATGAGTCCCGCCTTCGCCACGGAGATTGGCTCTGCGCGCTCGGAGGCCTCGGTCGCCGCTGCGGAGAGCTTCCACTCGACGACCTCGAACGACCCCGCCATCGCGACGTAGAACCGCTCCCCCGAGGCCGCTACGGCCTCGGGATAGGCGCCCACCACGCGCATGAGCTCCGGCGCGATGTCGCCCCTCAGGTCCTCTGCAAGAACCTCCGCGGAGTCGGACGTATACCGCACCCAACCTTCATGCGACTCATACCTGTTCGCCTCGAGCCCGTACTGAAGCTCCCCACGAGGGCCCCTCGGCGGCACCTCGATTTGCGAAGTGTCCACGACGATCAAATCGTTCTGGATGTCGTTCATCTTGAAGGCCGCAGTCCCGTCCGTTGCGTCGAATCGTCCCAGGACTCGTTGCTGGTCCAGCGGCTTCGGCTCCGTCGTCTCGAGGTCCCGCAGCACGGTGAACTGGGCAGCAGGATTGGATGGGTCGCCCGACTCGCCTCCGAGCGGATCTCGCTCCTTCGGCGCCCCGAATCCCAGACCGAGCGAAGTCGCGACCAGGAAGTCCTTGCCTGCCGACCTCACCAGCTCGAGATCGAGGATCAAACTCTGAGTATAGATCGCCGTGACCTCTTCACTCGTCTCGAGGTCGATCACCGAGATCGACGTCGTGCCTTGATTGCCGACGTATAACGTCCGTTCGTCCGACGAGAGGACCAGCGGCCCAGGCTTCGAGCCCTCGTTCTCGACCGGGATGCCCGGACCCGGCCGCGCCGCGCCGATCCATGACTCGATGGTCTGATACCCAGGGTCGGTTCGCCGAAATACGACGAGGCCTCCTGCGTGCAGATTCGCCCCTCCGCGATCGTCGGCGTACCCACCCTCCGCCGATGAAAGCGCGACCCTCGTGAGGAGACTCTCGGCGGGGTCTCCAGGCACGGAAGCTTCCACGGCCGAGCCGAACGCGCGGTTCACGTCCTCGCCGGCGTAAAAGCCGGCCTTGCCGTTCCCGTGGCACTCCAACCGCCCGCACGAGGCCTTCAGGACTTCGAACGGGCTCGAACGGTCTGGCGCCGACTGAGAGAAGGCCACGCGGTCGAACCCACCGCGAGCGGACACCGCCCACTCGGGGATCGAAGGTGACCCGCCGGTCGGCTCGATGACGAGGACCTGCCCTAAGTATCGGATGCTGACATACCCGCGGCGCCCATCGCGAGTGAAGACGAGATCGCTGGCGTAGAAATCGAGAGGGATCTCGGAGACCACGCGCTCGGTCTCGACATCGACGACCGATGCATAATTCGAGAAACGGTTCAGCACGACGACAAAACGCCCGCTCGGATGTGCCACGATCCTCACGGGGCTCGAACCTACCTGAAGTCGCTTTCTCACCTCGCGAGTCGCGACGTCCAGGATGGCGACCTCGTGCCCCGGCCGGAGCTCGGAGCCCATCAAAGCCACATACACGCTGGTGCCGTTCGGACTCACCAGGATCCCTGCCGGATGGTCCCTGTGGGGCTGGGGCTCTGGGTGTGGGTTCGGGTTCGGCACGGGAGTCAAGTCGCGGCGAACAAACCCATCGCTCCACCGCGCGCTCGCCAGAACCCCGTAAGGGTTCGAGCGCGGCGGGCTCACCGTCGCGACGGTCGCGTCCGACGCAGGACCCCGCGCCGGCCACGTGAGCCAGGCGAGCACGAGGGTCACGGCCACGACCCCCCAGAACCACTCGAGCCTCGGACCGAACCGCGGACTCACGGCGCCCCCCCAAAACATGCCTTGGACGCGAGGAGGGGCGCGCCAAGAAACGGCGCCCCGAGGTCCATCCAGAGCGTGAACGACTTCAACTCGCTCTCGGTGAGCGGATCGGGCGACAGCCCGGCTGCTTCGAAGGCCGCGCGACTCGGATGCGGAGCATCCCCCGTCAGCGGGCGCTCCGCCTGGAGCTCCCGACCCCATAACTTCTCGGCGAGGTAGCTCTCGATGGCCAACCCATCTCGCTCGCTCACGTACTTCTTTCGACCGTACCAAGCGCTCGCAGCGTCGTCCAAAGCCATCAAGCTCTCGTACGCATCCACGTAGTACGCAGTCCGCTCGGAACCCAAGCTCAAGCCAGCGGCTGGCTCCGTGCCCCCATGACAACCGGCGCACTTCTTCCGAATCACCGGGAGCAGATCTCGCTCGAAATCCACCCCGAACCGCGCCTCGACTTTCAAACCCAGCTCGGGGATCTGATCCTTCGCCAAGGCGCCCACCTTCGCTTGGCCCGAGAACGCGTTCGCCGGACCAAAGAGATCCTTCGGATGCCCACTCACCGCGCCCATACACGCGCCGCACGTCTGGAAAGTCTCGCTCGGGCTCGGTGAGATCGTGAACGGCTCGTTGGGCGCAAAGAAGTAATAACGCGCCTCCTGCCGCAGAGCCATGCCGTCCGAGTTCAAGCTCTGAATCACGAGCGGCGTGTTCGAAGGTACCTTCACCGAGATCGACCCGTCGGGCTCCAGCGGCACCTGACCCACCACGCGCTTCTGAGGAGTGATTCCGTTTGCGACCAACGTACTCTCGGGATCTCGATTGCGAACCTTCTCGAAATCGATCGGCCCGAGCTGCTCGGGCCGTAGCGGGATCATCTCGACCATACGCACGCCAGCCACCCGATCGACCTCGCCGAGCAACTCACCCGTCACGGGGTCTCGATCGATCGCGAGGCGCTTGCCGTACGGAGATGGGTCGCGGAGCACCGCGTCGATGATCGGATAGCTTCGCTCCGTGTAGCGGGCCGGACGAGTATCCGGAGGTGAGCCTAGATACCTGATGAGGTGCTCACTCTTCGGACGGTTGCCAGCGTTGATCTTCGGCTTCAGCCGCACCACCACCGGCACGGCCTGAACTTCCGAGGTGCCTCTGGCGGAGACTTTGGCGATCAGGGACTTCGCGACCCGAGGTGTGCCTCTGCTTCCTTCGGGTTGCCAGCTCGGGTCAGGCCTCAGGACGAAGAGATCGAAGTCAGGACGAGCAGACGGATCGGACTGATCCACGGGCCCGGTCGCGTGGGACACGAGCACCGCTCCGTCGGGCAGCGGATATGGGTCACGGTACAGGCCCCCGGGGGACTCACCCGACCTCGTCACCGCGTCCGGTCCCCTCGTTGGAAAGAGAGCCGTGTTCTTGAACAAGAAGCGCGTGAGCGACGGCCCGCGGCCCCGCTCCTCGAATCTCAGGTTCGAGGTCTCGTCCCTCACGAGGCCGACGGGGACGCCGGACTCGTCGAACACCCCGCTCGCGTAGTCGTTGGGATTGCGAGCCTCGAGGTCGGGACCTAGCTGATGGTCGCTCACCGTGAGTGTGCCCGCCTCGAAATAGGTGTCGGGGTCCAACGCGGCGTGAATGTCGATTCCCGACGGGAGCTCGTGATTGTCCGCGTAAATCAGGATTTCGGAGCGGTTTCCTTGATGAGTCGGGAAGCTGAACCGCGTGTCGAGGTGCCTCCTGCAGCTCGCCATCTGGAAGACGGGGCGACCGAGCTTGTCGACGCCCGAGCGTTGCGAGGTGAAGAAGACCTCGCCGTTCGACCGGACACTCAAGTCGACGTTCTGCCCGCCGTTCCAGGTGATTCGGGTGAGTGTCCCCTCGTAATGCTCCTCTTCGCGCCCGCGCGGAGCGAGCTTCATGCCATACACGGAGTATGCTGGCAAAACATCACCGTCCGGGGACGCAGGACGTTCGATCGTGTAGATCGTCGAGACGTCGACCGCACGACTGAACGGCCGATCGACACGCAGAAACGCTCGACCCTCTGAGTACCCGATCCGGTTTTCGTGCCCGACGATGGTCCGCCACTCACCGCGGTTCGTTCCATCGACGACGTGAACACGCCGACCGATGAACGTCCCGCTGCGCTCCGGCCGATCGAAGTCCTCGATCGTCGCCGCATCGCCGCCGTCGGCCTCCCCGAGGAGCGCGCGCGGCGCACTCTTGACCAACTCACCGGGGAGGTTGGAGACGAACACGAGATCGGCCCTCGAGAGCTCGACCCCGCCGTCGCCTGCGTTCTGATCGGTCGGGTCGGGGACGTAGGTCGGATCGGTATAGTGAGCTCGAAAGCCGCTGACCGTGGGCGGTCCGAAAGTCAGACGCCGAAAGCTCGCCGGGATCGCTCGAAGCTCCTCGTCGAGCTCGAGCTCGTACAGATTCAACCCATCGGCTTCCCCAATTCTCATTGCAAACACGACGGCACGGCCGTCATACCGAACGTCTGG
The DNA here is from genome assembly GCA_964463485.1 of uncultured Myxococcales bacterium. Lineage (GTDB taxonomy): Bacteria > Myxococcota > Kuafuiibacteriia > Kuafuiibacteriales > Kuafuiibacteriaceae > CAYXDO01. Next base: position 25,165 of record CAYXDO010000122.1, on the reverse strand, counting down.
CTCCCGCACGTCCGCGTCGCGTCCTGCATGGAACTCGGCGGTCAGATTGATCGGTTCGCTCGTCGCGGTCTCCAGAGTCTCTCCAGGCAGCAGGCGCAGCGCAAAAAGATCGCCACCCGGGAGGTACTTACCGACGTCTAGGTACCTGCGCGCATTGGAGGTCGGCGTGCGGACGAACACGAGGCCGCGCACGCGCCCGATCTCGGACTCGACGACGGCCCTGCCATCGATTCTCACCTTGGCCGCGGCTTCTTGTCGCTCGAGTCGGAGCCAATCTGCGATGGCCCGGTAGTCCGGATCTCCCGGGCCCGTGAGAAATTGTCGGTTGCCGCCCCTGTGCAGCACACCGCCCTTCTCGATCGGGATGATCTTCTTCAGGATCCGACTCTGCTCCACGTCTCCTTCGAGGAAGACGAGCCTCTGAATCATGCCCTTGGAGGTCATACGGTTGAAGCTGACTTGCTCGCGGCTGAAGCGCGACTCGATAGGAGCGCTCAGGTCGTCGCTCGGCATCCCTGGATCTGGCGAAAAGCTCGAGTGATTGAAAATGTGGCACGAAGGGGACAAGCACAGGTTGCGAGCGAGCGCGGGCAGCACTTTCTCCCCATAGAACTTCTCGGCGGGAGCTACGTCCGCGACCTTCGCCCGCGTGCTGGCGCCTTCGAGCGCAACCCAGGACGCCAGCTTCTCGAAGCCAGGATCGGACGCACTCTCGAAGATCTCCCCACCTCCGTGCAGCAGGCCGAAACCGCCGGCTTGGGACGCCAAGGGCATGCGAAGGATCTTCGCGAACCTCGGTCCATCGAAGCTCGCGAGCGCGCGGGCTTTTTCGTAGGCGAGGAAGAGTTGGCGGTCGTTGTCGAACCGACCATCTCTTCCGAGCGGAAAAACGAAGCTCATCCTTCCGGTCTTCGCGTGGCACGCCTTGGTGCAGGACGTCGAAGGTGGCGCGAGGTGAGGGAGCTTCGGGACGCTCTCGGATGGATCGGAGTCTCCGCCAGAGCGGCCGTGGCAGATCGCGGCGCCTTTCCCGTCTCTGCCGGAGCACGTCGCAGCGAGCACTGGGGCTACGTCGCTCCGAAAAGCCGCAAACGAGCGTCCGCGCGTCGCCGCGGACCCGCTCGTTGTCGCACTCAGGGATACGCTGACGCCTGCCGCTGCGCAAAGGCCCAACGCCCAACCCAGATAACCCGACGGCAACTTAGCGCGCATAGACATGGACCGACGCCTCCATCGAGGGAAGAAAACCGAGCCCCAGATACGTCGCCAGCACGGCCGAGAATCCCAGCACGGCGACCCATGCACCCACCCTGTCGCCCCATCGCGGCTGACGCCGCACGTGAAAATACACCGAGTAGACCAACCATGTGACGAGCGCCCAACACTCCTTCGGATCCCAAGCCCACCAGTCTCCCCACGCCTCCTCCGCCCAAATCGCTCCAATGACGAGTCCTAGGGTCACGAGCGCGAAACCAGCCGAGATCGCGCGGTGCATGAGCTCGGCCGATCCAAAGGAGCGACCAAGCAGCACACTCACCGCACACGTCGTCCCAAAGAACAGCGCGCCGTAGCCGAGGAGGTACACCGAGACATGAGGAACGAACCAAACACTCCGCAGCGACGGCGGAAGCCTCAGCGCCTCGAGGTCGGCGCGAAGGGCCGCATACAGGAGCGTCGCCGCGAGCGCCGCGCAGACGACCGCCCCGAGCGCGGGGCTGCGCACGCGATCGAACGCGACGTAAGTCAGCGATGCCATCAGTACGAACACCAAGATCGACTCGTAGAGGGTGGCCATCGGAGGCCGCCCGGCCTCGACCCAAACTCTCCCAAGGACGAAGACCAACGCTCCGACCGCAAGGCCAAACACACTCCTCGAAACCGTCCGAACCCAAGGCGCACGATCCCGAGCCTCGGTCAGGAACGAGAGCGCCGCAGCGCCGAACGCCGCGAAGAGGCCGACGGTCTGACTACTCACGCCGCTCTCCGCGACCGCAAGAACAGGATGTGGAAGACGCCGAGGGCCGTGAGCACGAGCCCCGCCCTCGAAATTCCAAGCCCAGGGTCGCGCACCACGAGCACGCCGCTCTGGCGCCCATCCTTTGGGTCGTAGCTTGCCTGGTAAAAACGGTAGCCTGCGTAGACGAACGGCTGGTTCACACTCGTCTTCCCGCCGACGACCCTCTCCCCGTCGACGATCGAGAAGGTCGATACGAAATCTTCGATCTCGTCACCGCGTTTGGCGAGCCTGAGATATCGCCCTGGCCCGACCTCCGCGACCGAGACTCCGTCTCGTTCCAGGACCACCCGTCGCACAGGACCAATCGAGAGCTCCACACGCGGACCCTGTGGACCCTTCGACACGCTCGACACTTCGAGGCTCACGGTCCCGCTCACTCTCGCCTTCGTCCCCTCCGCCGCCGGGTAGACCGCGAATATGCGCGCGCGACCGTCCGTTTCGTAGAGTCGCAAGATCTCTGACCCTCGCACCGTCTCGAACCCATCGAGTCGGAACAGGAACGGAAGCTCGATCTGCTGACCCTTGGTTCCCAAGTAGCTTCGAACGGACTCACCGACCCCGAGCTGAATGACTCCCCGCGAACCGAACCACGTCCCGACTGCGCCCCCGATCAGGATCGACACGGCACCGGTGTGACTCAGCAGAAAGCCGAGCTGCCTGGATCTCCAGGGCCGACGCGCCACGATCACCGCGCAAAGCGAGACCGCCGCGAACCCGAGGAGGCCGCGATACCAAGTCGCACGAAAGACGTCGTCGAGGTGCAGCCACGCCAGGAGCGGAGCTATCGCGCCATAGCGGCCAAAGAAGACTTCCGGGCTCCGAGGCTCGTGAACCCACGTGCCGATCATGGTCGCGCCACCGAGCAGGCCGAGCGCTGCGATCGCGAAAGGGAGCTCGGTGAGTGATCGATACGCGACCACGGCCCAACCGCGCAGATGGTATGGAACGGCCGCGACGGCGCCCACCGCGATGATCACCGCGAGCGTCGGTCCGATGGCCCCGGCCTTGGCCGCCGACCAAACGCCTTCCGCAGTGTTGAAGGCGATCAGGAGCAAACTCAGGAACGCCGCAATTCGCCCGACGCGCAAGGCCTCTCGCCGGGCCGGGCTGCCGTCTGCTTCCCGAGTCAGGGACTCCCGAGTCACTGACTCCGCGGGAGCGCTCATCGGAGCGCTCACCCACCGCTCCCGGGCAGACTCAGGACACAACGAAACCCAGTATCCTCGGCCCAATGAGTTGGATTCATCGCGGCTCGCCGCGACACGCGCGCGAGCTCCTTGGGTCCGCCGATGCTGGGGCCCCCCCGCACGACCTTCCGCGTGCTTCGCTCGTTTCCGCCCTTGCTCGTCCGAAAACGCTCCTCGACCTCAGCTCCGTCCGCAGGCCCGTGTGGATTCTTCGTCACTACGTTGGCCCGAGCAGCGTAGGCAAAGCGGTCATACCAATCTCGAGTCCACTCCCAAACGCCCCCGGTCATGCCGAGCACGCCGCCGACCGCCGCCGCTCTTTCCCACTCTGCCTCCGTCGGCAGGCGCCGACCGGCCCATTGCGCGTATGCGGAGGCGTCCGCAAAGGTCACGAGGGTCACAGGCTGTTGAGCCCGGTCTTTGGCGTCGGAGCTCTTCCAAGCTCCCTTCGGCCGATAGCTCGTCTCGGTCACGAAACGACCAAACTGACCGTTCGTCACCTCCTGCCGATCGATCAAGAACGCATCCAGGTCCACCGCGTGGGCCGGCCGCTCGTCATGACGACCTGAGTCACTTCCCATCGTGAACCTTCCCGAAGGAACGAGCACGAGCTCCATTCCATCGTGCTCACTGACAAAACCGGACAGAGTCGCGCGGACCCCTGCGGGGAGCTGTCGCGGCTCCGACAAGGCGACGCTCGCCTGCAGCCAAGCGGCCGCCCCAGCGAGCATGAGTATCGAGGATCTCACGCTGGCCCCTCCGCCGACTTCGCGGCGATCGCCTCGATCTCGACCAACAGCTCCGGCCGGCAGACGTCGGCCAAGACCGCGACGTACGGAAACGCTGGAATGCCCAAGAGGCGAGCGACTTCGTCGAAGCGTTCGAGGACCGACTCCGTCTTGCAGAACACCGTCGCCGAAGTGATGTCCGCGAGCCCCGCACCTCGTTCCCGAAGAAGCGCTCCGATACTCAGGAGCGTCTCGAGGATCTGACTCTCCGCGTTCCCAACGTAGATCGAGCTGCCCGAACGCTCGATGCTGGCCGTTCCCGACACGAAGATCGAGTCCCCCCCAAAGAGACTCACTCGCATCGCACGGGAAAACGCAGACCCATATTCGAAGGGCCGATCCTGGCGGCAACTCTCGTGCAGGGCATCCGTGAGGAGTTGCCCATCCGTCCCCCGCATCGCCAAGACGTCCATCGACACCTCTTCGAAGTCCGTGACACCCTGAATGCCCGTGCTGGCGGGAAAGCTGCGGCCTGAGTCGGCCCCGACCCCGTGGACCTCGAAAAACCGAGTTCGAACGGAGTTCAATCCGCCATACCAATCGAGAAGCCGCTTCGAGTAGATCCACGTGCGAACGACATCTCGAAAATCGAACCCCTGGCTCGCGAGCACGGCGGCGGCACGCTCGAACATCGCCGCGGCCTGACCGGTCGGGTCCTCACGAAGCCGACCCGCGGCGTCCAACCCATGCAGGTGATTCACATGCAGAGCTCCGAAACCTGGCCCTGAGATCAAGCGCCCGCGAAACTCACCCGACTCGATCGTCGAAACCGCGGTCCTGCCGTCCTTGGACACGACACCCCAAAGCTGCACGCCCGCCAGCGAGCTGCCGCCGATCGGTCGACCCTCATGAAACGAGTAGGGTGTGCTCGCGTCGATCCGATGGGCTTCGTAGGTCGCCGTGCGGACCCGGTCGATCATCGCTCGCTCCGCACATAACCCATACACCTTCTCTTGAAAGGCCAGCGCTCCGCGCTCCACCATCACCGCCGCGAGCGCTGCGAACGCACGGCGAACCTCGTCCTCGACCGGAGCGGCTGGGTCCGCCCTCACCGTGATGAATACGTCGTCGAACGCTCGCCTCGAGCAGCTTCGAACCTCGACTCGCCGCCCCGACACGGCGCGGAGACGATCGAGAGAGCTCATCTTCGCCTCCTGTCGACCGCGGACGCGAGCTCCGCCACCCGCAGCGCGAGCTCGATGCTCTGAGTTCGGTTCAGACGAGGATCGCAGCCCGTGTCATAGTTCCGAGGGAGGTCCTCGACGCGAATGCGCTCCGACCCTCCGAGACACTCCGTCACGTCCTCACCGGTCAGCTCGAGATGGGCTCCCGCGAGCGTCGTCCCTTCCGCCCGATGGATCTCGAAGGCGCGCTCGACCTCGGCGACGACCGCGTCGAAGCGCCTCGTCTTGTACCCATTCGCCGCCACCTCCCCGTTTCCGTGCATCGGATCCACGAACCACACGACCGGTATCCCGAGTCGCTCGACGGCGCGGATTTGCTCCGGGAGCACGTCGTCGACCTGCGAAGCGCCATGCCGGGTCAACAAGCTCAACCGGCCCGGCCGCCCCCCCGGATTCAGGATCTCTACGAGACGAGCTAGCTCGGACGGCTCGCAGGCCGGACCCACCTTGACTCCGATCGGGTTGGCGATTCCGCGAAAATACTCGACATGAGCCCCGTCGAGCTGACGAGTCCGGTCCCCGATCCACAAGAAATGAGCGCCAAGGTTGTAGTACCGGGTCTGCCTCGGGCGCCGCGACGTCATCGCCTCCTCGTATCCAAGGACCAAACCCTCGTGAGACGTGAAGAGTCCGGCCGATGTGTGCACGTCGGGATCCAGACTCATCGCGCTTCCGTAACGATCGACGCCCGATGAGATCCCATCAGCCAGGTTCTGGTAGCCCACACCTTGCCGTGACGGATCGACAAATCCGAGGTCCCACGCGTCCCTGTCGTGGAGCTCGTCGCCGGCCTCGTGAACCAACGACGTCAGCGAGTTCAGCGTGGCGGCCGAGTGAAAATAGGCGTCGATCAGGCGCCGTGGGTCCGCGCGGCGCGCCGAGTGAGTCTGCTCGAACGCATTCACCATGTCTCCACGGTACACGGGGATCTCGACACCGTTCACAATCTCGAATTCGCTGCTCCGAGGCTTGGCGAACTGCCCCGCCATCCTCCCGATCCGTACGACCGGTCGATGAGTTGCATCCTCCAGGATCATGCTCATCTGAACGATCGCTCGGACCTTCTTCAGCATCCGATCTCGGTCGAAGTCCTTGAAGCGTTCGGCGCAGTCTCCCGCCTGAAGCACGAACGCATACCCATCTGAGGCAGCGGCGAGCCATCCCGTCAATCGATCGATCTCTTCCGCAAATACGAGCGGCGGCATCGAACGGAGTCGCGAGAGATTCCTCTCGGCAGACTCAGGGTCGTCGTATCTCGGTTGCTGGAGTGCGACCTGTACGCGCCAGGAGGATGGTGACCACGATTTCGAGGCAAGAGGTGGGTATCGGCACGGTGCCTCGAGGTAGGTCGAGCCGACGCCCATCATGGGCAGCGTAACATGGCTCCAGACATCGATCCATGAATCCGAATTTTCGACACCGCAAAATTGGGTATCCAAAACATCAAGTGAACCCATGTCATGAGTTCAGCGGAAAATGATTCGAGGTCAAAATGGATTTGCGGCGCAGGTCAGATTCGACGTCCCGCGGACCACATGAGGAGGCATCTTGGGAGAGCAGGCATCTGGCCTGCGCCTGAGCTTCGCGGACTGCCGGCGCCCAGGCATCTTGCCTGCGCGTCCAACTCGCAACTCACCTCACGGTGAACGTAATTGGCCCGACCTCGGTCCGAATCGTCGGCTCGTAATACACGTACACCGCCGACGTCGGCGCTTCCGCCACCACCGGCAGCGTCGCCACCATCCCGAACGACAAGTCCCGACTCACGCCCGATTGCATGTTCATGGCATAGAACACGACCTCGCTGGCGCCGAGCTCGTAGCGCGAGGCGCGACCCTCCGACACGATACGCTCGAGGTCCTCGACCTTGGGCGTCATGCCCGGCGCGCGACCCACGCGCACCAGCACTTGGTCCCTGGTCCCTTGGCCGTTGTACCGCGCCTGGACGTTCGCACGAACCTCCTGCCCAACCCCGACCTCGGTCGTCGCATACCCAACGCTCAACGTCAGCTCGGGGCTCTGGACCAAGGTCGCTCGCGGCCGGTACGCCCTGCGGCTCAACCGGTACGTGAGGTCGCCGTTTCCGGTGAACTCCACGCGTACGTTGTTGTCGCCGTTCCGCACCGCGCTCGTCAGATCGATCGCTCGGTAGACGTCGCCGTCCTCCGTGGTGATCGCGACAGGCGCGAGCGCCTGCCCATTCACCGTGACCCGAAGCGTTCCGTCCGCCTCCGTGCCTCGCGGTGACGCCGCCGCCAGCAACGCGCGCAACGAGTTCATCGTCGCCTGTGTGTTGTACCAGCTCCCTACGGAGTCCTTGTTCGACACGAGGAACCGAAGCGCGCCGTTCACGTTCTCCGGATAGGCGTTCGCGTTCATCAGCCCATACGCAACCAGGCTCGTGGTCTCGAGCGCCGCGACGTCGCCGCGCGCGCCCGTCCAGCTCGCTTGCTCACCCACCGGCCACAGCACCTTGCCCTCGCCGGCCGGCTGCTTCATCGAGTCCAACCTCGACAACAACTGCATCGTCGCGCTGCCCGCCGGGTCGATCTTCGCCAAAGCATTGGCTGCCAACGCGTTCGCGTACAGGTCCGCAGCCTCGGGTTGATGCGATCGCAAGTACCCAGCCGCTTTCTCCACCGCCGGGTCCGCCCACTCGGTGTGCGCCAGCGCCCACGCGATGAACGCGGTCGTGCGAACATCGCTCGTCCCGAGCGTCTCGTTGCCCGCGTGCAACGCGTCTCCCGACGGCCACGAGCCGTCCGAGCGCTGCTGCGCCACGAGCCACTCCAGCGTACGCGTGCGTACGGCCTCGTCGGTCTCGATCAGCTTCTCGAGATCCTTCAAGTGCCACAACATGATCGCCGACAGGATTCGGTTGCCCGGATCGTTGTCGCCCCACCAGTTGAAGCCGCCCGTCGGGCTCTCGAACGTGAGCAAGCGCTGATAGCCGCGCGTCACCAAGCCGATCGACTTCTCCCGAAGCTCCGGCGTGAGCTGCCCGGTCACGTCGAGGTACGTCGTCGTGATCGTGTTCGGCCACGCCGTCGACGTCGTCTGCTCGAAGCAACCCGAAGGCTCCTGGAGCAACGCCTCGGTGCCCTGAACCGCTTCTCCCGCAAAGCCGGGCGAGAGCACGAGCTCCACCTTGGACCCGCCTTCGATCGCGTCGGCGGGCATCGAGATCACGTGGTCCTTGGCGCCGTTGATCTTGTCCGAGAAGGACTGATCTTCCTTCACACCGTCGGGCATGATCATCGCGTCGCGTACGAGCGCGTCGCCGAGCTGCCCGGCCGTCGCCGTCAACCGGAGCGCTCGCGCGCCGGCCTTGAGCACTCGAATCTTGAACGGCGCGCGACGAACCTCACCCGGCTCGAGCGCCACGCTCAGCGAGGCCTGCGACTCGACCTGATACCAATCGTCCGGCTCGAGCGAGACCGTGACCGTCTGCGGCGTCTGCAAGTAGTTGTAGACGATCGCAGGGAGCTCCACGACGTCGCCCCGCGTGAGCGTGACCGGCACGTCGAAGTCGATGAAGAACTCCTGGAACGTTCGGAACCCGAGCCTCGCCGATCCGAGCTTTCCATCTTGCGTCGACCCGATCGCGCTCGCGCGCCAAGCGGTGATCGAATCGGCCACCGGGAAGCGCAGGGTCGCGCGTCCCGTCGAGTCCGTGATCACGCTCGGATTCGAGAAGATCGTCTCGCGGAAATCCGCGCGAACCCGCGGGCCGCCGTCGCCGCCTCCATCCTCGCTCTTCGCCTGCGGGTCCGGGCCCGCGGTGCCCGCTTGCGGCGCTTGCGGTCCGGGAACCGGTCCGCCCGCGCCGTCGAAAGCGACGTCGTTCTCTGCCCAACCACCTCCGCGGCCCCACCCATTCGCCGGATCCACATCGTCCTCGTCCGCCCAAAAAATGAACGAGTAATAGACGTCCTGCGACACGTCGTCGGGCGTGCCCGCGACCTCGTCGGGCCCGTTCGACGTGAGCTTCAAGAGCTGCTGCTCCGGAGTCACCTGCGGCTTGTAGAACTGGCCAAAGCCGTCGACCTTCCAAGAAGCACGGCGTTTGATCAGATCTCCGACCTCCTGCTGCTTGTTCTGATTCTCCTTGGCGAACGACATCACGCCTTTGAGGACCTCGATGGCGTCACGCTGAACCCGGCCGTTGAGCCACGAGACGACGCGCGGAATCTCTTCGCGAATCGAGTTGTGCTCGAGGCTGGGCCCGGGCACCGCCGGCGCCGACGCGAACATCACCCGCGCCACACGCTCTCGCTGCTCCCCGCTCTCCGAGAAGAGTGAAGGCGCGCTGCGACCCAGCACGCTCACCTCCGGCGGGAGGAGCTTCGAGTCGACGTTCATGAACACGCGCAGGTCGGTGTCCGTGGGCTCCCCGCCCAACGCGAACGCCGCCTCGTCGACGACGTTGAGCCCCACGGACGCGACCTTCGGGGCACCCGAATCGTTGGTGACCTTGACCGTGAGCGCGGCCTCTTCGCCAGGCGCGTAGGTCGCCTTGCTCGCCGACAGCTCGATCGCGAGCCGATCGGACGGGTCGACGAGCACCCGCGCCGCACCCCGCACGAGCTGTCCGCTCATGCCGAGCCCGAACGCGTCGATCGCGATCAGCCCTTCGAGCTCTCGATCGATCGGGAGCTCGAGCGTCGCAGCGCCGTCGGTCAGCTCCACGTCGAGGCTCTTCACGCCCTCGGCGCCGCGGAACACGTCGATGTACGCGCGCTTGGCCGTCTTGGGTCCGAGCAATCGAATCGTGGCCTTCTCGCCGGCCCGATAAACCGCCTTGTCGGTTCGAACGACGATCGCCGAATTTCCTTGGGCCGCTAGGTCAAGACCGCGAGCATGAGTTCGACCCGCGCCATCTTTGGCGACCAGCGACAGAGACACGCTCTGCTTGTCGGCGCCCGGCGTGAAGTGAACCTCCGCGAGCCCGTCGGCGCCCGTCGATACGGTCTGCTCCGATCCGATCCCGTTGATCTTCACCTCCGCCGAGAGCGGCCGCCCCACCGGATCGCTCACCGTCACGTAGACCACGTTCTCGGCCCCAGGCAGAAGCGCGTTGGTCTCGGGCACGACGCGCATGACGATCGGCGCTTCGACGAGCGGCAGGCCGAGCCCGCCGACCTCGCTCTGCTGCGCGGTGTCGACGATGGTCGCCGACAGCGCGAGCGCCTCGGTGCCTTCGGCGATCGCGACGCCCACCGCGCGCGGGACGTCGAACGTGTAACGCCACGTACCCTCAGCATCCGTTTGACCTGAAAGCGTCGTGATCGAGCTGCCGCTCTTGGTGTTGACCGCGAGGCTCACGTTGGCGTTCGCGACCGGAGCTCCGAACAGATAACGCGCGCTCACGCGGCCGGCGATCGTGTCGCCGAGCAGCGCGAACTCGCGGTCGGCGCTCACGGCGACCTTCATCTTCGGCAGGTTGTAACGAACGATCGGGATCTTCTTCTCGGCGCGAAGCGCGTCGACCTCCGCACGGAAGGTCCAAGGCCCCTCGTTGATCTCCGAGGCGGTCGGCACGGACGCCGAGACGACCCCGTAAGCGTCGGTGCGAAGTCGCTTCTTCCAGACCTTGTTGCCCTTGGCGTCCAAGGCCTCGAGCTTCACCTCGCGATCGGCGAGCGGCGTCTTCGCGCCCGTCTCGAGCGCCAACAGCCGCAGCTGAACGTCCTGGCCAGGCTTGTAGATCGTCTTGTCGAACGAGAGGTGCAGGCGCGCGTCCTCGACACGTCGAACGCTCGTCTCGACCCAAGACTCCGCGCTCTCGGCCTTCACCGTCACGCGGGCCTGGCCGCTCTGGACACCGTCTGGAAGTCCTAGTCGCGCAAGGAGCTCCCCGCGCTCGTTGGTCTTGCCCGCGAAGAGCTCTCGATCGGCGCCCCCGTCGGCGCCCTTCAGCACGATCGTAACGTCAGCGTCGGCGAGCCCGGTGAGCGCGTCGGGATCTCGCGCGATCACCCGAATCGGTGCGGTACCGCCCGCCGGGACCTCGGTCGCGCCGCGGACCTCGATCTCGATCTTGCCAAGCGCCGCGTAGAGGCTCTTCTTGCCGTGCAAGGACGCGCTGCCGTCGACCCCGAGGCTCCAGTCGATCGCGATCGGCGCCGCGTCCGGACGCGCGAGGCTCGGCTCCAAACCGCCGACCTCGAGCACGTGGGTGGCCTTCGCGTCAGACTGACGAATGTCGATGTGAGCCTCGCCGAGCACCTTGTTCTCAGGCGTGGCGAGGTTGATGAGCTTGGCCCGAAGCGTTCCTTCGACCGCGTCGCTTCCCCGCTTCTCCACGGGAAACACGATGCGCGCGACGGTGCCGTTGATCTCCGCGCGAATCGTTCGCTCGGAGAGCGAGGCCGCAGACGTCTCGTAGACCTCGGGTCCCGATGGGTCGAAGTCGGCAGGGTCCGAAGCGCAGCTCGCGACGATGGGGAACGCGAGCATGGGTGAGAGAAGACTTTTGCGAGCTCGGGTTGCGAGCCCTCTGATTGGCTTGAGTTTCACGTCGATGCCCCCTTGATCATGGTCCGACCACACATACGCAGGCTTCGTGCCAAGTGGGGGCGCTCACGTGGAGGCGAACGAGACTCCATTTTTCCGCAGCTTTGGAGGCGCCGTCTCAGGAAACTGACGAGCCCATCTCCTCCACCACGCTCCCGCGTCGCTGAACGCTTGCCTTGCACACCGGGAAAAAAAAACGCACCGTGCGCCGCTAGAGCCCGAGTTACGGGGCCCTACGGACATGGCCCACGCCCAGGCCAGAAAACCATCGGTGATCGCAGCGAGCCGACATCGGCCCGTCGAGCGCCCCTACGCCTTGGCAGCCGTGTCCGTGCTCTGCGGCATCGCCATGGGCGCGCTCGTCCTGCTGTGGGCAAGAAAGAGCCCCGAGGCCGTGGTCATCGGCCTGCCAGGACACCACGACGTCGTCACCGCCAACGGGCAGCGCATCGCCTCTTGCCTCGACTGCCACGTCCCCTTCGTCGGGACCCCACCGTCCAGGTGCCTGAGCCCCGCGTGCCACTCCCCGCTCGCGACCGGCACGCCGCCGCGCGAGGGTCGCGCCATGCCCGTGCGTTTCCATGTGGCCGTAAGGAGCGAGCCCTGCTCGAAGTGCCACGTGGAGCACGCCCGAAACGCACGCTTCAAAAAGGCGACGGCGTTCGATCACAAGATCGTTCCCAAGGTGATCCAAAGCGACTGCGCGCGTTGCCATGACGCCTCGAACGTCGCCAACCACCCTGCCAGCGGCGTGGTCCAGTGCGGCGTCTGCCACGACACCGAACGCTTCACCGGCGAACGAATCGATCACAAACGCGTCGCTGCGCTGCACTGCGACTTCTGCCACGTCGCCCCGGCCTCGAAGTCCCACGACTCGGCCGTCGCCGGCACCTGCTACCCGTGCCACACCACCGAGAGCTGGCAGGGCGCCAAGACGACGAAGTGACTGGGACGATCGTCCCTACGCCGAGCCGCCGCTCGCGTGAAAGTAGGCGAGCAGCGCGAACCGAACAGCCGACAAGACCGCGAGGCTCGTGACCAACGGCGCGTGCACCCAGCCCCACCGCCGCACGTTCTCGTCTCGCAACACCGCCAGCATGTGCCCAACACCCCGATCGGGCCGCAGCGCTGCCACGGTGCGTCGAAGCATCGTTCCATACAGCCAACTGATCAAAACGATCGCGGCCACCGCCGACACGAGCATCGACACGCCCGCGGGCGGCGCGAGCGGAATCCCAGAGACCAACAACCCAGCGCCGACCGCACCCGCAGCGTCTCGCAAGGTCACCAGCCACGTCGTCGATCCCGGGAGCGGGAGGCGACCGCGCTGAATCAGCGCGAGGATCGCGAAGAGCCCCAAGGCCGTCGAGGCCGCCGAGGCTCCGAAGAACGCGTAGTCGGACACCAAACGAGATCCGAACACCGACGGCTTGAAGGTCGTCACGCCGAGCGGCAGCGCGAGCGCGACCACGAGACCGCCGAGCGAAACCGCCGCCGCCTTGAGCGCGCAGAGCTTCAACGCGGCTGACCGATTCGACTCCCGCCGGCGACGATCAGGATCGATCTCTTCGACGAGCTGCCGCACCGCCCGCAGATCGGTGAGGAGCTCCGTCGCCGTCGCGTAACGCTCCGACGGCATCTTCTGCAGCAGCCTCGACACGAGCCGCTGCACGGGCTCCGGCAAGCTGCGATCGAGCCGATCGAGCGGCGCGGCGCCGCGAATGTGTTTAGTGACGATCGAGACCTGACTGGACCCGCGAAACATCACGTCGCCCGTCAACATGTGGAAGAGCAACGCGCCCAAGGAGTAGAGGTCGGCGCGTACGTCGACCGCCGCGCCGATCGCCTGCTCAGGCGAGACGTACTCGGCCGCCCCGTACACCGTCTCGCCGACCTGCGTGAGCTGAGGCTCCGCGCTCCGCGTGTCCTTCGCGAGCCCGAAGTCGGTCAAGAAGACCGTCCCGTCTCGCGAGATCAAAACCGCCTCCGGTTTGAGATCGCGGTGGAGAATTCCGAGCGCATGGGCCGACTCGAGCGCACGAGCGATCCCTCGCGTGATACGCAGAGACTCACGCACGTCTGGCGGGTCTCCTGATTCGAGGCGCTCACGCAGCGTCCAGCCGTCCACATACGGCATCGCTACGTAATGGCGCCCCTCGATCACGCCGCTGTCGATCACCGGCACGACATGCTCGGAACGAATCTGCTGGCCCGCCTTGGTGCCGCGCACGAACCGCTCGACGACCGACCGAGTCTTCTCCGACTTGCGCGACAGAACCTTCAGCGCGACCGCCGCCCCGAGCCCCTCACGCTGCGCGAGATACACCGTGCCCGTGCCGCCGCGCGCGATCGTGCGAAGGATCTTATAGGGCCCGTAGGAACCGCCCTCGGCGAGCTCCCCGGCCTCCTTGCGATGCGCCCGCTCCTCGATCACCGCCTCGCGGACGCCAGGGTCGTCCATGTCGTCGAGCGGTGAAGGAACGACCGCGGGCCACGATCTCCGCGGCGCTTCGTCCGGCGCGGTGGGCTCCACACCGAACGACTCCTTCGCCATCGCGCCGATGGTGCTTGGCGCTCTAGGGATCGGGCGCGCAACCGACGGCGGCCTCGGCACGACCACCGGCATCGGCTCCGGCGGACGCTCTGTCACCGGCCGGGCCTCCGCGATCATCGTGACCTCGTCGTCGTAGGGGCTCGGCCCGTCGTCGTCGGGAGGCGGCGGAGGCGCCTTTTGGCGCTCAGGCGGGAGGTCGAGGCGGCGCGTCGCGAGCTGATCGACCTCGACCGTCGAAGCCTCTACGGGCGGCTTCGGAGCCACGGTGGGCACCTTCGTGGGCTTGCGTGGCGCCGCCGCCGGAGGAGGCTCCGTGCGCGCCGGCGGGACCTCGATCAGCAGCTTCGCGAGCTGCTCCTCGCTGAGATAGTTGCGCCTACGGAAGATCTCTTCGGTGGTGAACTTGCCGCCGAACTTCTCCTTGAGAAAGAGACAGTCCTCACCCTCTTCGGCGGTGATCCAACGGCGCTTGACCGCGATTCGAACCAGCTGAAGGTCGCGCTTGTCCGCCACGCTTCAGCTCTCGCTCGTTGCTGCCCGGAACCCTTGAAGCACTAGGTTCACGGAAGAGGTGCCGACCGGGATTGAACCGGTGAATGTAGGTTTTGCAAACCTATGCCTTACCACTTGGCTACGGCACCTTGAAGCCCAGGATATGAGCCCAGGCGCGGTCTTGCGTCAACTCTGTCCTTGGACCCGGAGCCCAAGCTCGCAGCCCGAGCTCGGCCCCAGTCGAACCATCAAGTCTGAATCACGCGGAACTTGTTGGGCGGAGTCTTCTTCTGAATCTCGGCGTGCAGCGTCTTGGCGACGTTCTCGTCGATCTTCTCCGTGAGCGGACGCCACTGAAGAATGTCGCCCTTCTTCCACTCCTTCATCGGACCGTTGGCGCCCAGCTTGGAGAGGCGCTCGACTTCCTTCTCCAGCTCCACAGAGGTCGTTCCAAAGAACATCTCCTCGCGGTCGATGTTGATGACCTGATAGAGGATAACTTGAGCCACGCGCGTCACCTACCGAGGAGCCGAAGGAGCGTCAAGGGGGTCCGAGAACAAACCTAGCGCGTACTCACCGGTCCGACCACCCGCCGACCGGAGCCTTTGACGACGCCCGCTCCCCGATTCAGAATCGGCCCGTCCAATGCCCACCTACGAGTACGCCTGCGAAGCTTGCGGCCACGAGCTCGAGGCCCGACAGAGCTTCGATGACGACCCCTTGACGATCTGCCCGAGCTGCGGAGCCGACACCCTCGAACGCCTCGTCTCCCGGAGCTCCTTCGCGCTCAAGGGCGCGGGTTGGTACTCCGACGGATACGGCGCAAAAAAAGAAGAGAAAAAAGAGGACTCGAAGCCCGTCGCCAAGGCCGAAGCCAAGCCCGAGGCCGCGCCCGAAGCCAAAAGCGAGCCAAAGGCGGAGGCCAAAGAAGCGCCGAAAAAGGTCGAGCCCACCAAAACCGAGAGCTCGTAGCGCCGAGCTCCGATCGGCCTGATCGAAGGCCTGATCGAAGGCCTGATCGAAGGCCTGATCGAAGGCATGATCGAAGGCCCTCTGCGCTCGCCTGGTATAATCCACGCTTGCTGTTCTCCAAGCTGCGGGCCCCCGAGGCTCACGCGCTCATCGATCGCGGCGCGGTCGCGCTGTGGCCCATCGGCTCGACCGAGGCCCACGGACCGCACCTGCCGCTCGACACCGACTCCACGATCGCCTCGGAGGCCTCGCTCGGCGCTTGCCACTCGATCAAGGCTCGCGCGGGACTCGAAGCCGTGGTCCTTCCGACGCTCGCGTTCGGCGTCGCCGACTACGCAAAGTCGTTTCGCGGAACGATCTCGATCCCCCGCTCGACCCAAGAAGCCTACGTGAGCGACGTGCTGATCGCCTTGGCGCAGCAAGGCTTCCGCGCGATCGTCGTGGTCAACGGCCACGTCGAGCCGGCCCATCGCTTCACGCTGCGCGACGCTGCAAAACGCGCGCGCTCCTCGACCCCCTGCCCCATCGGCATCGCCGACCCCGCGGACCGCCGATTCGCCCAGAGCCTCGGCGAAGAGTTCGCGAGCGGGAGCTGTCACGCCGGTCGCTACGAATCCTCGATCGTGATGGCCGCCGACCCAACCGCCGTGGCCGAACCCCTGCGGCAAACACTTCCGCGCTTGGACATCGACATCCTCGCAGGCGCCAGAGCCGGCCGAATCACCTTCGCCGAGCTCGGCGCCGACCAAGCCTACTGCGGCGACCCGGCCGCCGCGTCTCGCCAAGAGGGAGAGCTCCGCCTACGCGCTCTAGCCGAAATGGTCACCCAGGTGGCCTGCGAGCTCGTCGGGTAGGCACGCGCACACAGCCTGCGCGCTCGCAACATCGGTCGTCTTTCCGGCCTTCTGTCGGCCGATGGCGCTCGCCGCCCCAACCGGCGACGATGCCTCCGTGTCGCGCCCCGTGCAGGCCCTCAACCGCGTCATCGCCCTGTTGGCGGTCGCGGTCGCGATCGGGTCCCTGTTCGTCGTGCCCACCTCCACGCTCGGCTGGGCCTTCGACATCGCGATCCGCACCTACGCCACCTTCGTCGCTTCGGTGATGGCGCACGAAGCGGTCCACGGACACCTCGGCCGCCGCCGCGTCAGCAACGCCTTCGGCCGCCTCGCCCTCGTGCCCGCGTGTGTCCCCTTCGTCTCCTTTCGCCGCACCCACGTCATGCACCACGCGCACACCAACGAGGCGAGTCGAGATCCTGACCTCTTCCTCAAAGCGCCCTACACCGCGCTCACCTTGCTCCGCTGCGTGCTCCTCCCGCACAGCTGGATCTTCTGGCTGCGCCGCCACCGCCCCCTGCGCCAAAAGCAACTCATCGAGATCGGCGTCTCCTACGCGCTCATGATCACGCTCTATCTCGCCCTTGGGACCCACGTCGGCTTTTGGCGAGTCGGCCTCGGCATGACCGCATCCTTGGTGCTCGCCTCGATCCTCTCCTGGTACCCATTCGGCGTCCTCACCCACGAAGGCTTCTCGACCGGCGGCCCCGAGACCCGGTCTCACGACTTCTTTGGCTACCCGCTCTTCTGGATCACACTCGGCTGCTCGCTGCACCGCGCCCACCACCAAAATCCCCGCAGAAGCTGGCTCGAGCTCCTCCCGATGGTGAGACGAGCGCCCACCGCAACCTTGGGTTTCCTGAGTCGCGACATCCGATCCTGAACCCGTGCTGAGAAGAGCCCTCATCGCCGCGCTCACCCTCGCGGCCTTGCTCACCTTGGTCGTCACCTATCGCGCTCTGGTCACCACCCGAGCCGTCGAGACTCTCCCGCCGACCTCCCTGCTCGCGCTCGACGTCGACTCCGCCGCCAAAAAGCTGGCCGGCGCCATCGCGCTCCCCACCCTCTGGAAAGGCACCGATACGGCGACCACGACCTTTCAGCAGCTCCATACTCACCTCGCGAGGTCGTTCCCAAGAACCCACCAAACTCTCCGGGTCGAGACGATCGAAGGCTTCAGCCTCCTCTACACCTGGCAAGGATCCGACCGCTCCAAAAAACCCATCCTGCTCATGGCCCACCAGGACGTCGTCCCGATCGCTCCCGGCACCGAAGAGGACTGGACCCACCCACCCTTCTCCGGCGCCATCTCCGACGGCTTCGTCTGGGGGCGAGGCGCCCTCGACATCAAGTCAGCCCTCGTCGCCGAGCTCGAAGCCATAGAGACACTCATCGCCGCCGGCTTCGTGCCCAAGCGCACCGTGTACCTGGCCTTCGGGCACGATGAAGAGGTCGGCGGCACCGGCGCCGCGGCCATCGCTCGCGCTCTGGCCGAAAGAGGCGTCAGGCTGGAGCTCGTCCTCGACGAAGGAAGCTCGATGGTCGAAGGGCTCATCCCCGGCGTGAAAGAGCCCGTCGCGGTGATCGGCATCGCTGAAAAAGGGTACGTCAGCCTGGAGCTGTCCGTTCGCGCAGAAGGTGGACACTCGTCCATGCCGCCGCCCCACACCGCGGTCGGCATCCTCAGCCAAGCCGTCACGCGCCTCGAGGCCAACCCCTTTCCGTCGAAGCGAACCTACGCGGGCAAGTTTTTCCGCGAGCTCGCTCCAGCCATGCCTTTTCACTTGCGCCTCGTGTTCACCAACCTCTGGTTGTTCGGCCCGATCGTCGAACCCATCTTGGCCAAAACAAAACCAATGAACGCGGCCATTCGCACGACCACCGCCGTGACGATGTTCCAGGCTGGCGTGAAGGACAATGTCCTGCCTCAAGAGGCCCGAGCCGTGGTGAACTTCAGGATCATCCCAGGCGAGACGATCACCACCACCATCGAACACGTCGAGTCGACCATCGCCAACCCAGACGTCGAGGTCCGCCAGCTCACCAAAGGCTCGATCGGCAACGACCCCTCAGCGGTCTCCGACACCAACTCCGAGGCCTACCGGCGCCTCCGCACCACCATCCGCCAAGTCACCGGAAATGGCGGCTTCGTCGTGGCGCCGTACCTCGTGCTCGGCGCGACAGACTCGCGCCACTACGCCAAAGTCTCGGACGCCACCTTCCGCTTCGTGATGAACCTGGCCGGCCCGGAAGACCTACCCAGAATCCACGGCACCAACGAACGAGTAGCTGTGAAGAGCCTGGAAGACATGATCCGATTCTACGCCCAACTCATCCGGGGGTTCGACTGAGCCGGGGGTTCGACTGAGCCCCTTCGGACGTCTCCGTCTCAGCCCTGAGTACCTACGAAGACCGGCGTCGTGTCCTCGAACATGATCTTCTCCCAGACCACCATCAGCGGGTCGAACAGCGGTTCCAGCCACCCCCGATCGGTCAGATTCTCCGCTTCGTACGGGCTCGCGATCCGCGCGGTCACGCCTTCGTCGAGCGAGAGGTCGGACTGTAAGAAGCGAACGTTGGCGTAAGTGTCCTGCCCCGTCATCACCACGTCACCCACGTACAACGGCATCCCCACGTAGGCCGGAACGAACACACTCTCCCCCGACCGCTGCACCATCGGCACCCCAGAGATCAGCGAGACCTCCGCCGCTGGGGGCGAATCTTCTCGGACCGCTTCGGGCTTCGCTCCGAGCGGGTCCACGAAATTCACCGGGTCGCCCAGCGCGTACCCATACAAATTCGAGCTCCCACCGAAAAAATGCAGCGGATCGGGCGCCGTAAAGCGCCCACTCTCCGGGTCATACTCCCTCAACCCATGCCTCTGGAGGCCCGTGCTCGGGTCGCGCAACCCGCCGGCAAAACCAAACGGAATCAGGCCAGGGTGAGTATCGACCAGAACCTTCCCGAACGAATCATAGTCGATGGCCGCGATCAGCTCGCCCGTGCTCGCATCGGCCACCACCCTGGGACTGCCTCGGTGATCGCAAACGATTCGAGACACCCGAGCCCCCGAGATCATGGCGTCGGGCACGTCTCGACGAGACGCATACACGAACACGGACCGCAGGGCCTGATCGCCGTCCAGCTCGCCGAGCAACTGATCGTCGTGCCCATACAAGAACGCCGAGGTGAGCACACCGTTCACCCTCCTCGCCACCCGTCGCCCCAGCCCGTCGATCGCATAACTCACCTCGACCGCCCCCCGAGCCGACAGCAGCTGCCCAAGCTCGTCGTAGACGTAGGTCCAGTCGGCGCCCCCGCCCGCGCGCCGAGCCCGGCGTCCATCCAGCCCGTGCTCGTAACTCACTGCACCCTGGCTCACGAGTCGATCTTGGTCGTCGAAAACGCCCGTTCCCCCGGATCCGGAAATGCGATTGCCGTTCGGATCCCAGGCGTAACTCTCGACCGTCGCTCCCGAGCCGTCACCCACCTCGCTGAGTCGCCCGATCGAATCGTAGCTGTAACGTCGCGTGGTCGTTTGACCCCCGACGATCTCGGTCTCTTCGGTCAACCTCCCGGCTGCGTCGCGTACGTAAGTTGCCTCGTAGACTCCAGGTGCCACCGCGCGATGAGCGACTCGACCGTGTTCGTCTCGGTCGATCGTCTCGATGACGATCCCGGTCGCGATCGCGCGGAGGAGCCCGCTCGAATCTCGCTCCAAACTCACCGGCCCGACGCGGGTCGCGAGTCCATCCGAGTCGTATTCGCGGGCCACTTCGACACCCTCGACCGTCATCGAGCGAGCGCGGAGACTCCCGTCATACGCATAATCGACCTGCCCAGAAATCGTCCCGGAGACTCTCGCTCGAGACACCAGACCCATCGAGACGGAGAGCTCGTCGACGATCCCATCCGGGCTCTCGGCGCGAGCCAGATCGCCAGTCGGGCCATACTGGAATCGATAGGCCCCGCGATCGACAAGCCACGCGCTCGGCCTCCCCCCGAGGTCACGCTCGATCTCGAGCGAGCGATCGCCGCGCGTGACCGTTTGGAGACGCCCCGCGAGATCGCGCGCGATCGTGACCCCTCCGCCGGTCCCTGGAGGCTCGTGCCGAACCCATCGGTCGTCGTTGTCATACGAGAGCTCGTGGGCCGGACGTCCGGGGGGCATAATCGACGTGAGATTGCCGCGGGTGTCGTAGCCAAAGGCGATCTCCGCGTCCGCGAAGGACGCCGTCGCGATGCGCCCGGCCTCGCGGCGAATCACCAAGGTGCGCCCGACGCCATCGGTTGCGGTCAACTCAGGATCGCGAGCAAAAGTCAGCGTTCGACCGGCCTCCGCGACCTCGTCGATTCGACCAAGCTCGTCGTACGCGATCGTGCGCGTTCGACCTCCCAACGTCCTCTGCACCTCGCGTCCCAGCGGGTCGAGCTCGATCGTGGCGACCCGACCCTCGGGCGAGCTGATTTCGAACCTCCGAGCCGCCGTGTCGTACTCACGGCGATAACGATCCGCGCCGATCGAAACGAGGTCCTCGAGCACCCCGTCGGTGAGCGTTCTCTGACCTGTCCATTCGAAAGTCTCCTCCAGGCGCTCGACCAACCGACGAGAAACGAAGGGCGCCTGGAGGCCGAACCTCGGATCCGCGTCCACCCAGGTGGAAATCTCCACGCCGTCGGGTCGAGATGTCTTCACCGATCCATCCCGACCTCTCCGCTCGATCTCGGTGAGTCCCGCGAAATCGACGGTCGTCACGGTCGTGACCTGGGCGTCCTCCTCTGCCCGAACCTTCCGCAGGCCAGCCGCCGTCAGCTCCTCGACCTCGACCCCGGCCGGGACTCTGGCGCGCGCGAGCTCCGAGAACCCGCCTTCGGGATCGGCGGCCCGTACGAGCCTTCCGCCCGAGTCATAATCGAAATGATAGGCTGCCCCCGAGGGCGACTGGAGGTCCGTGAGTAGGCCGCCCGGCGTGTGCGCCAAAGAGAGCGCGCGCCCCGGGCTTCGGACCGCCGACAAGTGACCTCCCTCGAGCTCGAGCTCCGTGCGCTCACCCTGAGGAGCCACGATCGCGGTCGGCGCGCCTTCCGCGGTCCGCTCGATCGTGGTCTGCCCGCCCGCGCTCGTGATGCTCACCAATCGACCGACGGCGTCGTAACCAAAGCTCAGCTCGGTCGCGCCCGTCCACGCGCTCTTGGTCTCGAGGTGCCGACCGTTCGCATCGAATGAGTACATCCTCTGGCCGTCCCGAGAAGCCACGCCGATCGGCGAACCGTCGAACCCCGGGAACGGAAGCCGAATCCGACTCAGTCGCCCCCGCCCCAACTCGGCGAGCCATAGGGTCCGGCTGAGCGGGTCGTAAGCGAGCCCCGAGCTCGAGCTCAAGGACGCACGCAGCGCCGGCCCGCTCGTCGCGTCCTCGCTGTCGCCTCCACCCACGAGCGTGGAGATCGTACCGTCGGGATGGACCACCCGAACTCTCCGCTCCGGACGACTCACGTCCGCCACGATACTCCCGATGAAAATCGTGCCGTCGGGTCCGATCGCCAAGGTGTTGGGACCGTCGAGCGTAGCCTCCGTGGCGGGCCCGCCGTCGCCTGAGTTCCCCGGCGTCCCGTTTCCCGCCACCGTCGTGACGATGCCGTCCGGCCCAATGCGTCGAACGACGTCAAAATCGGCGTCCGCCGCGTAAAGCGCTCCGTCCGGTCCGATCGCCAGGCCAGCGGCAAGACCCATCCTTGCAGCTCGCGCGGGACCTCCATCACCCTCGTACCCGCGAACGCCGTCCCCCAAGATCGTCTCGATCCGACCGTCCGTACCCACGCGCCTGATGCGACCGTATCCCGTGCCGATATACAGAGCTCCGTCCGGTGCAACGGCCAAGGACTGAACTCTCACCGAAGTGAGCACCGCGAGCCCCCCGTCTGGGTCGTCCGAAGAGTCTCCGTCGCCAGCAACCGTCGAGATGATTCCGTCGCGGATCCGCCGAACCTGACTGTACCCGAAGTCGCACACGTACAGACTCCCGTCGGGCCCAAGACCGCAAGCAGCTCCCAGCCCAAACCGAGCCTCCCGCGCGGGCCCGCCATCACCTTCGCTCGGATCGAGCGCTCGCTCTCCATCACCCGCCACGACCTCCACCGCGCCCGTTCGAGGGTCCACGCGGACGATTTGATACCCCTGCCAAGTCCCTGCGTAAATCTCGCCGCCCGGCCCCAGCACGAGCCCGTAGGGGCCTGACCTCGGCGTCGGCCCCCCCGCAAAATCAGTCGGAATGATCGGGTCCAGCGCAGCCACGTTCGATCGAATCCTCCGCCCGTTCCCGAGCTCGAGCGCTCCGGCTCCAACGTCGAACGCGTGGTGAACGTCCAGAGTCCAACCCCCGAGCGCTTCCGACCGCGCGTCCCACTGTCCGAGTCGAACGACGTGGGTCTGAGTCATCCGCACATCGCTGCGACTCCTGATCTCGGACGGCGATCCGCTCGGAAAAGCGAAGGTGGAGAGCAAGTCGGGCGGGATTTCGTAGACACCCGGGTACACGTACGTGATTCGCACGATCGCGTCCTGAGAGCCCTGAACGGCGCGGCCGTAGACGTCGCGGCCGTCCCAGGCAAAGACGTGACTGAGATTCGGGGCCGGCGAGAACGTCACTCGCTGAGCTTGGCCGGCGACGGAGACCTCCAGCTCGACCGAGCTGAGTACGTCCGGAACGGACTCTCCGGTCAGAGGGATCAGCATGGAAAAGGCCGCCGATCGACCGGGCGCTCGATCGCTCGCATAGCAGAGTGAAAAAGGTGTGCCCGCGACCCGAACGGACTCCCGAAGAGTCTGGCCGAGGAGGTCGATCGCGCCGAATCCGTGCGTCTCCACGGGATTCTCTTGGTCCAACTGATCGACCGAAGGAGCAGCGTTCATCGGCCGACGGGCACCCGCCGCCGCCACGATCGAAAAATTGAAGTCGACGGTCGAAAACCGCTGGAGCGGTACTCTCCAAAGCCTGTCGCCGGTCGAATACAACTCTGCCACCGAGCGACGCTCGGCGTCACCTACCGCACCTATGCCCGACCTTTGGAGCTGCAAGGGAGTCTCCGCCACGCCGTCTCCGTCGAAGTCGAGCTGGGCCATCCCCGCCTCGACGGCCAGGATCTCGATCACCCGGCCGTCGTGTTCCGGTACCCACAGCCCCACGCGGTCTTCCGCAGGAGGTACCGAGTCGCTGCGCTCGTATATGCCGACTGGGACATGAGTACCTGTCGGAAAACCAAGAAAATTCTCCACGTAAAACGAAATCGGAGCCTCGAACCGCACGTGCCGCGCACCTCGCGCCGTGCCCTCGTCCGCACTCAGCTCTACCGCGTAGGTGTAGCCGCTCGTCGGAGGGAGCCGCGCAGGCATTCGACTCTCTCCGTGAGCTCCCGCCGAGTACTCGGTCGCGCGGACCGAAAGCGCGTCCACGACCTCGCGCGTCCCGTCGGCGAGCTCGAGCTCCGCTTTCGTGGCCGGAGGGAAGATGATCGTAGCGCGCCTCGTACCTCGGTCGTCCGTGACCGAGTTGCTCCGCGCGACCTGAGTTTGTGTCCCTCCCATGACGACACGAGTGACCGCTGAGTCCAGGTCGATCAGCGCCACGTCCGGGAGCTCTACCCAACCCAACGCATGAACCTGACGTTCAGCAGAGAGCTTGTCCGCGACCTCGAACCGCAGAGTGAGTGTCTCGGCCGAGCGGAGAGCCAGGTCGAATCGGCCGTCCACCCGACTCCGTGTCCATCCGAGCTCCGGAGCTCCGTACACCGATACCACCACTCCTGGGAGCGGCTGCGCCTCCTCGTCGACCACGCGCCCCCGAACCACCCCCAACCGCGCGGGCAAGAGGGCTCCAGGGACTACTTCCCGCTGAATGGGATCGGATCCCTCGAACAGAAAGGAGGCCGAGGCTACCGTCGTCGCCACGCTGGGATCGAGCGGAGGCGCTACGGTCACAGGGTCAGGCGGCAGCTCGGGTGCACGGCCGATGACTTCGTCGCTGAGTGAGCCGGTGGCTCCATCGTCGTCCGTGACCGTGAGCTCGATGGCATGCTCACCG
Organism: uncultured Myxococcales bacterium; assembly: GCA_964463485.1. Lineage (GTDB taxonomy): Bacteria > Myxococcota > Kuafuiibacteriia > Kuafuiibacteriales > Kuafuiibacteriaceae > CAYXDO01. The sequence goes on along the minus strand of CAYXDO010000122.1, from coordinate 538 downwards.
CTGCCAAACCGCCGCTGATACGTCACCCCGAGCCCGTCCGACCCATCGTCGAAGCGCCAGCGATAACTGACGATCTGACCGTCGACATCGCTCGACGCCGACCCATTCATGGTGACTTCCATGGGTGCCAACCCCTCTTTGGGAGACACCCAGAAACGCGCCACCGGGGGTTGATTCCTCGGAGGAGGCTCGTCGTCGGAGCACGAAGCCATGACCAAGGCGAGGACGAAAGCACGACTTACGGTGGTCATGCCCGTGCTTCGTGCATCGCACATGCCGAGCCCCTCTCGCCTTCGTCGACGCCACGGACCGCGAACCTGAAGTGCGCGGGATCCTACGGAGACGTAATACTTGCGCAGCTCCAAGTGAGTTGTCTTCAATCACTGGTCCCGGTTCCGGGTGCCCGTGCCCTGCCCGTGCCTGCCCGTGCCCGTCCGTGCCCGTGCCCGTGCCCGTGCCCGATTCACCCCTGAGCGGCGGAATTTGCATAACCCGGCCTAGCCGGTACCATAGAAGATCGACAAGGCGGGGCTGGCGT
>CAYXDO010000121.1:0-34122 GCA_964463485.1 uncultured Myxococcales bacterium | reverse complement strand
TCGGCAAATGGCAGAGCTCACACCGATCGTCGCTCGGGTGCCCACCCGCCGGTGGATTGCCGTGGCAAGCTCCACAAGCGGACTCGACGCCCCCTGTACTCATCCAGATCGGCTCGGGTCGTTGCCGGTCGAGGGTCGACCCGTGGCAGTAGACTTGGCAGCTCGCCGTCGCCAACTCATAGGTCGGCAACAGGCCTCCCGCCGAGGCCAACGATCCAAATCGCACCTCCGCGGGCGGGGAAGTGTCGACGTGGCCGGGGCTCGCGAGCGTCGCTGGAATCGTGTGGCACTCACCGCAGGCGACCGGCCGCGACAGACTCGAGGGCGCTTCGACGTGGACCCGGTGAGCCCCCACCGTTCGCAAGCTGGGGTCCGACTGTCCGAGGAGGTCGACCGGTGGCGCAGAGCTCTCCCCGGAGCCATGACAGTCCGTGCACCCTCCGCTCGTGACTTCCAACACTCCGTTCACGTGGGTCGAAGGCTGCGCAATCGACTGGCCTGGGCCCGCCGTGGGCGCGTGGCAGAGTCCACAGTTGGAGCCCACCGGGTGCGGAGCAGGCGGCGGCAACCCGTGGCAGGCTCCGCAGGCCGCCTCGGTTCCGTCCACCACGCTCCACCTCGGGGATGGCGTGGATGCGCCCGGTCCATTGTGACAGTAGCTCGTCGAGCAACTCACCCCGTTCCAGCTCGGCGCACTACCGCCGGTCGTCGCCACGGACCCGAAGGTCAGCTCGGCCGGGGTGGGGGTGTCATTGTGACCTGCCTCCGCCACACTCGTGGGCACTCGGTGGCACTCGTCGCACGACACTGCCCTCGAAGCCCGCCCGCCCGCGAGGTGAGTCTGGTGGGCACCGACCGATCGGAGCGAGACGGCCGAGCGCCCAAGCGTGTCCGTCGGCGGAGCCAGATTCGCGGCAGTCCCATGGCATCCCAGACATCCGTCGATGGCCACGTCGACGATGCCATCCACGTGAGTCGTGGGATTGGCGATCGACCGATTCGGCCCCGCCGTGGGGAGATGGCACAGCTCACAGGAGTCATTGGCCGGGTGCGGCGCGTCCGGCGGCAGATCGTGACAAGAACCGCAGATCGCCGAGCCAGGCTGAGTCCAAACCGGTTGTGCGCTTCCGTGACAGTAGGTGTCCGCGCAGGTCGCGGAAGCGCGCGCAAAACGTGGGTTCGCGTCCTGCTTGGCGAGGGGCCCAAAGCTGAGCTCCGCAGGGGGCGGAGAGTCGATGTGTCCGATGTCGTTGAGCTCGGTCGGGACGAAGTGACACTCATCGCAAGCGACTGCCCTCGACCGTGCTCCGCCGCTCAGATGCGCCTGGTGCGCGCCCACCGTGATCTGAGTGACGTCGCTGCCGCCGAGCAAGTCGGGGGGCGGAGCCGAGTTGTCGGCCGAACCGTGGCATCGCCCGCAGCTCGAATCCTGCACATCCAAAGTTCCATCGGCGTGGCGGGTTCGATCGGCAATGACTTGGCCGGGTGCTGCCACGGGTGCATGACAAAGCTGACAGGACCCATTTGCCGGGTGGGGAGCTGGCGGGGGCATTCCGTGGCAACCCGCGCACGAGAGAGTACCGGGTGCGTTCCAGACGGGCGTTGGGACGCCCGCTCCCGAGAGAGAGTGACAATAGGTCGACGCGCAGCTCCCCGCCGAATAAGTCGGCTCGCGCCCTTCCGCGGACGCCCGTCCGCCCAAAATCACTTCGGCCGGCGCCAAGCTATCGAGGTGCCCGGGCTCGTCTTTGGTCACCGGGACGATGTGGCACGTGGCGCACGGGACGGCCGCGGACGACTGACCTCCAGAGAGGTGAGCACGGTGAGTACCTACCTCGGGGTCCGTCGGAGCGCCGTCGCCCGCCAAGTCCCTCGGGGGCGCCGCGCTCGTCGCATCCCCGTGGCATGAGGCGCAATCGAGGTCAGTGACTTGGACGATACCGTCGACGTGGGTCGATCTCTGGGCAATCGTCGCACCCGGCCCGGCCGTAGGAAGGTGGCACGTGGAACAGTCCGCCGACGAGCGATGAGAGGGCGTGTTGGGCGGGATGCCGTGGCAGCCCCCGCACGCGGCCTGAGCTCCGTCGACGGCGTTCCAGACTGGGTCGGGCTTCGCGGCGTCGGGCCCCGAGTGACACGCGGTCTCCGAGCACGCCGGGCTGCTCCACGTCGGAAGCCGGCCGCGAGCAGCCGCAGTCGGTCCGAACACCAGCTCAGCTGGACGCAGAGAGTCCACATGGCCCGGACTTTCGAGCGCTGCCGGTACGAGGTGACACTCCGAACACGCGACCGGACGTCCCGAGATCCCGCCGGAGAGGTGAGTCTGGTGGGCCCCCACGGTGATTCGCGTAGTCTCGATGGCGTGGTCGAGATCGAACGGGGGAGCTGAGTTCCCAGCCTGACCGTGGCACCCATCGCAGCCGGAAGCCGCCTGAACCACGCCGTCGATATGAGTCGTCGGGTCGGCGATCGTCCGATTGGGTCCCGCGGTCGGGAGGTGGCAGAGCTCGCAGCGATCGTCGGGAGGATGGGCCACGGCAGGTGGGTTGCCGTGGCAGGATCCGCAGGCCCCCTCGGAGCCGTCGGCGTCCGTCCAGGCGGGGCTCGGGAGCGCTCGGCCTACACTCGCGCCGTGGCAATACTCATCGCAAGTCGCATTGGTGCCGTCGTAACTCGCCACCGTTCCGGCCGAGCTTGCGAGCGCACCGAACCTGACCTCTGCCGGTTGCGGAGTGTCGACGTGGCCCGGAGCGTCGATGACGTCGGGCACGAGGTGGCACTCGCTGCAGGCCACCGGGCGCGAAATGCCTGCGGGTGCGCTGAGGTGAGCTCGGTGGGCGCCTACCGTTTGGAGAGTGGGATCGGCCCGACCGGCCAAGTCATAGGGCGGCGCTGGCAAATCGGACCCATGGCAAGAAGTACACTCCCCTGACGTCACTTCGAGCACGCCATTCACGTGGGTGGCGCGCTGGGCGATGGTGGTGCCGGGGCCTGCGGTGGGTGCGTGACAGAGCGAGCAGCGATCGTTCGCGGGGTGCGGCAGAGGAGGAGGCAGACCGTGACAAGCTCCGCACGTGGCTTCAGTTCCCGTGGGTGCGGTCCAACGCGGAGAGACGACCGTTCCCCCGCTTCCGACATGACAATACGAGTCCGTGCAGCGCGACCCATCCCACGAGGGCTGGCGCCCATGGCTCGTCGAAGTCGGACCGAAGCTGAGCTCGGCGGGCGGTGGCGTATCGGCATGACCAGGGTCGGTGACGGCGACGGGTACGAGGTGGCATTCGATGCAGGAAACCGGGCGAGAGAACCGACCCCCGTTCACGTGGCTTTGGTGCGCTCCCACGCTGCGAAGCGACGGATCGGAACGACCAGCCGTATCGACGGGCGGCGCAAGATTCTCCTGAGTTCCATGGCAGCCCGTGCAAACCTCCGTCGCCGCTTGGACGACGCCGTCCACATGAGTCTCGCGATGAGCGATCGTACGACCGGGCCCCGCCGTGGGTAGGTGGCAGAGCTCGCAGCGCGTACCGCGGGGGTGCGGCGCCGCCGGAGGTAACTCATGACAGGACCCACAGGGGGCAGACCCCGGCTGAGTCCAGGCGGGGCGAGACTCCCCGTGACAGTACGCGTCGGAACAGGAGGCCGAGGCACGCTCCCAGCTCGGATCGTGCCCGTCCCGCTTGGCCAACGAGCCGAAAGTCAGCTCCGCCGGAGCGGGGGTGTCGATGTGGCCAGGGTCCCCGAGCGCCTCTGGCGCGACATGGCACTCCGCGCACGCGACGGGCCTTGCTGCGGCTCCGCCGGCGAGGTGAGTCTGATGCGCCCCGACCGTCAGCGACGTGACTTCACTCTGACCGTCGAGGTCCCTCGGAGGAGCCGCGTTGGTCGCAGACCCATGGCAGGAGTCACATCGGTCGGGGTCGACGTCGACGATCCCATCGACGTGGCGGGTGGGTTCCAGAATCGATCGATCCGGCCCAGCCACCGGCGCGTGGCAATTTTCGCAACGCGGTCGCTGGGGGTGGGGCAAGGGCGGCGGAAAGCCGTGGCAAGACTCACAGTCCGTCCCCGGTCGATCCCATGCGGGGCTAGGCTCGGAGGCCCCCGAGGCGGTATGACAGTAGGTCTCCGAGCAAGTTCCCGATGAGTACGTTGGCGCAGACCCATCGGCCGAGGCTCGGCCGCTGAAGCTGACTTCAGCAGGTCGATCGGAGTCCACGTGGCCCGCCTCGTCTCGCGTCTGCGGCACCCGGTGACATGCCGTACAAGCCACCGCCGCGGAGTCTTCTCCTCCAGACAAGTGGGCTCGGTGCGCGCCAACCTCGGGGTCGGTCGACTCCGCGTTGCCATCGAGGTCCACGGGCGGCGCTGGGGAGCTCGCGTCTCCGTGGCATGAAGCACAGTCGAGATCGGTCAAGTGGAGAATTCCGTCGCCATGAGTGTTGCGGTCGGCGATGGTCCGGTTCGGCCCGGCGGTCGGAAGGTGACAGTTGGAGCAATCCTGGTCGGTCTGGTGAACCGTGGTTGGGGGCGGAATTCCGTGGCACGCGCCGCATTCGGCCTGAGTTCCGTCGACGGTCGTCCAGCTCGGTGCGGAGTTCGCCGCACCGACCCCTGCGTGACAATAGGTCTCCGAGCAAGTCGGCGCCGCCCACTCCGGCGTGTGGCCGAGCCCAGCGAGGTTTCCAAAGATCAACTCGGCGGGGCGCGGCGTGTCGATGTGCCCAGGATCGTCGAGCAGGATCGGCACCGCGTGACACTCGGAGCAAGCGACCGGGCGGCCCGTGACGCCGCCGGCGAGGTGAGTTCGGTGGGCGCCCACGCCCACCGCGGTGGTTTCGTCGTGGCCGTCCAAGTCCTTCGGAGGAGCGGGCTCGCCGGCCTTTCCGTGGCAACTGTCGCACTCCTTCGCCGCCTGCACGCGCCCGTCGATGTGAGTCGTTGGTTCCGCGATCCGTTGGCCGGGGCCCGCCGTGGGCAAGTGGCAGAAGCTGCAGCGGTCGTCCCGAGGGTGGTCGCCGCCCGGCGGAATTCCATGGCAAGACCCACAGGAGGCCTGCGAGCCATCCACCTGAACCCACGTAGGCGTCGTATTTCGGCCGCCGACGAGGGAGCTTCCATGGCAATAGACACTCTCACAAGTCGCACTCAGCTCCACGAAGGTCGGCGTCGCGCTGGCGGTGGTGGCCAGGGGCCCGAAACTCAGCTCCGCGGGAGGATCGGTATCCACGTGACCAGGCGACTCCAGACGCGCGGGGACCACGTGACACTCGGTGCAGGAGACGGCTCGCGACAACCCGAGCGTCCCTTCGACGTGAGACCGGTGAGCACCGACCGTGCGAACCGTGGTGTCCGATCGGCCGAGTAAGTCTCTCGGAGGCGCCGGCTGATTCGTCGAACCATGGCAGGACGCGCACCGCCCGTCGGTGACTTGCAGGATGCCGTCCACGTGAGTCGCGCGGTTCGCAACCGTGAGTCCAGGTCCCGCGGTGGGTCCGTGGCACAACGAACACGTGCGACTCTCCGGATGCGGAGGCGCTGGAGGCAAGCCATGGCATGACCCGCACGTCGCTTGCGACCCATCTACGCGAGTCCAGGTCGGATCGTTTCTGATCCCCCCTGCGGTCGAAGACACCGTGTGGCAGTATGAGTCCTGGCAAGACGTCCCGTCCCATCCGGGATCGTGGCTTCGGACGCGCGCAAGCCCGGAGAACCGCACCTCCGCCGGAGCAGCTGAGTCTCGATGCCCTGGAGCGTCGACCGAGAGCGGGACCTCGTGGCAAGCATCGCAGGCCACCGGCAGCGAAGATCGTCCGCCGAGGACGTGAGTTTGATGGGCGCCGACCGAACGAACGGCTGTATCCGAGCGCCCGTCCGTGTCTTTCGGAGGTGCCAGGTTGTTCGTAGACCCGTGGCAACCAGTGCAGGCTTCGATCGCGACCTGCACGACTCCGTCGACGTGGGTGAGTCGGTTCGCGATCGTTCGCTCGGGTCCAGCCGTTGGCAAGTGGCACAGCTCGCAGCGGTCGTTCGCCGGGTGAGGCTCACTCGGCGGCAGTCCATGACACTGACCACACCGCGCTTCGGTGCCGTCGACACGGGTCCACACCGGTTCGTGGGGCCTCGAACCCTCTAGGCGGGACCCGTGACAATAACTGTCCGAACATGTCGCAGTCTCCCGATTCCACTTTGGCGAGGCCCCTCGCAAGGTCGCGGTCGCCTTGAAGACGAGCTCCGCGGGAACGTCGCTGTCGACGTGGCCCGGGGAGCCCATCTCCGTGGGCACGAGGTGACAATCCGAGCACTCGACGGGTCGCGACTGCACACCGCCCGTCAGGTGAGTCTGATGGGCGCCGACGCCGGGCTCGGTCGTGATCCCACGCCCGAGGAGGTCGCGCGGCGGAGCTGAGTTGGTGTCCGAGCCATGACAGGCCGAGCACTCCGACGTTTCGCGAACATCCAACCTACCGTCCGCGTGGCGAAGGGGATCGATCAGCTCGTCGTTGGGGCCGGCCGTGTCGTGACACAACGCGCAGGCCCGCGCCGCGGGGTGCGGCGCCGGCGGGGGCATCCCGTGACAAGAGCCGCACTCGGTTTGTGATCCGTCGACCCGAGTCCACACGGGATGAGTGACCGACCCTCCCGACAGACTCACTCCGTGACAGTAGGTCGTGCAGGTGAGTGCGTCGGAAGCCCAGGTGGACTGAACGCCGTCCGCGTTCGAGAGCGACCCGAAGACGACTTCGGCGCCGGGCGTGGAATCCAGATGGCCGGGCGCGTCGATGGTATCGGGACGAACGTGGCACTCTTCACACGCGACGGTTCGCTCGAGGCGTTGGCCCAGCAGGTGAACCTGGTGTGCGCCAACCCCGCGCGACCACGCGTCGCTCGACCCATCCAGCGCCAAGGGCGGAGCCGGATTGTCGCGAGAGCCGTGGCAAGTACGGCAGCCGTCGTTGGGCGAGGGCCCCGGCGGCTCTTCTGAGCAAGCCAAGAGAGCGACCAGGGCACACCACGCCCCCGACCTGGTCGCCGCCATGGCCATGAGTCTCGCTCACTCCGCGAGATGATGAATTGATCCTCGTCGAATTCAGAACACGGGCGCGCGCAAGTATTTCGCGGAGAGTATCACCGCTCGGCAGTTCACTGATTTGGTATCGCCGTTCGGCAGTTCACCGAGCGAGTCGAAACCCACTCTCCGGTGTCGGTCCCCGGCAGGTCGCCAACAAGGCTCGTCAAACTCATGCCGCGCCCATTCGCGGGGTCGACTCAGCGCCTCTCGAGAGCCATCACGAGCTCCGCTGGGCCCGAGTACGGGTCGATGGCGTCGAGCAGGCCCTTCTTGAACCCTAGCCCCAAGCATTTGAGCACGATTTCGTCGATGCCCTTGGGCACGCTGGGCTCGAGCTCGCTCGGGAGCGGCAGGTGGGGCAGGCGCCGCATGAGCTTCGCGCCGCCAGTGATTTCTCGCAGCCGGATCCAGTCGCCGAGCCTTGGCCCGAGGGTCTTTGCCGGCCTATCATCACTCGCGGCCAGGACGAGCTGCCTTCGAGTGTAGACCTCCGCGATGAGTAACCCGAGCGAAGGTAGGTCCGAGAGCTCGAGCGCCGGATTGTACCAATCCGTCAAGACGAGCTGGCTGGGTACCCCGCCGGGGCCCAGCCGCGCCATGCCCGAGCTCGGGTCGAGGATGCGCGTCCGCTTGCTGTCGTCGAGGAGCAAGTTCTCTGGCTTCAGGTCTCCATGGAACCGGAGCTCTCCGCTCGCGGCGACGTCGGCGAGCGCCCTGACGAGCTCGACCAGCGACTCGAACAAAGACCGCGGATCGTCGTAGATCACTTCGCGCCAGGTTCGACCAGCTACTCTCTCGAGCAGGAGATACTGTCGACCGAACGACTCGCCGCGATCCAGCAGGCGCACGAACGCGGGGTGGCGAATTTTCGCCAAAATATCGCCCTCGGTTCGGATGACTTCGTTCGGGTCGGGATCCCACGTGGAGACGCTCCCGGTGGCGAAGAACAGTCCTTGGGCAAAGTAGACTCCGCCGGTCACTCCTTCGGTCGATCTGAGCTCGCTCCGGGCGACTTTCAGCACGACCGTCTTGCCGCGATGCGCTCCCCGTTTGGCCGTACCCTCGAAGACGTCGGCATATTTCCCGCCGCCGAGGGGGCGTGGGTTCTCGATCGGAAGTAAGTTCGAGTCCACGGCGACTCCCGCTCAATAGAGCGGCGACCCGCTGATGTCGACGTAGACGCTGGGCCCGAGGGCCGCTCTCTTCAGCGGAGGCAGGATGAATTCGCCCTTCTCTTGGGTCGGGTTCATGACGTCCACCATGAGCCTGTCGCCCGTGGCGAGCTTCAGCTCGTTCCAGGCATGGCCGCCCGATCGCCCAGAGGCCGTCTGCATTCCGCCCCGGACCAAGGCGACGTCGAGGCCCGCCTCGTCCCCCATCAGCTTGAACAGCAAGGCGCGGTGCCGGCAGGCCCCGCCACCCCCGAGGTCGGCGGCCTCTCCGATCAGGACCTCGCGACCGCGCATCTTGGACTCGGTTCGGTTCGCGGCATCCTCGGCGTTGCCTTCGGTCGGTCGGAACACATTGTCCACGTAGGCGATCAGCTTCTTTGCCCGGTCGGCCTCGGGGAGGCTCTGGAGAGCTCGAGCGAGCTCGAGGTGCCTTTGGAGCTTCGTATCTTTGGCGCGATCGACCACGAGCACCTCGCGGCCGGCTACGACGTCCTGCCCGTGGATTTGCATGCCGCGACCGCCGTCGATGAACCCGTCGTGAATGATCTGATTGGCCGGAATCCGGTGAGTCGAGAGGAATGACTTCGACTGCTCGAGCCCTTTGCCTGGAGTCACCTTGGCGGGCGACCCCGAGCGCACTCCGTCGAGCTCGGAGGCAGCGAGAAGCTCCGGATTTGCGGACAGGAGCTCAGCGAGCGGAATGGCTTTGCGCTCGCCGCCCCGACCGAGGACTTGGATGCGTCCCTCGCTCGTGGGACCGAGCGCCATCCAGCCGTCTTCGGTCCAACCTCCGGTCCGCGGCACCCGCACCGGCGTCCCGCCGGGGATCAGCTCTGGGTTCTGAGTGAGGAGGTCTCCGGCTGGAACGTGCTTGGCCTGACCGCCCTTTTCGACGATGACACGCGCCGAGTCGGGCACGAAGGCGGAGATCTTCCATCCCGAGTCGACCGCTCCGGAGGACCGAGTCACTTTGACTTCGCAGCCCGTCGGAAACACGCGGCCAGCCAGGCCGTGGGCCTTTGGCGGGGTCAGGAGCGACTCGTTGGTCGAAATGAGTTGCTCGAGGGTGACCGTCTTGTGGGCTCCCGGCTTCTCGACCAGGATCCCTCCGCTCGTCGGACCTGCGACCGACCAACCGCCGTCGATCGAACCCTGAGTACGGGGCACACTCACCGGCAGGCCGGGTGGAAGGAGCGCCGGGTTCAGCTCCAAGAGATCCTTGGGGCTGACCAGCTTCACCGCGCCGCGCGATCCCTCGATGACGAGCTTTCCGTCAGGTGACTGGCCTCGAATCGACCAACCCTCTTCGAGGTTGCCGTTCGAACGCCGCGCGGTCACCGGCTTGCCCGCGCCAAAGATGCTCGAGAACGAGGAAGCGACTCCCGAAAGCGTGCTCGTTCGTGTCGCGGCGACGCGCGTCGTCGCGACCCCGAGCGGCTCTCCAGCCAGAATCGAAAGAATCCCCGCAACCGAAGGCGGGCCCTTCAGCGCTGGATGCCCCCGCATCTCCGGAAGCCGGGGATGCGGCGGGCGCTCGACCAAGACTTCTCGCAACGCCTTGAGCTGGGCTCGCGACAGGTTGGAGAGCGCGGCCTCCTGCGTGGCGCGCTCCTCAGGCAGAAGGGCGGGCTCACCGCGCCGCACCAAATCGATCCGAGCCTTGAACGCTGGGTCCGAGAGGAGCTCGGCGATGAGCGGCGATCCTTGGCCCTCTTGTACCCGAGCGCGATCGGCCTCGGTCGTGCTTCGAAGCTCGGGCGCGGCCTGGGAGTCAGACTTCTTGGCGCTGGACTGCGTGAGGGTTGGGCTCGTTCGCGAGAGCTGCGAGAGCCCGGCGCCCAGGCTGCGTGCCTCGGGCCTTTGAGTGACACGAACCAACGACACACGGTGCCTCTTTGGAGCGCGAGAGGCAACATGAGAGGTGCGAGCCCTCCCCAGTTGTTTGGCGTTCTAGTGAAGGAGGTCCTTGGCTCTCAGGCCGCGTGAAAGAGAATTCGTTCGACCGCGGCGCACGCTTCATCGGCCTTCGGCGGCTCCCCGCCGATCGACGCGAGCATCAAGTAGGTTCCATCGATCCTCATCGGCAGCGTATAGGTGGGCTCGTTTTCGCGGGTCATCGAGGAGATTTGACTCGGGTGGATCACGGCGAGGGCCGCGAGCAAGTCGAGCTCATCGGAGCTTCCTGCGCCGGAAACCGTGAGTCCGTCTTCACTGGCCAGGACGAGAGCGCGAGCATGGAGTCGCTTGGCCATGGACTCACAGAAGAGTCGCGTGGCTTCGCTCGGGATATCACTTCGGGTTTGGCGTCGTTCCATCGGTTGCACAGTCGGTGTCTCCTGCATCGACGGTAACACGCTCGATCGATCCGGCAAGAATTCGACTCGCTTCGTCAGATCATCCTACTGCCCGAATGAGCTGCGCGTGATCGCGCGGAGCGATGATCCGCGATGATCCCGGTGGTCGCGGTCACGATGCGCGATTTCCGATCGATCGGGGTCTATGAATGGGTGATGAGCCTCGTCGTGCGCGGACAGGGGAGCGAACTTTCCGCTCGAGTCGAACGAAACGCGTCGTGTTGGGAGAACGTCTTGACCCTTTCGGATGTCGACTCTAGAGCTGCGTCGGTGCGTGTCTTGGTCGCGTTGTCTGTCCTCCTGGCCGCGACATCGGCGTGGGCTGGGCCCAAGGTCGGCGTGGTGGACGTTCAGAAAGTGATGGAGTCCGCCCCCGAGTGGACCGCCGCGGTCGAGGGGCTGAAGATCGATCTCGAGAAGAAGAAGGCCAAGCTCGAGGCCGATCAAGCGGTGCTCAAGCAGAAGAAGGAGCAGCTCGATCAGAAGCGGTCCGTGTCCGATCCGAAGGCGCTCGCCGAGGAGGAGCGCAGGCTCCTCGAGGACGCGCAGAAGTTCTCGCAGGGCTTCATGGCCGCCCAGCAGGAGCTCACGGAGCGCGAGAATCGCCTCAAAGAGTCGATGTTGGCGCGGGTCGAGCGCGTGGTGTTCGTGCTGGCCGAGCGAGGGGAGTATTCGTTCGTGTTCGAAGCAGGCGCGCCGACCGCCCCCAACGTGCTCTATGCGGCGCAAGGCATCGATCTGACGAGCGCAGCGATCTCCGAGTACAAGACTCAGTTCGGCGGCAAGAAGCTCGACCTCCCAGCGCCGAGGCCGGCTCAGCAATGACCACCAAGACCGTGCTCGAGCTCGCGGAGGTCGTCGACGGACGGGTCCTTCGCGGGGACCCGACGCGGGTCGTTCGGCGAGTCATGCCCTTGGACTCCGCCGAACCCGATGCGGCGAGCTTCGTGAGCAAGCCGAGCTACGTTCCCTTTCTGGCGAAGACCAAAGCCGGGGTCGTGATGATCTCGCCGTCCGTGCTCGAGCGCGCCGAGGTGCCAGAAGGGCCCGCGTTGATCGCCGTGTCGCAGCCCTACGTGGCGTTTGCAAAAGCCGCTCAGATCTTTGCCGCGCGTCCTCCGCGCCCGGAAGGTGTGCATCCGAGCTCGGTGGTCGAGGGCACCCTCGGCGCGGGCGTATCGGTGGGGCCGTTCGTGTATGTCGCGCGAGGCGCGTCGATCGGCGACGGCTGCGTTTTGTACGCGGGCGTTCATGTCGAGGCCGACGCGAAGATCGGCGCCGGATCGGTGCTCTACGATCACGTGGTCGTGCGCTACGGGTGTTCGGTCGGCGAGCGAAATATCCTTCATCCCGGCGTCGTGATCGGCACGGACGGCTTTGGGTTCGCGCAAGACCACGGTGAAGACGGCGTCGAGCACGTGAAGATCCCGCAGACGGGGATCGTGGTGTTGGAGGACGACGTCGAAGTCGGCGCCAACTCGTGTGTCGACCGCGCCGCGCTCGGCGTGACGCGGGTCGGGCGTGGCACCAAGATCGACAACCTCGTTCAGGTCGGCCACAACGTCGAGATCGGGCCTGGCTGCATTCTCGTCGCTCAATCTGGAGTCGCCGGTTCGAGCAGGCTCGGCCGCGGAGTGATTCTGGGCGCTCAGTCGGGCGTCTCTGGGCACCTCGAGGTGGGCGACGGCGCGATCCTCCTCGGCCAGGCCGGAGTCATCAAAGACGTCGCGGCCGGCGACAAGGTCGCGGGCATGCCGGCGCGCGCTTCAGGCAACTTCTTCAAGGACCAGCTCCGAGTGCAGAAGCTCGCAGAGCTCAACAACCGAGTCCGCGAGCTCGAAAAGAAGCTCAACGGCGCAGATTGACCGGGGACCGATGCCAACTCGTTTGAATATCAACCAAATCATGCAGTTTCTGCCGCATCGATTCCCGTTTCTGTTCATCGATGCGGTCGAGGACGTCATTCCCGGCAAGGAGCTCCACGCCCGCAAGTGCGTCTCCATCAACGAGATGACCTTCCTCGGACACTTTCCAGACAACCCCGTCGTACCCGGTGTGCTTCAGATCGAAGCGATGGGACAGTGCGCGGCCTTGCTCGGCGTGCTCTCCGGCGCCAAGCTCGACGACGACAAGTCCATCTACGTCACCGCCATCACCGACTGTAAGTTTCGCAAACCCGTAATCCCCGGAGACGTCATGAAGATGGTCGCTCGCGTGGAGCGCCAACGCCTCGGGATGTGGAAGTTCGCGTGCGAGACGCGGGTGAACGACGGCGTCGTGAGCGAAGCACGAATCACCGCGACGACCGGTCCCAAAGTCCGCCCCGAACCGCTTCCTCCCGAATTGCCCGCGCCTCCGCTCGGTAAGAAGGGATCCAAGGCCGAGTCTCCCACTCCGTCGTGAGCGAGAAGATCCATCCGCTCGCGCAAATCGATCGGCGCGCACGTCTGGGTCCCGACGTCTCGATCGGTGCGTTCGCCATCGTGGGTCCCGACGTCGAGCTCGACAGCGGGGCGATCGTCCATCCCCACGCCATCGTCGACGGCAACACGACGATAGGCCCGGACTGCGAGATCTTTCCGTTCGCGGCGGTGGGGCTTCGACCGCAAGACAAGAAATACGACGGCTCGAAGACTCGGCTCATCGTTGGAGCTAAAACGATCATCCGCGAAGGCGCCACGCTTCAGCCTGGGACGGTTCAGGGGGGCGGTGTCACCAGGGTCGGAGGCGGCTGTCTCGTCATGGCGTACGCTCACGTCGCCCACGACTGTTCGATCGGAGATCGCGTGATCTTGGCGAACGCCACGCAGATCGCGGGCCATTGCACGATCGAAGACGACGCGATCCTCGGAGGCGTCACGACGGTGCACCAGTTCGTTCGGATCGGTCACCGTGCCATCACCGGCGCTTCGTCGAGAGTCGTGAAGGACGTGCCGCCGTATTTCTTGGCCGATGGCCACCCCGCGAGACTCTTCGGGCCGAACACCGTGGGCCTCCGTCGCGCAGGCATCTCGTCCGAAGCGAGGCTCGCGCTCAAGCGGGCCTACAAGGACATCTTCGTACGCGGTTCGTTTCGCGCCGGCCTCGACCAGGTGGAAGCTCGTGCGGAGACCGACGAAGTGAAGGAAGTGTGCGCTTTCCTCAGGGCCAGCCAACGGGGCGTCACGCCGGCCTCACGTCGACGAGCCAAGGAAGATGACGAAGGCTGAGACCGGCGACTCAGCGCAACGTGCTCGTGCCCGCATAGATGCGGCTGAGCGGCACCGAGACGCCGAGCTTGGGCAGCGGGAGCTCGGCGGTGGGGTTGGTGAATACAGCCCGATCCCAGTTGTCGTCCGTCCGTGTGAAGAGCTCGATGAACATTCGGTCCTGAGCGATCAGCACGAAGTACTGGAGCGACGCGAGCGTCTGCAGCGCGATCCATTTGTGCGTTCGGTCGAGGTTTTCGGTGCGGCGCGCGAGCACTTCGAACACGACGACGGGCTGGGGCCGCGCTTCCTCTTTCGAGTCGCTCGTGACTGCGACATCTGGGAACGACGCCGAGGCCCCGGTGACCACGCGCTCGTGATCTTCGAGCACTCGCGCCGGCGGCGTGAGCTTCTCCGCCAAGAAGTTGCGAACGTTCACCTCGATGGTGGCGTGCGCTTTCGTGTCGATCGTTGGTGTTCGAATCATCCCGCCGACATACTCGTGAGCTTGACCCTGCGAGTTGTCCCAATCGAGGAACTCCTCGACGGTCCAACGGGGACGCCGGTGGCGATTCACGGCGGCAGAATAGCGATCCCTGGCGTTTGCGGGAAGGAAACCACTTTCGAAAGGGCCTCATGCGTCTGTTCTTGAGCGCCGGCGAAGCCTCCGGGGACGCGCTGGGCGCCCAGCTGCTGGCCAATCTTCGCCTGAAAAACCAGGATATTCAGGCCCTTGGAATGGGGGGCGAGCTGCTGCGAGGACAGGGGCTCGAGGTCTTGAAGGACTCGCAAGAGGTGGCCGTGTTCGGGCTCGTGGAGGTGGTCAAACACCTGCCCCGACTCTTCAGGCTCGTCGACGAGCTCGCGCGAAGGGCGATCGAGGCGCGACCAGACGTCGCCGTGCTCATCGACGTTCCGGACTTCCACATCCGCTTGGCCAAGCGGCTCAAGGCCGCCGGCATCCCTGTCGTCACCTACGTGGGCCCTTCGGTTTGGGCTTGGCGACCCGGTCGGGCTCGTCGCTACGCGCCGCACATCGACCGTTTGCTCGTGTTGTTTCCCTTCGAGCTTCCGATCTGGCGCGAGGCGAACGTCGACGTCGTACACGTCGGGCATCCGTTGGCCGATGAGATCTCGGCCCCGCGGCCTTGGTCCGAAGCCGACGCGCGGGTCGTGTCACTCCTTCCGGGGAGTCGCCGCTCGGAGGTCTCGCGGGTCTTCGCGCCCATGCTGAGCGCGGCCGAGCGGCTCGTCGCCGAGGGGATCGCGGATCGGTTCGTGGTACCGGTTGCTCCGGGCCTCGACGAAGCTCTGGTCGCTCGACCGGTCGCTGCTTCACCGATTCGCGATCGAATCGAGCTCGTGGACGGTCGTGAGCCGGCCTCGCGCCGCGCCGCAATCGCGCGCTCGGCCTTGGCGCTGTTGGCTTCGGGAACGATCTCCCTCGAGGTAGCGTTGCTCGGGCGCCCGCAGATCGTCACCTATCGAGTCAACGAGCTCACCTGGCGAATCGCACGACCGATGATCCAGCTCGAGCACGTGGGGCTGGTGAATCTCATCGCTGGTCGAGGTGTCGCGCCGGAGCTCCTGCAAAAGGACCTCACCGTCGACAACCTCGTGCGCGAGGCCAAACGCTTGCTCGCCCCAGGTGCTCGTTCGAGCGTCGACGCCGAGCTCGCCGAGGTGCGGGCGCGCCTTTTGGGAGTCGAAGGCGGAGCCTCGGGCGCGTCTGCTCGGGCCGCGGACGCGGTGCTCGACCTGGTCTCGAGGCGTTCGCGACATGCTGATTCGTAGCCACTCTGCTACACCACTGCCGTGCCGCGGCTCGGAGACCTGCAGGTCAACATCGTCGGAAGTGGGAACACCGCGCTCGTGTTGATGCACGGGTTCGGTGCTCCCGGCGACGACCTCGTGGCGCTCTCGGAGATGCTCGGAGGCGTTCGCGAGGGCATGCGCTTCGTCTTTCCGGAGGCTCCAATCGCGCTCGATTCGTTCTTCGGTGAGTCGCGCGCGTGGTGGATGATCGACGTGGGTCGTTTCGAGCGGGCGCTTCAAACCGGTGACGTCGAGGTCTTGATCTCCGAGGAGCCTCAGGGCCTCGCGGCCGCGCGCCAGAAGATGCTCGGCTGCCTCGACGCGCTCGAAAGAGAGCACGGCATCTCGAGCGACCGAGTCGTGATCGGCGGTTTTTCGCAGGGTGCGATGCTCGCGACCGACCTGGTCTTGCGGAGCTCGCGTCCGTTCGCGGGCCTCGTGGTCCTCTCGGGCACGATGCTCGCCAAGCCTGCGTGGCTGTCGGCGATGAGACTTCACCCCGGATTTCCGGTGTTCCAAAGCCATGGCAAGCTCGATCCGCTGCTGCCCCATCTGGTCGCGGTCTCGCTGCGAGACGCGTTCATTGCCGCGGGTATCGCGGTAGAGTTCGTGGACTTCATGGGCGCCCACGAGATCCCTCCGCGCGTGCTGTCGAAGCTGCGAGGCTTCCTCGAGAGGCTCGCGATTCCTAGGCCACGCTGACCGCGAGCGCTCGCGCGCGCTTCACGACTCGGTCGAAATGTTTCTTCGTGACGGGGTGGACCGACAGTCGCGAGCCCTTCTTCACGACCTCCATGCCTTCGAGCGCGGGATCGCCTTTGAGCTCAGCGAGGGACAAGGTTGCCGGGAACTTCTCCACGAATGAGATCTCCACCATGTCCCACCGAGGATTCTCTTCGGTCGCCTTCGGATCGAAGTAAGGAGATTCGGGATCTCGGGCGGTGTGGTCCGCAAACGCTTCTCGCTCTACGCGGCCCAGCCCCGCGACACCCGACGGTTTCGCGTTCGAGTGGTAAATCAACACGAGGTCGCCGACCCGCATGGATCTCATGTGATTTCGGGCGACGTAGTTTCGCACGCCGTCCCACGAGGTCCGCCCCTTGCGTTCGAGGTCGTCGATGGAGAAGACGTCGGGCTCCGTCTTCATCAGGAAGTGGCTCACCGCTTCATCAAGCTCGACAAGACGCTGTTGAGCGAGCTCATCGCGGCGCCCGCCATGGCTCCGCCGAGCTGGCCGCGGATCTCTTGGCTCCGATCGATCCCGCGATCGACGAGCTCCGAAGGAACGGTCAGTCCGAGCCGAACGATGGGTCCATCTGCTTTGATCTGCAACGATTCGAGCACGGCTTTGACCCGCGCGGCGTCGGGGTCGGTGTTCTTGGCGAGCTCTTCCAGCGCGGTCTTCTTCATCTTCTCGGCTTCCGAAGCGATCTCGGACGCGCTGCCCGAGCTCGAGGCGCGCACAGTCGTCACGATGACGTAGCGGGTGTCCGTCGTATCGATCGAGGCGCCTACGGCCCGTAGGGGTTCTTGGCCCTTGAGGACCTGTGCGATGCTCGTGCCTTCGTCGGCGAGCCGCACCACGCCGAACGCCGCGTGATTCCATCCGATCGCGTCGAGGTCCGTGGCGATTCGACTCTTGGCGGTCGCGCCGGTCTTGGAGCTCTTTCTGTCGAGGGCCGCTTTGACCGGCTCGAACTGCCCATGGATGAGGTAATCGTCGTCGATGGCCAAGGCGTCGCCGTCTTTTCGAACGGCGAGGGGACGATACGATTCGTTGGTGATTTGGTAGCCGTTGGCCTCGAGGCGTTCGCTCATCTTCTTCCAGTCGAAGCGGCCGCGGGCGACTTGGATGTCGGCGTCGCCCACGAGCGTGTCGACGTCGAAGCCGACGCGGACGCCGCTGACGTCTTCCAGGTCACGTGCGAGGTCTCGAAGTCGTTCCCCGGCTTTGCCGGGAACACGCGCGAGCGGCACCTGAATACCGACCAAACCTCTCGCGTCTGCGGGGAAGTAGCCGAGGATCTGTGAATCTTTGGGAGTCACTTCGACTCGAGCCTGGCCGATCCACCGGCCGAGGTACCCGAGGTGATGGGCTGCGAAGCCCGTTCCGGTCACGAGCACGACCAACAACGCTAAGAGCTTCTTCACGGCTCGACTAGGATGACCCCGTGGTCGTCCGGCGTGCAAGGCCGGCGAGGTGTGATTGCGCGAGGTCGCCCGAGGCGCCGAACCGTCCTATACTCGGCGTGGACGCGTGTCTCCTCGGGAAATGGGTCAGGTCCGTCGTCTCGGGGCGATGGCTGTCTGTGTTTGGGCGTCGGTGTGCGTTTCGTCGCGTACCGAGGCGACGCCCACCCGGGTGGGCCTCGTCGTGAACCTGCGTGTGAACGTCGACGAGCAGCGCGGAGACGAGCTGGCCGCGGCGCTCGGCCGAGCCCTTCGGAACCGCGAAAAGGTCGACGTGGTGGCGGGCGCGGAGGTGACGCGTCGACTACAGCCAGAAGGCGTTCCCGAAGACTGTGTCGCAAATCAGGAGTGTGTGAACCGCATCGGAGACCGGCTCGACGCCGACGAGCTCTTGTTCTTGGTCTTGGTCAAGATCGGCGACACCATTCAAGTCGACGCGACCTGGGCCTCGCGCGGGGGTTCGCGGACCCTCTCGCGAGATCAGATCGTGCTCGATAACAG
This sequence comes from uncultured Myxococcales bacterium, assembly GCA_964463485.1. GTDB lineage: Bacteria > Myxococcota > Kuafuiibacteriia > Kuafuiibacteriales > Kuafuiibacteriaceae > CAYXDO01. The sequence goes on along the minus strand of CAYXDO010000121.1, from coordinate 15,830 downwards.
CCCAGACGACGAGAGCTTTCAAAAGGCCGCGTCAGGCTTGTTGCCGCCGATGCAGCGCAAGGCCGCCGTCGCTGCTCCGTCGGAAGGCGCCCCGACGACGAAACGCAAGGTGACCGTCGTAGAGACCGCGCCGAACGCGCCCGGCCCCGTTCCCGTGGCGATCGCCGGCGGCGTCGCGATCTTGGCGCTGGCCGGCGGTATTGGCCTCGCGGTGACGACCCGAGACGACTACGAAGCCGCGCTCGATCTCGGATGTGATCAAAGGACCTGCGGCGGTGGTGACGCGGAGAAGCTCGACGTGCTCGGCCAAAGAGGGCTCGTGACGAACGTGTTGTTCGCGACCGCAGCGGTTGCAGGTCTGACTGCGTTGTTTCTCCACGTAGCCAACAACGACGCGCCGGTGACCGCGCGCAGCGTGAAGATCGCCGCGATCGAACCTTCGATCACTTCGATCGGGCTCGCGTCCGTCTCCGACGGGCTCGCGCTCTCGGTGGGAGGCACGCTGTGAGCGCCACCCCCGAAGACCGCCCGTTCACCTGCAGCCAGTGCAGGAACGTCTTTCGGAAGCCGTTTCCGCGGTGCCCCAAGGACGGAGGCACGCTGTCGCCCCTCGAGCGAGACCCCCTCGAAGGCGTCACCTTCGCGACCCGCTACATCGTCGAGAAGTGCGTCGGCGAAGGCGCGATGGGGCGCGTGTATCGCGCGCGCCACGTACGAATCGGACGAAAGTTTGCGATCAAAGTGATGTTCGGTGAGCTCGCTGCGGATCCCAAGATGCGGTCCCGCTTCGAGACCGAGGCCAAGGCCGCGAGCCTCCTCGACCACCCGAACGTCATCTCCGTCGTCGACTCGGGCGAGTCGCCGGACGGCCTGTTGTACCTCGTGATGGATTTCGTCGAAGGCAAGGATCTCGCCGAGCTCTCGGAAAAGGGCCCGCTCCCGCTTCCCGAGGTCGTCGGCCTCCTCAAAGCGATCTGCGCCGGACTGCAGCACGCCCACGACAAGGGGATCATTCACCGCGATCTCAAGCTCGAGAACGTCGTGGTCGTGGATGACAACGGGCAGAAGGTCCCGCGCATCGTCGATTTCGGTATCGCCCGACTCCTCGAGCCCGATCCGGACGAAGCGCGCCTCACCGCGCAAGGTTGTGTGGTCGGCACGCCGGCCTACATGTCGCCGGAGCAGGCCTGTGGAGAGCCGCTCGATCCGCGCTCCGATCTGTTCAGCCTCGGTTTGATCACCTACGAGTTGATCGCGGGGAAGAAACCTTTCGACGGGTCGCCGCTCGACATCGCCCGAAAGAACGTCTCGCTGCCCGCTCCGCTCATTCACGAGCGCAATCCGAACGCGAATCCAGGGCCTGAGCTCGAGGCGATCATCGCCAAGATGCTCGAGAAGCGTCCCGAGCAGCGCCAAGCCTCGGCGCAAGCCGTCCTCGATTCGCTGAACGCGATCGAAGCGTCACCCAGACCTACGCGGAGTAAGAGCCCCGTTCCCATGCCGAGCACCGGCCGCGGCGAGTCGCAACCTCCGGCCCGCACCGCCGACTCTGATGTCATCCCGCTCGAAGCGTCCGCCCGCTTGCTTCTCACGACCGGGGACATCGAAGTCTTCGACGACGGAAAGAAGCGCTCGATGTTGATCGCGGCGACGGTTGCGGCAGCCCTGGTCGTGTTCGGGCTCGTCTTGGTGAGCGTCGGCAAGAGCGAGTCTCCTTCGGCACCCGAGGGGTCGATGCTGGCAGGGCCGGCGCCTGACCCGGACGTGGCAGACGTCGTGCCTACCGCGCCGGCGCCGCGTGTGAACGCCGTGTTCGAGCACGACGAGCCCGAACGCGCGACGCCCAAGAGCCTCGAGGTCGACCTCGAGGACGCGCCAGCCCGGCGGCTCAAGAGGGCTCCGACGAAGCCCGCCGCTACTCCGCCCATCCAACGGCCCGAGACCAGTCGAAACGAACCCGAAGTGGGCGACGTGAGCGTGGCCGATTTTCGACGCGCCTACGGCGACGTCGGCGAGGCGCTCGATCGCCTCGAGAGATCGAAGGGCAAAGAGGCCGTCGACAAGCTCGCGAAGTCCTATCGAAGCATTGGCTTCAACGATGCGATGAAGAACCCCGCGGTGCGACGCGCCGGATTCAAGAAGCTCCTTCAGATTCAAGCAGAGCTCGCGCGGTGAAGCTTCGAGCGCCGCGTCCCGCTGCGATCACGTGCTCAGAGCCCTGAAGCCTCTTGCGTTGGCGCTCCGCTGGTACCCGTTCCTCTTCGCGGCGCTCATCGTCGCTGCGGCTTGGCGCCTCCCGTTCATTCCAGATGAAGCCTACTACTGGACCTGGTCTCGCCAGCTCGAGCTGCGCTACCTCGACCATCCCCCGGCGATCGCGTGGTTGATCGCGCTCGAAGAGCGACTGCTCGGAGCGAGCCCGCTCGCACTTCGTGCCGCGTCGCTCTCGTCGATCGTCGGCGCCGCGCTGCTGTTGGTCGACGCGACCTATCGTCGAGCTGGACGGGAGGGAGCCGAGCTCGCGCTGCTCTTGCTGCTGGCGTCTCCGATGTTCGTCGTGGGGCTCGTTCCGATCACGCCCGATCCGATTCACGCCCTGCTGACGGCGCTCGCGTCGAACCTCGCCGTTCGCGCGTTCGAGCGCGACGAGCTCGATCGGAGATCTCTCTTTCTGCTCGCGTGGGTTCTGACCATCGCGATCGGCGTGAAGCACTATGCAGGGCTCGTCGGAATCGGCGCTGTCCTAGGGGCTCTAAGGACCTCGGGTGGTCGCGCGCGCCTCGGCACGTACGCTCCGTGGTTGGGTTTTTTCTTGGGCCTCGTGATGCTGGCGCCGTGGCTCTCGGAAGAGCTGCGCGCGAGCCCGTCCTCGTTCGAGTTTCAGCTCGATCGGGTGATGACGTCGAGACCCCGGGTGCTGCTCGCGATACCGCTCGTGTTTGGTTCGCTGATGGGCACGCTCGGTGTGTTCACCGCGCCGGGTCTCATCGCGATCTCGGCGGGTCGAAGCTCGGGGCCTTCGGTAGACGCAGTCCTCGCGGGCGGCGCGACCGCTCTTCTCCTTGGCTGCGTAGGCGCTGCGGCCCATGGCAGCGGGGAAGCGAACTGGCCGCTGCCAGCGATGTTGTTCGCCCTGCCGACGCTGGTCGCCTGGACGCGCGACCGCGGGCTCATGCGCGTGGCCCGACGGATCGGAGCCCTCGGAGCGTGCGTCGTGTTCGTGCTGCTCGTGCACACGGCGCGGCCCCTCCTTCCCATTCCGCCGGCCCAAGACCCCACGGCGCGCGGAGTGGGCTTCGACGTGGTCGCGGCAACCGCCGAGCGTGAGGCCGAGCGCGTCGGCGCCGTCGCGCTCATCACGCGTCGTTATCAATTCGCGAGCCTGCTCCGCTTTCACACTCGAGATCGGCGACCGGTGCTCGAGCTCGGCAGCCCCGGAGGTCGACGGAGCCAGTATGACGAGTGGCCCCGTCCGCGACTTTGCCGCGGAGACAAAGCGGTCCTGGTGATGAGCTCCGAAATTCCCCCCTCCGAGCTCGTCTTTACGCCCATCGGAGCGCGCCGCCGCATCGAGCGGCGGGTGCCTGGGCGGGCCGCGATCGACGCCTGGTTCGTCGGCGCGGTCTCTATCGAAGACGATTTCAACTGTGAACGATGAAGCCCTCGACGCCGTGAATCGCGGCCCGAGGGGGAGTATCGTCCCGCCCGATGGGGCTCCTCCTTTGGTTCGGTCTTGCTGCCTCCCAACTCTCTCCGGACACCTTCGCTGGGCTGTCGAAAGCGAGCCCATCGAGTCTCGAAGCCCCGATCGAGTCCGTCACCGTGTTCTTCGAAGGCGGCGCGAGGGTCACCCGAGTCGCGCGGGCCAACGTCCCGCGCGGCCTCGGTCGCGTCGCGTTTCCCGAGCTCCCCGACACCGTCGATCCCGAGTCGCTGCGGGTGAGCCTGAAAAACGGCCGCCTCCTCCGCTTCGACTGCGAAGCGATCGTGCGCGACCCGAGGACGGTCGAGGACCTTCGAAAGCTCGCCACCGACGCCATCGAGCTGGCGGATCTGCGCCGGAGTCTCACCGACGAGATAGCCGCGCTCGACGGAGACGTGGAGCTCATCGATCGGATCACGCTGGCGCCCAAGCAGGTTGACGATCTCCCGAGACCTCCATCGCTCGGCGTCGGGCTCGCGGGGATCGATTTCTTTCGCGCTCGGCGGGAGGCCCGATTGGCCGAGATGAGAAAGCTCCGCGAGAGAGTGCAGCAGCTCGAGCGCGACTCCAAGGAGCTCCAAAGCAAGTTCAATAAAACGCGCAACATCGATTCCGAAGCGCCACAACCTAAAGTGAAGACTCTCCGCGTGACCGCGAGCTACGAGGCGCTCGAGCCCGAGCTCGAGCTCACGCTCGAGTATGCCGTCCCAGCGCGCTGGGACCTTCGTTACCAGATTCTGGCGGACCCTGAGGCCAATCGGTTCGCGCTGAATACTCAGGTCATCGTGGCTCAGACTTCGCGAGAGGATTGGCCGCGCCCGCGGCTCCTGTTCTCCACCGCCGAGGCCGCGCGTGACATCACGCTGCCCACCCTCTCCACCTGGACTCTCGGAGAGTCCGCCGAGTTGATTCCGGTGGTCAAATCGCGCGCTCCGCCTCCGTTCCAAGAGATGTTCCCGGCGCCGCAGTATCTTGCCCCGAGCGGCGGCGAGGACGCGCTCGACGCGCTCGATCGGCAGATTTACCGGATCTTTCATCCCGTGAGCCCCGGCGGAAAGAAATATCACGGAGCTCCAATGTCCCTTCACGTCGACAAGGTCGACATTCATGAAGTGATCCGGAAGATCGGGCGGGTTTCCGGGCTTCAAATCGCCGTCGACCCATCGGTGAGCGGCAACGTGACTTTGCACCTGTCCGACATGCCCTGGGACCGAATCCTCGATACGCTCCTTTGGGCCCACGGCCTGGACAAGGTCAGGGTCGGAAACGTCGTCCGAGTGGCGTCCTCGAGCAGGCTCGAGGCCGAGGAACAGCAACGGCTGTCTCGGCATGAAGCGCTCGAGAAGCTGGAGACCACCAGCACTCGACTCATTCGACCCGAGCGTGCCTCCGCCGTGGCGCTGCTCGAGCACATCCGGCCGCTCCTTTCCCAGCGCGGGCGAGTCAGCGCCGATGCCCGCACCAACTCGTTGATCATCGACGACGTCCAGGAAGTTTTGATCCAGGCCGAACGACTGATTCAGGTCCTCGACCAAGACGTCGACAAAGCCGCCAAAGGATCCCGGACCCTGGACGAGCTCGACGGCTCGCGAGTACCCGAAGACGAGCTGATCAAGGACGAGGTCTCGGTCGTATCCCGGGATCGATCGGAGTCCCCGCCCGAGCCCCCAGCACCCAGGCTCGCGCTCGGTGGTCCGCTCGCGCCCGAAGAGCCCACCGAGCTGGAGCGGCTCGGGATCTTCGATCAGGTGCTGGAGGCGGCGGTGCGCGAGCTCGTGCCAGGCCTAGGGACCGAGGTCAGCGTCCCGGCCCTTCAGCAGGTCTTCACTGGGACGATTCGTCACGAGGTCACTCCGGCCCTTTCGCCGCTCGCTTTCATGAGTGCGACCGTTCAGAATTCGGACGTCCCCATCCTCGGAGGCCCAGTCCGCATTTACGAGAGCGGGCAACTCACGGGGAATGCCCATCTGAACCCGGCTGGAAGGCGCGGGCGATTCGAGCTTCCGCTCGGGGTCGACGAAAACGTGAAGGTCACCCAAGACATCGTTCCGTCGACGACGACCGAAGGATTTTTCAGCAAGAGTCAGGTGACTCGTTACGCCGTGCGGGTGTCCGTTTCGAATCAACGAACAAAACCCATCGAGCTTCGGATTCACGAGGTGCTACCGACGTCCGATCACCCGGACGTGAAGGTGGAGCTCGTCTCTTCCACACCGAGCGCTCGACCGACTCCGGAGGGCATGGTCGACTTCGAGGTCTCGGTTCCGGGGGGAGGCCGGCGGGAAGTCCAGCTCGTCTATTGCGTTCGGCGGCCGGCTAGGCTGCAGCTGATTCAGAGGAACTGAGGTCGACATGAGTACGGTGTTGTCGCTGCTGCTCTTGCAGGCGGGACCAGGCTCGGCGGACCGCATCGAGCGAGTCACGGTCTTTGCCGACCGCGCGGAGGTCATTCGGCGGAGTCGGGTGTCGTGTGTCGATGGGTTCGCGAAAGCTCGCGAGCGCGGGCTGCCGAGTGGGTTGGTCGTGGACTCGGTTCGGGCGGAAGGGGTGGGTCGTTTCAAGACGCTCGGCATCGCCATGCGCGAGGAGGAGCAGAAGCAGGAACCCCCAGAGGAGCTGGTGCTCGACGAGGGTGCAGAGCTCCGTGACCGGCTCGACGCGAACGAGCGCGACAGCCAACGATTGGCTGAGTTAGGCCAGGTGTTTTCGAACGCGACGAGTCACGCGCTCTCGAACGGCAAGGCCGATTTTGCGGCGTGGACCAAGATCCTCGACCAGCTCCTCGATCGGAGGAAGGCGGTCGCCCGGGCGCACGCGGAGGTGCTTCGCGCGCGCGCCGAGCTCGACCGAGCCCGAGCTCAGAAGGGTGGTGACGACGTTCGGCCCTTCGCGCCAAGGACTTGGGCCGCGGACGTCTCGGTCGACTGCGCGGGAGAGTCGACCGCGGAGCTCCTGCTCTCCTACGTTACGTCCGGGGCCGGATGGGTTCCTGAGTATGATTTTCGCTTTCTTCCAGAGTCGGACACGGCTGGAAAAGGAGTCCTCGTCGTCGGCGCCGTCGTGCGGCAGTCCACCGGTGAGTCATGGGACGACGTCGAGCTCTCCCTGTCTTCGGCGAGGCCCAAGCTCGGCGGAGTGGCGCCGCGACCGGCGCCGCTCGTCCTGAGCGCAGAGTCCAAAGACGACCAGGGAAAGGTGCTGGTCCAAGGGTCGGTGCAGTACGTCGCGTTGACCGAGCCCATGCGCTCGACGCCTCCGGAGGAGGAGCTCGCTCAGCCCATCGACGATCGGGGCAACGTCTTCGTGCTCCGAGTCCCGGGTAGGGCTTCCATTTCGCCAGACGGCCGCCCGAACTGGATCCCGACTGGAGTCGTGAGCGCGCCCGCGACGGTTCGGCTCTTGGCCGCACCGAGCAAGTCGAAGCGTGTTTTTCGAGTCGCGAGCTTCGTCAATCCATCCCCACACCCGCTCGTGCGTGGTCGAATGCGAGTATTTCGAGGAGACTCGTTTCTTGGAAACACACAGTGTGACTTTCGCGCGCCGGGCGAAAGGATGGAGGTCTCCTTGGGTTTCGACGACGAGCTCCGCGTGCGCCGGCTGTCGTTGGGGAGCAGCGACGAGCGGGCGGGCGCGCTCTCGTCCACTCGCAGGCTCGAGCGGACGTACCGGATCACCGTCGAGAACGCGTCGCCCGCGGGCGCGACGATCGAGGTTCAGGAGCCCATTCCGGTGAGTCAGATCGAAGATGTCTCGGTGGAGGTCCTTCCGAAGACAACGCGCGGTCACGCGTTCGACGCGGCGCGCGGCTTTCTGAGTTGGTCCCTGAACGTGGGGCCCGGGAAGTCGACCGACGTCACCGTGGCCTACGCGGTGAGCGTCCCGGACGACTGGCGGATCGAGTGAGTGACTCTTCCCTGCGGAGAGCGCCGGAGTCCGAGTCCTGGGACCGCAGGCATGAGTTTGTCAGCACTCGGTCGGAGTGAATCCGACCGGCCGGCAGGTTCGGTCCCCAGAGCTTGGCTCAGCGCTTCGAAGCGAACTCCACGAATTTCTGGCGCGGCGACGAGTATGCGTCGAAGGCGGCACGCATGGCCTGGAGCTCCGCGGCTGGGTACACACCGGGCTTGGTGCGAATGACACGAGTTATTTTCACCGTTGCGCCTTCGGCGACGGAGGTCAGGGAGGCCGTGAAGTACTTGTTGTCCAGGCGCAGGGGCTCCGGGAGCCGAGTCAGCGCATAACCTGCGGGAGGACGGACGATCGCGGTCTCTTCGAAGGCGTATGGATTTCGAAATACGATCGGTACGGTGCGAACGTCTTCGAACGGCAGCTCGTCCCAACTCGTCCGCAGAAAACCCAGCGGCACGAGAATCGCTTCATCATCTACGGCCGAGTACGCCGCAGCCGTAGAGCTCACGGTGTAGCGCGTGAAATCCAGAGCGCCTTCGATTCGAAAATCAGACAAGCGCGACAAGCTGCCCATCTGATGCTTCGCCACCAGCGACTCGGCATGCTCACGCCATCGAAGCGGCGTCCAGGACCGCACGGCGTTCTTCTCATCCTGGGCGCACCGCCCGGTGGCTTCGACGGTCATCGAGAATCGAGTATCGCCGCTCCGGGCGACCGAGACGTCATACTGATGACGGCGCGCCTCTTGGTCGCGGACCGTGCCCGTGACCTTGACTCGATCGAGCTGCGCTTCGGGTCGAGTGTGGCCAAACGGAGTCTCGACCTTCTTGATGACGAGGGCCTCGGACCCCGTCAACCAGTATGGAACTTCACCCACCCGGCAGTACTCACACGAAGGGTCGACGAAGACGTCTTCCGACACGCCCGGCTGCTTGGGAACGAAGAGAATGAGCCGAGGGAGTCCGGTCGGCAGCGGAAAATCAAAGTCCGCGGGCTTCTCGAGCAGAGCGTGGGTAAAGGCGAAATGGGCCGTGACGTTGGCCTTCTTCAAGAGCCACCAGAGGATCCTGGTCTTCTCCACTCCAGTCGCCTGGCCGCGGTCGGCCACCTTCTTCGCCGGCCTGCCGGGCCAAGATCCGAATCCTGAGAACGGAAGGTCTCGGCGCGAGTAAGCGAGCAGACTCTCCACCCGGCACTTGGCGTCGCACGGGCTCGGCGGAGTCTCGAGCTTGGGGTCGAAGCCGGCGTAGAACTCGTCGTTCTTGACGACGAGGGCGTTGGCTCGCCAACGCAGCGCGGAGCTCCAGTCGCGGTTTATGTCGATGACGATATTGATCTTGGCGAGCTGACTGATTCGAAAGGCCCACCAAGGTTCCGCCTGTTCTCGATTTTGAGCGTAACGCTTCCCGCTCTCGGAGGCAGGAATGTTCTCCATGTCGAATCGCAACCGCCATGTCTCGCCGAGGTCCTCTGTGACCCACTGGGAATTCGTGTTGTATGCCTTCACCGAGTACTTGATGTCGTGAGTTCCCTCCAGGCTGAGCGCGAAGCGCTTCACCGGGATTGAATCCGCGATGAAGCTCTGAAAGCCGCCGCTGAGGGACCGGGACTCGATCGTGTAGGAGTAGTCGATCACGCTGCCGGGACGTACCCTCGGCAAACTGAACACCCGGACTTTGGTATCCGCGTCGTCGTCCTCGGTGTCCGTCGCGAGGTCGTCGAACACCCTCGTCGCCTCGACCTCATAACTCACCCCGTCCGGAGAGATCGTCCGAGCCGAGAAGTCGACGATCTTGGCGTCAGCGTCGTAAGGGACTCGGACGTCCGCGTATCCGGCCCCTTTCTCCGTGAGTATGGCGATCACGTCCCTTCGGTGCCACAGGGAGTGACTGCTCGAACGCCACCGGTTGACGAGGAGGATTCGATGGTCGCGCAGCAGGTACACCGCCGGTGACTCAGGGAACGCGGCGGGTTCTGGAGCCCGTAGGTTCAGCTCGATCGCGCCGGAGAAGAGCGCAGGGCCACAACCCATCGGCAAGACGGCCACGAGGGCGAGGTTGAGCAATATCCGGCGCATCACGACTCCTTCGAGGGCTTGAACAACACACCCCGGCTGTAGGCGAGTCGGATCGACTCGAAGAAGGCTCGCAACTCATCACTTCGCGCAGCATCGACGTAGCGGACATCGAGCCGGTAAGTCGTCTGCGCAGCGAGCTCCTTCGCATCCACGGTCCACGAAATTTCGAACGTGCCGAACTCCGAGCGCAGAGCCACCGCGTCCGGGACCTGAGTCACCGCGAGGCCCGTGGGAATTCGAATCCGAAAATCGAGGCTGCGCGAAACTCTGTTTTGAAACACGATCGGCTGCGTCCGCGGCTTCGCGGACAGCCGGAGGCCGGGCGGCGCGATGACGTCCGACAGACGAAACACGAGGGTCGAACCCGAGCGGCCAACGACGCGGGGAATCGTCAGCCGACCCTCCATTTCGATCTTTCGTCGAGGGTCCATGACCTCGCGGTGTAGCGTGGCTGCGACGTTCCCTCGGGAGAGCCAAAGCCAACCCTTCGCGCGCTCGCGCTGCTTGGCCTCCGACTCCGCGAGCAAATCGCCGGCAAGATCGGAGGCAAATTGCCCAGAAGTGACGAGTCGAAATTGACCGGCTCCTTCATCCTGGTCTGATAACTCCAGCCGGATTTCGACGTGTTTCGAGTTGGCGTCCGCGGACGACTCTGGACTGACGATGGGCTCGACACCCTCCTTCGTCGCCAGCACCACCTCCGCCCCTTGGTCCTCCGCGGGCAGCTCCTCGAACGAGGCGGTCCGGGAGGTTGGATCGACGAGGTGGAGTCCCTTCGGAAGATCGATGGCGAGGATCATGTGATTCGCCGTCCCGAGGTTCGGCACGACGTGCGGCCTCGGGAGGCCTCCATGCAGGTTGATGCTGGCTGGATGACTGTCGACACCCGCCGCGCGAAGCATGCTTCGGAGGAGTGTCGCCTTGTCCTTGCAGTCACCAGCTCGACTCGCGAAGGTCTCCTCGGCCGAGTGCGGACGCCAGCCTCCCATCCCAACCTCGATTGCGACATATCTGACCTCCCGCTGAACCCACTCGAAGAGTTTCCTCGAGCGCGTCACCGGGTCGCTGCCTACTCCCTCCAAGATCCTCGCCACCTCTGCGCGGACTCGCGCGGACGGTTCGGCGGTGCCTTCATGAAGCTGATGAAGCGCCTTCGAGAACTCGACGAATCCACGCGAGGTCTGCTGGACTTGCCCGTCGAGCTCGTACCGCGTCAACCTGACCCACACGCGCGGCAAAACGTCCGTCGCGGGCGGAGCTTCGGGCTCGCCATGGAACGCGTCGACGTCGAAGCTCTCGAAGAGCAGATGTCGCAACCCACCTTCGACCCGCCCGGTGATCTTGACAACCCGCTGGTCCCCCTCGCGCACCTCGGACTCCCCCACAAACTTCCTGTCACTGTCGGATCCGCCGGAAATGGGCTTGCCGGCCCGAGTGACGAGATGGGCGAGCTCCCAGCTCTCGGGAGCGATCACCTCGAAGCGCCCGAGCATGGTCGGCGCGTCCACGTTGCCGATGCTGGCCGAGAAGGCGAAGAGCTCGGGCCGAGACTCTCGGAAGGTCGCTTCCCACTCGACGATGGATCCCAGCGGGATTGCGCCGTGCGACCAGGTGAGCACCCGGTTGCTCGAGTAGACACCGCTCGCCGAGAGCTCGTCCTCGAACTTCTCACGCCCAAAGAGCTCCTCTGTACCGTCTGGCAGAGTGACTCGGGCGCGCGCCGAGACGATAGTCTCGAACTCTGGGTCGTAGGTGCGCGAGAAGTCGCCGCGGCCCCGCCCCGCATCCTCCAAGACGACCACGCCAAACCGCATGGTCCGATCCGCGATCGGACCATGCGACGTCTCGAACAGCCGGACGACGGTTGAATCATCGAGCACGATCGCGGTCGGCCCATCGGTCCCTCGTCGCGGCAGCTTGCTCCTGTCGAGCGGCGGCCAGGCGCTCGCGCACCCGACGACCACAACCAAACACGCCCAGCCGTGCCTCACGATCCGATTCTTGCCACAACTCGGGTGTCAGCGCAGCCCAGCAGCGGTTCCTACCTCGACTCGACAGCTCGGAGTCGATCGTCGATGGGCCCGCTACGGCGTCGGATGGCACGTAATACGAGGCCAGCGGCCTCTTGCCCGTGTACAATCACGGAGTGCGGTTCTTCAACACGGCAGGCCCCTGCAGGCCGGAATGGCACTACATGCTGCCTCCGGAAGCGCGCCTGCCCGAGGCCCGTGGCCTGATCGACCAAAGTGGGTATTTCATCGTTCACGCTCCACGCCAGACCGGCAAGACGACGACACTCATATCCCTCGCGAAGTCCCTCACCACCGAAGGGCGTTTCGCCGCAGTCTATTTCAGTTGCGAGCTCGCGGAGGTCGCGGGTGATGATTTCAAGGAGGCGCAGCTCGGGATCCTTGCAGAGCTCAAAGCGGCTGCAGCGCGGCAACTCCCGAAGGAGCTTTGGCCGCCAGCCTGGCCGAGAGCCCCCAGCTCCGCGCTGCTCGGTGAGTCGCTCCGGGCCTGGGCAAGCTCTTGTCCCAAACCCATCGTGTTGTTCTTCGACGAAATCGACGCCGTTCGCGGTGAGAGTCTGAGGACAGTCCTTCGTCAGCTCCGGGCGGGCTATACGTATCGGCCAAACGCCTTTCCTTCGTCGGTCGTTCTTTGCGGCTTGCGGGACGTTCGCGACTACAAGGCCGCAAGCGGCGGCGACCCAGAGCGCCTCGGAACCTCGAGCCCGTTCAACATCAAGGTCAAATCGTTGAGACTCGGAGACTTCGAGCTCAGCGACGTTCGCGCTCTCTATGCTCAGCATACGTTCGAAACGGGGCAAGACTTCGAGGACCTCGCGGTGCTTCGCGCCTTCGTCCTCACCAGAGGTCAACCTTGGCTCGTGAATGCACTCGCGCGAGAAATCATCGAGGAAAAGAAGATCCGGGGCACCATTACGGCCGAGCACGTAGATGAGGCCAAGGAAGGTTTGATCCTCGCCCGCGCTACGCACCTCGACTCGCTCGTGTCCAAGCTCCACGAACCGCAGGTCCGGAGCGTCATCCAAACTCTCCTCGGCGGCGGGATGCTCGATGCCGACCCGAGTTATGACGACGATGTTTCCTATGTCCGGGACCTCGGCCTCGTGACGACCCACCCCACCGAGATCGCAAATCCGATCTATCGCGAGGTGATCGTACGAGTCTTGACGCCTGCGGTCGAGGACAGCATCACGCTCGAGCCTCGAAGCTTCGTGCGCCCTGACGGGGGATTGGATTTCGGCAAGCTCCTTCGCGAATTCGTAGAGTTCTGGAAAGAACACGGCGACATCCTGTCCCAGCGCAGCAACTACCACGAGGTCGCGCCCCAGCTCGTGATCATGGCCTTCTTTCAGCGCCTCGTGAACGGCGGTGGGTACATCGAACGAGAGTACGGCGTGGGCCGAGGGCGCATCGACCTGTTGATTCGATGGCCGATTCGGAAGCCGGACGGCGTGAAAACCGAGCAACGTGAGGCCATCGAGCTCAAGGTCTGGCGCAGAGACAATCCGCTCGAGAGGGGGCTCGCCCAGCTCGATCAGTACCTGGAGCGCCTCGGTCTAGACCGCGGTGTGCTGGTCATCTTCGACCGTCGCCCCAACGCGCCGAAAATCGGCGAGCGAACGAAATTCGAAGCCACCGTCAGCCCGGGCGGCAGGGCCGTCACGGTCCTCTGGGCGTGACTCCCAAGTTCGATCGCGCCCGAAGCTTCACCGCGTACGCGCAGCGACGAGCCCGAACGACTCGGTCCCGTACGCGACTGGCTTCGGCAGCGGCGAAACAGATGCCGGCCGCGCTCCACGTGGCAACGCGGGACGAAGCCAAGAACGCCGCGAATCAGGCGACGAACGGTGTTTCCTTCGAGGAAGTGAGTCGACTCTCAACTTCGGGCGTCGAGTACCTCGAGGTCTTGGCTGACGCGCACTCGATCGCCGAGCATCGATTCATCTGCATAGGCTTCATCGGGGCATGCTCATCCGGCCCTGGGAGCGTCTCATCCGGCCCTGGGAGCATCTCATCCGGCCCTGGGAGCGCAGGCATCTTGCCTGCGCGTAAGCTTCGCGGACTCAGCTTGCCGTATGCTCGGGCACAACTCGTTGCCCGTTTTGATAGAGCATTAATAGAGCATCCTCATGCGGACCCGTGAACTGCACTCGTCCGGACCGCAGAGCTTACCTGCGGCGCGGAGCGCGACTTGCCGAAGTCCCGCGCTCGTGAGAAGCAGTAACGGAAATGCATTTTGATTGGTCGGAGCGAATTCGTGTCGCCGAAGCCGAGCTTTTCCGCGCCACGGAAGCCATTCGCCCTTTCCTGAGCGCCGAGGAGCTCGCCGAGGTCGACCCACGTCCAACGTTGCGTCGGCCAGGGGCCTCCGAGGGCGAAATCGCGACAACTCAGGCCCGTCTCGGGCAGCGTCTGCCGCCATCCTTCGTGAGCTTCCTGCGCGTCACCAACGGGCTTCGTTCGGATCCTCATTTCTTCCAAACGGCGATTCATCCTCTTGGCCGACTTCGCTGGTTCGACATGCCTGGGTTCACCGACGACGGCTCGCGGGACGAGCCTTCTGAAGACGAGCTGGGCTACGGGCCTCTCGCTTCGGGGACGTATCGAAACTCGGACTTGCCTTATTGCCTTGCGCTCACTGAGTACGACGGCAACGTGATTTTGCTGAATCCGAGGCTGCGCAACGGACGCGAGTGGGAGGCCATGTGGCTTGGCAAAGGGGATGCGACCCGGTGGAGGAGCTTCGAGGAGATGATGGACAGGCTCCTCCCTCGACCCGGATCGTGTGACTCGTGGATCCGGAATCGCCAACGAATCAGCGCTCCCAAGCCCGCGCCACGGAGCGGGCTCGTCCCCGGTGGCGGGCACCGGCTGCGTACCCGACTCGCAAACGTCGCCGGACGCGTCGGGGTTGGTGATTGGGCCAGTCGGCTTTCGGCGTGGAGAGTTGTCGAGACCGAGTTGGCCAAAGAGAAGCTGGCTTCGGGACTCTCAGTTTCGTCCGCTGAACGAGCGTTGCTCGAGGAGCCTGTCGCTATGGGAGCGTCGAAAAAGGCGCTTTCGTTGGCCGAGAAGAGGCTTGGCGTCTCACTCCCGCCGAGCTACCGCGCGTTTCTCTCCATTTCGAACGGATTCGCCGTTGGTGACGTTGGATTTGGCCGCCTGCTTCGCACCGATGAAATTGACTTCGTGGGTGTGCTCGACCCTCCGATCGCGCGTTCATGGAGAGGTGCGCGCCGTCGAGAGCTCACGCCCAAGGAGCACCTCGAGTACTACGAGTGTCCTGAGCCCGAGCGATTCAGAACCAAGTATCTCGACGAGTGTGTCGTCCTGAGCGACCCGAGCCGGCGGGAGCTCATCTTGATGAATACCGGGGTGAGCTTCGGAACCGAGTATGAGTTCTGGTGGTTGAGTCCCGGAATGCACGGAGCAGTTCGTCGCAAGTCGTTCTGGGACCTCATCGAGTTTCTCTCGCCTCGGCCAGAGGATGCCATCGAAGCTTTTCGGACCGCCGAGAACCTCGACAAATACAACTGAGCCAGCGCCGATCCTCGAGCGCGGTCGAAGAGGAGAAGCGCGCTGTCGAGCTCGTCTGCACGTCACGGCTTCCCCGAGGGGTGTCGTACGATGCGTCGCCTGGGCTCAGCAAGCCGTGTCACTTCTGGGATCGACCCTGCAGCGCCGTCCACGGGTCTTCCGGCCACGCGTGCTTCGGATACTTCGCCCAGAAGCTCCTCAAATCCTGCGGCCCGCACAGACACCCTCACCGGCGCAGTCGGACTCACCTCCGGGATCTCCGACTCGGGTGCGTGCCCTGCGCCCGCTTTCGGACGGTGCCGGCCTTTGAAGTCTGAATCGGAAGTCCGAATCGAAAGTCTGAATCGGAGGTCCGAATCGGAGGTCCGAATCGGAAGTCTGAATCGGAAGTCTGAATCGGAAGTCTGAATCGGAGGTCCGAATCGGAAGTCTGAATCGGAAGTCCGAATCGGAAGTCTGAATCGGAGGTCTGAATCGGAGGTCTGAATCGGAGGTCTGAATCGGAGGTCTGAATCGGAAGTCCGAATCGGAAGTCTGAATCGGAAGTCTGAATCGGAAGTCTGAATCGGAGGTC
>CAYXDO010000120.1:0-34238 GCA_964463485.1 uncultured Myxococcales bacterium | reverse complement strand
CTTTTTGCGAACAACTTCCCCGCAGCGCACTCAGATCCAGGCCCGGCTGCACCCTTATGATTGCGACTTCGAAGCGAGGAGGCGGACCGAGTCGAGGAGAGTTCGAAGCCACGTCAGGACGTCGTCGTCTTCGAGGAACGCGAGCTCGCCTTTGTCGAACCAGACGCCAAAACACAGGGGACAGACTTCGATGGCGGCGAGCCGCCCCGGGACGTCGTAGCTCTTCAGCGACACTCGGCAGCTCGGGCACGAGCCGATGAGTCGGTCGAGGGGGGCGCGCGTCTCGGGTTCGCGCTCGCCCGAATGGCCGGCGCGACGGCCGAGGATTCGCCGCATCTCTCCGTAGTCGAGCCAGATGCCGTTGCAACTGTCGCAGTGGTCTGCGATGAGTCCATCGACGAAGAAGGCGTGGAAGGCGCCTCCGCATTTTCCGCAGCGTTCGACCACGGACAGAGGAACGGTGAACGCAGCGGCGTCGTGGGGGAGGTCGGAGGGTCCGCTGGTCGGGATGTTGCCCGGTCGAAGGAGGTCTCGGAGCAACTCAGCAGGGAGCTTCAGGTCGGAGGCGCGGATGTACTCGAGCAGCGCCTCCCGCATCGCGCTGGCGGTTTGGAAGCGATCTTCGGCGGTGGGTTCGATCGCCTTCTGCACCAACGCGTCGAGCTTCGGGTCGGGCTGGTTCAGCGCCGTGGACACCCGGGGTGGCGGCCCGCGCATGATCCGGCGGAGAATGTCGTTGGCGCTTCCCGTACCGAAGGGGAGAGTGCCGGCGATGGCCTCGTACATCACGACGCCCAACGCGAAGAGGTCGGCTCGAACGTCGATGAGCTTGCCTTTGAGTTGTTCGGGCGGCATGTAGCGGACCTTGCCAAAAATTTGTGAACCTTCCATGGAGGGCACCGAAGCTCGCCCTGGCGCCCATTTGGCCAGGCCGAAATCCAAGACTTTCACTCCGCCGCTCTTGGCCACCAAGATGTTCTCGGGCGACAAGTCGCGATGAATGATGGGTTCGCCACGGAAAGGACCGCCGGCGTGGGCCTCTTCGAGCGCGGAGAGCACCTCGACCATGATCGCGAGGATCAGCGCGGGCGAGAGTGCGTGTTCGGAGAGTCGGGCGCGACGCAGGAGCCGTTTGCTGTCGATGCCTTCGACGAGCTCCATGACGAGCCAGAGCTCCCCGTCCTCGTGCCCGACATCGAAGATGTGGACGATGTTGGGGTGATTGAGGAAGGAGCCGACGCGGGCTTCGTTCAAGAAGAGCTCGACGTAGGCGGGGTTTGCGGAGAACTCCGGGCTGATCACCTTGAGCGCGACGCGCTTGGCGAAACCGGAGAGTCCGGTGTGTTCGGCGAGGAATATCTCGCCCATTCCGCCGGCCGCGAGGGGGCGGACCACATGGTAGCGCCCAAGCCGATCACGTCTTGTCACGAGTGGGGCGAGTCTTTCGCTAAACACGGCAGCTGGCAAGCCGGCCACGAGGGCACTTGCGGCCGCGCGAACTTTGCTCTTGACGCGAGCCGAGATCCGGGGGAGGCCGCCCGGGTTCGCTCTCATTCCCAGAAACCACATGATGCGGCAACAACGCCGCAATCAAAACACGCATAACCCCGCCGTTTCTCATAGGGCCTATGGGTTACGCGCGTGAGAATGTTCGAATTGCGGTATTTGAGCCGCTCAAAATCGAGGCTGATGCGCCTCAATCTGGTCGCAGCAATGAAATTCCTCTGCGGGATGCTACGTACGCATTTTGGCACGAATCATGCTTCGGCGAGCTTCACGACATCGCGCTTTGGGGCGCGTTTTTCTGGAGCCCTCAGGGCCCAAAGGAGACTCTCATGAATCCCGAGACCAACTTGGCGAATACGGAAGCCCTTTCCTCGAGCGACGTGGATGCGCCCGCGGAGCTTCCCGTCGTCGATACCCTGGTCGCGTTTGCGCCGAGCCCCCATGTGCCGGTGCAGCTCGAGCACTGGTTACGAAAGCGCCAGGTCGCCCTCTTGGTGGTGGAGGCGGGGCTGGACTACGAGCGCGTCAAGACCGCCGGCGCCCGCTTCGCGCTGTTGGACCTCGACGTGGAGGGACGGGACGTGGAGACGCTGCGGCGGGCCCGCCAAGAGCTGCCCTCCGTCCGGTTCGTCGTCACCACGTCGAACTCGGACCCGAAGTTCCTGCAGAGCCTCAATGAGGCCGGCGCCAACGGCGTGATCCTGAAGCGCGCCTACGTGGCCGACCTCGCGCTCGCGTTCCAGGCGGCCTCCGACGGGCGTACTCACATCACCGGGATCCCGACCCCGCGGGTCGGACAGCAAGTTCCCATCACCGCTCGCGAGAAGCAGGTGCTCGAGCTGATGGCGAATGGCTTCAGCAACCAGGCGATCGGCGAGAAGCTCTCGATCAGCGTCAAGACGGTCGAGGCTCATCGCGCTCGCCTCTTCAAGAAGCTTGGTGCGTCCAACGTCGCCGACGCGGTGCTGCTCGCGATTCGCGTCGGCCTCGTGATGCCGTGATCGCGTAACAAACTCAGCAACGCGGGCGCGGCCGACCCGCGACCAAGTGGCGCGGCCTTCCGCGAGGATTTGGCGAGCGCCGTCACTCTCACCGCTACGATTGCCACTCGCTCTGCCCCGAGATACGCCGAAGTCGTGTCGATCGGATGGTTGCTCATACTCAACTTTGCCGCGCCCTCGGCGATCGAGGCCAGCGTCGAGCGCTCGATGCTGGCGCGGAACGAGTCTCTCCTTCGTTGTTTCGAGAAGGCCGACGTGGGTCATGGATCGGCGATCCTTCGCTTCAAGGTGGACGCATTGGGCTCGGCCATCGAGCTCAGGACCGAGGAGCTCGTTCCTGACTCGGCTCAGTTGTCGCAGTGCCTGCGGAGCGTCGTGTCCACGATTTCGTTCGAGCCCGAAGCTCGGGGCGCGGAGGTCGCCTACCCGGTGCGATTTCAACGCGCCGGCACGGAAGAGGCGGCCAACGCGGTCGAGCCAGCCGAGCGTGAGTTGCTGTCTTTTGGGCCCAACCCACAACTCTTCGGAGACGACTGGCTGGTGAGGGACGCGAAGGGGCGCTTCGTCTCGGACCTCGAGCTCGCGCTCCTCGCGAAGGATCTCGACCTTCATCGTGAGTTAGAGGGGAGAGTAACGACGAGCTACGTTGTCTCCGCGGTTGCCGGCGTACTCTCTGTGGCTGGGTTTGGCGTAGGAGCCTTCGGCGTCTTCAAGGTCGCCGAGGGGAGCGACGAGACCACGCACGTAGCGCTCGCCGCTGGGGGCGCGGGCGTCAGCGCCGTGTGTGGCGTCGTGGCTTTGTACTACTTGGCGAGAGCGCTGGACGCGAGCACGGGAAATCCGATTTGGCATTACCTCGAGCGTGCTCGCGCGGAAGAGCTGATTCATCGCACCAACCGGGAGTGAGTGAGCTCTCGGAGAAGACGTGCGAAATCAACCCTCGGACTCCGATGGCTGCTTCGATAAACGGAAAGTCGAGCTCCGATCGGACCCAGTCTCCAGCCAGCCAGAAATTCGGGATGCAGGTTCTTGGTGCGCAACACGAAAAGCTCTTGGAGCCGGAGATTTCAGGCCCACCCATCGTTCGTCGCCTGCAACCTCAATCGCATCGATCTGCGATGAACCCAGGGTCATCGGTGCATTCACATTCGCCTTCGATGCCCTTCGCTCTGATCATCTGGTTGCATTGGGCCTGCGCGTCCGCCAATGAAAGCTGGCTGCAGTGGCTGTGGTGCATGGAACCAGCTGCGAACAAGAAGGCGCAGTAACTCGTCTTGCCGCTGGCTTTCCGGGCCTCGGACCCTGAGCCACCTTTTTCCACGCCGCGCTTCGGCCCCGCTCTTCCGGCCAGAGAGGGCCGCGGGGCGTCGTCCGACTGCGGCAGGAGAAGGAGCGCCGGCAACGGCGGCCGCGCGATTTGGAGCGCGACTGAAGGGCTCCCTGCTGCCGGAGCCTCGGCGGTTGGTCTGGCCGATCGGCTCCGCGCGACCTTGCGCCGATGTTCGATTTCGGCGACGAGAAATCCAGCCATGTCGCGCTCAAAGCGATCGTCTCCCGGAACAGAGCGAAGCACGACGAGGACTTCGTCGAACCGAGGGTCCAAACAATCCGCATCGTTCGTCGTCGAGAGGGCGTCACGATATGCAGCGATGGCCGCGGTGTATTGCGGGCTGACTCCGGAATGGGCACATCCTGCGATGAGGCCGACCAAGAATCCTAGAATCGCCCGAACCCGCATGCCCCGTGAACCTAATATGAAACCTCTCGGATTGCAAACCATGCTGCTGCTGACGACCGCGTGCGCCGGCGCCTGGGACGAGACCGTGCGCACGGGGACCGTCGAGGGCTATCTGGCGTTCGCGGAAGAAAACGCCGACGCTCCGACGGCCGCGGAGTCGAAGGCTAGGGCGGGTGATCTGATGTTCTACCGGCTTGGCGCCGATCCGAGCCAGGCCAAGCTGCGCGACTTCATCAAGAGGTTTCCGGATGCGATCCACGCCCAGTGGGCCCAGTGCCGGCTCAGCTCGCTCGAGCTCGATGGCTATGTCACGAGCCAAAACCTTGGCGCCCTCACGGCACTCGCAGGTTCGGCGCCGCACGAGTCGCTGCGCGCTCGGGCCAAGGCCACTGAAGACTACCTGCGGACGGCAGCCGAAGCGATCCGCACCCTCGATCCGAAACCGCTCGATTCCTATGTTCAATCGAATCCGGCCGGGGAACTCTCGGCGGACGGGCGACGCTGGCTCGAGTGGATCGCGCGGACTCAGCAGCCTCGATCAAAGGTGTTGGTCAGCGTAGATCCAAGGCTCGATAAGACCTTTAGCGCCGCGCTCCTGAAGCGCTTCGGTGAAGCCGGAGTGAAGGTCCAGGTGTCGCCGCTCGCCGACTGGAGTGCGCTCAGCCCGGGCCAGATCGGCTATAGTTTCATCCAGCTCCAGCCGGGCCGGGAGTTCCAGGTGTTCAAGAACGGCAGCGCGACCTTCGCCCGGTTGCGCTCCCCGGTCGCCGGCGTCGGGGTCATGGGCTTGGCGCGGGAAAAAGAGGGCCTCGTTCCGCTCTTTTTCGTGAGTACCTTGGAAGAAAAGGGCCGGGACGCTCCGGAGCCCCAGTATCCCGTTCTCGACAGGAATCCGTGGAACGCAGTCCTGACGAGCACCGACGTACGTGCGCCCCTCGCGCAACTTGCCAAGCTCAGTTCGGGTAGGATCGCCGCGACGGTTGGAGCGAACGTCGACTTCTACGACGTCGCCCTTCTGCACCACCCGCGGGCGGCGTGGCGGTATCCATCCGCGGGGACCAAGCGGAAGGTCGCGGATATTCGTCTAAACCTAGTGGCCTCGGGCTCCCTTGTCGCCCGGTACGGCGAAGGCCTGGAGATCATCGACAGCTCGGACCTGGAGAACCTCAAAGTGAACGACTTCGCCGACTTCGCCGCGGTGGGCCAGGTGCATACCGCCGTGTTCCTGGGAGATCGGCTGTTTTTCTCCGCGACAAAGGGAACCTACGAGCATCGCCTCGAGTGGGACGCACCGAGGAAGGTCGGAGACGGCGCCTACACTCATCTCGGCGCAGTGGGCCAGCATCTCGTCGGCTCCTATGTCGGCAGCATCGACGCGGCGATCGACATCCTGTTGCCGAAGCCTGGCTACCTGGACCAGGTCCGCGTCGTATCGCTCGAGAGCACCTCGAGCTTCACCTTTGACGAGCCGCCCACCTTCGTCCGCTCGGTGGCCGATGGCGCGGATCTTTTGCTCGTCACGTCTGATGGTGACGTCGCCCGCCTCGTGGGACTCGAGTCAATCGAGCGCGCAGCCATGGGCTCAGGGGACGTGATCGCCCTTCAGCTCACGCCTGAACAAAAACACCTGCTCACAGCCGGTCCCCGAGGCGTGTCGCTCCTCAGCAGGAAGGGCAACGCATTCAGGTCGCGAAGCCTGGTGGCCATCCAGGGGGGATGTAGCGATCTCACGATCGAGATGCCGTTCGCTCACGTCGCGTGTGGTTCGAAACTGCTCACGCTTCACCTCGGCGTGCTTGAAGCCACCGCGCCGGAAGGACCCCAACTGCGCTGAGATTTCCGAATGTCCGACCCGCAGAACTCCGAGAAGGCGTACGAAATCAGCCTTCGAACTCCAGCACCAAATCGGCGGTCGCCATGCCCGAACGGATGGCCGCCTCCATACACGGAAAGTCGAGCTCTGATCGGACCCAGTCCCCCGCGAGCCAGAAGTTCGGGATGGAGGTTTTCGGGTGTGGGCGGAATTTCTGAATTCCCGGCTCCGTGTAGAAGTAGAGCTTGTCGGGCGATCGGTTGCGAATGACTCGGAAATGAATGACGCCGGCGCGGTCGATGCGTTCGAATCCTGGAATCGTCGTCAGGTTCTGGAGGCATTTTTCGAGCAGTCGCTCGTCGGACCAAGTCTCCGCGCCGGCCTCCTGTCCGACGAAATACAGCACGGCTCCGTACCTCGGATCGTATCGGTACTCGCGAATGACGTGTTTGTTGTCGACGACGAAGCCGAGCGGACCGTCGAGGCCGGCCACGACCCGCGAGGAACACTTGGTCACGTGCTCCCGGTGCCAGACTTGAAGGGCCAACGGAGCGACGCCTCGGAGCTCCTTGATCTTGGCAAACTCGGGAAGGCTCCAGAGCGCGGGGTCCCCGGGATTCAGATCCTGAAGAGCCGTCGCGGGGATCGTGCAGATCACGTGATCGAAGTCGTCGTCGAAAAACCGGCGTCCGGGTTTGGTGGGTACGGATTGTTCGAAAGGAGACAAACCGGTCGGGCGCCCTGGGAGCTCGTGACCGGCTGAGTCGGGCTCGGCGAGGGTCACCGCGGAGAGGCGCCCCCCTTCGAGGTGAAGGCGGAGGAGCTTGCGCATGGTCTCGAGTCGGCCTCCGAGCTTGGCGATGTACCGCACGAGGGGCTCCCAAAAGACCTCGCTCATGCCGCCGTCGCAGAAGGAGTAGCTCGCGCTCCTCGCGTCTCGGCCGACCTCTCGGACGGCCTTGAGGAGGCTGTACGTGCTGATCTCTCCTGGCCAGTTGAGCTGGGCGGTTCGGGACATCAGGAACGCGTTGGTGGTGACGATCGAAGGGAGCAACCCATTCTCCAGGCACCACGTCGTGAAGCAGACGTCGTCGAACTGCTCGATGTCCTGAGTACCAAAGAATGCTTGAAAATTCGAAATCACGAACCAAGCGATGTTCGATTTCTCCTCCGAGCTGAGCCCAGAGAATCCGAGCCCGCGAAAGAGCATGGCGATCGGGTTCCTCACGAGCTCGAGGTCGTGCACCTGGCCGTCTCGCGGCTCGTATACGTAGGTGTGGCCGCCGTTGTCCACGAGGTGAGCCGAAACGTCGACGCCTGCGCGCCCAAGGAGCGCCTTCATCTCGGTGTACCAACCTACGACGACGTGCTGGCCATGATCGATGAGTCGACCTTCGGCGTCCCTCCACGAGTCCGCCTTGCCACCGAAGTGATGTCCGAGCGTGGCCAGACGGACCGAGACTCGAGATTCGCCTTCTTCGAGGAGCCGAGCGGCCGCGGCGAGCCCGGAGGGTCCTCCGCCCACGATCAACACACGGGTCTTGGGCTCACTCATGGTCGGGTCCCCACTTTCTGATCAGCCGAACGAGCGCGTCGACTTCGGTAGGGCTCAGATCGGCATGCGGGGGCATGGCGGGGCTGAGTCCGATCGAGGAGCCCCCGCGCGAAATGACCATCCGCATTTGGGCGTCGGGAATCGAGCTCTGCCACTTCTGGTCTTCGAAATTGCGTGGGCGCGGCAGGAGCGAGGCCGCGACGACGCCGTCGCCTCTCCCTGAGGGTCCGTGGCACGTGGCGCAGCGCAGGGCGAACAGAGCCCGAGTCGGCTCGATCGTTGCAGCTGCAACGGTCGACGTGAGCGCCTCGACTGAGGTGAGTTCGAGCGGTCGGCTCGGCTCGGGTTCGACCGAGCTCGAGCCGGAGCTGATTGCGGCGACGAAGCGGGGCAGGGGGTCGGGCGGGAGCTCGGCGGGCTTACCGGTCCTGAGGAGGCCTCTTCCGAAGGGGGCGTCGAGGCCGACGACCTCGGCGAACGCGTCACCTTCCACGCGAGCGCCGTCGAAGGATCCGGTGACTTCCAAGCTGCCCGCCCAGATGTTGGCAGGAAAGACGATCATCTCTTGCTGCGGCACGTGCGCGTTGAGCGTCAGCGTGCCGCGTCCTGGGATGGTGAGTCTCCAGCTCACCGGGTAGACGGTGTCCGTGACAGGGCTGCGCCAAGTCTCTCCGCCCTCGGCGATGCCGATCGTCTCGATGCGAAGCTGAGTCAGTCTGCCGTCGGCTTCGCGAATCGAGGCGAAGGAACCTTCGGCGGCGTTCGAGGCCTGATCGAGGATCAGCCCGATCTCGAGCTCGACGGAGCTCGAGAGTTGAGCGCCGAACCAGACGAAGCCGAGGATCTGGTCGTCGACCATGAAGCCCCACTCGTGTTTGAACCAGGCGAGACCGGTCGTGGGCATTTCCTGGCCGTCGATCGTGATCGTTCCGGTCGAAGTCATCCGCTGCATCGAGTAGTAGTCGTTGGAGGATCTGGGAGGCACGTACAGGTAGCCGCGATCTCCCAGCAGCGACGGCGGTTTTTCGGGACGCAATCGAAGCTCGATGCCGTTGGCTGAGCTTGTCGCACTCAGCAGGTAGTCTCCCGCGTCCTCACGAGCCGACCAGGAGCCGTGGCGGAGTGAGAGCCGAGTAGGGTCGGTGGAAGCCACCCAAACATCGGGAAAGTTGTGCCGCTCGCGGACGAAGAAGGTACCGCGGCTTCGATCGGCGACGGTGAGATAGGCGACCTGAAATGGATCGATGAACCAGCGCACCGGTATACCGAGGACGGAGTCGAGGTCGGTGTGTTGGGTGACGAAGCCGAGGAACCAGTCGTAGCGACGGCCCTCGCGGTCCGTCGCGTGTCCGTGGAAATGCCAGAGCTCGGTTTGGGCGTCAGGGTGGGCGGCGTGATCTTTGGGGAAGGTGACTGGCCGATCGGGATCGGCGGCGCGGAGCGTGTGACCCGCGCAGGAGGCCAAGGCGAGGCAGACAAGGGAGCAGAGATGGCTGAGTGGGTTTGCTGTGCGGTGCCGGATCATGATTTTAAAACTCGATGAAGAGGCCGGCGGTGGCTCCGACCGCCACAGCGTCGAGCGGACGCTCCGTTGTGAGTGGGAGCGCGGCGAAGGTCTCGAGGAACAGCCCCGTACCCCAGAAGAGCAGCTCTTCATAACCGACGAGCGCGCGGACGCCGAAGTCAGCCCGGTCTTCGGGCGGTCCAAACGAGAGCTGAAGCTCAGGGACCAAGTGCACGTAAATGCGGCGCCAGAACCACTCGAAGGGCACGGCCTTGAGTCCCAGGCCGAGGCCGAGGTTGCGGTATCCGGGTCTGGCGAGAAAGTGAGTATCGAACACCAACCCGAATCGTGCCGAGAAGCAGAGGTCCGCGCTGAGGCCGAGGGCACCCGCGACGGTCCGGTCCTCGAGCGGAGCGGCAGCGCCGCCTCCGAAGCGCAAGACGGCGAGCCCTTCTTCGGCGTAAGACACAGCGGGGAGCAGCAAGAGGGAGGCGAGGGCCACGACGCGGCTCACGGGTCACCTCCTTGGGTCCGAATCAGGAGAGCGCACCGACCCTCGTTCTGCTCGGCGCGGAAGTAACGACAATGCCGGTGCGCGCAGCGATGGGTTCCCGTCGTGTCATGGACTTGGGGAAGAGATGCGCAGCTCGCGACGGGAGCGATCGTGGCGAGCGCCAACAAATCTCCCACGACTCTCCGGCGACTCAGCTTCGGGACCATGTCCCCATGGTGGCACGATTTGGGTAGATTTTTCGACACGGTGAGCGAGCACACGAAATCGGTTTGAATTTGTCCGAAATCAAGGAACAAAGTGATCCGAGACGGTGAGCGGACGCACGAAATCAGCCTGGAATTTGCTCGGAGTCAAAGATCAAACTGACGAGACTCGCTGGCCGGCGAGAAACGCGGAGTGAGTCGCCGTGCGTTCCTATCGTCCCGAGCGAGCACGAGCAGGAACGAGCAGGAACGAGCAGGAGCACGAGCACGAAAACGGAGCGCTCCTCGCCTTGACCCAGATTGCGGGTACTCATTCTCGAGCCACGGCGGAACCTTGTTCTTTTTTGAGCCCACCTAAGTATTCCTCATCACCCTGGCCGCGGATCGATTCAGTCAGGCGCCATACTCCAGTGGTTGGATCCCGGCCCGGCTCGCCCATTGCGATGGCATCTTCGTCCAAGCGTCTGGCGCGCTTGACTGCGTCGAGGTATCCGTCTCGTACCTTGGAGAAGTCGAGCCTCTTGTCGTAGTCTCGAATGAACTTCTTCAGAATACTTACGAGATGTCTTCTATGTTGGGCTCCTGGGCTGTCTCGGAAGTGTAGAATCAACCAGAGTTCGAACGCGGCGTTCGATATCGCGAGGTCGATGCCGTTCGCGCGGGCCATGTCTTTCGCCTCAGGCACGTGAGGATGCTCATCGATGTCAAAGACGCACCAAACCTGGTCAAAGCGAAGGTTTTCGTCCCCAACGCGCTCGGCTTCCGACTCAGCCTGCTCCTTTCGCACCTTGGCGCGCTTGACGAGCGTCAGCGGAACGCCGTGGTTGTTGTCAACCTCGACCTCGACTCGAGGGTTCCTGCACCAGTCTTTGAAGGACTTGAGACACTCGGGCTCCGTCGCCTCGCCCTCGCAGACACACAGAATCCGTGGCTTCGGCTCGCGCCACGGCGAGCGGCGCGATGGTTTGCGGAAACGTCTCCGGCCTGGCAACGATTACTCCTCCCCTGCCAAGCGCGCGAGCGCTCCGAGAATCGGGATGGCGCCGTAGCGTCCCTGCAGATATCCGCGTTCCAGGTTTTCTAGCTTGCGGGGCTTGAAGTCCGTCAGTGGGTAGAGATTCGTGCCCCCCTTTGGATCCTTTTCAGTGAGCCAGATTTGGTCCCGTCGAAGCGGCTGGGCACCCAGGATCGTTCCCAAGAGGTTCGTGTCGTGAGTGGTAAATAGAAGCTGAGCATCATGAGGGTTGGCGTCCGGGTCGTTGAAGAGCCTAACGACCTCGAGAGCGATCAGGGGATGAAGGCTGGACTCGAGCTCGTCGACGACCAGTGGCGTACCCGAAGCAAGTGCTCGGATGACTGCCGGTCCGAGTCGAAAAAGGGCGCGCGTCCCCGCAGACTCCTGTTCCAGAGGCAGCCATGCGTCGTCCTCCCCAACGTCATGTCGCAGCTCGATGCGACGCTGGTCTGCGCCGGACTTGTTGCCTCGAGGATTGCTCACGCGAAAATCCGCGATACCGACGTCGGCGGCGCGCAGCAGATCGCGCAGGTTCGTAGATTCGGGTGGATCGATGCGAGGCAGCGCTTCCGAGAATTCGGTAGATTGTCGCGTCGGAACCAAGTCGGAAACGCGGATCATCCCGCTGGGCCCTCGAGCTGCGGCGGCAGCTGCCGCGGCGGCAAAGACCGCGGCGGCAACCGAGGCAGGCATCGCGTCCGAGTAGCGCTCTTTGTAGCCAACGACACGCACGGTCAGGAGCTTGTTGAACCAGTCGAAGACTGGGGTCAGCTGCTCGTGCTGATGTCGAGCTGCAGTCGACAGGAAGAGCGCGTTGGGGCGCGTAACCTTCTCGAGGACTCGGTTCTCGCCACGAAGGTGCTCGCCGAAGGCAAACTCGGCGCGTGCTCTCTCAAACCATGTCTGCTTGCGGCCCCTTGGCCAAGCGAAGAGCCACTCTTCCAACACCCGCTCTTGGTCGACCGAGAACCCGTACTGATAGCGAATCCCTCCGATCAGGACGGTCACTTCAAACGTGGATGGCTCATTTGCCTTCCCCGCCCAAGCGAACGCCTCCCGCGGTACGCCGCCCAACGGCGGCCATGACGAATGGGAGTCGAGGACGGCATCGCGCATGAAACCGATGGCCGAGAGAACGTTGCTTTTTCCGCTCGCGTTCGCACCGTAGATGGCAGCGACGGGAAGCAATCGCAGGTTGTCGGCTTCTCTTACTCGACCATCGTTTACGGTGCCAACGCGCCCGGCTTCCAGCGTTAGCACCTGTTCATCGCGGGCGGAGCGGTGATTCTCGAAGCGCAGCTCGATCAGCAAAGTGCCTCTCCAACTCACACCGTATGCTTTCGATGGCATTTGCGCAAGTTCAACGCGTAAACCGCATCCTGAAGCGGTCGAACATACAGTTTCCGCGGCATCCAACTTCCCAATTCAAGCCGTGCCGCAGGGTCAGCGACTCCCGTATTGAGGGAAACGTGCTGCGCCGAGGGTTCGAATGAGTAGCGTGGGAGGGAGGGGCGCTCCTCGGTGATCTGGGCGTGGATGCAAGTGGATGAGGACGATCAGACTCCGGAGCATCCGGAACATCGCTGGGGCGACATCCGCAGGTAGTGCGAGTATCGTTTCCGGCAGTGGTCGCAGTTGCGCGTGGGCCGGCTTGGCGGGCTCTCCTCGTTCTCGCGCTTCTCGTGGTAGCGCGCACTTCAGGGCGACGAGGATCATCCCCGTTCCGTGGGAGACTCTCGTCCGTGAAGCCGATTTCGTCGGGATCATTCGGTGCGTCAAGGCAGGCGGAATCGTCGCCGAATACGAAGTTATCGAGACCTTCAAGTCGTCGGGATGGCTCGCGGGATCGGGCACCGCGACGGTGGGATCTCGGACCCCCAGACTCAGGCTGAGAAACTGAAGCCGGGAGCGGACGTGGGATGTGGAGCTCGTGCCCTGATTCCGGCCTCAGATTTCGCTCAAGTTCTTCTGGGACTCGTCGATGTTGGCGTGGTGCAGGTTCAGCGCACACGTCTCGGTGTGGGGAAGAGCGAAGCCTCGCGCGTGCGTGAGGCCGCGCGTGAAGCCGTCGCGGGGGCGCGGCGAGCTTCAGGAGCGGTGACTTTCGGGCTCGTATTTTCTACCGACCAGTACGGAGCTGACGAGTTGGCGACGGCCATTTCTGCCGAGCTTGAAGGGGTGCCCTGGGCCGGCTGCTGCACGGCGGGGGTCTTCGACGGCCAGACCCTGTCGCGACAGGGTGTCGTGGTGGGTCTCTTCGAAGGAACTCGGGCTTCGGTCGGCCTGGGCGGACCCGTCAGCGAGGCGCCGCGGCGGGCGGGCCGCAGCGCGGTCGAGGCGGCGTTGGATGGGTTGGGTGAGGCCGGGCGGCCCCGAGCTATCATCCTTCTTTCCGACGCACTCACAGGCAGCACCAGCGAGGTCGTGCGGGGCGCGGTGGACGAAGCGGGCTCGGGCGTGGCGTGGGCTGGCGGCGGTAGCGGAGACAACCTCCGATTCGTTCGCACCGCTCAATTCGCCGGAGGTCGTGCGTGGTCGGACCGGGTCGTCGCGATCGCGCTCGACGTCGATGCTCCGATCGGAGTCGGAATTCGGCATGGGTGGAGGCCCTACGGCCCTCCGACGATGGTGACTCGAGCGCGCGGCAGCGAAGCGGTGGAGCTCGAGTATGAGCCCGCGTTCGAGGTCTACCGTCGAACGGTGGCGGATCGAGGCGCGGAGGTGAGTTTGACCAGCTTTGCTTCCTTTGCGATGACCCATCCGTTGGGCATTCCTCAGGCCGGGGGCGAACATGTGATTCGGGATCCGTTGAGTGTGGGTCCGGACGGAGCGCTGCGATGTGTCGGAGAGGTCCCGAGCGGAGCGCTCGTTCGAATCATGGAGGGTGATCGGTCCGCGCTGCTCGAGGCGGCTCGCGGAGCGGCGGTGGACGCGACGTCCTCGGTGGGTGAGGTCTCTGGGGCGATCGTGTTCGACTGTGTGTCGCGATCGATCTTGATGGGGGAGCACGTAGGCGAGGAGCTCGCGGCGTTTCGGGCGGGGCTCGGGCCGGGCGCTCCGATCATGGGTTGCTTGACGTTTGGCGAGGTGGGGGCGTTTGGCTCGGGTGTGCCTCAGTTCCACAACAAGACTTCGGTCTTGTTGGCATTGCCCAAGTGACATGGGGGACTCTGTACTCAGCTCGTGCGAGCGGGTGGCGCTGGACGACCGGCTCGCGCTCGTGGGTGTGTTGCAGGAGTTGACCGCCTCTGCGCTCGAGCTCTTCGACGCGAAGCGGTCCTTGGATGACTTCCTGCAGACTCTGGCCGCGCGGCTCGGGGCGAGCGTCGCAGTTTGCGTCGAGCGCGGCTCGACGAGCCCGGTGTTGGTGGGGGCAGCGGGTCTAGCTCGGCGAGCTCGGTTGACGCCCCTTCCTTCCGACTTCGACCCTTTTTGCCCGGTGCCTCCGATCGAAGCGACAGGAGCGACCCGAGAGCGGTGGGTGTTCGCGGACGATGGGCATTGGCTGATTCTGTGTTTCGAGCATGAGCCTGGTTCGCGGTATCGCGCGATGACCGCGCAAGTTTGGAGGTATTGTTCCTTTGCGCTTCAGCACCGCGAGCTTCTCGAGCGCGCCCTCGAGAGCGAGCGTAGGCTCAAGAGCTCGAGCGCAGAGCTCGAGCGCAGAGTGGCCGAACGGACGCTCGAGCTCGAGGCCGCGAACGTCGAGCTCGAGCTGAGTTTGCAGTCGCTCAAGGAGACTCAGGCTCAGTTGCTCCGAGCCGCCAAGCTGGTGGCCGTTGGGCAGCTTGCGGCTGGCATCGCCCACGAGCTCAACAACCCACTCACCGTGATCTTGGGTTATGCGCAGGGCATGGGCCGGCGCGTGTCCGAAGGGGACGAGCTCCAGCGTCCCCTTACGGCTATCGCGCGCGAGTCGCACCGGTGCAAGGGGCTCGTCCGTCAGCTCCTCGATTTCGCCCGGACTTCTCCAGAGGCATTCGAGCGCATCGACGTCGGCGAGCTGGTGAGGGGCTCGGTGTCGTTGCTCGAGCTCCGGGCGTCGGGTCAAAGCACGCGGATCCGGGTGGATCTCTCTGAAGTGCCGACGATCTGGGGAAACAGGAGCGAGCTCGAGCAGGTGCTGGTGAATCTGGGAAACAACGCCCTGGACGCGGTCGAGCGCGAGGGGACGGTGACCGTAGGCGTCCGAGCGTTCGCGGAGCTCGTCGTCATCTCGGTTCACGACACGGGTCCCGGGATCAGTGAGGGTGTCATGGATCGAATGTTCGAACCCTTCTTCACGACGAAGGAGGTTGGGAAGGGCACTGGGCTGGGACTCAGTTTGTCCCTTCAGATTGTCGAGCGGCATCGCGGGAAGATCGAGGCGCGATCCCGACCGGGGGAGGGTACACTCATGACCGTGTCACTCCCGCTCGACCCGTCCGGAACCTAGTCATGAGTCCGAAGACCGATGACGCTTCGACCTTCCGACGACCCGCAGTGCTCTTCATCGAAGAGGTCCGGCGGTCGTCGCTAACACGTTCGAGCCCCTCGAGCGGACGGGCGAGCGCTTCATGAGTGGGGTTGCTCCGGGGTTGCTCCCCCTCGAGTTGGCCTGGTTCGCCCGGAGGTGCTTGGCCATGCGAGGATGGGTTCATGGCGCTCCGAACGATGCCTAGGCTTTCGCTGTCGTCGAAGATCGCGTTCCTGCTCTTTCTGCCCCTTGCCGCGGCTCTCGTCGAAGCGTGGTCGATGTCGCGTCTGCTCGACGCGACTCGTTCCGATGCCGCCTTCATCAACGCGGCGGGTCGGCAACGCATGCTCTCGGTCGAGTTGCTCGCGTGGGCGCGCATGGTGGCCGCGGGGCAGGACGAAGATCGGGAGGGCCTGCGCGCTCGGATATCGAAGTTCGCGGAAGCTCTGAGTGTGATTTCGACTGGCGGTACCCTGGACGACTTCGAGCTGGGACCGCCGCCTGCAGAGGTCTTGCCGGCGATCGAGCTAACTTTTGCGAGCTGGCGAGCGCACGAGCGGGACCTTCTCGTCGTCGCGACTTCCGATCGAGTCGATCCCGAGTTTGCGGCCGCCATGCGCCGGGTCGAGCAGGGCCTCCCGGAGCTCAAGCAGCGGTCGGACGGCGTCGTAACGGACTACGTGGAGCGCACGCGGCGGCTCCGGAGCCAGGCGCTGTACTCGCTCGCCATCGAGCTCGTGCTGACGGCGTGTTGCTTCCTGGTCGGCGTCGTGGTCGCGCGCAGGGTGGTCGTACGGCCGATTCAGGCCTTGCGTCGAACGACCAAGAGTCTCCAGCGTCTCTCTCAGACGAGACCGCTGGTTCGACTGAGCTCCAACGACGAGCTCGCCGACCTCGGGGAGGATCTCAGCGAAATGAGCGCGGAGATTCAGCGGTTGCTCGAAGCGCTCGAGGCGAGGCGTCGCTATGCTGAGACTCTCTACCAGAGCATACCCATCGGGATGCTGCTCGCGGACCCCGAGCTTCGCGTGGTGTCGACGAACGCTAGTCTCGCGAGCAGATGCGACGCCGCCGCGATCGTGGGGCGTCCGTTGACCGAGGTACTCACATTTTCGGACGCCGAGAAGGAGCTCCGGACCGTCCTCGAGACCGGAGCGACGCGGAACGGGATCCCGGGCCGAATGAGTTACTCGGACCAGCAGGAGTCGGCGCCTGCGAGGATTTCGATTTCCGTGGCGCGTCCACAGGAGAGAGGACAGTACTTGCTGGTGGCGGTCGAGGATCTGACCGAGGAGGAGCGTAAGGCCGAGCAACTCCGCCTGTTGCAGTCGCAGTTCAAGGAGATGGTCGAGAGCGCAACCGACTCGATCATCGGAATGAACCGGGTGGGTGTGATCACTCACTTCAACGGCGCGGCCGAGCGCGCGTTTGGATACACACGCGGGGAGGTCGTCGGCCGGCCCGTCGCGATGTTGATGCCGGAGCGATTCCGGTCGGCGCACGAGCAGGGTGTCGGGAGTTTCTCGGCGAGGGCTGCGCCGTCCACCGTGCTCGGGCGATCGCTCGAGATCGAAGCGCTGAGGAGCGATGGGACCGAGTTCCCCGCCGAGCTCACGGTGAGTTTGGTTCACGGCGCGGAGGAGGTCGCGTTCCTCGGCGTATTGCGGGACGCGACGCGTCGCAGGGCTGCGGAGGAGGCCCTGCGGCGGTCCGAGCAGAGCTTTCGCGCGCTGATCGAGCGATCACCGGACGTCGTTGCCATTCATCGGGAGGGCCTGCTCGAATATGTGAATCCGGCGGGAGTGGCCGCGCTGGGTTTTCAAACTCTGGACGAGCTCGTGGGTCGGCCGGCGATGGAGTTCGTGCCGGCAGAGGATCGAGCGACGGTCGCGTCTCGTATCAAAGCCATGATGGACTCAGGCGCGGAAGCGCCGCCCGCGGAGGAGCGATTCGTGACGCGCACCGGCGCGATCCTCTCGGTCGAAGTGTTCGCGGTGCCTGTGGTGTTTGCTGGGCGGACGGCTTTCGCGGTGTTCGCGCGGGACGTCTCCGAGCGCAAGCGGATGGCGAGTCGCATGATGCAGATCGATCGCCTCGCCGCGATGGGTACACTCGCCGCGGGGGTGGGCCACGAGATCAACAACCCGCTGAGTTATGTGCTCGCCCACGTCGACCACGTCATCGAAGCGCTTCCGACGGTGACGGACGGCGCACGTTTTCAAGAGGTGCTGACTCTGCTGACCGAGGCTAGGGAGGGTTTGGAGCGGATTCGGAAAGTCGTCAAGGACCTTCGAACCTTCGCCAACGCGGGAGAGGAGCGCCGAGAGCTCGTGGACGTTCAGCAGTCGCTCGCTGCTGCGGAGAGTCTGGCGTGGAACGAGATTCGGCACCGCGCACGCGTCGTTCACGACTACTCTGACGTCGCTCCGGTGCTGGCGACCGAGGCGAGGCTGACTCAGGTCTTCGTCAACCTGCTCGTGAACGCCGCGCAATCGATTCCGGAGGGTCGTGCTGACGCCAACGAGATTCGGATCTCGACGCGCACGACCGAGGGTCGTGTCGAGATTTGCATCGGTGACACGGGGTCTGGGATCGAGGCAGGGATCCTCAGCCGTATCTTCGATCCGTTCTTCACGACCAAGGCGGTAGGTCGGGGGACGGGCCTCGGACTCAGCATCGTGCGCTCCCTCGTGGCGAGCCTCGGTGGAGAGGTCACGGTCGAGTCGGAGGTCGGTCGTGGCTCCAAATTCCTCATCTCACTCCCGTGCGCAGCTCAACCCGCGGTCACGCCTCGCGAGGACCTCCGTGCAGGGCGGGCCCCCTCCGCGGGTGGACGTGCGATGGTCTTGATCGTAGACGACGAGACCAGGCTGGCCAAGGCCATCGCACGTGTCGTCTCTGGGTCGTGTGACGCTGAGGTATGCGGGAGCGGTGCGGCCGCGCTCGAGCTCCTCGGGTCCGGGAGGCGCTTCGATGCGATCGTCTGCGACCTCATGATGCCGCAGATGACGGGGATGGAGCTCTTCGAGAGGCTCGAGGCCGAGTACCCGGAGCTCGCCAAGAGGACGGTCTTCCTGACCGGCGGAGCGTTCACCGAGGCGGCGAAGGCTTTTTTGGAGCGTGTTCCCAACCCTCGGCTCGACAAGCCCTTCGAGACGCAGGCGCTGCTCGAAATCATCCATGGATTCGGGCTTCGAGCGGCGTGAGTCGTTCCGGCGATGGTGAATCGCGGTATCCTTGCTGCGTGTTGCGTGTCGGAGCGCTGGCCGCCCTCGTGACCGCGTGCGGGGCCGAAGTCCTTCCCTTTCCGTTTCCTCCGGGTGCCGAGAGCGCTCGCTCCGAGTTTCTGCGAATTGCCGGAGACGAAGTGTCGCTCGTAGTTGCGGTCGAGGTCGGGCGAGATCCCGCTCAGCTCCCGTTCGAGCTCAGGGACGCGAACGAGCGGATTTCTCTGGAGGCCGTAGTCTACCCGGACTCGCTCGACACCTTTGCTGTGGAGGCTGGGGTGATGGTGCCAAGAGACGACCAACATCCGCTTCCACCGGGTGAGTTTTACGAGGGTGCGATCGTGGACCTGGAGTTTTCGGGTTGGGGTCGCGATGAGAACGCAGAGCTGAGTCGGATGAAGCTCCTCGGCGGCGACGCGTGTACCCATCCTCGGGTGGCTTCGGTTCGCGCTCTGGGATCTTTCGATGCGGAGGGGCGCTTCGTAGAGGAAGTGAGCTCCGGGCTGGCGCTGGTTGGGTATGCGGGATCGTATTTTACGGTGGACTCCGAGCTGGGAGTCCGGCGCATCGAGCTGCCGAGCGGGCTCGGCCAGGTTTATGACGCGAAGGTGGACGACGCCGACTTGATACTGTTTGGGGGCGAGGGCGGAATCTGGAACGGGCGCGTCAAGAGCGGTACTCTCGCCGCCGAGCTTGCGACGAGGGCACCCTCGCGTCTCGAGCTCAGGTACGGCACGGCGCGGAACCAGGAGTACCTGGCGCTGACCGAAGACAAACAGGTCGAATACTTCGATGGGAATCGCTGGAGCAGCCCTCTTTATCGCTTCGTAGACCCTGGAGCGCCTTCGTGCGGCGGAATCGCACGAATTCTGGATAGGGCGATGGTGGTCGGGGGCGCGGGATCCAAGGTGGCCGAGCTCGACCTCGCGAGCGGGCGAGTCATCGAGTGGGATGTCGGCGGTGGTCCGACGCTGAGTATCTGCGCCGTGGCGGCGACGGAGCTTGGGTTCGTGTTCGGCACGAGCGTGGGGACGTTCTATGTACAGGACCAGCCCGGCCAGCCTCCGACTCCGCTGGTCGACTCGCCCGTATTCCCGATTGGCGAGGTGGTAGCTTTCGAGGATGGGTTTCTGTTCACGACCGGAGCGTACCTAGGAGAGTTCAATCCGAGCGCCGGTTTCTGCGCTCGAACTCTGAGCGCGGCTATCAACCTCGACGCGATCGGCATGTTTGGCGGCGAGCTCTTGATGGTGCTCGACCCGCGGGACGGCGAGCCCGAGCAGCTCGCGCTGATCGCGTTGGACTGAGTGGCTGCCTCAGAGGTGCGGGCGCGGTTCGAATCGGCAGCGCACCAGCATTCATTCCATCATCTGTCCGTGTGACCTGTGGGCCTCGACTCTGTGCTCTCTGTGGTTTCTCCCGTGGCATCGAACTTCGTGGGCACCTGTACTCATCGTCGACGTTGACCGGGCAGGGTACGTTCTGCGATTCGAGGTCCTTGTCGTCGCGACGCAGGGCTCCCATCGACGCGTTCGGGCTCACGAGGCGGCGCGTGCTCGGGCTGCTCGGGATCGGGACCGTCGGGGCCTGCTCTCGGGTGTCGGTTGCGCCTTTGGGCTCAGACGGAGGGCTCGGCGTCGAGGACGGCGATTCAGTGCGTGACCTAGGCTTCGTCGGGGGAGACGCGGCCGTCCGCGACGCGAGCGCGTGGGACGGGTCGCCGGACATGGATGCCGCCGATGCCGAACCCAGCTCGGATGCCGAACCCAGGTCGGATGCCGAACCCAGGTCGGATGCCGAACCCAGGTCGGATGCCGAACCCGGGTCGGATGCGGACACAATGGACGCAGTCGAGGACCGTGCAGACGCCGAGTCGACCGAGCTCGACGCCTCTTCGGACTCCGGTGAGCCTACCAAAGATGGTTCGAGGACCAATGATTCTGGACCCGGCGACGGAGGGCCTGTTGATTCCCTCTCGAGCTATCCGGATGCGAGTGTGGCGGACGCCGCCGAGGTGTCGTGTGCAGATGCCTCGACGCCAGGGCCCACGACGAGCCGCGCGCGTAACGTGCTTTTCTTCGTCATCGACGATTTGAACGATTGGATCGGGCCTCTCGGGGGCCATCCCCAGACTCTCACGCCGAACATTGCGAGGCTCGCGGCGCGCGGGATGAGCTTTCGGAATGCCCACACGGTGTCCCCGGAATGTAACTCGTCGCGGACGGCGATGTTTACCGGCCGGCGGCCGACGACGACCGGAGTGTTCGACAATACGCAGAGGTTCAGAGCGCTCCTGCCGAATGTCGCGACGATCTTTCAGAAATTCCGGGCTGCTGGCTACGAGGTCATGGGGAGCGGCAAAGTGTTTCACTTTGCGGACAACGTCTCGTTCGATTCCTACTTTCACCAGACGAGTGATCCAATGCCACCGGCGTCGAGCCGTCCCCTCAACGGGATCCCCAACGCGGGTGCGTTCGATTGGGGGCCGATCGACGTACCCATCGACCGAATGGGAGACGCCCAGATCGCCTCGTGGGCAGCGAGCCAGCTCGGCGTGCCGCGGACTCAGCCGTTCGTGATGGCGTTGGGATTTCAGAAGCCTCACCTCCCGTTCTACGTACCTAGGTCATTTTTTGACCTATTTGGCTCGGTGCAGCTGCCTCCGTTTCTCGCGACGGACCTCGATGACGTACCTCCTGAGGGCATGAGTATGGCCGCGCCGGGGGGAGATCACGCCGCGGTGAGCTCGGCGGGGCAATGGGAGGCTGCGGTCCGCGGATACCTGGCGTCCATTGCGTTCGTGGACACGATGGTCGGGCAGGTGCTGGACGCGCTCGACGCGAGCTCCCACGTGAACGAGACCCTGGTCGTACTCACGACCGATCACGGGTGGCACCTTGGCGAGAAGCTCCACTGGAGGAAGTTCGCGTTGTGGGAGGAGGCCACCCGCGTTCCGCTGATCTTCGCGGGGCCTGGAATCGATTCTGGGCGAGTGAGTGACGACCCGGTGAGTCTACTCGACCTGTACCCGACGCTCGTGGAGTGGATGGGGCTCGGTCCCGAGGCGGGGCTCGAGGGGCGCTCCTTGCTAACCCTCCTCGATGGGTCGGTCCGCGCCCGGGGTGGCTTTGCACTCACGACGTGGGGTCGCGGGAACCATGCGATCCGAGGCTCGCGTTTCAGGTACATCCGATACGCGGCGGGAGGCGAAGAGCTCTATGACCATCGTCGCGATCCCAACGAGTGGGTCAACTTGGCTCCGCTGCCAGGTTGGTCGAGCGTAGCTCGCGCGTATTCCGACGAGCTCGACCTCATCTTGGCGGGCTGCCATCGGTGAGTTCGGAATGCGAGGCTGAATCACTCACGGGGGCTTCGCTCACTCACGGGGCCTTCGCCGCGTCGGTGCGGACTCTATTTTCTGAATGCGCTGACGATCTCTCTGCAACTCGCGCAGGATCGCCTCGGATCGGCGTTCCAACGCTTCGAATCGGCGTTCCGCGCGAACGTTGAAGGCCCTGAGCTCGGCGTTGAGGTGCTGTTGCTCGGCGTTGGCCCGCTGTTGCTCGGCGTTGGTCCGCTGTTGCTCGGCGTTGGTCCGCTTTAGCTCGGTGTTGGTCCGCTGCTGTTCGGCGTTGGCCCGCTGCTGCTCGGCGTTGGTCCGTGCCTGTTCGGCGTTGGTCCGCGCTTGTTCGGCGTTGGTCCGCTGCTGCTCGGCGTTGGCTTGCCGCTGCTCGGCGACGAACTGCGCGACGCTGAGAGACAAAGAGTGGACCAGGTCCCGAGTGTCGTCGACTTTGCGCTCGACCCGCTCGAGCGGGGCCTCTCCATTCGCTCCGCCGTTCTTCTTGGCCATGAGCCGATGGTAGCACGAGGAGGGAGATCGATTGCAGGTCTGGAACAGCTCGACGTTCGCGTGCGTCCGACCTGCCGTGGTCGCTTCCGCCCGAAGGGGTAAGCCGCCCGACAACTCCTCGCGTTGAAGTCTGCGGGCTCGAAGGGGCGGTCGGTGCTCGCCCGAGGCGAGAATGGTCGAGACCGCGGCGCCGGGATTTCGCGAGCTGAAGGTGAGCGCCTGCGCAAATCACTGACCAAAGCTGCGGTCGTTCTCGCGGTACCGAGCTCGCACCAGGAGCGGCGCGAGTGGTTGTGAGTTGGAGACCAGGGTACCCGTTTGAGTGTTCGAGATTTCTCCGTCCCGGAGTACGATCTCGGCGGGCGCGGTGCCCGGTGCGGGGGCCGAGATCGCGATGCCGACGACAGACTCGGTGAGCCTGAATCTCTCCACCGTCGAACGAGAACCCTCCAACGCGCGCAACGCGACGCTCTTCGAGTCCACGGCGGTGTCTTTCACGACGAGGTCGGTGAAGTCGGCTTGGCCACCCGAAACCGACAGCCCAAACCGGGCCATGCCTTCTATGCTCACCCGCCCCAGGGTGAGCACGGAACCGTCCCAAGAATGAAGACCCTGCGACGCTCCGTCGAGGAGAGAGAGGTCTTGGCCAGAGATCGTGGCCCGTTCGAACTGAGCCGCTGGTAACTTGGCGTTCCGAACGAGGACTCTCGACAAAGCCAATTCGGCGCGAGAGACGAACAGCGATTGGTTGGCCTCTCTGACCGTCGCGTCGACGAGCTCGAGACGCCCGCCTTCGTCGACGAGCACGCCAATGCCCGAGCAATCGACCCGAGTCACTACGAAGTGGGCGTGGTCTCGCGCCACCACCGCGGGCGCGGAGGAGTTCGCGCCCGAGCGTGCGATGAGATCTTCGGCGTGGAGCTCGGTCCCTGCGCCGATGGCGGCCACCCCTGCGCCGCTCGAGCCGCAGTCGAGGCGCGCGCGATGGAGATCCACGATTGCCCCGCGCTCGGCGGTCACCGCGGCACCCAAGAACCCATCGACGAGCTCGGCCGAGATGTCGGCGAGAGTACCGGTAGCGGTACTCACGAGCACCGAGCCGGCCTGGTTATCCGAGAACCGGGCTCGACCGAGGACGAGGACCGAGCCCGAGTCTGCGCGCACTCCTGTCCCTTCGAGCTCGTCGACTCCAAACTGAGCGTTGAAGCTGGAGTCCGAGACCTCCGCGAGGCTCCGGCCATGCACACGCAACCCGGCGACCGGGTTGTCCGAGACTCTCGAGCGAGTCATCAGCAGCTTCGAACCGGCTTCGACCACGATGCCCCCGAGGAGATCGGTGCCGAGCCGCTGAGAGACGATCGCAGAATCGGACACTCGTGCGCTCGCCGAGGCGGTGAGACTCAGCCCGGGTCCTTCGTTTCCCGTGAGCTCGACTCGACTCAGGTTCAGATGCGCACCTGCGACGCGGACGCCCCCGCCCTCGCTTCGATTCTCGGCCCGAGAGCGCGCGACTATCGAATCCACGAGGTCGAGTGACGTGCCCGCTTGCGCTACGAAGACCTGATAACCGCGAGTCTCTTCGATACTCATCCGTGCTGCGGTCGCCCGCGTCCCTGCCCAAACTTCCAGGGCGTGGCCTCCGGTGTCGGAGTTGGCGCCCCCTCGAATCGCGACATCCGAGATCGACGCCGTCGAGGCGGCGAGGGTGATGCCGCGGTCGCGATCGATGACCGCCCGGGAGAGGTCCAGATGACTATCCGTTGCCGCGACCGCATACTTGGCGTCGTAGTCACCGACTCTGACGTCTCGCAGGGAGGCTGAGCTCCCTTCGTCGAGGAATACGGCGATTCCTCCCCACTCCACGACGACCCTACTCAGCGTCGACTCCGCCGCGTCGAGGCGAATG
Organism: uncultured Myxococcales bacterium; assembly: GCA_964463485.1. Lineage (GTDB taxonomy): Bacteria > Myxococcota > Kuafuiibacteriia > Kuafuiibacteriales > Kuafuiibacteriaceae > CAYXDO01. The sequence continues at coordinate 9,947 of CAYXDO010000120.1, read as the reverse complement.
GCCGCTTCCGTTCCTCCGCCGCGAATCACGACCTCGCGACCCGAGGAGCGGCCGTAGCGAGTGATCCAGCCGGGCCCGGGACTCTCGACGAGCACGCCCTCGACGCGCAGACTTTGGTCCTCTCCGACGAGCAGGCGTCCGCGAACGCCAAGGTTGGCGAGCTCCGAGTCGGTCCCGGCGACGAAGTCACCGACGATCGTGGTGTCTCCTACACATCTCCCGACGATTCTGACGGGTGCAGTCAGAGTGAGATCTTCGCGGTAGGCGCCCGCTCCCAGGGCGACGACGGTTCCGGGTTGTGCCGCGCTCAGTGCCTCGGAGACGCTCTGGAAGGGGCTCGACAGGCTGCCGTCTCCCAGGGTGGCTGCGTCGGCCCGGACGAAGAGGGTAGGGCGGTCGGTCGGCAGCTGGGTCGAGAACTGACCGCTGGCGGGACAAGGCTCGCCGATCGGTTTGCAGTCGGTCTCGCCGAAGAACTGGGCTTCTTCGCGCGCACAAGCCACGGGAGCTGGGATCGGAGGGTGCTGGCATCGAGCCGCTCCGGACTCTTCGAGCGTCCAATCCGTCGGACAGGTCACACGAAGGTCGGCAGGAGAAGCGGGTTCGGAGGGAGAGTTGGGCAAGAGAGGCGCGGCGACGGGAGAGGGTTCGGGGCAGGGCAGGGAACAGGCGATCTCTGCGTGTTGCTGGGTGAGTAGGCAGCCTCCCGAATCGGCACAGCGAAGTAAGTCGAGGGGCGGCAGCGTGAGCTCATTCAGCAGGTCCAAGTCGCCGTCGCCGCGCCAGCTCGGGGTCGCCTGAGTCAAGTCCGCCGAGTCTACCGAAGTCGGAGTTGGGAAGCGCCGACCGTCCGAAGGTGAGTAGAGCTCGACGAGTCCTTCGGGAACCTGAAGGGCCTCCAGCGTCCACTCGCTCCCGAATACGGTCAGGCTCGTGGCTTCGTGCGGGAGGTCGAGGTAGGTGGGGCCTTCGAGGATAGACTTGGCGGTCCATCGACTCTCGAAATCGAGCTCGACGCGCAAGAAGAGGCTCTTCGCGCGCGGGTCGGCGTTCGTGGTCAAGGCTGGACTGGAGCAGGCATGAAGGAGCACCACGGCAAAGACCGAGGGCCGACGGACGCGCGGGGCTCGATGGCCGATCGACTCGCTGGGTTGCTTCGCGGACATCGTGGCGGGTGCTCGCGTCGAGGATGAGTCATGCGCGGGTCGGCTGCCGGTCTCTCTGCAACTCTCGCAGGAGCGCCACGGATCGGCGCTCCAACGTCTCGAACCGGCGCACCGTGCGGACGTCGAAAGCTCGGAGCTCGGCGTTGAGGCGTTGTTCGGCGTTGGTTCGCTGTCGCTCGGCGACGAGCTGGGCGATGCTGAGAGACAACGAGTGGACGAGCTCCCGAGTGTCGTCGACTTTGCGCTCGACGCGGTCGAGTGAAGCTCCTCGATTCGCTCCGCCGTGATTGTTGGCCATACACGGAAGGTAACATGAGGACGATGGGCTTGCGAACGGCGATACGGTCCTGCGGTCCTTACAGTCCTTGTCTGGGGTCGAAGTGGCGCTGAGCTCTCCTCAGACCCATGCAATTCGAAAGTCCCTCGAGCGGCGTGGGCACGGCGTGAGTTTCGCAGCCTTTTTCAGCGACCGTCGGCCGCATCGCGTGCTAGACGATGACTGTGGTCGATGCTCTTCAAACCATCACTCTCGAGGAAATCGTCACCGAGCTCGTTGAAGTCTACGGGTTCGAAGGGCTCGGCCAGCGCGTGCCGCTGCCTTGCTTCGAGGGTGAGTCGAGCCTGATCTCGGCGGTCGAATTCCTTCGCGCGACACCTCGGGCGCGCGCTCGCGTCGAGCGAGCCTTTCTGTTCCATCTCAGAGAGCGGAGGGGACGTGACGCCAGAGAGCGCGACAACGCGAAGGACGTGCGCGGCGCGGCTGCTGCGGTCGTTCAGGCCACGAAGGGCGTCACGAGTGTCGTTCAAGACATGCACACAGCCATTGGCGCCTTTCCCATCATTACCGACCTAGCCTACGCGGCGGTAAAGGGCGTCACGGGTCTGGTAGGCGTTGCGGTCGAGGCGGTCGTGCCAACTCTCGCGCCCCTGCTCGGCGACAGCGCGCCCGGTCCGGAGCGCGAAGCGGTGCTTGCTGCGTTGAACGGAGTGGTCGGCGACCATCTGGTCGCCACCGGCAACGCGCTCGCGATTCAGATGTCGCTTCGTCCACCGCTCTGTGGGTTGCACGACGGCGGGACGCTCCTGGTGCTCGTGCACGGCAGCTGCATGAACGACCTTCAGTGGACGCGCGCCGGTCACGATCATGGGCGAGCGTTGCTTCGGGATTTCGGCCTCACGCCAGCCTATGCGCACTACAACTCAGGGCTGCACACGTCGACGAACGGTTACGCGCTCGCGACCTTGCTGGAGACGGAGAGCGCGCCGTTCCGCGACATCATCATGTTGGGGCACTCGATGGGAGGGCTCGTGGCGCGAGCTGCAATCCATGTCGCGGAGAAGTCGGACCAGCCTCGAAGTTGGCGAAGCAAGCTGGGCGCTCTGGTTACGCTCGGGACGCCCCACCACGGCGCGCCGCTCGAACGCGGCGGGAACGTCTTCGAGACTTGGGTATGACGCCGTGGAGCGCCCCGCTCGCCGCTCTGGGTCGGATTCGCAGCGAGGGCGTCACCGACCTGCGTCACGGCAACGTCGTCGAGGCAGACTGGCTCGACCGGGATCGCTTCGCGCTCGCTGCCGATCGGCGAATGCCCACGCCGTTGCCGGACGGTGTCCGTTGTTTTGCCATCGCGGCCACCAAGAGCGGCGAGGAAGCGGGGTCGGAGGCGCTCGCCAGCGACGACCTCGTCCCGGTTCGAAGTGCGCTCGGCGCGCACGCAGACCCACGGTTTGCGCTCAGCTTCACGGATACGCGCGTACTCCGCGGTACGAATCACCTCGAGCTACTCAGCAGCCCGGCCGCGTATGCGGCGCTGGCGGAGTGGCTAGGCGGCGAGGGGTGAGGGTCGATGAACTCGGCGGACGATGGAGCGTTCGAGCGATCTCGAGCTACTCACGGAGCGTCACCTCAGCAGGGCGGGAGGTGAGCGTCGGCCTTCGCGGAAGTCTCGCCACGCTGCTCGAGAGGTGACGGCGCCGAGAAAGCACGCGAGCGTGCAGGAGCTTTGTGGGATGGACGGGATCATGAGTTTCGGCGACGGACGGCGACGGCAACGGCAACGAACGGCAACGGCAACCGCCTTGTCTTTCCTGGTGGCGCGGGCTACTCTCACTCTCCGGAGCGTACCATGCACGTCTTGAACCTCCACGACTACGATGACGAGTATCCCGACAGCGACGGTGAGCCCATGGCCGACAACACCAAGCAGTACGAGTGGATCGTAACAATCAAAGGCAACCTGGACGTTCGACTTCCCGATTTCGTGGCGGGAGACTTGCTTTGGTATCCTGTCCAGGGTCAGCCGAAGGTGAGACAAGCGCCCGACGTGCTCGTGGCTCTGGGCCGTCCGAAGGGCCACCGCGGCTCCTACAAACAGTGGGAGGAGGGCGGAGTCGCTCCTCAGATCGCGTTCGAGATTCTCTCGCCGAGGAACTCGGCGTCGGAGTGGATTCGCAAATTCGCATTCTACTCGAAACATGGGACCGAGGAGCTTTATACCTACGACCCCGACGCCAACGCGGTTTGCGTTTGGATTCGCCGCGACAGGGAACTCGAGCCAGTCGAGGACGTCGACGGTTTCGTGAGTCCTCGGCTCGGCATTCGCTTCAGCCTGCTCGAAGACACCCTAGTGATTCACGACCGGCTCGGCAAGAAATTCGAGAGTTTTGCCGAGATCGTCGCTCGCGGCGATCTGGCGGCGTCGCAGGCCGAGCAGGAAAAGCAGCGCGCTGAACAGGAGAAGCAGCGCGCTGAACAGGAGAAGCGGCGCGCTGAACAGGAGAAGCAGCGCGCCGACGCGCTCGCGGCAAAGCTGAAGGCGCTTGGCTACGACGTCTGATTCTCCTTCGATCGGACCTTGACTCGAAAGAATGAATAGGGTGCAGCCGGGCCTGGATCTGAGTGCGCTTCAGGGGGAGTTGGTCGAAAAAAGAATAGATAGAACGCTGACTTGCGGCGATCGATCGGTGGGCGACGCGTTGCCGTTCGGACTCATAGCCAGGCGGATCTGCGCCTATTCCGGTTCGTCCACCTCCACGACCAGGTTCCACGCCCACGTCCACGGTTTCGTCCACGCCCACGTCCACGATTGACGCTCACGCTCACGACGACCGCCGATCCCCGGCAGTATTTTGCTCGAGGCACCGCAACTCAGCCCAATGGGTTGGCTTCGGCAGGCTTCGTAGGCGTGGGCGTGAATCGTGGGCGTGAGCGTGGACGATTTCGTGGACGTGGGCGAGATACGTGGTCGTGGAGGTGGACGAAAACACTCCGCTGATACTCTCAAACCTCAAAATGGCACATCTTCGTGAGCATTCCAACGACAGTATGCGACGCGTTCGGACTCATGGCCAGGCGGATCTGCGCCCGAATGAATAACGCACCGGAGCTCTTGGAGCCGCGGTTCCGTATTGGCACGCAGAGCAGGGACACGGAGAACACAGAGGATTTTTGGCGAGAAGTCCTTCGTGCTCTCCGTGTTCCTTCTCTGCCTTCTCTGTGCTTTCCGTGGTTCATACGGAGGTTGAACTGAAATCGCCGCAGGTCGGTTGTGCACCGGATTGCATCTCGGCGCTGAGAGAGGTCGCAAGAGGTCCGGGCGCGGCGTCTGTCGGGGATGAGAGCGCTCGCAGGGACTTCGGGAGCGCTCCGGAGCTTGCTGAGAATCTTCGCAGTGGTTCCGGGAGGGAGCCCTCGCCGCCACGAGACGAGCTGCGGGGTCGCCAGGGTCGGCTCGCGGAGCCCTCGAGAGTCGTCACGGCCCCGGCGGGACGCGGCGAGGACGTTTATGAGTAGCTTCGCATGAGTTTGACGGATCAGAGTCCGAGGACGGTCTGTGGGTCCTCGACCACGATCGCGGTCCCAAGCCCGAGCTGACCCATGGAGTCGCGCCCGAAGCATGAGACTCGGCCGGAGCGATGGACGACGCACGTGTGGACCTCACCTGCGGCGACGGCGATGGCGTCGTCGATTCCTAGGACTGGGGTGGGTCTAGTGGAGCCTCTTGCCGCGTCCCCGATCCCGAGTTGACCCGCTTGGTTCAACCCGAAGCAGGTGACTTGTCCGGAGGCTCGAGCCACGCACGTGTGGTCCGCTCCAACGCCCAGATCTACCGCGTCGTCTATTTCGGGAACCTCGACGGGAATGGAGCTATCGTCGCGCGTCCCGATCCCTAGCTGGCCGTACTTATTGCCGCCAAAACAGAAGACTCTCCCATCCGCGCGACGGACGCACGTGTGATCGGCGCCTAGGCCGAGCTCAGCGGCGCCGGTGAGCCCAGTCGCACCCGGGGTCGGCCGTCTACCGAGCACACCGATGCCGAGCTCCCCGTCGTTGTTGTCTCCCCAACAATACACTTCCTGCAACTCACCAGCGATGGCGCACGCGTGCCCCTGGCCGAGCCCCACGGCGCGGACGGTGACGAGTCGAACTTGTTTGGGCTCCCATTGGGTGAGCGCGAGGTCGGTGTCCGTGCCGAGTTGCCCATATCGATTCGAGCCCCAGCACCACAGGCGTTCCTGTCCGTCGACCGCGCAAGTCGTGGACTGAGCAGCGCTGACTGCGCGAGCCCCCTCGGTGCCGGCAACCGCCACGGGCTCGAGGTCGTTGCCGGCGGGCCGGCCGAGTTGACCGGCTGAGTTCGTACCCCAGCACCACACCGCGCCTTCAGCGTTCGAGTCGATGACACAAGCATGTCCGGTGGTCGTCGCGACGCTCTTGGACCGGAGCCAGTGAAGAGTTGGGATCGAGTGGCTGATCGCGAGCTCCCGCGAAATCACTTGCGCGTAGTTGGCTCCGAAGCACGACATCGAACCATCCGATCGAAAAGCACACGTTAGCGCGTCTTCGGCGTGGAGATCCCGAACATCTCGGAGCGAGGGCACTGCGACGGGCTCGCGGTGCTCCACCGGAGCGATCCCGAGCTGGCCCGAGCTCGCCACGCCCCAGCACCCGACGGAGCCATCTCGTCGCACAGCGCAGGCGTGGGAGCTCCTGCCAGCGGAGAGAGAGTCGAACGTCTCCGCGAGCTCCGGTCTACTCATCGGGTCTCTCTCGAGCCGAACGTTCGCGCTCGAGCCGGTGCAGCGAAGCGCCTCGCCGTCCACACAAAACATGCTGCCGCGACCCTCGAGCGGCCCTGGTTCGCGGCTCAGGACACTCTCCAAGGGGTCCTCGGCGAGCGGCGGACCGCCGGGAGCGATCTCGTTGGCTCGATTCGATCCGAGGCACCAAATCGAGCCGTCGGAGCGTCGCCCGCAGATCGTCGCTCCGCTTCCAGCGATCGATTCGACCCTACCCAGCTTACTCACCTCCGTAGGCTCTACGCCGGTCGTGAGCTCGGAGCGCCCCCAGCACCAAACGGACCCATCGGTCTTCAGTGCGCACGAGTAGGACTCACCGGTGATGACGTCGGCTACCGAGTCCACGCCCTCGACCCTTCGGGGCTCCAGCACGTCGTGGTCCTCGGGTTGGCCGGTCGCTTTCAGCTCGTTGGATCCCCAGCATGCGACGTAGCCAGCGGACGTGGCCACGCACGCGTGCGCGGACGCCATCGCGATCTTGACCGCGCCAGAGAGTCCGTCCACGGGTCTGGCAGTGGTGCCCAGCGAATCGGACCCACGCCCGAGGGTGCCCGAAGCGCCCCCTCCCCAGCACATGACGTCGCGCCGACCGCGGAGCGCGCACGTGGTTCCCACGCCAACCTCGAGCTGTCGGACGTCGGCGACCCCATCGATCTCGAGGGGCAATTCGGAATATTCCGGAGGAGACTCCCTTGCGAGGTGGCCGTCCTGGTTCGATCCCCAACACGCTACCCTCCCCGAGGCCAGGAGCGCGCACGAGAACTCATGTCCGACCGCTACTCTCCGCACCGATCCCGCGATCGGTGCGGGCGGATCCTCTTCGATCCCGAACCCGTCGAGTAACTTTGGGAGCCCATCGGAAGGCCGCCAATCCGAGTCACCCAGGCGCTCGAACGCCTCCATGGGTAGCGGAAATGGGTACGACGCCTCGGTGACTGCGACAACTCCGGTCGGTAGGTGCAGCTGCTTCGCGTCGAACGGATAGGTGAGCACGTGCAACGCCATGTCGGCGCTCGGGACGTCCTCGAATCGGACGACCGATTCCGCGCGCGGATCCCAGACCAAGCCGGACCTGCGGCCCTCGCTGGTCACGACCGCGATCGCCAGGCGGGCGCCGGGGTCGATGACGGGGAGGCTCACTTCTACAACGCGAGGAACGCACGCCATCAACACGACCCCCAGCGAGCTCCAGCACCTCGCTGATGCGCCTTTTGAAGTCGCCCGCGTTGGCATCGTTGCCGCTTGGTATATACCATTTACGGCTCGGGCCTGGTCGCTTCCGAGGCGTGCGACAGAATTTCGCAAGGTCCGGGCGATTGGGAGATACGCCCCTGGGCCTCGCGCGCTACTCGTCCGAGTCGTCTCGAAATCCAACCGGTCGAGGCGCGCGGTAGGACCGCGCGTCGCCGACTGCGGCACCGCTCGGAATCGCAGTGAAGTAAGGAGCGTGGGATCCGGCGAGCTGGCGCTGGCGACACAAGTGCGTACCCTCCGCCTGATCGAACTCGCTCCACCGGTTATTCGCCCAACGTACCATCAGCACGCCGCGATTCATGACGTCTGCGAATAGGTGAGTGCCCCAGTGCGTGTGAAGCTCGAGGCCGATGGCACCGCGCTTCATCGCGCACACGTACCGTCGACGGGCGCGGCGCGTGTCGCGGGCACACCCAATGGGCTTGCACGGTGCGCTTTGGCCTGCGAAGAGCGGGACATGGCTGCCATCGACCTTCTGTTCGAGACGAAGAGCGAGTCTGAGTGCCTGCATCAGCTCGTGCTCGGACCGCTCCTCAGCAACAGCGACGGCCAGACCGGTGCGCCTATGGGTACGCTTCGGGTCTGGGAGGCCGCTAGAGTACCTCCCTTCGACGACGCGACCTCACTCTCGGTGGGGCTTGGTCACACGTGTGTGCCGCGTCGCTCGGGATCCGTCTGGTGTTTCGGCCTCAATGACTTTGGCCAACTCGGTGACGGTACGTTCGAGAGTCGATCGGATCCAGAGCCTGTCGCGGGCGTGGACGCGATCTCGATGGCGACCGGGGCCAGCCACACGTGTGTGGTGCGAAGAGACGGCCGGGTGAGTTGCTGGGGGGCCGATGGCGAAGGGCAACTCGGGATCGGAACTCGGACCGTCTTCGAAGAGCCCGTCGAGGTGACGACCCTGCGGTGATTGCCTTTCTTTGGGCCCGCGTACTCACTCAGTCGATTCATACTCATCATGAGCATCGAGCTTTAAAGTCTCCTCGTTGGCGGTCCCGACCCGAGCTTTTGGCTGCTCTAGAAATCTGTCAGGAATTTCCGAGGCGGGAATTTCGACGACTTTGCCGTCCTGCCATACGATGATCGACCTCCCGAGGAGTTTGTGCTCACGAATCGCCCGATGCACGGCCTCTCGCAGCGCCTCGGTGACGAGCTCGGGCGTGAGGATCTCGTCCATCCTGCGGACCGGGGGTCGGTTACGCATCGCGTCCACCTTTCATGATTCGCCACTTTTCGAGCTCAACCACGTGAGGCTCATCCGGCGAAATCCGATACGCGGCGAGAGTGGGCTCCGACGCCGAGTTGTCGAACAGATACCACGTATCTGCCAACGGCATGTAGATGTCGAAGAGGTTTCGTACGCTGCGCGGATGGCGTCGCCGAAGCGCGGGTTCTGGGACGCCATGGCCGCCTGCTGCCACGCGAGCCCGCACTCTTCGAATGGATTCCTCCGGCGACGAGAGCCAAAGATACACCAAGTGCACGGCATAGCCCTCTGACCGCAGCGACCGGAGCGTTTCAGCCAACGACCTGCCAGAGAGCGTCGATTCGACGGCGAAGTCTTGCCGGTCACGACGAAGCTGCTGGATGCGACGAAGCATGACCCGGCCAGCCTCGATGGCCGGCTCTGCTGGATCGAACGCAGCCAGGCCGCGAGCAATCGTGTCGGCGTCCAGGTACGCGCCAAGCCCTATGCGATCCATGACCAGCGCTGGCGCAAGCGTGGACTTCCCGGCGCCGTTTGGCCCGCCCAAGACGAGAACCTGTGGCTTGTTGCGCACGCGCTCATTCTACGCGGATCGATGGCTGGGCGCGAGATTCGGAGTGCCAAGCGGCTCGACGCGACCGGGCGATTCGCGGTGGACGGCTACGGTGCTCGATGTCGCAATCACCGTTGGCGGCTCGTCAGCGACGGTGAGTAGGCAATCTCGCAAAGGAGGGCACGCAGGCCGCGAAGCGCCACGAGGCCGACAAGTACCGGCGCGAGGCCGTCGAGCTGGAGGCGAAGGAGAACAGCCTGGTGGACATGAAGCTCGCGGGGAGCCTCGACGACGCGACGTTCCGCCGTCAGCTTGAGCGCATCCAGAAAGAGCGGCGGCTCAACTTCGACCTGCTCCAGGACACGCAGGGCCAGGTGGACGGTGCGTACCTCGTGACCGCGCAAAGCGTTTTGGAACTCGCCAAGAACGCGAAATCCTTGTGGGAAAGTCGCTCGACCCAGGAACGACGGGATCTGCTCGCGAAGCTACTTTGGAACCCGGTTCTGGAAGGCAGAAGTGTCCGTTACGACTTGAGAAAGCCGTTCCGGGTACTTCACGAAATGTGGACGGGACTCGAACCCGATTTGGGCCTCGCCGACATCTTCAGGCGCGACGCGCACTTGCGACACTCCTGGAGCGACGACGGCCGACTCGATCTCACGAAGTCGCAGCCGACACAACCTGG
>CAYXDO010000119.1:0-34341 GCA_964463485.1 uncultured Myxococcales bacterium | reverse complement strand
TGCCCGTGCCCGTCCGTGCCCGTGCCCGTGCCCGTGCCCGTGCCCGATCCTGAGGCAGGATATTAGGCAGGATTAACGGGCCCTACTGCTCCTTAGTTAGACTCACCCGCACGTCTCGCGAACGACCCCGAGATCGTAGGTGTTGCCGGAGAGCGCCGGAGTCGAATCACAATCTACGTAAATGTCGCCCTGTAGGTTGTTGTCGAAAGTCCCGCCGCTGATGCTCACGTCGGTCCCGGTGGACTGAAGAGTGATGCCCCCCTGAACGCCTAGGCCTTCCTGACCCGCACCGCGCAGAATGAAATTTTCGAGGGACGAGCTCGCGGTCTCGCTCCGGAAGAAGATCCCGTACCAGGCTCCGGGTGAGTTGGTGCCTCGACTCTCGAAAATGACGGGATTCGCGACGGTGCCTTGAGTATGGAGAGCTCCCGCTTCGCTCGCGCCCACTTCGATCCACTCTCCGGAACGGAGCTGCAGAGTTACGCCCGCGTCGAGGGTCAAGGTCGGGCTCGAGATCCCGGTGACTCTCATACTCCCGTCGAGCTCGTAAGGCACCGACTGAGCCGCCCAGAGCGCCGACTCGGTCACGGTGCCGTCGGAGATTCGATTCAGCGCCGTATTCATGAAGACCTGCCCAGCCGCCACTCTTCCGACCGCGTTCGGGTGCAACCAGACGCCGGCGTCCGAATCCACGAACGTGTTCGACGTGAACTCGAGGAAAGAGAACGCCTCGTCGTCCGTGGCCGCTACGCCCGACTGCAAGCAGCCTTCGAACGTGGAGTTGACCACCGAGACTCGATCCGGGGCGGGGGTCTGAATCGTGATGCACCCTTCGACCCCGAGCCCCTCCTGGCCCGCGTGACGAACTCGGACGTGCTCGAACCGCGTCCCCGCAGTGACTTCGTCGCGAATCATGAAGCCGTACCACCCCCCCGGCGTGCCCGCCGAAGAGGCGCTCTCGAACACGATCGGGGCGGCCGCCGTTCCTACGGCAGAGACCAGCCCCGGTTCGCCCGAGCCGATCTCGAACCAGTTTCCGGACTGAAATCGGAAAGTCAGCCCCGGGAGAATCGTGAGCTCGGGGCTGTTGACGCCTCGCACGGAGATGCTGTCGTCCACTCGGTAGGGCACACTCTGCGCGGACCACGTCGCGTCTCGCTCCACGTCGTCGCCGCGAATGATGTTGTGAGGCGTCCCTTCGTACGTCTGAGTCATGACTCCGTCGACCGTGCCCGCGTTGAGCCACATGCCCGCGTCCGAGTCGACGAAGGTGTTGCCTTCCATCGTCTCGAAACGAAAGGCGTTGGTCCGAGTGGCCGACACGCCCGACTGAAGGCACTTCTCGAAGCGTGAGTTGCTGATCGAAATCGAGAGAGTCGCCGGACTGTCGACAGTGACGCAGCCCTCCACGCCGAGGCCCTCCTGACCAGCATGACGTATGGTGACGTTGTCGAGCCGCGAGCCGGCCTTGGTCGAGTCCCTGAAAAAGATGCCGTACCAACCTCCAGGCTGCGCGGTGTCGGGTGACGTTCCCTGCAAAATCACAGGCGCCCCACCCTGAGTCTGCAAACCGCCCGGGGCGCCCCCTGAACCCACCTCCAGCCAATGTCCCGAGTCGAAGCGAAGCTCCAGGCCGCTGCCGAGCGTAAGGTCGGCGTCCTCGGTGACTCCGAGGCTCCCGTCGACGTGGTACGGAATGGCTTGCGCGACCCATACGCCTGACTCGGTGATGTCGCCCCCTTCCAAGATGTTCTTGGTGACGCCCTCGTACTGATACCCTTCCACCACCGAAACCACGTTGTTGGCGTGGAGCCGCAGGCCCGCGTCGGAGCTCGCGAATCGGAGCCCGAGCAGGTTGATGTGGCCCCCTTCGACGAAGAGCCCAGCCTGCTCACAATTCTCGAAGCTCGTCGAGGCGATCGTCACCGCCCCGTCGACAGCATCGGTCACCGTCACACATCCCTTGATTCCAAGCCCTTCCTGGCCCGCAAACCGAACTTTGGCGTTCGTGATCGTCGTCCCCGGCGCCGTGTGGGACTTCAAGTAGAGTCCATACCAAGCTCCCTTGGCCGCCGTCGCCGGCGTCGCGCTCGTGAAGATGATCGGATCGGCGGGCGTTCCTACCGCGATGAGTTTGCCGTCCGAATTCGCGCCGACCTCGAGCCAATGGCCCGACGCAAATCGAAGCTCCACCCCAGGCTCGATCGTCAAAGTCGCTCCCTCCGAGACGGAGATCGACTGCTCGATCGCGTACGGACTGCAGACCTTCGTCAGGATCGTGTCGGTCTTGATCTCGCCGTCCTCGAGTGTGCAACCGCCGACCGGCACGTTGTTCACCAGCTCGTCACAGCCCAGTCCGAGGCACGCGATCGCCAGCGGAGCTCCGAGATGGCTGAGCCACGGACCTCTCAGGCCCGCGCCTCGCGTTTGAGTTCGAAACATTTCATGTCCTCCATGCTCGATTTCGAGCGCCGGGATGCTACGTCCATCAGGCAGGAGAGGCGAGGATCTTCGACCGTGTCCGAAAACACGTTTGCGCACGAGCAACTCTGCGCTGGCCTTCGAGTCATCTTCTCCCTTGCTCCACGTGTCGTTCCTGGTCCACTGTCGCCAGCCGTGCCCACCGCCAAGCTCGGCCACGGGATCGGCCTTCGCCGCGACCACTACACCCACTTGCTCCAACACGGTCCCTCGCGCGTGGACTGGTTCGAAGTCATCAGCGAGAATTTCTTCGAGCCCGGGGGCCGACCATGGGCGGCGCTCGAACGCGTTCGGCGAGACGTCCCTATCGTGTTGCACGGCGTTTCGATGGGGATCGGCAACGCCGAGCGCGTGCCCGAGAGTTATCTGTCGCGCCTGCAGACGTTGATCTCGCGGATCGAGCCGCCCTTGGTGTCCGACCACTTGTGCTGGACGAGCCACCGCGGCGTGAACAGCCACGACCTGTTGCCGCTGCCGTATACCGAAGAGGCGCTCGACCGAGTCAGCGACCACGTCTCCGACGTGCAAGATCGGTTGGGTCGGCGAATCCTGTTGGAGAATCCGTCGAGTTACGTCGCGTTCGGCGCGAGCACCATCCCCGAGTGGGAGCTGCTCATGGCCATCGTGAAGCGCACCGGATGCGGCCTCCTGTTGGATGTGAACAACGTGTTCGTCTCGAGCCGTAATCATGGCTTCGACCCGATCACGTATATTCAGGCCATCGATCCGAGGTGTGTCGAGCAGATCCACCTCGCTGGCCACACCGATCACGGGTGGTTCTTGCTCGACTCGCACATCGGGCCCGTCCCACCCCAGGTTTGGTCGCTGTACCGGTTCGCCGTCCAGAGATTCGGGCACGTGCCGACCCTCGTGGAATGGGACGAAGCCATTCCAGAATTCGAAGTCGTCGTCGCCGAGTCCGAGCGCGCGCGAACCATCGAAGCCGAGGTCCTTGCCGAGAAGCGATCCTCCAGCAACCAACCCCACGGAGCCCTCCATGTCTGAGCTCGAGACCATCCAGCGAAGATTTCTCGAGCTCGTTCGCGAGCCGTCCGGGGTCAGGCAGGGGCTCGCGACCCTGTCCCCCAACGATCCGGGAGTCGCGCCTGTTTCGTCGTGGATCCTCGGATCGAACGAGGACGAAGCGATTCGCAGGCTCGACGTCTACGCGAACATGTATTTCTTTCGGCTCCTCGACCTCCTGCGCGCTGACTTCCCGCGAATTGTCGCAGCCTTGGGCGACAAGCCGTTCCACAACCTCGTGACTGACTACCTGCTCGTCCACCCGAGCCGCGATCCTTCGGTCCGCAACGTCGGCCAGCACTTGCCGAGCTTCCTCCGCGAGCACTCGATCACCAAGGACCAACCTTGGCTCTCCGAGCTCGCCGAGCTCGAGTGGGGGTGGACCAACGTCTTCGACGCGATCGACGAGCCGATCCTGACCGAGCAGCACCTCGGCGCGCTGCCTCCGGAAGCTTGGATCACCCTCGAGCTGCGGACGATTCGAGCCGCCCGGATCTACGACCTGTCCTACCCCGTTCATTCGACCATCGGCTCCGTGCAGGCCGGGTCTGGGTTCGAGGCCCCGTTGCCTCGCCCTTGCTCCGTCCTCCTCTGGCGCAAGGATCTGGGCGTTCGCTACCGGGAATTTTCTAGGGACGAGCGCGCAATTTTTGATCTGGCGCAAAAGGGGGTTTCATTTCCGCTCATCTGCGAGTATTTGGCTCGACCTGAGGACCTTGACGTCATGGCGGTTGCTGGACGAGCGCGGGACCTCCTTCGGGCGTGGCTCGACGACGGACTCCTCGTAGCTCCGGAAGGATCACGGGGCTCCCGAGCGGAGTGAGGTCGCGCGCGTGCGGAGTTGGGCCGAGGTCGCGAAGGGCGACGGCCATTTGAACTGACTGAAAAAGGAGTAGGGACGAATGAATAACGTGATGAAAGGGACGCTGGCCGCGGTCGCTTGCGCAGGATTCTTCGGTTGTGCCAGCAGCAAGTCTGCTTCCGGCGACACGGCTTCGGCTCCCGCCGCGGGCGGCGAGGCCGGCGCGATGGTGAAGTGCGGCGGCATCAACGAGTGCAAGGGCCAGGGCAAGTGCGGCGGCGCCGATCACGATTGCGCCGGCAAGAACGAGTGCAAGGGCAAGGGCGTGATGCCGCTCTCCGCGGAAGAGTGCACGACCAAGGGCGGCACCGCGATGTGAGCCGGCCTCGTAGGCCCGTAGCCTCCTGCGCTTCGATGGCCTACGAACCTTCGACAATTTTCGGGCGCCCGGCCGGCCGTCTGAGTCGGCCGGGCGTCTCTGTTTGATCTATCCGAAAACTTTTCTCGTCCTTTGATGTAGCGTTCCCCGATGGCTCCACGGATTTGTTCGGGCATTCAGCCCTCCGGCGCCCTCCATTTGGGGAACTACTTCGGCGGCATTCGACCCCAAATCGAGCACCAAGACGGCGCCTTCCTCTTCGTGGCGGATTATCACGCGCTCACGACGGCCAGGGATGCACACGCCATCGACCATCACCGGCTCGATGTGGCCGCGACCTACCTCGCGCTGGGTCTCGATCCGACTCGCGCGACCTTCTTTCTCCAGTCCGACGTACCGGAGGTCACCGAGCTCGCGTGGATCCTCGCCACGGTGACGCCCATGGGTTTGCTCGAGCGAGCGGTGACTTACAAAGACCGAGTCGCGCGAAGTCTTCCGACCACCGCCGCCGTGTTCTTCTATCCCGCGCTCATGGCCGCGGACATCCTGGCGTACCGATCCGAAGTCGTCCTCGTAGGAAGTGATCAAGTTCAACACGTGGAGATTTGTCGCGACATCGCCGCGTCCTTTCACGCCGCGCACCACAAGGACGTGTTCACCATGCCAAGGGTCGAGCTCGGCGTCCCCGTCCCGGTCCCGGGGATCGATGGGGCCAAGATGTCGAAGTCCTACGGAAATCACATTCCCATCTTCGCCTCCGGGCACGAGCTCGAGACCAAGGTGATGGCGATTCGAACCGACTCGAAGACCGTGGACGAGCCCAAGAATCCCGAGGAAGACACGGTGTTCGCGCTCTACTCGCTCTTCGCGTCCAAGGCCGACCGAGACGAAATGGCCCGGCGCTACCTGGCCGGAGGGTATGGGTATGGAGAGGCCAAGCGCGCCCTCGCCCAACTCATCCGGGATCATTTCGCGGCGGCGCGAGCTCGGCGCGACGAGTGGCTCTCGAACGAGAAGGACCTCCGCGAGATTCTGCACGAGGGCGGCCGTAGAGCGCGAGCGGTCGCGCGACAGACTCTGGATGGCGCGCGCTCAGCCTGCGGGCTCACCAAGGAGACGCGATGAGTAAGGCGAAAGCTCCCGTTTCCGTCGACGAAAAAGGACTCCGGGTCGACGGTCGGACACTCTCCTACGGAGAGTATGTCAACGTGAAGGTACTCCGAGAGTCGCTCCGCGTACCCAAAGAGGTCCCCTTGGGGATCGATCCAACCGAGTGGCCGGAGTGGCCCGAGGGGTGGGCGCCGGGTGACCCGTGGCCGCGCGGAGGTCAGTGGGTTCACGACGAGGCGCTTTTCATCACCGTGCACCAGGTCTTCGAGGTCTGGTTCCGGCAGCTCCTGCACGAGCTCGACGACGTGCTCATCCGGGCCCAAGCGGTGCTTCGGAGTCACTCGTTCACACTCCCGCGCATCGCGCTCGCCTCTCGCGAACCTTCCGGAGCCCGCCGCCTAGTCACCGTCGACGGGAAAGTGCGGAGCGCGTTTCCGAAGCTCGCCGCGCTCTACGAGAACAGCCCGCCGGAGACCCGCGCGGTGCTCGCGGAGACCGTTCAGCCCGGCGCGTTCAGGCCGAGCGGCCCTCACCTCGAGCTCGGCTGGGTCGCTCCGGAGCTCCCGATCTGGACCGACCGACTCACCCGGGGCGTAGCCATCTTGAAGGTCGCCGCACCTGCCTTCGACGTCCTCGAGACCATGACTCCGGCGAGCTTCCTCTCGTTCAGGAGTCGACTCTTCCCCGCGTCCGGGTTCGGCTCCGGACAGTTTCGAGAGGTCGAGCTCGTGCTCGGACAGCGCGAAAAACATTTTCATCGCTTCGCCTGGGTCGAGAACCCAAAGCTCGAAGCCGTCATCCGCGAGCTCTCTCCGGTCGCCTCCGAGGAGTCCGAGACTCGCACCCGCGAAGGGGAAGCGTTTCGAAAGCACACGCCCGAGCACGAGCCGCACCTCGAGGAGCGTATGCTCGGCCCGACCCTGCGCGACCTCGTGTACGGGCTCCTGTTCGCCAAAGACCTCGTCGGCCCGCACGAGCACCTGCTCGACGAGATCGCCGACGATATGGCGGCGAAGAGCTACGCCCGCCTGTTCAAAGACGTACACCAGCGCCGCAGGCTCGGGATCCCGTTGGTCGAGGAGCACGACATCTGGAGGGAGCTCTCGCTGGCCCTGGGTCACAGTGAAGCCATCACGGCAACTCACCTCCTCCGTGAACAGTCCGATCCCTCGCGCCAGGCCCTGGCCCGATTTCTCGAGGTGTGTTTGGACCTCGATCAGGCCATCATGACTTGGAGAGATTGGCACATTCGCTTCGTAGAGCGGACGATCGGCGTTCGACCTGGCACCGGTGGCGGCGGTGTGAGTTACCTCCGAAAGACCGTCTCTCCAGAGCAGCGATCGTACGTTTTCCGCGCCTTTCCCGCGCTGTGGGAAGCTCGAAGTCTGCTGCTCTGAGTCACTCCTCACACCTCGGCGGCGCGACCGCGCCGTCCACGAAAGGCCACTGGTCCGCCGCGCTCTCGAGGCCCTCGAGCGACGACACGAAGGTCACCACCGCTTCCAGATCGGCCGCGCTCAGGCGCCTCTCGAACTTGGGCATTTTGTGCTTTTCGCCGTACAGATGCTCCTTCGAGCCGTCCTCGACCACCGATCGAATCCATCCTTTGGAGCCGTAGCCGAACAGGGCAGGACCATCGAGCCCAGAGTCACCTTCGAAGTCATGGCAGTCTTCACACTCGTGCTCTTCGATCAGCGAGGCCGCGGTGGAGGTCTCGACCTTCGGGGCGCCTGGCAGCCGAAGTGAGTATACGAAGTCGACGAGCTTTTCGAGGTCCGCCGGGGGCAGCCCAGCCAACGACTTCATGCCGCAGACCTTCGTCAGCCCGAAGAGCCTCGGCCCGTCGGGGTCCCGCAGCACTTGTCGCACCCAACCGCGGCTGAGGTAGGCCGTGAGATCGGGGCCCTTGGGTTTCTTGGGCGCTCCACCTGAGTAGGGATGGCAAGCAAGACACTCCGCCCGAAATAGCCGCTCCCCGCGGATCAGCGGATCCATCGCCGCCATCCGAGTCGCGCCGCCCACCGGCACGCCCTCGGCGGCCAAGGCTCGCGCCCTGTGGGACTCACGCTCCGCCACCCGCCGGTCCTCGATCCTGCCAGGGTCCCGAGCGTCCGAGATGATCGCCATCGCGGTGAGCCCACCCATGGCGGCGGTCCCGATCGCGAGCGAGAGCAGAAACGGAGCGCGGGGTCCAAACCGTCTCGTCGGGCGACGATCGAGGAAGGGCAGGGCGACGAGCCACGTCGTCACGAGCCCCGGGATCACCACCGTACCCACGATCTCGGCCGGACCTTCGAAGAACTTCAACAACTGAAACAAAAACAAGAAATACCACTCGGGTCGCGCCAGGAACGTCGACGCCGGATCGGCCGGAGCCATCAGCGGAGCTCCCAAGCGCCACGCGAGCCCAGCCACCACCGCCAACACCAGACACGCGAACACGGCGTCGAAAAAAACCTGGCGCGGCCAGAACGACTCCGTGGGTTTGTGAGTGGGTTTGGGACCGATCTCGTCGCCTGGTCGCTGGGTCGGCCGATCGGTCTCTGCCTCCGTGCGGGGATGCGGCGTCACTCCGTGGCGCCGAAACAAAAGGACATGGACGCCCATGAGTCCGAGCGAAATCAGCGGCAGCACGATCGCGTGGAGCGCATAGAAACGAGTGAGGGTTAGATTTCCATAGTCGTTTCCGCCTTGCGCTACCCTCTGAAGAAACTCACCCACGACAGGCACCGTCCCTGCTATGCTGGTGGCGACTTTGGTGGCCCAGTAGCCGGTCTGATCCCAAGGCAACAAGTACCCAGTCAGCGCAAAGGCGAGCACCAACCCCAAGAGCGCCAAGCCCGAGAGCCAGTTGACCTCTCTTGGGGCTTTGTACGCGCCGTAGAGCGCGGTCTGAAGCAGGTGTAAGCCAACGACCACGACCATCGCGCCGGACGCGTGGTGGTGCATGCCGCGAACGAAGCGACCGAACGGGACGGCGCGTTCGAGGTAGTCCACCGAGGCCCAGGCGTCGGTCGCCGACGGGCTATAAACCGTGGCCAGGATCGCGCCGGTCCCAAGCTGCACGAGGAACAAGATCAGGGCCGCGCTGCCGAATACGTAGGCAAAGGAGGCGCCCCCAGGGATCGGCTCGTGCAGAGCCAGATGGAGGATCCGTCGGTGGCCGATCCTCCGATCGAGGGCGTCGTCGAAATCTTGGAGCTTCACACGGACCTCAAACGACCACTCGGTCGGGCGTGCCGCTCTTGAACCTCACGAAGCGGACCTCGACGAACCCATCCACTACCCTCGCCTCCAAGGGGTCGAGGCCGCGCGGGGAGGGCCCCGAGAGCACCGCTCCGTCTGGGCCAAAAGCGCTGTCGTGACACGGACAGACGAACGCCGATCCTCCGTCGCCCACCTCGACCCGACAGCCGAGGTGCGGACACACGGTCGAATAGGCCGCGACGCCGTCCCCTCGCTTGGCCACGTAGACGGCCCCTACGACCGTGGACGGGAGCGCCGACCACGCGTCCTTCGGGTGCTCCACCACGACCTCCAAGGCCACAGCGACGCCATCCTCGGGCAGCGACTCGAGCGGCCCCACTCGCACGAAGCCGTCTGCCCCAAAGACCGTTCGGATTCGCGCAGGACCCACGAGCGCACCGATCAGCGGCCCACCTACCGAACCAGCCGCGCCGGCGCCCAAAGTCAGCGACAGCACCTTCAACACGGCGCGTCGATCCTCAGCCATCGAATTGAGCTATCATCGCGGGCCTCATGATTCTACAGATCTCCCATCGCGGCGCCCCCGATTCCCTCCGGGCCCGAACCTGAACCTCGACACCGCTCTTGCGCCGTTCCCCTCCGTCGAGCGGTTGAAGCTCGATACGCACCTCCATGAGTTGCTGACCGCCTTTCGTTCACACGTCGATGAATTCGCCTTCGTCGATCCGTCGCGCGTGATGTTCGTGGCCGGAGCGGCTCGGCTCCGATCGAAGGCGTCCATCCGCCCGCTCACCTTCGGCGCGCGGCAACTCAGCGCGGACGGGCGATATTCGAAGCCCCTGATTCACCGCAGAGGGATCGCGATGCTCTACGAGATCTGCCTTCGCCCAGCGTTTTTTCTTCGCGCGAACGGCCGTGACCGCCTGGAGCTGCTCGTCCACGAGCTGCTGCACGTCTCGCACGAGTTCGACGGGACGCTCGATCGCAACAGACGACACTCACGGCTGCCCCAAAATGAGTTCGCGGAGCTCGCAAGACCCATCGCTGACGAAGTCACGAGGAGCGCACCGCGATCCATCGAGTTTCTGTCTCATCGCGGAGAGGCTAGACTTGCCGCGTGGCTCCATCGGCCACCCAGCCTGATCCTCGAAGGTGCGCGAGCGTCGAGAACGGTCCGCGAATACGACGAAAACGACATGTACGAGGCCATCGTCGAAATGAGCTAGGTGGCTACTCAGTCGTCGTCGTGGTCTCGGCAGGCACCGGCCTGAGCTTCAAGGCGACCGCGACGCCCAGCACCACGAGGGCGAGCGCCGTCAGCAGAACCGCGATGATCCACACCAGCTTGTTCGGCGCGCTGGGCGCAGGTTGCGGGGCCATGCCCGATCGCCGACTCATTTCGGCGAGCATCTCGGGAGTGAGCCCGCCGGCAACTCCTGGCGGGAGCTGCATTCCGGGCATACTCATGCTGGACATGCTGCCAGGAACCTGCGGGCCAGAAGTCGCTCTGACCAGCGGGTTTGGGGCGCCTGGCCCGGTGTTGCGAAGGTTGGGCAATCCGCCGGAGGCCGCGCGGGGCGCTGGGGGTGAGTTGAGCGAGGTCGCCCGGGGTAGAGGGTTCTGAGATCCGCCGGACGTACCTCGGGCCGGAGCGGTTTGTTTCTCCACGATCGGTCGCGGAGCCGGTGATCGTGAAGTGCTCCTGGGCGCCGCGGGCTGCTCGTCGAGCGCGACGACCTCGGGAGCTTGGGCTTTGGATTCACCTCGCAAGCGGACTCGCGAGGTCGGCTCCGCGAGCGCGCGCTTGTCGATCTTGGGGTGGGGTGCGGGCGCAGGCGGCGGAGTCGGCTCCTCGGCCTCGGGCTCGGCTGAAGCCGGCGCGACCATCATGCCGGACTGGCTCGGCATGATCGGCATGTGACCCGCCGCGAGAAACTCCGCGTACCCTTGCGTCGCTTCGGAGTCAGCGTCGAAGTCGGCACCGCCATCGAAGTCGGTCTCTGGGTTGGCGGGCTTGGGCGCGGGCTTCGGGGCCACCGCCTTGGGGGCCGCCTTGGGCGCAGAAGCCGCGCTCTTGTCGAGGATCGACTTGTGTTTGGTGAAGACGGTCCGTCGGCCGAACTCATCGAGCGTCACCTTCGGCAATTGCGCGTGGACCCTCACGAGCTCCTTCAAGAGCTCGTCGCCGTTCGCCGGTCGACCCTCTTGCTTCGGAGCGGTCATCTTCTTGAGCAAATCATAGAGGGGCCGGGGCACGTGGCGAGGGGAGTCCTCGAGCCCGCTCACGAAGTGCTCGGTGAAGCCTTCCTTCAGGATGCCAAGGACCTCAGCGATCACGATGCCGAGCGCGAAGATGTCCGCGCGCCCATCCACAGGCTTCTCGGCGAGCTGCTCGAGCGCCATGTACTTCATCTTGCCCTTCACCTCGCCGCTCATGGTCGAGTGCATGCGGCCCTCGAACCGCGCGATGCCGAAGTCGACGAGCTTCACCTCCGATCGGCGCGAGATGAGAATGTTCTGCGGGCTCACGTCGCGATGCACGAGCTTGAGCGGCTCGCCATCTTCACCTACTGCGCCATGGGCGTAGGCGAGGCCGTTCGTGACCTCGATGGCGATCTCGGCGGCGACCGCAGGCGGGATCGGCTCTCCTGCGAGCCTCTGGAAGTCCTTGAGCGTGACGCCGTCGATGAGCTCGAAGACGATGTAAGGAGCTCCATCGACCTCTCCGTCGGAGTACGCGCGCACCACGTTCGGGTGGTCGAGGAGCCTCGACAGGCGCACTTCCTCGATGAACATCTCGCGATACTTGGCTTGTTTGGCGTACTCGCGCGCGATTCGTTTGATCACACACGGTCGAACCTCGCCGACAATCTTCTCGTAGCCGAGCCGCACCTCGGCCATGCCGCCCGATCCGACCGGCGGCCCCATCGTGAAGCGCGCCGCGAACTCACTCTCGGTGTGTTGCTGGGTGGCAACCTTGGCGACGGGCTTGGCGGTCGGTTGCGGGGGCTCGGTGGGCCGATCCGGAGGCTCCGTGAGAACGGGTCGCGGCGCCGCTTTGGCGGGTGTCGCTTCCTTCTTCGGGGCAGCGTCCCGACGCGGAGCAGCAGGAGGAGCTTTGGGAGCGACCTGCTTGTGCGCGACCGCTCTCTGCGGCGCCTCTTCCGCTTCCATCGCCGTCATCTCGTCGTCCCCGAAGCCGGCCGCCTCTCCGCCGTCTTCGAAGGGCGTGGCTTCGTCGAACGGCGAGTCCTTCGGTTCAGCCTTCAAGTCGCCCGTGGTGAGGTCGTCCGGTTGCGGAGGCGCTCCTCCCTGGACCGGCGTGTTCTCTACGAAGGGCGACCTGCCGAGCGGCGCGGGTGCCTCCAAAGCCCTGAGCGACAAGGGTTTGAGCTTGTCCAGGGGTTTGAGCTTGTCCAGGGGTTTGAGCTTGACCTGGCTCTCCGGCAAAACCGGCGTGGCTTCCGAGAAGGGCTCGTCGACCTGCGCGATCGTGGCGTCGGCGGTCCAACCGAAGTCGGGTTCGTCGACGACCGCGATCGTTGCCTCCGCCTCCGCACCGAAGGAGGGCAGCTCGTCGTCGTTGGGCTCTGGCGTGGGAGCTCGCTTGCTCTGCGGCCGGGAACGAGACACCGAACTCATCGTTACACGGATTGGCGGCGACAGGTACTCCTGAGCGCTCCCAAGTGCTCAGAAGTAGTAGCGACCCATGAGCCCGCCGTCGACGAGCGCCCTGGTTTCGGGAATCACGTGGATGCCTACGGCGACCTCCACGGCGATCTCGATCGGCGCGCCCTTGATGAAAAACGCCAGGCCGAGGGGCACGCGCACGCCGAACAAGATGTTGTCGTTGCCCTCGATGATCGCCAGCTTCCCTCCCACGCCCACGTAGGGCGCGAGCGTTCCGGCTCCTTCGAGCCCCACGCCCGCGAGGTGAAACAGGTAGTCGAGAATGAAGGTCACGCGCCCGTTGTCATGCTTGCCTTCGAAGCCGAACCCGAGGTGAACCTGAAGCGCGTTGCGATTCGTCAGACGGCTCTTCAGCGTGAACCCGGTCGGATCGCCGAGGATGATGCCGAGGCCGAGCGGGCTCGCCGGAGGAAGCTCGTCCGCGGACGCGCGGGCCGCGGAGGTCGCGAGCACGAGTGCCATCAACGCAGCCAAGCGCCGGAGTTCGATCATCCGCGCACCTTCGCGCGCCTCGGGCTCAGAATAAAGCCGGGTCGCTCCCGAAGTCGGCAGGTTAAAGTTCGAAGGCCCTCACCACACTCGGCGGTGAGGGCCTTCGATGACCCCACGGAGACTCGAACTCCGGTCTGCGGCGTGAGAGGCCGCCGTCCTGGACCGCTAGACGATGGGGCCCTTTGGGGTACTAGGACTCGAACCTAGACATACGGAGCCAGAATCCGTTGTCCTGCCAATTAGACGATACCCCAGGCAATTCGTCGTCGTGGGGAGCCTTTTGGCAAGACGCGCGGCCCGCGTCAAGATCCCTTCGCAGGGACGCGAAGGACGAACACGAAAACCCCGTCCGGCGTTTCGTAGATGTTGAGCCCTTCCCACTCGCGTTTCTTCTTCAGGTTCGCGACGTGCCAGATCTTCACCTTGGGCGTGTCGGCGTAAAATCGCCAAGAATAGCCGTCCTTGCTCGGATAGGCGCGCCGGTAGAACCGAAGCGTGTCGTCCCAGTCCTTCGCCATCCTGTAGCGATCGGTGTCGACGTTCTTCGCGCCGTCCATGATGAGCGCGCCGGCCACGGTCGCCGCCGTCGCCGGCACCGGGAGCGTCAACAGGAGGGCGACCGCGGCTCGCTCCAAGAATCGCTTCATCGGCTGTGTTTCTAGGGACTCCGCGGATTCGGAGTCAACCTCCCCGACGGCCCGGACGCCGAAGGCTTGGATGCGCGCAAGCACCCGATCGATTCGAAGGTGCTTTGATGTAGGATCTCCACATGCGCGCCCGTATCGCTCTTGCGCTCGCTTCCGTGGCCGTCCCGGTCGTCGCCGGGGCCACTGTCATGCTCCCGCTGTCGATCGAAGACATGTCCAAGGAGGCGCTCGCCGTGGTCCGCGCGCGCGTGCTACAGCGAGAGGCGGACTGGGACGCGAGGCACAGCCGGATCTACACACATACGCGGCTCGAAGTCCTCGACACGATCCACGCCCGCGCTTCGCTGCCCAAGGAGCTCCTCGTTCGAACGCTCGGAGGTGAGGTCGGCGAAGTCGGAATGAAGGTGGCCGGCACTCCGATCTTCGCCGACGGTGAGGAAGTCGTCGTCTTCCTTCGAGCGGACCCTGAGGTCGCCACGGAGTACCAAGTGATCGGAATGGCCCAGGGCAAGCTGCATGTCCGTCGCACCGCCAAGGGGCTCGCGATGGTCGTCCCGAGCCTCGAGGGGCTCGCGTTCGTCCGACCCGATCAAAACGGAACGCTCAAGGCGACCGAAGAAGGTCCTTCGGACGCCGAGATGGCGCTCGGAGTCTTCGAAGGTCGAGTGAAAAAAGCAGTCGAGTCGGCTCCGTCACCTACGGCGCCAGCGCTTCCCGCGCTGCCCGCTCCACCGTCCATCACCCCAGCCGCCCGTTGATGCGGGCCCTCGCGGGGTGCTTAGGGCCCGTCAAAGAATTACCGGATCACCGCGGCCTCCGATGGCTCTGATGGATCCCTACCGTCGCCTTGGGACAGTAGGATACGGGCCCTTTGTGCATCGGTGGAAAGGATGGGAATGCGCAAGTTGTTTCCTTACGGTGCCTTCGCGCAGCTCCTCATGGCCCTCGCCGCTCTCCCGTCTGCATTCGCTTACGAGCTCGCGAAGACCGCCACGGGCGCGTCGATTCACCTGCCGCATCCGACCTTCGAATATTTCCTACTCGCAGAAAACTCCCCGCGACTTCGATCGATGGCGCGGCTTGCCCTCGACGGATGGTCGGCGCGGCCCCGCTCGCAGCTGATCACACGTTACCGAGGCCTCGTCACGACGAGCTCGCTCGGTGACGGACGCTCGGCCGTGTCGCGTTCTCCGTGGTCGAACCTGCCCGACCCCGACAGCACCGTGGCCCTCACGCTCCTCGCCTACGTGCCCAGGACCTCGCTGATCTCGGAGGCCGACATCTTGCTCAACGCATCCACCTTCACGTTCGACGACGAGCCCGGATCCTACGACGCGTTCACTGTGGTGTTGCACGAGGCCGGGCACGCGGTCGGGCTCGCGCACAGCTGCGGTGACGTTGGAACGGCGCACCCCTCGTGTTTCGATCTGGAGCCGAGCGAGCAGCAGCTCCTCGCGTCCGTGATGGCTCCGACGCTGGCTCCTTCGACCAAACACGGAGCGCTCACGGACGACGACCTCGCGGGCCTCGCGGCGCTCTATCCGCGAGCGACCCCTCGCGATGGATCGGCGTCGTCGCTCGACTTGGTCATGACCTGCGACGGATCGACGATCCTCATGCCAACGTTCTCCAATCAGGCCTTTCGGGTGTTCCTTCGAACAGACGGGCCCGACGAGACCGAGCTTCACCGACTCGAGGGCGATCGCTTCGGACCGCTCGAGGTGCCCGAGGATTCTGACGCCGAAGTTCGCATCGTGGGTCCTGACGAGAGCTTCGTGTCCGCGTCTGTGCCAACATGTCTCGAGGTCGAACCGATGGAGGCTTCGGGCTGTGATTGTTCCACGAGTTCCACGTCGAGACCGCTGCTGAGCATCATCGGCCTCACGACGTTGTTCGGGCTCGCTCGGCACAGGCGTGGGATCGCGGCGTCCGTGGCCGCGCTCCTTGCCATGTTCGCGTTCGCGCCGCCCGCCTTTGCGTACAAGTGCAGTCGCACCTCGCCGACCGCGGGACCTTCGCTGGTGTGGAACATCCGAACCGTCCCGTACGTCATCGACACGCGGCTCACCGCGGATGTCGCTGACCGCGAGGCCGTGCTCGCCGAGATCAAGAGCTCCTACTCGGCGTGGACCAACGTCGATTGCTCGGACCTCCAATTTTCGTTCGAAGGCGTCGTCAGCAACGGACACGCAGGGTTCGATCCGGAGCTCCCGAGCCAGAACCTCGTCACGTTCGTCTCAGCGAGCTGGCCGTACGATCCCGCCATCATCGCGGTCACCACCAACGCGTTCGATAGCCAGAGCGGCCTGATCTTCGACTCCGACATCGAGCTCAACGACGAGCACTTCGAGTTCGTGATCGCGAACGAGAACAGCACGGGCTGCAAATCGAGCCGCGGGCAAATGGACCTCCGCAATACGCTCACGCACGAGGTCGGTCACACGCTCGGGCTCGATCACCCCCCTCCAACGCGGACCTACGCGCGCACGACCATGTTCGCGAGCGCGCCGAGCTGCGAGACCCAGAAGAGATCGCTCGAGTCCGACGACGTCGCCGGGTTGTGTTTCATCTATCCGACCGGCCAAGCCACGCGGGCCTGTTACGCCGCCAACGGCCCGTCGTTTCGAGTGGTCGACACCGACGATGGGTTTGGTTGCCGAGCCACCCAGGCCAAAGGCTCGATCGCTTGGTTGCTCGCGCTCCTGAGTGTCAGCCGAGCAGCACGCCGGCATAGCCCACGAAGCTCGTCGGCTCCGGCTCGCTCGGCCTGACGTCGTAGCTCGTCGCGTACGCAACGACCGATCCCCGGGCCGCGCCCTCCGCTCGCGCGGCCGCCATGGTCGCGGCCGCAGCGCCAGGACAACACGCGTTGTGGCGTCGCTCCGCGCTCCACAGGACCTTGCCAGGATCCATCGACACCATGTGGCGCACGATCTCGGCGTCGTTGTCGTTCTTCACCCACTCGAGACCGCGCAGGCCACGACCGTGGGAGACGAACGAATAGTTGGGTCCGTAGTGCGTCAGGTCGGTCGATCCGACGTACACCACGTCGCGTGCGTATTTGTGCGCGAGCATTCGAACCTCCGCGCCGATCTTCGGAGCGTCTGGAGTCGGCGGGATGCCGATCAGCAAGGCCTGCGCCTTCGGCCAGAGGTTGCGGATCATCGGCATGAGCACCTCGACGGCGTTGTCGTCGGCGAACTCGTCAGGAGCTTCGAGGTCGCACTCGATGGCCATCGCGATGTCTTGAGCCAAGTCGGCGGCGACGGGTACGGCACCCAAGGGCGTGTCGAAGTCTCCTTCGACGAGGAGGCGAGGGGCGTCGCGCGCGGAGAGATGGCCTCCGAAGACGACCACCAAGGCCGCGTCGGGATGCGCCCTCTGAAGTCGCCGGAGAGTTTCGTAGGCGATCGCGCCCGAATAAACCCAGCCAGCGTGCGGGACGATCGCGGCGATGGGTCGGTCGGGGACGCCTTCGACGGGGCGGTCGGGCACCGACTCGAAGAAGGCCGAGCAACCCGCAGCCGAGGCAGGGTACCAGCGGCCAGCGAGCTCCGCGGGGCGTAGGTGACTCATAGAGAGAGAATGCGCCCCTCGGTCGGGCCAAGCAACGGCGGAACGAACGGGCAACGGTCATGACGAAGGGATGCGCGAGCGGGAGCCCCGATCGCGACACTGCTCGGCATTGGTTCCTCGATTCGCGCTATCATTGAGCCTGACTATGACTTCTGTGACTTATGGTGATGTTTCTTGGGTCAGAATGGTTGGAGCCGTGGAGAAGGTCAAAGAACGGCTCGAGCGCGCGACCTCGAGTCTCGACCGGGCCAGCATCGAATATGCCGTGATTGGAGGCAACGCAGTTGCCGCGTGGGTCTCTCGAGTGGACGAAAGCGCCGTTCGAAATACTCAGGACGTCGATCTACTCCTCCGGAGGGCCGATCTCGAGGCGGCCACCCGCGCGCTCGAGCTCGCAGGCTTCATTCACCGTCGGTCCGCCGGTGTGGAGATGTTTCTTGATGGCCCGAACGCGAAAGCGCGCGCGCCGTTCTCGTGACCTTCGCTGCGGAAAAAGTGCGCCCCGAGTATCTCGTTTCGGCGCCCGATGTGTCTGAGTCCGAAGTCACCCCGACGTTTCGCCTTCTGAGGTTGGACGCTCTGGTTCGCATGAAACTCACCTCTTTTGGAGACAAGGACCGAATGCACCTTCGCGATCTCATCGACGTAGGATTGGTCGGGCAGGCGACCTGCGCTCAGTTGCCCAACGAGCTTCGCGCGCGCCTGCAGGAGCTTTTCGATCACCCCGAGGACTGACTGAGGGGCTCGGCGCGCGCCCTGAGCCCGGTGACCATCGTAGTCTCGAGCTCATCGTTCGACGAGGGGAGGGCCGGGACCGGGAGGTAGGGCATGGCAAAGTCGGTGGTGAGGTGTTCGGTCTGTCGAGGCTCTTGCTGCGAGCACTACGGGGCCCGGTTTCAAGAGATTATGCTCGTCAAACATTATGCTCCTCGAGCATATTTCGAGAATGCTGCCGTTCCTTGACCGATCTCGCGAGTTTTCACGCCTCAGCCGTGCGCTCGACGCTCGGGGCTTCGCGGTGCTTTGGGGTCGCCGACGTGTGGGAAAGTCCCGGCTGCTTCGAAAGGCGTTGGAGGGCCGATTGGCGATCTTCTATGTCGCGGACGAACGAGACTCTGCGCTGCAGCGCGAAGCTCTCGCGCGCGAGGCTGCGGCGCTGATTCCGGGCTTCGATCGGGTCGCATATCCATCCTGGGAGCCCCTCTTCGACCGGCTCTTTCGCGAGTCACCGCCGGGCGCCGTCTTGGCCATCGACGAGATCCCGTTCCTCGTGAGCGCGGCGCCAGAGATTCCGAGTCTGCTTCAGAAGCAGATCGACGCGGGTCCGCGGATCGGCGTGGTCGCATGCGGCTCGTCTCAGGCCATGATGCACGGCCTGGTCCTGGATGCGGCCGCGCCGCTCTACGGGAGGGCTCAGGAGCTCATTCGGGTGGCGCCACTGGGCGCTCACTGGCTTGGGGAGGCGCTTCGGGTCTCGACACCCGAGGACGTGTTGCGGCGCTGGGCTGTGGCTGGTGGGATCCCGCGCTATTGGGAGCTCCTGAGCGGGTTCGCCGACTTCGAGGAGGCTCTCCGGGACCTGTTCTTCGACCCACTCGGCACGCTGTTTCGCGAGCCTGATCATGTGCTCAAGGACGACTATCGGGATCCGCGGAAGGCGATGTCTATCCTGGCCTTGGTCGGGTCGGGTTGCCATCGCCCGTCGGAAATCAGCGCGCGCCTCGGCGAACCCGCGACGTCGCTCGTTCGTCCGCTCGGGCGCCTGGTTGAGCTTGGGTTGATTCGCCGCGAGGTCCCATTTGGCCAGTCGCCGAGAGACGGCAAGCGGACGCGGTACCGGATCGACGATCCGCTACTGGCCTTCTGGTACGCATTCGTTGAGCCCAACCGCAGCCGAATCGAAGCCGGTCTGGGGGACGTCGTCGCACGCCAAACGATCGCCGCGCTGCCCCGACATTTGGGTGACTCATGGGAGGTCCTCGTGCGGCAAGCGGTCCCGCGGCTCGAGATCGATGGCGCGAGGTTCGAGCCGGCCCAGCGATTTTGGCGAGGGTCAGGAGCGGAGCTCGACGCGGTCGCGAGCTCGGTCGACGACCCGAACGTCGTGTTGGTGGTCGAAGCCAAGCTCTCACTCACGGCCGAGGAACTGCCCCGAGAGATCGAAGGGCTCCGCCGTCGAGCAAACCTCCCCGAGCTCGAAGGAAAGAAGAAGGTCTTCGCCGTTGCATCGCCGAGCGTGGGCACGCCGTGGACGGGCGCTGACATCATTCGCGCGTTGGATTGAGGACGCGGCCACGCAGGCTCGCTGTACGCGGACTGTCGGGCTACGATTGCGCATGCCAGGAGCCACGGATCGAACCGTCGCGCTCTGCCATCTAGACGTGGCATCAGTGTTGCGTTGCGTGCTCTCGGGAGTCGAATTCTCCGCGGAGCCGGCTTTCAAGCCCTCCGCCGGGTCTAGGGTCCGCGCATCCTCCTGAGCACGAGCGGTTGTTGAATGCTGCTCAAGGCCGCAGCAGACTGCGCTTCGAAGATCGAATATTTGGCGGCCTGGTGCTCGCCTGGGACCCGCTCCATCTCGAACCGCATCGTCGCCGTCCGCGCGGATTGGCCGATCTCGACCTTCCAAGCGCCGAACGGCGCGAAATCAGCGGAGGACGTGCCAGAAGCCAGCGGCCGGAGTTCTCGCCCGTCCGGGGATCGAATGGTCACCACGGTCTTGATCGCCAGACTCCATCGAAGCTCGAAGGGGTGCTTCTTGGGCTCGATGGAAGGCACCCGCAACCAGCGTTCCTCCCAGCGCGCAGGAGTCTTGATCAACAAGTCGTTCTCGCTGGAGTGAATTTGGCCGGGGCCGGACCAGGAAACGTGAATTCGAAGTAGCTCGTCGGGATTCGATAGCCCGTCGATCTTGTGACTTCGGATCTTCGCGCCGCCGAGAAAACCGGACAGTACGACGGGTTGACGGCTGGATTCGATGGATCCGAGGCGCTCCCGTAGCTCGTTCGCGACCCAGCCGCGAGCGGAGATCACTTCGTTGACTCCAAGGGTTGACTCGTCCTCCACGACGATCGCCCGTTCAATCTCGACAGCGCTGGGCTCGCCCCGCTCGACTCGAACGAATTTCGCGGGTCCGGCTTGGACCAGGAGCGCCTCTTGGCCAACGAGCCAGAACGGGTTCTCAGCCATACTCGCCCACTTGTCCGTCGCATCTACGATCGAGGGTGTGGCCCCAGGAACGAAGGTGACCATGTGATCGAATTGGTCGAGCGAAGGAGCTTCGTGAACAATGTCGCCCGATGACCGGATCAACGCCAAACGGGCATCGATTCCCACCGACTGTAAGAGGTGCGCGAGGAGCAACGCGTGGTCCTTGCAATCGCCATAGCGATGCCCGAGTACGACGCTCGGCGCTCGGGGAATTCGGGCCCCGCGTCCGAACTCGGTATTCTTATAAGTCAGAGTCCTCTGAAGGTACGTCGCGAGCGACTTCACGGCTGCGTTTCGGTCGAGAGTCGACGGGGCGGTCGTTCGTGCCAAGGAAGCCAGTTTGGGGTCGGTGTCCAGGAGAGTACCCAACTCCCGAAGATAGGTATCGAGCTCGGATTCCCACGTAGCTGACCGCTTCGACAACAGGACAGCTGGCGCAATTTTCTCGGGTGATGGGTCGAAGGGCTCGGGCTCGAAACCAGGTTGGTCCGAGATGATCCAAGCCAATCCGTCGCCTACCCGGCGAGCGTCGATGCCCCCTAAGCCGACGTGACGCACGGAATCGAGGTCCCCGCGCAAGAAGAGGAGATTCTGGGCGCTTGGTGAGTCCTCGACGAGAAATCGCCGCGTGAACCATATACCCGGCGGCGGAGTCGCCGCTTCCCGAGTCACCGTGGCCTCGAACTGGCGTCCGGGCTCGAGCCCCGGCACGGGGACATAGAGCGACCGGAGCGATGTGCCCGCGTCCTGCGAAGCCCGGTCGGAGACATACGCGTCCGAGACCGATCCCGTCGACACTAAATTTCCTGCGTCATCGAAGACCTTCAGGGAGTTGACGAAGATGCGCTCGGACGTGGGGTCCAGATCGAATCGAAGAGTACTGAAGGCATCGGCTCCTGCCTGGCCGAGAATCCGGACCGCATAATACTCGGTCGTCCGATAATCCGAGCCGTTGACGAACGAAATTGCTGTGGCCCTCGAGAGAATGAACGCGCGGGATCCTTCCGTCGAAATCGTCGATCGTCCTTTTGTCGAGAGAACCTCGCTCCGTATTCCGTTCTGCGAATTGGCCGCGGGATTCATCAATTCGTCCGGAAGCTTCACCGGCGCGATGGGCACCTTGATGGACGAATTGGCACCCTCTCCGACCAGATTCGAAGCCCAACCGATCATTTGAAGAACGTTCTCGTCGTCGGGCGCCCTACGCTGAGCGGCTTCGAGCGTACTCTTCGCACTCCCATACCAATGAAGCGCCATCTCGCTGCGGGCCTTTTGGATGGCGAGCATCGTCCCGCCGTGGCCCCTGCGCATGAGTTTCGTCGCCACCTCGATCGCCTCTCGATGCCGTTCCGTGGTTTGGTATAATCCGATCAGCTCGAACCCGAGCTCCTCGGAGTCATCGCTCGCCAATCGCCGTTCGAGGATCTCGACGGCAGCGGCAAGATCCCCGGATCGCTGAGTCACGGAGGCGTCGAGGATGGCCAGCGTCGCATTGTCTCGATGTGTACGATAGTGTCGAAGCTGGGAGAGCGCGCGAGGCCGTTGACCCTCCTTCTCGAGAAGATGTATGTAACTCGTGAAGAAATCGTCATCCTCGAATCCAGCATCGAAAACCTTCGCATATTCGACGAGGGCCTCTCGCGAACGCCCCTCCTGCTCCAGCAGGGCCGCGCGTACTCCACGCAGTCCCGCGTCATCAGGAAGCCGAGACATCAGCTGGTTCAGAACGCGATGCGCCTCCTTCTGACTTCGAGATCTTCCAGCGCTTCGAACGAGGACCCCACCGGCGCCCAGGTTGGTCGCGTCGAGCATGAGCGCTCGCGCAGCGAGCTTCATGGCTTCTTTGGGCTTGCCGCGTTGCTCGAGGTCCAACGCGGCGGCGGTGAAGAACCACGCAACCTGCTCCCGTCGAGGGATTTGATCGGGGGTTGGCGGCAGGGAACTCCGGAACGAGACTGTATCGATGACATCCTCGCACCCGGAGCTCGTCGAGCCCTGAGGCCACGCCTGAGTCACCAGCAGAGCTGTTTTGCCGTCGGATACTGCGCGCATTCGATAGCGAGCTCCATCATGGTTCGCGACCAAATCGGTTCCTGAAAAATTGCCGAGCCTGACATCCGAGCGACCGACTTCGGGCGTCTCGGCGTCGATGCCGTAATGGCCCGCGAACACGCGAACGACCAAGTCGTTCGCAATGGCTTCGCCCGCCAGCGGCCACCCGGTGACCGAGAGCGATGTTCGATATCCGCAGAAGGCCACGAGCTCGGCGGATGGAAAGAGCGTGGCGGCCTGAGAGCTGGTGACCCATCGAGGGCCGAGGTCTGCCGTGTAGCCGTACACCGGGGACACATACCGGCCGACCGGTGATCCGTTCGCAACGAGCTTGGGGCTCTGCCGCGACTCGTCGATCAATCGAAAGGTGGACGCGACCTTCCACAACTCATCGCGAGTGCTGGGACGAGATGCGGGGCCCCAGCCGATCAGCTGATACAGATGACCATTGTGCTCGATCGCCCAGTCGTAATAAATGAAATCTCGACCCAAGACCTTCGAAGTTCTGCTCGACTCGCGAGCATCGAGCCCGTCGATCGAAACGGCTCGAGGAGGAGTCGCACGCTCTTGAGTTCCAGATCTCCAATGCTCGATGAGGCCGTCGACGCTCAGACTTCCGTCGCCCTGCTCGGCGATGACCATGAACTGGAAGTGGCCGCTCTCGAAGGCGAGGGTTGCGTCTTTGTTGAGCTCGCGAGCGTTCGACCGCTCCCAACTTCCCCCCGGCATGGGTATGACGAAATTCAACTCCTCGAACGCGATGGGTGTACCCGGCGGAGGACTGGGCTCCAACATCGTTGCAAGAAACGCGAGGACCGATCCGGAGGCCGCGCTCAGACCGAACGCCCACCAGGCGTGAGCTTGGCCCACTTTGAACGTCCTCGGAGCGCCAGGTCGAAACAAACCGGTTCGAAACAAACCCACCAAGGCGAGGACGAACGACACGGCGCAGGGGAGGGCAGCTGCCAGGACCTGCGTTCGGGTCGTCGATTCATTCGTGATCGCTCGCGCAACGCCGTTGCCCAACAGCGCGACGATGAGGCCGAGAGTGCCGAAGCGGTTTGCGCTCGAGGAGCCGAGCTTGCGAGCGAACAGAGGCACGAAGAAGATGGGAAACGAAAGGAAGACGAGGGGCGGATTTCTCCCGCGAATCGCACAGGCGACGATGGTCGCGATGCCCAGGGCCACGCTTGGCCACACCCATCTCGGAGCGGTGAGGTCACGCTCAGGCAACTCTGCCTTGGGCGTCGCCGCGAGAATCGCAGCGCCTCGTGCGATTTGGTCCGCCGGCAGTTTGACGAGGGTCTGCTGGTCTCCGCGATCGACGTTAGGGTCGAGGCCAGCCGCTCTAAGCGCGGCGGCTAGCTGCGCGGCCTCCAAGGGATGGGGAGTGACCAACAATACGACGAGCCCGATCTCTTCCGACACGCAGCAGCAGGATACAGCAAGGGGGCCTCGATTGCAGAAGTGCGATCTCCACTCGTGGTTCCGGTCACCCTGAGCTCGGCAAGGCCCTCGACTCGGATTCGCAACTTCGCGACCAAGGCCAGCAAGGGCGGATGAAGATGATCCTCCAACTTTGTCCATCCGAGCAGCACAATCGGCCCGAGATCAACAACTCCTGCGCAACATCGGCCGCACGCGGGGCATGAATTGCGCTTCGCGGGCCGTGCAAGCGTGCCTTGCGCGAACCGGCGATTCGCCTGATAAAAGTGCGATGGGCAGTCCAGAGCAGCTGAATCGGCCCGATTCTCCGCAGCGCGCCGCTGCGCCGGCGCAGCCTTGGTTTGCGGTCGGCACGACCAAAGTCTTCATCCTGACGGTCGCGAGCCTTGGTCTATATGCCGTATTCTGGATCGACCGTCAGTATCGGTTTCAGCAACGGCTGACCGGCGAGAATGTGTGGCCCCTGATTCGTGGGATCTTCGGGATCTTTTTCGTGCAGGACATTTTCCTCCGAGTGACGAGGCACTCCCGTGAAGCCGGCATCTTGCGGTCTTGGTCTGCCAGCAGTCTCGCTTCGAGCTTCGTAGGCTCGACGGTCCTCGGAGGTCTCGTCCAGCACGTGGTAGGGAAGCTGGGCCCCGGATCCGAATCGAATTGGCTGGCGCTCATGTCGATGCTGCTCGTCGTCGGTCTTGCCTACCCGCTTGCCAAAGCCCAAGAAACGATCAATGAGTTGCTGAGAATGGAGCACCCCGAGCACGATCGCAACGAGCGGTTCTCGGGATGGAATTTCGTCGTCATCGCGTTCGGCGGTGTTTTGCTCCTATCGACCCTCGTCCAGGCCGTAGCGCCCTCGGCCGAGTGACTGCGCTCGGAGCGAGTTCGACTCCGCGATTTCGCCCGTGACATCGATCAAACGAAACTGACCAAGCAGCGACGGACGGGCACGGGCACGACGTCCTCGCAGAGCCGCCCGGAATTTCGACGCTACTGGCTGCCGAGCGACCAAAGTCTCACTCATCGGCTTGGGTTCCTGAAGTGGTTCGCGCGTGGCGCGGATCGTCGTTGACCTCCTCGACAGCCGCCGAGGTCCCGAAAATGCCGTGCCCGTGCCCGTCCGTGCCCGTGCCCGTGCCCGTGCCCGATCCTGAGGCAGGATGAGGATTAGGCAGGATTAACCGGGATTAGCAGCGACTAGGTGCCGGCCGCCTTCTCTCGCGGTCGCGTTTCCGCCACAATCTCCACTCGAACGACCGTTACCCTCACGAGCCTTCCGTCAAGAACGTCCCGAGCTGCGTCCGGCCGGCCTCGTCTCTCGGCACCCCAGCATGAACTGGAGTCTTTCTAAGCACTCAGGACTCGATCATAGTCGAGACTCACCTCGAAGTCATACAGCTCCTGACTCAACGTCTCGGCTGACCGAGCGCTGGCAGTACCCAGCTGTCGGTGAGCCATTGAAGCGGGTCCTTTGCGTCTCGCAACGAGCGACGCACCTGGCTGACCTTCGTGGAGGCTTCTGGGTCCCCGTAGGCGCGCGCGTAGAGGATCCAGGTGGCGAGATCGTAACGATGCAGCAGCGGACCGAAGCGGTGCGACTCGAGCCCTGTCACGACCTCGAGGGCCGCTTCGGCGTGGAGGCTCGCAAACAAGGCTTCGGTCGCCGACAGGAGCAGCTCGAGCAGGCTCGCGAAGGACTCTTCCGGTGCGTCCGCTAGACTCCCTAGCAACTCAGCGAACCCGATCTCGTCGAGCCCGGCGGCCTCCGCGGTCTCGGCCATGGCAAGCACTTGAGTCGTGAGAAAGGACGACTTCGGCGCGTGTCCGAGAATCCGACCCACGAGGTATAGATCGAAGGCGCTCGCGATCGACTCGCCCAGGAACAACGCGGCGACCGAAGGCTTGGTTTTGGGGCTCGAGAGCGCCTTCGCGGCGAGCCGGTGCCACGCGACGTGAGTCACCACGTCGGCCGGGAGGCTCGCGTCGACGAGCACGTCGCCTCCTTCCTCGGCGCCCCAAAATGTCGCGTTCAGAAAGAGCGCGCGATCCCAGCTCGAAGCTCGACCTTCCGGCAAGATCCGAAACCAGCAACCCTCCCGAAGGACGACCTCCTTCAGATCTGCATAGAGCGCGATGTGAGCAAAGGAGGGCTCGTCCTCGATGCTCAGCTCGTCCAGGGTCTTTCGGCAAAATCGCGCGATGTCGGAAGATGTGATGGACCGATTCTAACACAGCGCGGCCCGTCGGCCGCACCATGCTCTCTCGCCTTGCCCGGGAACAAGCCTGAGAATGCGCCAGGCCAAGTTCCGGCCGCGCCGATCTCGTGCCCGCTGGTCCGATTGATCCAAGACAATCCTCGCGGGCACTCAGCATGATTGAATTCTGGTCCCAAGCACCATGGCAAACATCAAGGTATGGCCCCTGTTGGGGCTGGCGGTCGCGCTGGGTTGCCCAGCTTCGGAGCCCGAGCAGGACGTCTTCACCACGAAGGTCGTCCCGGTGCTCGAGCGGAGGTGCGCTGACGCCAACAACTGCCACGGCGTCCTGAAGGGCACCGAGAGTCAGTACTCCCTCGACGCCGACCGATGGCTCACCTACTCGACCGGACCGGGCGGAGAGCTCGCGGACCCAGCGGCCGCGCTCCGCTCCACGAAGGCCAAGATCAACTCTCGCGATGGCGCGCCCCTGTCGAGCTTCCTTCGGAAGACCCTTCCAGTCGCCCAGGGAGGGCTCCACCATTTCGGAGGACCAGTGTTCCCTTCGCGCGACGTCGATGAGTTGAAGACGCTCGAAGACTTCGCGTCGTCGGTGACCGACGGCGGAGAGGGCCTCGACGTTCCAGATCTCTCCGAGCTCGAGGTCCGCTTCCGCTCCGACGTGCTACCCATACTCATCGAAAAAGGCTGCGCGACCGCGACCTGCCACGGCGAGCTCAACTTCGGCGTGAGCATCTTCAAGGGACCCATCGACGTCGAGACCAAGCTGATCTCTCGCGCTGACGTCCGAGAGTCCTACCGAAACGCCAAGGCGAACATCACACTCTGGGGCGAGCCGCTACGCTCCCGCCTCATCGCCAAGATGCTCCCGTTCGAGGTCGGCGGCATTCCGCACAAGGGCGGCAACGACGCCTTCTTCGCGGCCTCGGTCGAGGCCGGCCAGGACCCGCGCGAGTCCGACGACGTCCAAGCCATCCTCGGCTGGATCGCGGCCGAGCGGGCTGCGGTGCTCGGCCCTGCGCCCGCGGGAGCCACGTCGATCATCGCCGTCGGCGGACCCATCCCTGCCGCCGATCCCTTCGTGCTCCCGCCGTTCACGCCGGGCTCCGACCTCTATCGCATCGATGCGCCGTTCTCCGGCGTCGCGCCGGTCAATCTTACGGCCGCAGCGCACTCGACCCCCGCTGACATCCGAGATCCCGCCGTGAGTCACGACGGGCTCCGCGTCGTATTCTCGATGAGAACGTCCGCCGACAACGCCTTCAACATCTACACGATCGGCGTCGACGGAACCGGACTCAGGCAACTCACCCAGGACACGACGCCCAGCGCTTCGGGCCGTCCCGTCGCGAACCTGTCGCCGATCTTCGGGCCGAGCGGCGGGGCCGCGGCGGCCGAACGGATCTACTTCGTGTCCATGCGTGGCGATCTCTCGGACGACGCGCGCTATCAGAACTCCGACCTGTACGCGATGGACGTCGACGGCGCGAACCTCGAGCGTCTGACCTACACGTGTCAGCCCGAAGTGCGGCCTACCTTCTTGGAGAGTGGCGAGTTTGCCGGTTCGATCGCCTACACCATCAAGCGTTCGAGCGACGGTGGGTACAAAGGTGTGTTCTTCCGCTTCCCCGTCGATCACAACGCTCAGTTCCACTTCCAGCCGGAGGCCCATCCGCACTTTGGCATGTCCGAGCCACCGCAGGTCTTTTACGCGCTGCGAGAGTTGCCGGATGGGCGCAACCTGGCGACGCTGGTCGACGATGGAAATCTCTCGAGGGGCGGTCCGCTCAGTCTGCTCGAGCGCCAGTTCGCCGTGGAAATTCCCGACGGTGAGGAGACCTCATCGACCCTGCCCGGTTTCCGCCACGCTTTGACCGTACTGACTTCCTCAGCTGCCCGCACGGGGACGAGCGCTGGTGGATTCTGGCGCGACCCATCGCCCATGCCGGACGGCTCGATCTTGGTCGCCCACGCGGAGGGTCCGGTCGACCTCACGAACCCACCGGCGAGCGTGGTGACTCGACTGATGCGCGTGCGCGTCGGGGCCGACAGAGCGAGCTTCCGTCCGGTCATCGAGTCGATGGAGCTCTTGGCAGGGGGTGAGTTGGCTTGGACTCAGCCGGTGGCCGTCTATCCACGCGGCGCCGAGGATCCGCCGCATCCACGCGCGTGGACGAGCGACGGAGGCACCGGCCGCTTGGTGCACAGCGGAGTGAAGGTGATCGAGGCCGTCCTGGCGCGTATGTCACCGACGGGTCCACGAGCGCTTCGCGACGACATCCAATATGTGCGGCCGCTGGTGCCCGTAGCGAGCCTCGCTGACTTGCTCGGCACGCCCCTTACCGTCACCGCGGTGCCGCCGGAGGAGACTCTCGATCGGCACCCGCACGCGACCAACCTCTCGATCTCGGGTCGCATGCCGCTGTTCGCGGCGATCGAGATCCCGCCAGCGCCAGACGGGAGCCTCGCCGCCGACATCCCTGCGAAGGTTCCGGTCCGCGTCACGACGTTGGATGCCGAACGCATGGTGGTCGGCGCGCAGCAGCACCAGTGGTACGCGGTCCTTCCCGGCGAGCGCTTTCCTGTCGGCATCCCACCTGAGTCCTTCTCTGCGCGCTGCGCGGGGTGCCACGGGGCCATGGACGGCCGCAAGGAGAGCGTGCTCCAGCCCGCCGTCGACGTCGTAACTCAGGCGTCGGTGACCGCCGGGCTGTACGTGGATTCGGATCGGCGTCGACCGATCGACCCGCTCCCGGCGGTGACTCCGGAGGCCTTTGTGCTGGTCGACTTCCGCGCGAACGTGCAACCGATCGTCGAGTCGAAGTGTTTGAGCTGCCATTCGGGAGCGACGCCCGCCGGTGGACTCACACTCACGAGCGAACCGACGACGCACTACACGAGGGCCTACGAGAGCCTGCTGCGACCTGGGGCGGGCTCGCCGGGTGGGTACGAGTACGTGGACGCGGCGGGCGGGCTCGCCCGCGCCTCTTACCTCGTCGAGAAGCTGAGGGATCGGGAGCTCGAGGCGCCGCGGGCCCTGACGCAGAAGTGTCCGCCGGCCGGCGCGGAGCAACTCACCGCCGAGGAGATCTTGACCTTCACGCGGTGGATCGAGTTCGGCGCGGCCTACGTCGGCAAGCCGTGATGCGCATGATTTGGTTCCTCTTGCCCGCTTGGGTGAGTTGCGGAGAGTCCGAGGAGCTTCGGCCTCTTCCGGCGCCCGACTATGAGCTGTTCGTTGGCGTCGCTCAGGGGGTGCTGGTGGAGCGCTGCGGCTCCTCGACGTGCCACGGCACCAACGCCCGCGGGTGGGACCTCTACGCCCCAAGGCAGCGCCGCCTCGCACCCATCGGAACCTTCTCGACCCAGTCTTTGTCCGACGCCGAGGCTCGCGCCAACTATGACGCGACGCTCGGATTCCTCGAAGGCTCGACCCCGCTCGAGACGCCTTTGCTACAAAAAGCCCTCGGCGGCGCCGGGCACGCCGCCGGCAGCGTGTTCGAGCACCGAAGCGACCCCGAGTGTCGGGCGCTCCGGAGCTGGCTGGAGACCTCGAATTGATGAACGAACACAGGCCGCTGGCGCGGCGTCGACTCATGGTCTGGGACACGCTCGCCTGGCTGGCGACCCTCTCGATGGGTTGCTCTGGCCAGGGTGAGATGGTGACTCTGAGCCCCGATCCAAACCCATTCACGCCGGAGGACCCGCTCTGGACCCCGCAGCCGCACCGAGATCGCCCGCGAGCCATCTGCGTGTCCAAGGATGGTGGCAGGGCGTGGGTGCTGCTCGGCGGCACCGAGGACAGTCCAGGCACCGATATTGCGGTCGTCGACCTCGCCGCTGGCAAGGTCGTCGAGCGCATCACCGTCGGAAAATCACCGTGGGGCTGCGCGCTCGATCCCAGCGGGCGCGCCCTCCTCGTCACCTTGCGCTTCAGCGATCGCGCGCTCGTGCTCGACACGGAGACCAACGAGCAGGGAGCGACAGTCCCGGTGCCTTTCTATACCGAGTCCGCCATCTGGCACCCGTCCGGCCGACGTGTGTTTCTCGCGAACCGCTGGAAGGACTCCGTGCTCCGCTGGGAAGTCTCCGACGAGCTCGATAGCTTCGATCCCAACACCGCCGGCATCCCGCTCGAAGACCCGATGGGTGTGCCGGTCGGAGACAATCCAGGCCCCCTCGCGCTCACCGAGGACGGAAAGAAGCTGTTCGCAGGTACCGTCGCCGGTGGCAATGTCGCAGTCATCGACGCAGACTCGGGTGAGCCCATCGACATCGACGGCAACCCAACCACGACGAGCCGCGGCGCGCCCCGCGGAGTGAGTTGGATCGAGCTGCGCTCGCCCGTCGGCGGGCTCGCCGTCTCGGGCAAGTACCTCTTCGTCGCCGACATCGGCCGCGGGCTCGGACAGTATGCCGACTCAGGCAACGACCTCGACGACGACGGCCACCCTGGAGACGGGACCGCCAACGTCGTGTTTCAAGATCTCCAGAACGAGCTCGCCGTATTCGACACGACGACGTACCGCGAGCTCCACCGCTACACGTCCGACACCATCTGCTGCCGAGACTTTCGCGACGTCGACCCCGACGCTCCGAAGCGCGGGCTCCTCTTGCCCGCGCCCGACACCTGGACCTCGTCGGTCGTCGCGTACCTCCCGCCCAAGGAGAATTGGATCGTCGCAGGTGCCCTCCCTGAGGCGATGACGGTCCTCGACGGACGCCTGTGGGTCGCGTTCGCGGGCTCGAACGAGGTCCAAGGCTTCGACATCGGCGAAGATGGGTCGCTGCGTCGCCTCACGGGCCCGAACCTTCGCACGGGCTACAACCCCAAAGCGATCGTCGCGGCCAAGAGTACGCTGATCACGGTCGACCGTCTCGCCGAGTCGATCTCGATCCTCGACCCGGCGAGCGCCGCGCGCCGAACCGTGATCGTGGGTGACTTGGCCGCCGGCCCCTTCCCTGCGACCGACGTCGAGCTCGGAGAGGCGATCAACGAAATGACCTCCGTGTTCACGGTCGACGGAGATCAGACCTGCGTCCACTGCCATCGCGAAAACGGCGCGATCGCCCGACCCATCATCATGCCGCTGCAGTCGAGCCGCGCGTGGGGCGCGCGCAACGTCATGGCGCAGCGTGGGCTCTATGACACGCGGCCTTGGTTCTTCGAGTCGTCGATGAGCGAGGAGAACTTCTTTCCCGTGCTGAACGAGTTTGCGCGAAAGGAGAACTTCTGCTGCGAGGAGCTCGACCCGGTGATTTGGTCGAAATATCCCAAGCCGGACGTCTGCGGGCGGGACCCGAGCACGGCGGGGTGCAACCACGTCTTACGCTGCGAGAACGATCCGCCCCCGGAGTGCGCGGAGCGCCGCTATGGGTCCTCGCACGCGCGCCGGCCTGAGTTCATTCGCGCGGCGGCCAAGGAGCTCCTCGGTCGGGAGACTACAGTGGGAGACGTCCTATCGATCGAGTCGAGCGACGGGACGAGAAAGCCCATTCCGCTCGACTTCGAGGGCATCACACGGGCCGTGGGTCTCTTCATGCTGAGCACACCGAGGTTGCTGCCGAACCCGAACGCACACCTCGCCCTGCCTTCGGCCCGCAGAGGAAAGCGACTCTTCGAAGAACCTTCGGTGGGTTGTGGGTTCTGCCACCCGCTGCCTCGCACGACCAACGCCACCCGGCCCGCCTTGTTCGCGCCGTTTCGGACTCCGATTCGCTTCGCCCCGGTGATCTCGCCGACGCGAACGCCCGAGGGGTTGGATGCCTCAAAGGTCACGCCCGGCTTCATCTCCACGTTCCCCGAGACCGTGCAAGGGCCCGAGGGGCTGCACTTCGGCTCCACGCCCCTGCGAGGGCTGTGGGATCGACCGAGCACGCGCTTTTTTCACGACGGCCGCGCACGCAGCTTGCGTGAGGCGCTGGCGACGCCAGGCCACCCCGCGCTCGGGCCCTTGGACACGGGGCGAAACGAGCGCGACGGTGTCTTCGACACTCATGGCGGGACCAGCCATCTGTCGCGCTGGCAGCTCGAGGATCTCTCGAGCTTCCTGATGACTCTATGAGCGACGCGAGGTGGATACTCATCGCCCTCACGTTTCTGGGCGCCTTGGAAGGTTGCGTGCTCGTGCACCCCTGGGAGCGCGGCGCGCTCGCGGACCGTCGCATGCAAGTCTCGCCGAGGCCCCGCCACGACGGCTGTCATGGCCACTTCCTGACCCCTCGTGAGGGCACGCGGCCGAGCCAGGACGGGGGCGGGGGAGGGTGCGGGTGTGACTGAGCTCCGGCGCTTCGACGGTGCGCGCGCGACCACGCTCGGTTTCCTCTTGGGCGTGGTGTTGGGACCGAGCGCTGCTTTGGCTGAGTCCGACCGAGTCTCGAGCTCGGTGATGTTGTACT
Organism: uncultured Myxococcales bacterium; assembly: GCA_964463485.1. Classification (GTDB taxonomy): domain Bacteria; phylum Myxococcota; class Kuafuiibacteriia; order Kuafuiibacteriales; family Kuafuiibacteriaceae; genus CAYXDO01. Next base: position 1,614 of record CAYXDO010000119.1, on the reverse strand, counting down.
CGGACGACTCGCACGTGAGGGTGCTCGCCACGACGATCGAAGGCAATAAGCAGGTTGGAGAGGCGATCTCGGCGAGCGCGGCTTACACGGTCGACGTCGTGTCCGCCGCGTCGGTCGACGTCGTGACGTCCGCGTCGCCGGCGGGCTTCGAAGAGCTTCGGCACCAGGCGCGCGCTGCCTTCGAGTACGACTTTGGCGAGGGTACCAAGGCTGGCGTCGACTACGGCGCCAGCGTCGAGCCTGACTTCGTCGGCCATGGGGTCCAGGCCACGTACGCCTTCGACCTCCTCGAGCGGAACGTCACCCTCGGCTTCGCATATGGGTTTCAGCTCGCCGCGATAGGGCAGTCTCGCGCCCGAACGCTCGAGCACGAGCGTCTGGGGCATGACTTGTCCGCGACGTTCTCGCAAGTCTTGGGACAGAGGACGGTGGCGGACGTCGGCGCGTCGCTCGGCGTCGCGACGGGCTACCTCGCGAACCCATATCGGCTCGTGCGTGTGTTCGAGCCCGAGGCCGCGAACCCCTCCACCGCCGTTCCCGAGGCGTTGCCGGACGCCCGCACCAGCGGCTCGATCCTGCTGAGAGTGCGACAAGAGCTCCTACCCTCGTGGCACGCCCTGCTCGAGTACAAGCTGTACAGCGACGACTGGGGCCTCATGGCCCACACGGCCTTCATGCGCCAAACTCTCGGCTTCCTCGACGACACCGTGCTCGTCTCGGCGGAGCTCCGCGGCTACCTTCAAGGCGCCGCCGACCTGTATCGCGCTCGTTACGAGACGTTTCCGAACGTGCCCATCCACCGCAGCGCCGACAAGGAGCTCGGCGGTATGTCGAGCCTCCTCGGAGGGCTCGACCTCGAGTGGAGCTCCCAACTCGACTTCGCCGACGCACTCCGGCTTGGCCTCGGCCTCGACGTGTACGGCATGAGTTACGACGCGTACCCGGCTCTGTCCGGAAGGCTTGCGTTCGTCGGAAGCTTCGACGTGACCCTGGAGATCTGAATTGAAGGACCAACCACATCAATGGCCCGCATTCGCCCTGCTCGCCTCCCTTTCCTGCGGTCCGCCACCCGACCCGGCCCCGGATGGCGGCCCGCCCGATGCGGGCCCCCTCCCGACCGAAGTGTGCTCCGACCCGGCCTCGTTGTATTCGTTCGGAGCCGGTGAGGAAGTCCTCGAGGTTCGCTCCGGCGGTACGCTGGCCATCGCGCTCGGCTTCCAAGGCTTCATCATGGCGCGCGTGATGTTCGAGACCTCCGAGCACCTGCGGGAGAATGTCGACATCACGTCCTTCGCGAAGGTCGACGGGTTCGCGGAGACGAGCGCGAGCCACCGCGGAATCCCAAGCGGGCCGTCGGCCGTCGGACGGTTCCGCACCGGCGAGATGCTCCTGTTCTTCAACGATGCGCCGCTGCCCGAGTTGGTCGGCCGTCGCGCAGAGGTCCGCCTGCGCGGCTACACGTCGAGTTGCGTGGCCTGGAGCGAGCGGAACGTGACCCTGAAGCTCGCAGAGACCGCCACGACCACGTGAGTACGACCCTTCGCCTACTTACTCTACTGTAAGCTTCGCGGACCCCTGGGAGCGCAGGCATCTTGCCTGCGCCTAAGCTTCGCG
>CAYXDO010000118.1:0-34432 GCA_964463485.1 uncultured Myxococcales bacterium | reverse complement strand
GGTCCTTCGGATCGAGCCCGGCGAGCCGGTCCTTCGGATCGAGCCCGGCGAGCCGTTGCTCGGGTTTCAGCGTCGCGAGGAACGATTGGACCAACTCGTCGTAGCCTTCGAGCTCCTCGAGCTTCCGATCTCCACGTTTGGCATTCGAGTGACTCATGATCCACCTCCAGGTCTTGTCCTGCGCTTCGTCTTCGAGTCTGGCGCCAGCGAACCAGCGAAGCAAGTCATCTCGCTCGGATTCTGCGATCTCGCGCAAGACGAGCAAGAGGCCGGGATAGATGGCTCCATCGACTCGGTAGTACCCACCCCCTTGGTTCGTGAGCGTCCACCGCATCCCCGAGGCTTCAGCCAACACCGTGGGGGTCAGCGCCGGTTACCGGGTGAATCGGGCACGGGCACGGGCACGGGCACGGGCACGGCATGAGTTTCGGTGCCTTCTTCAGCGACCTGCTCAGCCTTTGGGCGCACCTTCACGTGATACTGCGACGACGCATGTGAGCCGTAGCAGACGGAGGTTGCAGAACTCGCGCGACGGTGTCATCCGGCGGGCCATCAATGGCAAGGCGGAGCAGCGGCGAGGCGCGAGTCGTGGGTTACAATGCAGTGCGCGCGATACTCGTGAGCCGCCCTTCTGACATCGTGAGGCTCTACGTGCATCGGGATCTCGTTGCGGCGCTGGGTCCTGAGCTCGGGACCTTGGCGGAGCAGCGAAGGCCCTATCACGTGGTCACGGACGACGACCTCGATCGGCTGACGCAGTCGGTGCACCACGAGGGCTTGGCGGCGATCGTTCGCGTGAGGGTTCCGCGGCAAATCACGGAGATCGATGAAGGGCCGGCGTGTGTCCTCGTGTTGGACGGGGTCGCCAACCCACACAACATCGGCGCCATCGTGCGTTCGGCCGCGCACTTTGGCGCCTCGATGGTCGTGACCTTGGGGGCGCAGGCGGTGGGGCAGACGCCGGCTGCGCTGCGCACTGCCGAGGGGGGCGCGGAGCATGTGGACGTGGTGGCCTTCGAGGACTTCGAGGTGACGTTCGAAGCGCTGCGAAGTGCATCTTTCACGATCTTGGCGACCGCGGCGGAAGCGGAGCGCGAGCTTTGGCGCACTCAGCTCCCCGAGCGCGTGGCCCTCGTGCTGGGCGCAGAGGGTTCTGGGTCAAGAGCCGAAGTCAGAGCGGCGGCCGATGGGATTCTTCGAATTCCCGGTACGGGTTGGGTCGAGAGTCTGAATGTGTCGACCGCGGCGGCGGTGATGATGGCGGAGTGGTGGCGATCCCGGCGCTTCAGAGAGTCCAGCCAAAGACCACGACGGAGAGATAGACGCCAATCTTGAGGAGCCTTCCGAAACAGGCGCCGAGGAAAGGCCAAAAAGGGATCCGAGTAGCTCCTGCGATCCAAGCCGTGGCGGCGTAGGGAAGGGGACTGATCGCGGCGACGAAGACGAGCTTCGAGCCGTGTCGCGCCATCATCGGCGTGATGCCCGTGCGACTCATCCAGGCGTGAATTCTGTCCGAACGGCCGAGAGTCCGGCCGAGCAGATAGCAGAGGGGCCCTGCGGCAACGCTGGCCAGGCCGCCGGCGATCCAAACCTTGGCGAAAGAGAGGCCGCCGACGTAGGCCACGAGGAGAAAGGGCGCCGAGGGCACGGGGATTGGGCAGGCATCGGCGAGAATCACCCCGAGCACGAGCCCCAAGACACCGTGAGCTTCGACGAGTCGAAGGGATGCGTGGGTAAGGGGCTCACGAGCAGCCCACGCGATCAGGCCGACGACCGCGAGCAAGGCGCCGAGGCCCAAGAGGGTCTGGGCCAGGAGCTTCTGGGTACGCGGAGATTTCAGCGCGGAGATGGTGGTCTCGGCGAGGCTCAGCTCCGCGGGCACGACCCCGGGCGGGTTCTTGGATTGGAGCTGGGTCACCCTCGTCAAGTGTCGGCCGAGGCTCCCGATTCAGCAAGGGGTTCGAACGGCGGAACGACGGCGCGACATACCGTGACCGACGGGCCCGAAGCGGTGTACGAATATCAGATGTCCGAAGTCGACAACCCGCTCTTCTTCGAGGGCCCGAACATCCCCTTTGATTTGATTCGGGCCGAGCACGTCAGACCCGCGATCGAAGCGCTTTTGGTCCGAGCACGCGCGGCGATCGATTCGATCGCGGCGGAGAGCGGCCCGCGCACCTACGAGAATACGCTGGCGGCGCTCGAAAGGGCGACGGAGAGCCTCTCGGACGTGATGGGTGTCGTCTCGCACCTCGAGTCAGTGAAGAGCGAGCCCGCGTTGCGAGAGGCCTACAATGCGGTGGATCCGGAGGTGAGCGCGTTCTTCGCATCGATTCCGCTGCATGCAGGATTGTGGCGGGCGCTCGAGGCCTACGCGGCCACCGAAGAGGCGGCGGGCCTTGCACCGGCGCGCCGGAGGTTTCTCGACAAGACGATTCGCGACATGCGGCGTCATGGCGCGGACCTCGACGAGGGCGGAAAAAAACGCTTGGAGGCGATCTCGCGCGAGCTCGCGGAGCTCACCAACAAGTACTCGCAGAACTTGCTGGACGCGACCGCGGCCTTCGAGCTCGTGGTGAGCGATGAGGCTCGCATTGCGGGCTTGCCTGAGTCGGCGATGCTTCAAGCACGAGAGAGTGCACGAGAGAAGGGGAAAGCGGGCTTTCGACTCACTTTGCAGGCGCCGAGCCTGATTCCTGCGCTCACGTACGTCGATGACCCGGGCATTCGGGAGGTGTTGCACCGCGCCCACCAGACGCGTGCGTCGTCGGGTGGGTGGGACAATCGTCCGCTCGTTCGCAGGATATTGGAGCTCCGCAAGGAACAGGCGAGCCTGCTTGGGTACGCGAGCTTCGCAGACTTGGTCACCGAAGAGAGAATGGCCAAGAGCGGCGAGCGCGCGCGGGCCTTCGTGGACGACCTGACTCAGCGCACCGTCCCGTTTTTCGAGAAGGAGAACCAGGCGCTCGTCGAGTTTCGACGGGCCAGAGTCGGTCGGGATGAACCCATGAAACCGTGGGACGTCGCGTACTGGTCGGAGAAGCTCCGGGAGGCCGAGTATGATTACGACGAGGAGGCCCTGAGGCCCTATTTTTCTCTGAACGCGGTGCTCGACGGATTGTTCGAGACCGCCAAGAGACTCTACGGGGTCCGGATCGAGCCGATGCCCGAAGCGCCGAAATGGCACGCCGACGTTGCGCCGTACAGAGTCTCGGACGAAGACGGGGCCCACCTCGCGAACGTCTTTTTCGATTTGTACCCGCGCGAAGAAAAACGCGGCGGGGCCTGGATGAATGGGTTGACGATCGGCGTCGGCGGGAGCCCCCACGTCGCGGTAGTCGCGGCGAATTTGACGCCGCCGATTGGCGATCAGCCGGCGCTCTTACTCCACGAGGAGGTCGAGACTCTCTTCCATGAGTTTGGCCACTTGATGCACCACGTCTTGACCGAGGTGCCTATCCGGAGCTTGGCGGGGACCAACGTGGCGTGGGATTTCGTGGAGCTCCCATCGCAAATCATGGAGAATTGGACTTGGGAGCGCGAGGGGCTCGACCTGTTCGCCCGACACCACCTCACCCGAGAGCGAGTGCCGGCCGACCTGTTTCACAAGATGAGGAGCGCCCGGACGTTCCGGGCGGCGAACGCGATGATGCGCCAGCTCGGCTTCGCGGTGATGGATTTGGCGCTGCACGTCGAGTTCGACACGACGTCCGAAGGGGACCCGATCTCCTTCGCGCGGACGATCTTGCAGCGGTACACGTCCGTTCCGATCCCGGAGGAGTACGCGCTGGCGGCGAGCTTCTCGCATTTGTTCGGGAGCTCGGTGGGTTACGCGGCCGGTTATTACTCGTACAAGTGGGCAGAGGTCCTCGACGCGGACGCGTATCAGCGCTTTCGGGAGCGCGGAGTGTTCGACCGGGAGATCGGGCGGACGTTTCGCCAACACATTCTCGCGCGCGGGGACGAAAAGGACCCCGAGGAGCTCTTTCGCAATTTCATGGGCCGTGACCCTTCGCTGGCCCCGCTCTTGGAGCGCTCGGGTCTCGTCTGATCCGAACGCGCGCTCGTGCTCGGGGACTCTAGACCAAGCGGCGGGGGATCGAGGCGCAGGGCTCGCATAGCAACCCATCGTTGGTGTTGCGCGCGAGGGACTCGGCGACTCGGGCGCCGCAGCTTTGGCACTCGATCCATTCATCCGACGAGCCCGGGGCGCTCCTGGCAGACTCGGGGCGATTGATCTCTGCGGCAGCGAGTCCGCGTCCCTCGAGCTTGGCTTCCAGCGCCAGCACGGACGTGCGGAGCTCGAGGATTTGTTCGGTTTGGCGTCGATCTCGCTCCACGAGCTTGGGAACCAGGCCTAACACGAAGCTTTCGAGATCGGGGGAGCTCGCGCGCAGCTCCTCCACCTCGTCGGCGAGGTCGCGCATCAGGCGGTCGTGTCCGGACCAGTCCATCGCGAAATCATACTCGGGACCCAACCGCGCCGCCTCGTTTTTTGGCCAGAGATCGGGAGCTCCTCGAAGCCGATCTGGCGGGCTCTCGAAAGCACGAGTCAGGAACGAAGGGGGTTCCGGATCCGCAGCCGCCGAAATCGGGAGAAATCGACGTCGTTGGTGTACACGGTGGCCCCGTGATGCAGAGCGATCGCCGCGATTTGTGCGTCGGTGACGAGGTTGCCGGCCGTACCGGCCGCCTCGAGGAGATCGAGGCTACTCCGAAGGTGCGCTCGACCACCGTCCACTTCGACTACGTGAGGTCGTTCGAGCCACTCGAGGACTATGCTGCCCACTGTCTGGACCGTCATGGGTGAGTTGAACACCTTCGGGCTGGTGGCGAGACGAATGAATCCGTAGAGTACGACGGTCGGTAGCCCAATCGGCTCTCTGCCGTTCAGCGACTCAGCCCACCAACGTGCGGCCTTCTCGTGGTTGCGTGACACCGAATCGTAGGCGTACAACAGCAGGTTCAAGTCCGGAATGATCACTCGTCGCGCCTTTGATTCTCGAGGACGGCGTCCATCTCGAGCTCATCGACGAGCCTGTTCAAGCTGCTCGGATCGATGCCGGCTTTCAATCCCATGTTTTGAGCCTTCACTTTGAATGGCTTTTTTGGCCGTTGGTTGGAGCTCAGACTCAGAAGTCCATGCCGAACGGCATCGTTCAAGGTTTGTTTGAAGCTCGAACCATTGCGCCGCATGGCGTCGCGGAGCAACTGTTCGACGTCTGGTTCCAAAGTCACCGTCGTGCGCACCTTGCTATCATGATGCGTGTGATTTTCGCTGTCAAGATGCCTGCCGACGCATCGTTCGAGTGGTTCAGTACTCGGAAGGGCGGGCCATGACGCGAGCGCCTCGACTCAGCGACTCCTCACTCGTGGCTCAACGCCGCGGAAGTGGTGAGTAGGGCCTTCTTCGCGTCCTCGAAGAACATGACGGTGTTCGGAAGGTGAAAGAGCGGGTTGGCGATGCCCGCGAACCCTGGAGCCATGCTGCGCTTCACGACGATCACACTCTTGGCGTAGTCCACGTCCAGGATGGGCATGCCGGCGATCGGCGAGCTCGGGTCGGTGCGCGCGACTGGGTTGACGATGTCGTTGGCTCCGACCACCAGCGCGACGTCGAAGCCTCGCATGGTCGGGTTGATTTCTTCGAGCGTCTTGGTCTTTTCGTAGTCGATCTCGGCCTCGGCCAGGAGCACGTTCATGTGGCCCGGCATTCGGCCGGCGACGGGGTGAATGCCAAGCTCCACGCGCACGCCCCGAGCTTCGAGTGTGTTGACCAGGTCTTTGAGCGCGTGCTGCGCTTGAGCGACGGCCAAGCCGTAGCCGGGAACGATCACGACGCTGCTGGCGGCTTCGAGGATCATTGCGACCTCTTCTGCGGTGGTGGACTTCACCGAAGCCTGGGCCTGACTCCCGGGTGCGGCGCCTGCGGGCATCGTGCCGAAGACGACCGAGAGCATGGAACGGTTCATCGCTTTGCACATGATTTGGGTGAGGATGATCCCGGACGCTCCGACGATCGCGCCGGCGATGATCAGCACGGAGCTCGAGAGTACGAAGCCGGTGGCCGCTGCGGCGAGCCCGGAGTATGAGTTCAAGAGCGCTATCACCACAGGCATGTCGGCGCCGCCGATGGGGAGGGCGAGTATGACTCCGAGGAGGCCCGAGGCCAAGGCGAGCGCGAGCTGGAGCTCGAGGCCGCTCGAGGAGGGATAGGCGAGCGTACCCAGTCCGAGGGAAGCGAGGGCCAGCGCGAGGCTGAAGACGACGTGGAGCGGCAGACGAATCGACCTTCCGAGCCCGGCGACTTCGCGGAGCTTGAGAAACGCGACGACGCTGCCGCTGAAGGTCACCGAGCCGATGAATATGGAGAGCAGCCCGGCGATGCGCGCGTCCGCGCCGTGGACGCGCGACCAAGTGAGCGCGTGGGTTGCGACGAGGACCGAGGCCAACCCGCCAAAGCCATTCAGGAGCGCGACCATTTCCGGCATGGCGGTGAGGGGTGACTTCACGGCGAGCAAGATTCCAATCGCGGACCCGAGCGCCACACCCAGCACGATGAGATCCACGCGGACGGCGCCGCTGACGAAGATGGCGGTAGCCACGGCCAAGCTCATGCCGGCGATCCCGAGCCAGTTCGCTCTGGCCGCGGTGCGGGGTCGGGCCAGACCCTTGATTCCCAACACGAAGAGGACCGAGGCGAAGAGATCGGAGAGCTCGAGGGCGGGCACGGTCTACTCCTTTCTTCGGAACATGGAGAGCATGCGGTGAGTCACGGCGAATCCACCCACCACGTTGATCGTCGCGAGGGTGATGGCGAGGACGACGACGATACTCTCGAGACCGTCGGTCTGGCTCGCCGCGATCACGGCACCGACCAAGGTGATTCCGGAGATCGCGTTCGAGCCAGACATGAGCGGGGTGTGGAGGGTGGGTGGCACCTTGGAGATGATCTCGACGCCGATCAGGAGCGCGAGCACGAAGACGGTGAGTGAGGCTACGAGCTCCATACTCAGTCCCTCCAGGCGGCCAAGACGTCCGGATGGCGAACCTCGCCTCGGATCGCGACCAAGACTCCGCTCGAGATTCGATCGTTGGGATCGAAGCGAAGGTCCGGGCCTAGGTGTTTGATGAGGGTAGCCACGTTCTTGGCGAACAACTGGCTCGCATGAAAGGGCACGGTCGCCGCGAGGTCGCTCGGCGCGAGCACGGTCGCGCCTCCGCACGTGACGGGCTCGTCCAATTTCGAGACCTCGGTGTTGCCTCCAGAGCTCGCGGCCAAGTCGACCACGACCGAGCCTGGCTTCATTCGGGCGATGGCGGGCGCGGAGATCAGGACCGGGGCGCGCTTGCCGGGCACGCTGGCGGTCGCGATGAGGACGTCTGACCGCGAAACCGGGCCCTCGAGCAGAGCGCGTTGGCGCGCGGCGACGTCGTCGGCCACTGCGCGCGCGTAGCCTCCCTCACCCTCTGCGCTGACTGCGACATCTAGCTTCAAGAACCGAGCGCCGACGCTCCTGACCTGTTCTGCCGCGGCTTCGCGTACGTCATAGGCTTCCGTGACCGCGCCGAGGCGGTGGGCGGTGGCGAGGGCGGAGAGCCCGGCGACGCCCGCGCCGATCACCAACACTCGGGCCGGAGAGAGGGTTCCGGCGGCCGTCATCAGGAGTGGAAAGAGTCTCGGGAGCATCGAGGCGGCCAGCACGACGGCTTTGTAGCCGGCGATCGTCGCCATCGAGCTGAGTACGTCCATGGACTGTGCGCGGCTGATCCGAGGCATGAGCTCCAGCGCGACTAGAGTGATTCGACGTTCGTTCAGTTGGAGCACGCGCGACCGTGAAGTCATTGGGTCGAGGAGACCGACGAGAGCTCGATTTTGCGGGATCCGGTCGGCGTCGAGCGGAGGGCGCACGCAGGCGATCAGATCGGATTCCTCCAGGACTTCCTCGCGGGACGCGAGGCGCGCGCCGCAGGTCGAGTAGCTCTCGTCAGGAAACCCAGCCTTCGTGCCAGCCCCACGCTGGACGAGGAGAGTGTGGCCGGAGAGCTCGGCGAGGTTAGGGACGAGTGCGACGCGCCGTTCCGGCGGGGCCTCCTCGAGCACGCCGATGGTCGCCACGCCCAAAGGGAGAAGCAAGAGCGGCGCCGTGATGGCTGGGGCGGAGTCCCGGCCGGCGTGACGCAAACTTGGCGTGGCGGCGGGCCCGGCGCGCAATCGGCCTGGTCGCTCCGGCTGAGTAGCTTGGGATCCGCGACCCGTAGCGTCCGAAAGAGATGTCAGGTCGGCAGGGTCGTTCGAGTCATGTTCTCACAGATATTCAGGAGTCGCATGAGTTGTCTGGGGTCCCGGAACGGGCACGGCTGAGTTTGGCGTTTGACCCAGTACTCATTCGTCGCGCCCTCGACTCTGGAGCTCCCGGCGAGGAAGCTCGGTGTATCCGCGCCCTCGGCGGCGGACACGCCTCGGTGTTTGAAATAGAGGCGTCCGAGCACGCCGACGACCCCGGGGTGATCGGCGAAGAGCTCGGTCGAGACCGTGCCCGGGTGGACGGCGTTGGCGGTGACGTGACGCGGGAGGCGATCGGCCAGGGCCCAGGTGAGCATGCGATCGGCCTGCTTGGATCGGGCGTACGCGGAGCGCCCGTCGAACGGATGGCGTTCGAAGCCGACGTCGTCGAGGTCGAGGCCGAACGCGAGTCGGGAAGCCACGTTCACGATGCGCGCCGAAGGGCTCGCGATCAGCGCGGGCAGGAGGAGCGCGGCGAGCTGGTGGTAGGCGAGCACGTTGGTCGCGAACGTGAGCTCCAAGCCTTCGGTGTTGGTTTGACGGGAGGACGTCCAGATCGCCGCGTTGTTGACGAGGCCCCGCAGGGTTCGGTGGCGTTCGAGCAGTCGTTTGGCTGCGCGGTCGATGTCAGCGCGCTCACCCAGGTCGGCGATCTCGAGCTCGAGCTGCGCGCTCGGGGCGGTTCGCAAGATGTCCGCTTGGGCCTCGGCAGCGCGCGAAGGGCTGCGGCAGATCATGACGACCGTCGCGCCGGCCGCGGCGAGGTCTCGGGAGACTTCGCGTCCGACGCCTCCGTTGGCGCCGGTGACGACGAAGACGGCTCCGTCGAGGCGGCGATCGATCCTTGGGCCTGGCGCCACAGGGGGTTCCTACCTCGATTCCGTGGCAGACCGTCAGACGACCGACGTCGATGACTTCCGCGTGGCCTAGGGTCGTCTGACCGAGCATGGTCAGACCAAGGCACGAACGCATTCGAGACACGTCTCGCTGGGCCGGGATCCGGGCCGGGATCTTGTTGGGCCTGATGATTCCGGCGGCCGCTTTCGGGGCGCAGATCTCCGAAATCACAGCCGAAGACTTTTACGCAGCGATGTATTTCCGGCAGGCGCTCGAACATCCCGACATCCAGAAGCTCTCGAGCAAAGCCAAGCGGGTCGAAAAGGTCGCGAAGGACATCGGGCTGCGGCCCAAGGCCTTGGAGAAGTCTTTGGCCAAGGTCGAGAGCCTCGGCGGCGAGGCCGCGGACTTGGCGAAGAAGGCGATCGAGGCGGAGCTCGGGAAGTCGCGGGTTCAAGGTCGCGTGAAGAGTGTGATGTTGAACGCCGAGGAGCCCAAGCATGTGGTCGCGTACATCTGTTGGGAGGGCAGCAACCCAAAGAGCTCGTTGAAGGAGGCTGCGACGATCTCTGCGAGCGTGGGCTCGGGGGCTCCTTTGGTTTCGACGCTGTCCCTGAACGGGGTGCAACCTGGGGGCGACTGCAAGGCCCCCAAGGCCTCCGTGTGGTCCGCGAAGATCGGTCACGACGGGATGATCCGAATCAATCCAAAGCGCATCGATGACTATGCCGACCGGCTTTACAAGAACCTTTTCGAGGGCTTGACGGAGCGCAATTTCTGAACGGGCCGGATCGGCGCTACATGGTGTCCCGCGTTTGACGGGCGCTCGTGCCTCCCGTAGGCTTTGAAAGTCCCGTCCTTCGGGAGTCCCAACTTGGTATCAGCTCAGGCTCCAGAGGCCAGTCCCCGGACCCGGATTGGCCGCTACGAAGTCCTCCGCAAAATCGCCACGGGAGGCATGGCCGAGCTCTTTCTCGCCAAGCAGGTGGGAATGGAGGGCTTCGAGAAGGTCGTCGCTCTGAAGAGAATTCTGGCGCACCTGGCGTACGACGAGGACTTCATCAACATGTTTCGGGACGAGGCTCGCATCGTCGCGAAGCTCTCGCATCCCAACATCGTTCAGATCTACGACCTCGGAAAATCCGACGACAGCTACTTCATCGCGATGGAGTACATCCCGGGTCGGAATCTGTCGTCGATCGCGAAGAAGGCCAAAGGACACGGCGAAACCATGCCGTCGGCCAACGTCGCGAGGTGTATGGCGCAGGCCTGCGAAGGCCTCCACTACGCGCACACGCGGCAGGACCTCGACGGAGCGCCGCTCGGGATCGTCCATCGTGACGTGTCGCCTCAGAACATCATCGTCGCCTTCTCGGGCGGGGTGAAGCTGGTCGACTTCGGCATCGCGAAGGCGGCGACGAAGATCCAGCAAACGCGCGCGGGCGTGCTCAAAGGCAAGTACGCGTACATGTCTCCGGAGCAGATTCGCGGCGAGCGGATCGACGCGCGGTCGGATCTTTTTTCCGTCGGCATCGTGCTTTACGAGCTCTTGGCGGGTCGCCGGCCTTTCGAGAAAGACAACTCCATCCAGACGCTGAAGGCGATCGTGCAAGACCGCCACGTCGACGTACGCAACTACAACGCGGAGGTGCCCGAGCCGTTCGTGAAGATCATCGACCGATGCTTGCAGAAGAAGGTCGCGGATCGTTACCAGAGCGCGCAGGAGGTTCAGGTCGATCTCGAGGATTTCTGTAGCTCGAGTCGAGTGAACAACGTCGTGATCAGCGACTGGCTCAAGCGGCTGTTTGCCGACGAGCTGGCGCGCGACAAAGGATCGACGGTCGTTTTCAAGGACGTCGGCGCGATCATTCTTCCGGACATCGACTCCGATCCGAGCGCGTCGAGCGCGTCCGGGGCCGCGCCGCCGAGTTACGAAACGGGCCGTGCGAGCATCCCGAGCGACGGGGTCGACGTCGACGTCGACGACGACGTCCGCCTCGGATCCGCGTCGGTGGCGAGCGACGTCGCGGAGCTGCCGCGCGGGCGGGGCGGCGGGAGCGTGGAGGGGCCTCGGCGTTCCACTTCGCGATCCGATCCGGGTCGACCGGAGCTTCTGGAAGAAGGGACCATCGACCGGGAGCAACAAGACGACCCTGGGGCCTACGACGACAATGAGACGGCGCTGGCGGAAGCGGCGTCGGATCGAGAGACCAAGTTAGGGGCCAAGCCTGCGCCGCGTTCGGGCGGGTCGGCGGCCGTAGTGCCGCGCCAGGACTCGAACGAGCGAGAACCGACGCTCGATGCGTTTGGATCGGAGTCGACGGTCGAGGCCTACGACGAGGACGAGCTCCCAGCGGCCGTCAACGTCGAGAAGGTCCCGATGTATGACGACTCCCAGACGGAGTTTGCGAATCCGCCGCCAGGGCCCTCCCATGAGGACGACACCGCGGGGATTCGAATCGTCGACCCGAGCGATCGGGCCCGCCCGGCGCCCAAGGCGCGTGCGGCGACGCCAGCCACCCCCGAGCCCGAGCTGGAGCTTTCGAACCCAGAGCTTCCGAGCGAGGGTCAGGACGAAGATCCCTGGGGAGATCGAACGTCACATGATGATCCGGACGCCGCGGCCGCTGAGGTTGCGGAGCCCGTGCTGGGCGAGTTCGCCGACACGTTGGGCGCGGATTCCTCGCCGGACTGGCGCGATAGGACCTCGGCCGATCAGGCGCCCGATTTGGGCGCGCTCCGGGCGAAGCTCCTCGTTCACGACGAGGACGAGGCCGACGAAGCCGACGAGCTTTGGGGTGAAAAGACGACCGGCGCGGTCGATCCCAACGAGCCTAACGAGGACTTCGAAGCGGCGCTAGGCGCGGAGGTCGACGACGAAATCACCGGGAGCGGACGACTCTCCGGCGTGCGCGAACAGACCGACGCGCAACCCGAGCGCCGCTTCGGAGCATCGCCGGCCCCCACCGAATACGATGACGACGACGCGCTTGCTGGGCGAGACGACGACGAGGACGCGCTGCCTTCAGGGATCGACTTGTCGCGAAACGTCGACGCCGACTCATCGACCATCGCCGGTACGACCTCGGACTTCGTTGGAGCTGGGTTGGCGGTGCCTTCGATGGGCGCCTACGAGCCGAAGGTCGACCCAGAACCCCCGCAGCCCGTTCGGCCCTCGACTTTGCTTGGCGGGATCAAGCTCCAGAAGGTCGCCGCGGCGCCGCGCGGAGGGGTGAAGGAGTCGAGGTCCGCGGTCGATCATCCGGCGCACGAAGAGGTCAAGAAGGAAAAGGTGAAGGCTCGCCCTGTGTCGGAGCCTCCGGACGCCGACTTTGGCGAATCGCCGACCGTCGGTGGAGATCCGGACGACCTCGACGAGCTGCCGCTCCCGTCTTCGCCTGCGCGCAAGCCGGCCTTTGGTGCGGACGAGCCCACGGAGTTCAGCGGGGCAGACTCGGACGGTCGGCCGGGCGGATTGTTGGCGCCCAAGGTTCCGCCGGCGATGGTGCCGGCGAAGCATTCCCAGGGGCCGATGGGGATCGGCAGCACCCACGTCCCGCCTGCGAACGTCTCCCTCTCCGAGATGCTCGTGGATCCCGGCGCCAAGCAGGGCTACGGCAGCGGGTACGAGAAGAAGTCGGCCTCCGCGATTCGAGGGACGCCGATGACGGGCGTGCGGGGATCGAGCCTCTCCGTCGAGGCTCCGATCGTGGCGCCTGAGCCCGAACCGGTGAAGACGAACGTGCCTCAGCGCTCGCAGAAGCCCATCGTGGTTCGGCAGATCCGGGAGGCGAACCGCGGCGGGCACCGCGAAGAGACGCAGGCTCAGGCAACGGAGTCGGCGCCGCCGCAGCCGGTGCTGACGCCAATGTCGTCCGCGCCTTTCGCCGGACCGCCGTTCGTTCCCGACCTCGCGCCCCTACCGCCCGTAGGAGGGCACCGAAGAAACAACGTTCTGCCCATCGTGGCGGGAGCGCTGTTGGTGCTCGCGGTGGTGGCTGTCGCGGCCGTCGTGATGATCAAGCTCCGTTCGAAGCCCGCGTTGTTGATCGAGAGCGATCCTCCAGGCGCGACGGTGACCGTCGACGACAGCCCGTTTCCAGGAAAGACGCCGGTCGAGCTGTCGGCCGTGGTCGAGAATCAGCAGTACAAGGTGCGCGTCGAGTTCCCGGGCTATGTGCCGCAGACCAAGCTGGTGCGGATCCCGGCGGGCAGTGGCAGGAGCCACGTGAAGTTCGGTTTGGAAAAGTCGTCGGTCCCGACGCCTCCGCCGCCGCCCGTCACTCCGCCGCCGTCGGATTCGCCTCCTGCTTCGCCTCCTGCTGGTGCGCCTCCGGGGGCCCAACCGTCTCGGGCGCCTCCCGCTCAGGCTCCGCCGGCCCCGGCGCCTCCCGCGCCACCAGCCTAGAAGGCCGCGGCGATGCTGCTCCGGGCTCCGCGAAGCTTACGCATAGGCAAGATGCCTGCGCTCCCAAGGATCCGCGCAGATCTTTAGTCGAGGAACGAGGCCTCGAAGGCGGTGTCGAAGCAGCGCGCCACGTCGTCTCCGGCCAGGATTCCATTTCTCACCAGGAGCTCGACCTCACGGCGCAGGTCTGTGGCGAGCATGTAAGTCGCGTCCGTGTTGATGGTGAAGCGGACACCTTCGGTGGTGAACCGTTGGATCACGAAGCTGAGCTCGGGGAGCCCGCTGACGGCGCGCGTGTGGATGTTGGAGGTCGGGCAGATCTCCAGCACGACGCCTTCCTCGCGGAGGATCTTCATCGCCTCGGGATTGTAAGCGGCGCGGATCCCATGGCCGATTCGGTTCGGCTTGAGGTGTCGGACGCACGCGATCACGCCTTCACCGTTGGTGTGGGCGGTCTCGCCGGTGTGCACGGTCGTCTTGAGGCCGCCTTCTCGCGCGCGTTCGAACAGGCTGGCGAAACGGCCTGCAGACACTTCATCGAGCTCGAAGTTGTTCTTCTCGGTGCCGGCGAGGTCGATGCCAACGACGCCCCGAGCGCGATATTTGATCGCCTTTTCGACGAGGATGGCGTTGAGGTCGGCGCTCCACTCGCGAGCGAGGCAGAAGATCAGCCCGGCGCGGATTCCGTATTCGAGGCACGCTCGATCCATCCCGCGGAGGGCGGCATGGATGATGTGGTCGAGGTCTCTCTCGCCGCCGAGATTTCGCTTCATCGGGTTGAAGCGGAGCTCCATCTTGGAGACTTTCGAGCCTCGATATTCTTTGCTGAGCACTTCGTAGACGGCGCGTTCGATGGCGAGGGGGCTCGACTGAATCTTCTCGGTCCAGTCGTGGAGGATCTTCAGATAGTCGTCGAGGCCGCGGACCTTGTTGGGGGACGAGGTGACGAGGTCCATGAAGTCGAAGTAAGTGCGGACCGGCAGCTTGATCCCTTGGTCGTGAGCCATGGACCACAGGACGTGCGGCGCGACGGCGCCGCCGAGGTGCAGGTGGAGCTCGATCAGCCACTCGGGGAGCCCGGGAATTTCAGCGCGTTCAGGGCCTCGCAGCGGGGGGACGACGACGGTCATGAGCCGCGGTCCTTACTCTCGGTCGCGCGAGCGCTCAACCGTAGAGCGGCTGAGCTTCGGGTGAACGAGGGTCGCCGCTGGCTTGCTGTTCACGGGCAGCTCGATGACTCGCCGCTCACTCTTCGAGGCGGGCGACGGCGTGTGCGCGCACGGCGGGCTCCGTGGAAGCGGCGGCTTTTTCGAGCGCGGCTTCCGCTGTGTCGTCGTCGCCAACGAGCCTCGCGGCCTCCGCGATCCCTAGAGCGAGAGCGCCTTGTGCTTCACTCGGCGCTTTGGCGGCGGCGCGTTGATACAGTGCGAGCGCGCGAGGGGCGTCTTTCAAGCCGAGGTAGGCGGCGGCCAGAGCGGCGTTGATGAAGGGGTCGTCTGGCTGCGAGAGCGCGACGGGCTTCAGCAGGTCGAGCGCCGCTTGGAAGTGGCTTTGTTTGATCTCGGCGATCGCGAGGGCGAGCTCCTTGGGCTTTTGCGATTCGAGGCCGGTGCTCGCGGTGATCTGCATGGGAGGGATGGCGGTTGGTGGCGACGCCGGAGCTTGTGCGCTCGGTGCTGGAGTAGGCGGGGGCGCGGCCTTTGGGCGCTCTTTGGCGACCATCGCGGCCCGGAGCTCGGCTGCTTGCTCCCTGGCTTTGGTGACCCAGGCGAGTCGATCGGTGCGTTTCTCGAGGCTCGCGTATTTGTCGTAGCTTTCGGCGGCACCGAGCGCATCGCCTCCACCGCGTAGGGCCTCGGCCATCCCGTACCAGGCGTCGGGGTCGTCGGGTTGTCGCGCCAAGTAGACTTTGTAGGCCTCCGCCGCGCGCGAAAAATCGCCGGCTTTGCGCAGGGCGAAGGCCAAGTTGTAACGAGCCACGCCGAGCTCGGGCTTGACCGCGAGCGCTCCCGAGAAAGCTTTGGCCGCTGCTGGATAGTCGGGGACCGCGAGCAGGAGGTTGCCGAGGTCCGTCCAGGCCTCGACGTAGTCGGGCGACTCTTGGACGGCCTTTCTGAGCGCCTCGATGGCCTCGCTGCCGCGTTTGGCCTCGGTGAGGCGAGTGGCTTCGGCGCGTAACATCTGGGCCGTCTGCGATGGAGCGGCCCACGCCGTCGCGACGACGGCCGCGAGCGTCAGTTGAGCGAATCCGCGGAGGTACCGCATGTTCGAGCTTCGCATGTTCGAGCTTCTTAACACACCTCGGCGGGTCCGGCCCTCGGGCTTCAGGTTGTAGCCTCGAGCAGAAGCGCACGCTATCGTCCGCGCCCATGTCCGTGCCCGTGCCCATGTCCGAAGCCCTGACTCGAACCGATCCCGAGATCGCCGACGTGTTGATCCGCGAACGCCGACGGCAAGCCGAAGGCTTGGAGCTGATCGCGAGCGAGAACTTCGTGTCCGACGCCGTCCTCGCCGCGATGGGTTCGGTGCTCACGAACAAATACGCCGAAGGGCTCCCAGGGAAGCGTTATTACGGCGGCTGCGGCGTCGTCGATGTCGCCGAGAACCTCGCGATCGAGCGCGCCAAGCAGCTCTTTGGCTGCGATGCGGTGAACGTTCAACCGCACTCCGGCGCGCAGGCCAACATGTCCGTCTACTTCTCGACCCTCGATCCCGGCGACACCTTCGTCGCGATGAGTCTCTCGGAGGGAGGCCACCTCACCCACGGCTCGCCCGTGAATTTTTCCGGGCGCCTCTACAAGCCCGTCGCGTACGGCGTACATCCGGAGACCCACCGCATCGACTACGACCGCGTGGCCTCGCTGATGCGCGAGCACAAGCCCAAGCTGCTCGTGTGCGGCGCCTCGGCCTACCCACGTACGATCGACTTCGCGAGGCTCGGTGAGATCGCCGCCGAGAACGGGGCCAAGCTCATGGCCGACATCGCGCACATCGCGGGCCTCGTCGCGGCCGGGCTTCATCCTTCGCCCGTTCCCTTCGCCGACTACGTGACGACCACGACGCACAAGACCCTCCGGGGCCCTCGCGGCGGAATGGTCATGATGAAGGCCGCCGAGGCCAAGTCGCTGAACTCGAAGATCTTCCCAGGCATGCAGGGCGGGCCGCTCATGCACGTCATCGCGGCCAAGGCGGTGGCGCTCAAGGAGGCCCTCGCGCCCGACTTCAAAGCGTATCAGCGCCAGATCGTCGCGAATGCCAAGGCGATGGCCGAGGCGTTCTTGTCTCGTGGCTACCGGCTCGTCTCCGGCGGCACCGACAACCACCTGCTCCTCATCGACATGCGATCCCGTCAGATGACCGGCAAGAAGGGCGAAGAGGCGCTCGGACGAGCTGAGATCACGGTGAACAAGAACATGATTCCCGGCGATCCCGAGACGCCCTTCGTGACGTCGGGCCTTCGCATCGGGACGCCCGCCCTCACGACCCGCGGCATGAAGGAAGCCGACATGGTCACCATCGTCGGTTTCATCGATCGCGTGCTGTCGAACCCCGACGACGAGGGGCTCGCGCAACGCGTGTGCGCCGAGGTTCACGAGTTGACTCAGGCCTTTCCTCTGTTCGCATCGCCGAAGTGAGGATTGCGTTCCAGCTCTAGGCCCTCTAATTCAAGCGCCCCGAGAGACCTCCAGTGAAGTGCCCGTTTTGCGCCCACATGGAGAACAAGGTGATCGACTCGCGGCTGTCCAAGGACGGCGACGTGATTCGTCGCCGCCGCGAGTGCAACGACTGCGGTAAGCGCTTCACGACCTACGAGCGCGTGGACTTCATGCCTCAGGTGGTCAAAGCCGACGGCCGTCGGGAGCCTTTCGATCACGCCACGCTCCTCGCGTCCGTTCAGGCTGCTTGTGAAAAAAGGCCCGTGCTCGAGGGATCGATCGACGCCGTGGTCGACGACATCGAGAAGCAGCTGCAGGAGACGGGTGAGAAAGACGTCGAGTCTTCCGTCATCACGGAGGAAGTGCTCACACGCCTCGCGGAGGTGGACGAGATCGCGTACGTGCGCTTCGCGGCCCGCTACCGACGCTACGCCGCGCTCGAGGAGCTCGTTCGGGAGCTCACTCGGATCGCCGAGGAGCGGAACCAAAAGGGCGACCGAGGAGACTCTGGCTCTTGAACGAGCTCTTGGACCCTCTCGAACGAGACGCCTCGGGTCTCGACGCCGAGCTCATGAACCGAGCGCTCGTCGAGGCGCGAAAGGGGATCGGACGAACCTCACCGAACCCCACTGTCGGCGCGGTCATTGCGCGCGACGGAGTGATCATCGCGACCGGCTGGCACCGGCGAGCGGGCACCGCCCACGCCGAGATCGTCGCGCTCGAGGCCGCCGGAGAGGACGCTCGCGGCGCGACGCTCTACTCCACGCTCGAGCCCTGTGTGCATCACGGGCGCACCGGGCCCTGCACCGAGGCCATCCTCGGCGCGGGCATCGCGAGGGTGGTGGTGGGGGCGATCGATCCGAACCCGCGGGTGAAGCGCCGAGGCATCGCGCGGCTTCGTAGCCAAGGGGTCGAAGTCGTTCATGGCGTTCGAGCGAACGAATGCGAGGCGCTGAACGAGCCCTTCAACCATGCCATCGTGACGGGGCGTCCCTTCATCGTGGCGAAGGCCGCGGCGAGCCTCGATGGCCGCATTGCGACTCGCCTCGGCGAGAGCAAGTGGATCACGAGTGAAGCCGCGCGCAGGAGGGGCCGCGCGCTTCGCGGGGAGCTCGACGCGATCCTGGTCGGCATCGGCACGGTGCTCGCGGACGACCCGCTGCTCACGGCGAGACAGCGAGGAGCTCACGATCCGGTGCGAGTGATCTTGGACTCCAACCTTCGAACGCCCCCAAAAGCGCAGGTCGTGGCGACCGCTCGAAAGACGCGAACGATGATCTTCACGACGCCCACGGCCGACGTCGCGCGACGTAGGCGCCTAGAGCGGCAAGGCGTCGAGGTGCACACCGTTTCGAGCGACGGGGGCCGCGTGGACCTTCGAGTCGTCTTGGCGGCCCTCTATGCGGAGGGCCTCAACGGTGTCTTGGTAGAGGGCGGGGCCGAGGTGTTGGGATCGTTCTTCGACGCCGAGCTCGTCGACAAGCTGGTGTTGTTTCTCGCGCCCTTCGTGATCGGGGGTGCTGACAGCCCGGCGTTCGCGGGAGGCCATGGGATCGCGGCCCTCGGCAACGCGCGTCGGTTCGAACGAACGAGCGTGGAAGTCGTCGCTGGAGACGTGATGATCACTGCGCATACCAAGCGCGCGCGCCGGCCCTGAGGCCCATCCGCTCCAGTTACGTCCGTTTGATTCGTCTTGCTCGTTGCTGCGGTCTTTGGGATCGCTCACGCATGTTCGGAGGCATCGTCGAGGGGACTGGCACCATTCTGCGTTCAGCCGCGGGTCCTCGTGGAGGTCGGGAGCTCGCGATTCGGACACCCTTTGACGACGTGAAGCTCGGAGACTCGATCGCGGTCAACGGCGTGTGCCTCACCGCTACGAGCATAGAAGGGACGCTCGTCTCGATGGACGTGGGCCCCGAGACCTTGGAGCGCACGACCTTGGGCCGCTTGGGCGGCGGCGATGTGGTCAACCTCGAACGGGCCCTCGCCTATGGCGATCGCATCGGCGGGCATCTCGTACAGGGGCATGTCGACGCCGTGGGTTTGATTCGCAGCGTGAGCGCTCGCGACAACGCCATCGATCTCTGGGTCGACGTTCCGCGGGAGCTACATCGGTACGTAGCGCCGCGTGGGGGTGTGGCGGTCGATGGCATCTCGCTGACGGTGACCGATGTCGACCCTCGCGGCTTCGCCCTCTCGGTCATTCCCCACACGTGGAAGGTCACGAACCTCGCGACGCGCGGCGTGGGTGGCGGCGTGAATGTGGAGGTGGATCTGATCGCGCGCTACCTCGCGCGGCTCTTGGAAACGCGCGACCCCAACGGACTCAGCCTGGAGAAGTTGGAGGCGCTCGGCTACGGATCGGCCGGTCGTTGACACCTCGCGATGAGCGTGAACGGAGTGCCGCCGCCTTCCTCCATGGACAACCAAGAAATCCGCAGCGCAATCAGCGACATCGCCGCCGGGAAGATGTTGATTCTGGTCGATGACGAAGATCGCGAGAACGAAGGCGATCTCGTGATCGCCGCGGAGAAGGTCACGCCCGAGTCGGTGAACTTCATGGCCACCCACGGTCGCGGGCTGATCTGCTTGTCGCTCACCGAAGCTCAGATCCAGCGGCTGGGCCTCAAGATGATGGTCGAGCGCAACCAGTCGGCTTTTCAGACGGGTTTCACGGTCTCGATCGAAGCGCGCGAGGGCGTGACGACGGGAATCTCTGCGCACGATCGAGCCCACACCATCCGTGTCGCTTCGAACCCGAACGCGAGCGCGACGGACGTCGTGAGCCCCGGCCACGTCTTTCCGATTCGCGCGCGGGACGGTGGCGTCCTCGTGCGCAGCGGTCAGACCGAAGGATCCGTGGACCTCGCGCGGCTCGCGGGCTTGGTGCCGGCTGCGGTGATTTGCGAGATCATGAACCCCGACGGAACGATGGCCCGTCGGCCCGATCTCGAGCGCTTCGCCGAGAGCCACGGGCTCTGCATCGTCACCATCGCCGATCTCATCCAATATCGACTCGCGCACGAGACCCTTCTGTCCGTAGTGGCAGAGCGTCGTGTCTCCACACATGACTGGGGAGAGATCACCGCGACGGTGATTCGTTCGGTCGACGGTCGGGAGCACCTCGTGTTGAGGAAGGGCGACCTTGGACCGCAGGACGTGCCGCTCGTGCGCGTGCAGTCGATCGAGCTCCCCGCCGATCTCGTGGGCCTCGCGCTCTCTGGTGGCGGCGCGGAGATGCGTGCCGCGATGTCGAGGATCTGCGAGGAAGGGAAGGGCGTGTTCGTCTATCTGGTCCACGAGGCGAGCGCCGGCGCGATGTCGGAGCGTCTCTCGCGGCTGGGTCGCGGGCGCTCGAACTACAACCGCGTCGGCGGGCGCCTCGATCTTCGGGAGCTCGGGATTGGCGCGCAGTGTTTGAAGCTGGCCGGAGTTCGGCGATTCCGGCTGATGAGCAACAACGTCGTGCGCATCGTAGGGTTGGATGGCTACGGCCTCGAGCTCGTCGATCGTGTTCCTTTGCCGATCCCAGAACCAATGGAGCAGTTGGAGTGAAGAAAGCGGCGATCGAAGGCCGACTGGTGGCCGAAGGATTTCGTTTTGCGTTGGTGGTGAGCCGCTTCAACGGGCTGATCACCGAGCGGCTCGTCGAAGGCGCGCTGGACTGCTTAGTGCGCCATGGCATGCGCGAAGACGACGTAGAGCTCGTGCGTGTTCCTGGAACCTGGGAGATGCCGGTGGCGGTGCGCTGGGTTTTGGAGCGCGGGGGGGTCGACGCGGTGATCGCGATCGGCTGCGTGATTCGAGGCGGCACACCTCACTTCGAATACGTAGCGGGCGAGGTGACCAAGGGCCTCGCGCGGCTCCAGCTCGACTATGGCGTTCCGGTGACGCTCGGCGTGTTGACCACCGACACGATCGATCAGGCCGTGGAGCGCGCGGGAACGAAGCACGGAAACAAAGGCTTCGAGGCCGCGCTCGCGGCCATCGAGATGGTGGGGCTCTCGCGTGTCTTCAACGCCGCGAGCGCTCCAGAAGAGGCGCGGTGAGCTCGAAGCGAAAGAGGAGTCGCCACGCCGAGGCCGATCCCTACGCCGAGCGCAGGCTGGCTCGACGTTGTGCGGTCATGGTCCTCTACGGTCTCGAACATTCGGGGCAATCGGCGGAGGGCGCGGTGGAGCGGCTGTTTGCGCTCGACGAGCCCGACCTCGATCCTCCTCCCCCATGGCACGACGGTCCCCACGCTCCCTTTCGTGTCGACGAGAGGGCTCGGGAGTACGCCGCCGACCTGGTCCACGGTGTCGTCGGACACCAGGACGAGCTCGACGAAGCAATCCGTTCTGTCAGTAAGAACTGGCGCCTCGAACGTATGGCGCGAGTCGACCTCGCGGTGCTGCGGATCGGCGCCTTCGAGCTCCTTCACCGCGCCAACGACGTCCCTCGAAAAGTCGCAATCGACGAGGCCATCGAGCTCGCCAAGCTCTTTGGTACACGAGAATCGGCGGCGTTCGTGAACGGAATCCTCGACCGCCTCGGCGAAGGGGCCAAAGCCCGCCCCTGACCATTTCGTGGTTCGGACTGTGAACCGCACCCAGCCTGTGCTAACCGTTCCAAGGGGTCATGGTCGCCAAGAAGTCGAACCTGTCGTTGGACTTCGTCGTGTTCGCCGGAGAGCCGGACTCGGCGGATGCGCAAATCAAGAGCCAGGAGGCGGTCGCACAGTTCGATCGCGTCAAGGAGAGGATTCCGTTCGACGATGTCGTCTACGGGGCGCTCCTGCTGGAACGAGGAGGAAAGGTGTTGGTCGAGCCCACCGCCGATCCGCTCGTCGCGCTGCTCACCAAAACCGTTCGGTGCCTGCCGTACATCCTCGATGGCGAGCCCGAGACGGTTCTCCTGTCGGAGTCCGAGCATGGCTTCCTGCTCGAGCCCGCGAACGACGATATTCAGATCTCGTTTTTCCGTGGCAGTGACGCCTTCGATCCGGACGAGTACCTCCTGGAAAAAGCCGCGATGCCGCTCATGGACTTCTGCGAGCAGGTCGTCGGCATGTGCGACCGCATGGTCGACCTCCTCAAGAGGTCCGATCCGAAGCGCTTCGAGGCCGACGATCTCAGCAAGGGCCTGACCGAGATGCTCGCGACCGGACGAGCGGCGTTCAAGAGGTCGCGCCTCGAAAAAGAACGTGGGCTCGCTGGCCGACGCTGACCTTTCGTCGAGGTCGGCGCTTCCCTCGAAGCGACCTCTCCCGATTCTCTCCGTAGCGCCGATGATGGACCGCACGGACCGGCACTTCCGGTTCTTCCTGCGACAGATCTCGAAGCGCACGCTCCTGTACTCCGAGATGATCACGGCCGTGGCGATCGTACGCGGCGATGCCAAGCGGCTCCTCGCACACGCCGAGGAGGAGCGCCCGGTGGCGCTCCAGCTCGGCGGCGACGACCCGAAGCTGCTGACCCAGGCCGCGCGCATCGGCGTCGAGGACGGCTACGACGAGATCAACCTCAACATCGGTTGTCCGAGCGATCGCGTCCAAAAGGGACGATTCGGCGCCTGCCTCATGGCGACGCCCGAGGTCGTCGCCGACTGTGTCGCCGCCATCCGAGCTCAGGTGTCCGTGCCGGTGACGGTCAAGCACCGCGTCGGCATCGACGAGCTCGACCGGTACGAAGACATGACCCGATTCATGGACGTCGTGGCGACCGCGGGGACCGATCGCTTCATCGTCCACGCACGCAAGGCGATCCTGGCGGGGCTCGATCCGCACGAGAACCGCACGGTCCCGCCGCTTCGGTACGAAGATGTGTACCGCCATAAGCGAGAACGGCCGGATCGCGTCGTCGAGATCAACGGAGGCATTCACAACCTCGACGAAGCTCGAGTTCAGCTCGCGCGCGTGGACGGCGTGATGATCGGCCGCGCGGCCTGCGACGACCCCTATCTCTTCGCGGAGGCCGATCGTCTCTTCTTCGATTCGTCGAGCCCCATCCCCACGCGTGAAGAAGTCGCCGAAGCGATGATTCCTTACGCCGAGAAACACCTCGCGAGCGGAGGCAAAATCCAGGCGATCACCCGCGGGATGATGGGCCTCCACCAGGGACGGCGCGGCGCCCGTGTGTTTCGGCGCGAGCTCTCACAGGGTGCCTCGACGGGGGTCTCGGCGATTCGGCGAGCCATCCAAAGCACCCGGAGCTTCGCGTAACGCGGTCGTCAATCAATGCGCGCTCGCGCCCTTCGGCTGCGGCCTCGCGTGCCAGACTCTCCTCGCCAGGAACGTCCCGACCAGCGCCACAGGGATCATGAAGAGCGCCCACGGACGCCAGTTCGCCGGATCCGTTGCAGCACCAACGATCTTGCCGGCCTCGTCGAGCTCTTCCTTCGGGAGCGCGAAGCCATAGGTGAAGGACATGACGGCCGTGCCCAGATAGACGAAGCCGTCGATGATGCCGACCGCGACGCCGACGTTCTTGCGGCCGCCGAAGTCCATGCTCGCTGTTCCCGAGAGCATCCCGTGCACCCCAATGACCGCCATCGACATGACGATGACGAGCCAGGCCTGGATGTAGAAGTTGAAGCTGCCGATCGGCACGGGGCCGGCCTGGAAGGTGAACAGGAGCACCACCGCACCGACGAGCATCACGCAGTACAGCAGGAACGCGACCGGGCCCCGGCGCGAATGAAACACGTGGTCCGAGATCACCCCGGCCACGACGCCGCCGAGGATGCCGGCGACGCAGAGCAGCAGGCCCCAATTTCTGTAGACGAAGTCCTGCGCCAAATGGAGCGACCCATCGGTCTGTTTTGCGAAGGTTCGGTACCACTGCATGATGGCTTGGCGAAGAAAGCCGCTGCAAAACTCGATGCCCGCGATCGTCATGATGACTGGGTTTTGGAGCATGAGTTTGAGTACGGCGACCGCTCCTAGCCTCGGCCCGTCGTCTCCGGAAGACGCGTCGGCGGTGTCGAAGTCTTTGAGCCCGGCGTCGGCCGGTGAGTCGCGCACCACGTTGAGGTCGACGACCCACAAGACGAGCAAGATCACCGCCGGCACCAGGAAGACGTAGACCAACCCTGCGCCCTTCAAGATGAGTGCACCCCAGTCGAAGGCGAAATAGATTCCGAGGCTGATGAGGATGCCGAAGATCGCGCCGAACACGCCGCGTTCGCGCACGTGAAACCAGGCCGCGTTGACTTTGACGATCGCCACGGCGCCGAAGCTCTGGAAGTACATGTTGACGCCGTAGAGGAGCGCGAAGACTAAGGTGAAGTGTTGGATGATGAAGTCCGAGCCTGGCCCCTGGTTCATGAGTGACCAGGTCGCCGCGGCCATGCCGAGGTTCGTGAGTCCAGTGCCGGCAGACGACGCGAGGATCGAGAAGCGTCCGCCGAGTCGGTCGGTGAGCGGCCCATTGAGCACGAAGGAGAAGCCATAAATCACGGTGCCGATGCCGAAGATCAGCCCGAAGGCGTCGTTGCCCATCATCGCGCCCATGTCTTTTCCGCGGATGTTCTCGAAGGCCGACTTAGCGACGGTGAGGTTGTAGCGACCCATGTAAAGGAAGGCGTAGGTGAGGCCGAGGGGCAGCCAGTTGAGCGCTCGGCGCCGCCGGAACTCAGGGCTGTGTTCGATCTCGATCTTCGGGAGGCGCATCACCACGAGGCCCACGACGACGAGCAGGATGGCGATAGGGGCGAAGTTCTGAAGCCAGACGGACATCGCGTGGGACCCTAGCAGACGAGGCGTGCAAGAAGGAGCGAAGTCCTCGGCTGTGTTCGGCTGCGACGCCGTGCAGGTGTTCGATCCGGAACGACCGTCGAATCTCGTTGAGACCTGGCATCGGGCTCCGTAGAATGGAGGTTTGCTGCCGCGCGAGCGGTAGAGGCGAAACGATTTTGCGTGTTCCTCTTCACCTGAGCCTTGGCGCCAGCTACCTCTTCGTCGTCGCGATCGTGTTGCTCCCGACCATTCTTTACGTGGGCACGGTCCAGCGGCGTTCTGCGCGGGAGGCGACGGTCACGGAGCTCAGCCATGAAGCCCTGAAGCTCGCCGACGGGCTCTCGCGGGTGGAGTCCGAGAGGCTGCCGGAGGCGGCGCGCCTTTTGGTCGACACGACCCACCGGCGGTTGACCGTGATGGCCGCGGACGGGCGCGTGCTCGCGGACTCGGCGGGGACCGTGCTCGAGAACCACATGGGTCGGCCCGAAGTTCGCTCGGCGCTCACGGCGACGATTGGGCTGGGGCTCGACGAGCGGCTGAGCTCGACGACGAAAGAGGTGATGTCGTACGCCGCCGCCAGGTTTCCGCTGGTCGGACGGCCGAGAGGCGTGGTGCGCATTTCGGTACCGGTTGCGGAGATCGAGAGTCGCGCGCGATCCAGCACGCGCTTCGTGTCGGGCTTGGGCGCGTTCGCGTTGACCGCGGCGGTCATGTTCAGCCTCGTAGCCGCGCTCGCCATCAGTCGGCCCCTGCGTCGCATGGTCGCCGGGGCCCGCGCGTTCTCCCAAGGTGAGTTCGGGTACGATCTCGGCTACATGCGGAACGACGAGCTCGGTGACGTCGCCCGGGCGCTCTCCGACCTGGCTTCCCAGCTCCGAAGCAGGCTCTTGGTGAGCGGCGCGGATCGCGCGGCGCTCCTGGCGTTCGTCAACGACCTCCCGGTGGGGGTGATTCTGTTCGATCGCTCGGGTGCTCCGATTCTCATCAACGGGCGCGCTCGTGAGCTCTGCCTACTCACCGCCCAGAACGAAGCCCAGAGCGCGCACCTCTTGTACGAGCTGCCTGGTCAGGCCGACGTCATCGAGAGAGTGAAGCGGGACGGTTTTACACTCGAAGCACCGCTCCGCATTCCGTGGATTTCGGATCGGAGTCTGCGGGCCCGGTGGGTTGGGCTCGCCGCTTCAGATGGGTCGAGGCAGCTCGCGCTCGTGGTGCTCGAGGACGCCGTCCCGCAGCTCGAGCAACTCAGCCAGACCCTGCTTCACGCAGGAGCGGCGCTGGCGAATACGCACCCGGAGCTCGCGCGCGAGCTCGAGAAGATCGGCTCCTCGCCCTCGCGTGAGCGTCCCGTCTTGGTCCATCCAAGTGACGTCCAAACCGCAGTCTTGGGGGACCTTTGTGAGCGTGCGGCGCAGGCGGCCCGAAGCGAGCACGCCTCGGGCCCTGCGCTCGCGATCGAGCTCCCCGACCCGAAGGTTCGGGTCGTCGAGGCGGAGGGTCGCGTTTTCCGGGCGCTGCGTGACCTGTTCGTGGGAGCGGCGAAAGCGGCCGTCGATCAGAAGTCCATCGCCATTCACGCGGATGCCCAGGCCTCGTCGATTCGGATGTGGGTTCGAACGCGTGACAACTGCCAGGGCCTCGACAACCTGGCTCGGAGCCTTCACGCTCTAGGTGGGGATGCGGGGGTCGTGGAGCGCGGAGATTTGAGCGAGACTTGGGTGTCGATCCCACTTGCGTGAGTAACTCGATGTCGTCGCATCCTGCGAGGTGGCTCCATCTTCGGCCACAAGTCACCACGGGGCTCAACGGGGAGATTGCACCGCCGGCGTCCGTTCCGCCCGCCGCGCCGAACGGCGCCACGCAGCTCGATTCTCACTTCGTTCGGCAAGGCCTGTCGACGCACGTCGAGGTCCACGGGACGGAGCAGCTGGAAGTTCGCTTCAACTATGCGATCGGCCAAGACCGTGGGCACCAGAAGTACTGCGTAGACGCGTATTTCTTCATCCCAAAGAACGTGGGTGTGAACTCGACGAATTACACTCGCGATCAGTTCTATTCGGACGTCACGGCGCTGATGCGGCTCGACGCGGCGCCGTTGGCCCTGTCTGACCTGGCGAACCCACGAAGCCCGGCGTCTCCGCTCCATCGGCTGGAAAAGGGCTTGTTTCAGTTCGCCGAGGATCCGAGGCCTCCGTCGTCCAAACGTTTGGTCGTGCAAGTGAAGCTCTACGCTCACCTGTTCGCGCTGGGCGTGGCTTCGGAGGTCAAGCGCTTGGAGAATCACTCCGGGAGCGTGGACGAGAACATCGAACACTCGCTGGCTTTTGCGCTCGAGCGGATTCGGTCGGCGCTTTGGGCGTTCCGGCGCGTGCGCACAGCCTTCTGGCCCTATGAACGCCTCGCCGACCAGTCCTTCGCCGAGGTCATGCGCACGGCCGACGAGTACATGAGTCTGTTCGTCGACGAGCAACTCACTCGATTCGTGGAGAAGCTCGAGGCGAACCCGGAGAATTTCGACGGGTCTGGGCTCGTGGCGCGCCTGAAATTGGGCGCCGCCGGGCTCGCCCGCGAGGAGGCCCTCCATCGGCGAAAATATGGGTATTTGTGCCTCGGGCAGAGCTCGCCCATCGAAGGGGAGTACTACACGTACCGCGCGAGCCTGTTGAAGAAGTCGATTCAGCGCGCGCTCTACCTCGACCCTCGCGAGGTCAAGAACGACATGTTCGTGAGGAACGCGGTCGGTGCCCTCGCGGCGGCGCTCGCGGCGATCTGGGCGACCGCGCTCGCGATGCAGCTCCCCGCGCTCACGGAGCTCTCGGGCGAGACGAAGGCGCTGTTCTTCGCCGCCGCCGTGGCCGCCTACGTGGCCAAAGACAGAATCAAGGCGGTGACCAACGAGACACTCATCCCGAAGCTGCGAACGCACGACCACACATGGCGCTTGCACGGAGAGTCGCTCGAGGCCTTCGGCCTCGGGATGCTCCGAGCCAAGCTCCAGGAGTCCATGCGCTTCGTGAGCGTGGCGAGCTTGCCCCAGGACATTCGGGAGATGCGTGAGTCGTCACGGACCGTTCGCAACTCGGAGATCGTGGCTGAGGAAGTCATCCATTATCGAAAGACGATGCAGGCTGGCGCCGAAGACGAAGACCAGCCGCTCCCCGAGGGTTACTGGGTGCGAGACATCATGAGGCTCAGCGTGCGGCCCTTTCTCGCGAGGCTCGACGAGCCGCTCGACCGCGTCGAATACTTCGACTTTGGTCGCGGTCGTTTCGCCAGCGCCCACCTGCCGAAGGTCTACCACATCAACATGGTGATCAAGGTGACCCGCGAGGGCGCAGATGGATCGGGCCAGGTTCGCCTCGAGCACCTCCGGGTCGTGCTGAACAAGTCGGGCGTGGTCCGAGTGGAGCGCGCGGCGGCGTCGGGTCCGCACGAGCTGCCCCCGAGCGCGAAGCGCTCCACGGGCTGAACGCGGCGGCACTGACGAATCACCGGGACCGGGACCGGCCCTAGCTAGGGGAGGATGATGTCGCTGGGCTCCGGGGGACGGCGCTCGGGCTCTTGCTTCAGTCGAAATTGCTCGTCGTAGACCATGAGTGTGTATCCGGCGCCCTCAGCCACACCGAGCGGGGACTCGGTCGTGTACGCGCGAAGCGGCCCTCCGTAGTTCTTCTCTCTGAGCGCGGTGACGTACCACCAGCCGGTCCCACGGACCACCACCTCCCCACCGATGGAGAGCTGTTCGCTCAAGATGCTGTCCGCGCCCGAGTAGCTCTCCGAGCGATGAAATCGGACCTCATTCAGGACATATTGAGACCGATTTTTCACCACGATGCTGGCAGGTCCTTCGTCGAGCCGCGCGATCGGGGGCCGCTCCGATTCGGCGCCGCAAGCCGCGAGGGCCACGCACGCCGCGAGCCAGGGCGCCCGCCTGGATTTAGGTTTAGAACAGCACCACACCGGACACCTGCGCATTCCACGCGGTCAGCGAGACCGCGTCGCTTCGACCTCGTTCTCGGAAATAGATCTCTTCGGCCTCGTCATAAGTGGACGAAGCCAGAAAATCGAGCGGGGTTGGGTATTCGAACTGATCGTGCCACTCGAAGTCGACCGCGGCCCGGAGCGCGGCGTGGAGCGCCGGAATTCCGATTCCGATCTGTGTGCCGGCGGACCCGGAGAGGAATCCGCGGACGTCGGTGAGCTGCTCCGTCGAGGTCGCGAGATCGACCTCGAGGTGCCGGATCTCGAACAGGTTGATTCCGGCCCGGCCGGTCCAGAAGAACTGAACGTCATCCGTGCCCACCACCAAGCTCAGCGCGATGTTCTGAGTGAGATATCCGGATCGCATTCGAAGGAAGTAGTTGATGGGCTCGAGGTCTTCTTCGCCGGTGACGGGATCGGTGATACGCGCGCCGATAGTGTCCGCTCCGCCGATTTGGGCGACGGGGATCTCTTCCAGGAAGCCATCGATCCGCACGTCCTCGGAGAGGAAGCCGAGCGAAGCCGGGAAGAAGAACCCAGTCCGATCGGGTGGCTTGTACAGCGATACGCGGTAGCCCGCCGACGTGGCTTTGCCCGAGCCGACGACCTCGTTCGGATGGGTTTCGGTGTGAATGCTGCTTTGGACCGACGCGAGGCCGGCGAACGCGGAGACTTCCACGCCGCCGAGCGACGCCAGGTATCGCTCGACCAGCGAGGCGTCGGTCCGCGACACAGGCCTGACCAGGATCCTGAGTCCCGGCTCGTCGATGAAAAACTCGTTCGGCTCGGCCAGGGTCAGACTCTCCGAGTCTAAACTCTGATGAGGAAGACCAGGATGAGGGGCCTCGAGGGTCGGCTCGGTCTGCGGGGGCTCGGCCTCGGAGCCCGAGGCGGGGGTGGTCGACGTCGGGACCACGACCGGAGCGGTCAGCCCCAAGGCATCGAGGCTCATGTCAGCGAACGCGAGCGCGCGCGTGGCGCTCACGGTATGAAGCGGTCGATCCTCGGAGGGGTTTGAGGAGTTGGGTCCTGGGTTCGCTGATTTTGGGTTCGCTGAGTCGAGCTCCGGGCTCGAGACGCTGTCTGCCGGGTTCGTCGGTTCCTGGTCAGGAATCTTGGGAGGCTCTCGGCAGGTCGCGGCGAAGCTGGGCCGAAAGCCAGCTCCGACGGGCGAGATGAAGACAGCCGTTTGTGAGCACCGCGACGGCGCCTTTGGCTTGGGTTCGATGGGCTTGGGACCCCGGGTGCTTCGAGCCGCAAACTCTTCTTCGAACTCCGGCCGATAAGCGCTCACACTTCGCTCGAGGGCCCTTCGAAGCCGACGACCGAGCTCGTCGAAGGCCATTTCGTACGCACGGCGGTACGCGTCTTCCTCGGGCTCGGTTCGCCACCAAGAGTACGCGAGCTTGCTGAACGCGGCCTTCACGGTCAGCTCTATCGGCGTGAGTTGTTGGCGAGGGCGCCACCCGGCTTCCGTGAGCTCGGCGATGGACGGGCGCGCGATGATGGCGACGCTGACTTCGCCCCACTCGGGGGTGAAGGGAAAGAGACCCAGGAATGGGTAGGCCGCGATGACATCCAGGATCCAGGTGCGGCTGCGATCGGTGTCGAGCGCGATACTCAGCTCCAGCGAGACGGGGACGACCTTTGCGCCAGGCGAAGGCCGCTCCCGCGAAACGCTCCGATACGGCCCGTACGCTCGGAGGTACTCACTCAGCGAGTGGATCATGGGATCTTGGCTCGCGTGGTCGTAGGGTCCTAGGCCTCGGAAGTTCGCGTCGACGGTGATCGACACGTCCTCTAGGTGGGTCTCGATCGAGGTAGGGACGCGCGACGGCGGCTCCGGGACGACGAGTCGTTGAGCCGCGCAGGCCGGGAGGGCAAGAGCGAGCAGCCAAGCCGGGCTGGTGCGCATCGCGAGGGAATTTAGCAATTCCAGATCCGCGTGCGGATCCTCGGTTCGTCCGTCATCACGGGCGCGACCTCGGGCTCCCCTGACGCGGTGTGCGCGCTCGCAACGTTCGATCGGGGTCGCGTCACCTCGCGAAACCATGCCGTTCTAAGCCAGATCTCTCGGGCGTCCAAATGTCGCGACGTTCCATCACTTTGCCCTCCGCCGCGAGGTGGTTCATCCTGCGGGAGCGGAGCATGTACGAGCCCGCCTCACCCCCGCTCCCGAAGTCGCTCGGGCGCTACGAGGTTCTGTGTGTCCTCGGTCAAGGGGGTATGGCGACGCTCTATCTCGCGCGTGCCCCCGGGATCGACGGGCGGCCTCGTCTCTTCGCGGTCAAGCTGATCCACGAGCACCTCTGCCGCGAGAAGCCGTTCGTACACATGTTCCTGGACGAGGCGCGCCTGACGACTCGGATTCTGCACGCCAACGTCGTGGCCGCGCACGAGATTGGAACGGAGGGCGGGCGCCACTTCATCGTCATGGACTATGTGAACGGCGAGACGCTCGCCTTTGCGATCATGACGCTCTCTCGGGAGCGGAAGAAGATCCCGATCGAGCTCGCGGTGTTCGTCGCGTTGGAGATCGGTCGGGGCCTTCACGCCGCGCACGAGCTCTCGGACGAGCTGGGTCAGAAGTTGAACGTTGTTCACCGGGACGTCGCGCCGCAGAACGTGCTGCTCGGCTACGACGGGAGCGTTCGTTTGACGGACTTCGGCGTCGCGAAGGCCAAGGACCGCGCTTCCCACACCGAGCCCGGGATGTTGAAGGGGCGCCTCGCTTATATGGCGCCGGAGCACATCAAACACGGCGCGGAGCCGGATCGGCGGGTCGACGTCTTTTCTCTCGGGGCGGTGCTGTGGGAGAGCCTGGCTGGTCGGCGTTTGTTCCGCGGGGCCAACGACCTCGAGACCACTGAGCGGCTGTTGCGCGCACCGATTCCCAAGCCGAGCTCGCTGCGGTCCGAGATTCCTCCGGCGCTCGATGCGATCGTCATGCACGCGCTCGAGCGCGAGCCGAGCGCACGCTTTGGAACGGCGCTCGAGCTGGTGAAGGCGCTGGAGGGCGTCGTCCAGGGGAGAGGCCTCACCAAGGACCTCGCGAAGTTTCTCCGAGAGTCTTTCAAAGAGCGCTATCAGGAGCGGCAGGCCCTACAGCAAGAAGCGGTCTCGGGCCATCCATCGCGCGTGTCGCTCTCCGCGGTCCCGATCGACAGCGACGAGCCCGACGAGCAGGTCACCGGAGAGAACCCAACTTATTCGTCGTCCGACCGGCGGAAGTCGGAGCTCGGTAGGGCCGCGGTCGCCGACTTGGGCGCGCTCGGGGCGGAGCCGAACACCGAATCGGTCCTCGATCCGTACATCGCGGCGCGGCGAGGGGAGGGGGCCCAACGCAAGAGCGAGCCTCCTTGGGTGCGACGCGACGCACCTTCGGCGTCGCAGCCTCCGCCTCCAGGCCGAGCCGACAAACACGAGCCGGTCGCGCCGAAGCCCGTGTGGCCTGCGGCGCAGTCTGAGCGGCTCGCGGCGTTGCCGGACACGCCGATGAGCCTGATCGGGGACTTGGCGACGATCGAGGAGCTCGAGGGGCTGGAGCCGCTCACGGTGCCCACCGAGGAGCTCACGCCGCTCGTTTCGGTCCAGAAGAATCCTACGACGGACGAGGTCATGCTGGTGCGGCCGGTAGCCGATGAGGACATGTCGTCGTCGTCGGGACCCAAAGCGGATCCGGCGATTCCTGGGAAGCTTCGGGCTCAAGGCATTCACGTCGTCCACGGCGCTCCGCTCAAGCTCGAGGACCTCTCGCCGGAGGGGGCGCGGCCGAATCAACGTCAGGTTCCGACGAGTGTGATTCGGACCCGCGACGTGGTGGAGCTCTTACACACACGGCAGACTCCGAAGATCGCGCTCGAGGTGGTCACCGAGACGAATCGCCCAAGTCTCGAGGTGCTGACGGACGAGGATCTCGCGGCGATTCGCAGGCCGAGCCGAGTGATCTGGGCTGGCGCGATCGGCGCGGCGGTAGTGGTCGGGATCGGCGTGGCGCTGTTTTGGCCGGCCCCCGAGTCGGTCGTGATCGCGCCGCTCGCCGGGGCGGCGACGGACGCGGGCTCCGAGCCCCGGGATGCCGCTCCCGTGATCGTTGCAGCTCAAACTTTCCCGGACGCTTCCGAAACGATCGACGCAGAGGAGCTTGCGGTCGTAGCAGACGCGGCTGTCTCGAGGGTCGAAGCGCTCGCCCTGGGGAGCTCTCCGCCGGACCGAGCGGAGGAGGGCGCGGCTCCCGACCCGGTCGATCCACCGCAGCGGGAGCGAAGGCGGCCCAAGGAGGTCGCGATTGACGTCGACGTCTCGCCGAAGAGCGCGACCTTGATGGTCGATGGGGAAGCTTCGGACGGCGAGGTTCGAAGGCGAAAGGGAACCACGATCCTCGTCGAGGCCAGCGCGCCGGGCTATCGTTCGATGAGCAAGCGAGTCGTGCTGGAGCGAAATCAGCGATTGAAGATCCGCCTCGAGCAGGAGGCCAAGCCTGTGAAGAGGAGGTCGAAGAAGCGGCCCGATCCGGCGAAGGCGGCCGAAGGAGATTCGTTGCTGCTGATCGAGGGGGGAGATCTTTGATGATCGCAGCGAGTGGAGCGCTGGGCGGGGCCGCGTGGCTCGTGCTTGGGCTCGTAGCGGTCGCGCGTCCGTCGTTCGCGGCGGATGCGAAGGACGAGGCGTCGAGGCTGTTGAAGGAGGGCAACGAGGCGATTCGCACGGGGCGGGCGGAAGACGCGCTCAGGGCCTTCAAGCGCGCCTACGAGGCCTATCCGAGCCCGAAAATTCGCATCAATCTCGCGGAGGCGTACCGACAAACGGGAGACCTCGGCGCCGCTGTTCGTGAGTACGAACGGTACTTGGACGAGACCGACGATCCGTCATCGAAGATCGTCAAGGCGGCGCGGCAGCGGGTGGACGAGCTCTTGCCGCGGACCGCGCGCGTCGAGGTGCTCGCGACGCGAGGCGACTCAATCTGGGTCGACGACGTGAAAGTGGGGACAGCGCCGGTCGATCCGTTCGCGGTGACTCCGGGGCGTCGTCGGATCCGTGTGGGTCCGTTGGGTGCCGAGGCTACGTACCCGGTCGATGCGGTGGCCGGGCAGCGTCACTCTGTCGAGGCCACACGATCGGAGCCGGTCGTGGTCGCTCCGCCGCCTCCCGCGCCCACGCCGACCTTGGGCGCCAGCAAGACGCCGGAGATTCCGGTTGAGCGAACGGCTCCAGTGGTGGCCGCCAAGCCCCGCCCCGCCCCGCCCTTGGTCGTGACGCCTCGCGAAACCGACGCCGATGACGGCATCGCGACAAAGTGGTGGTTCTGGACCATCATCGTCGTCGCGGTAGCTGGAGTCGGAGTAGGCGTGGCCGCCGCGGCCGGCGGGACCGAAGCGGCCGCGCCGCCCGAGCTCGGATCGACGAAGATCACCGACGGGTGGACGCGACTCTGAAATACGCGCCCTGTGCTACACCTGGTCACCGGTCCCTCGGAGCGCGCCCCTGGCCGCCACGTTGATCGCGTCGGCGACCAAGAACGCGCACGCTACCCAGCCGATCTGTCG
>CAYXDO010000117.1:0-34488 GCA_964463485.1 uncultured Myxococcales bacterium | reverse complement strand
ACGCAGACGATCTGACGCAGACGCAGACGCAGACGCAGACGATCTGACGCAGACGATCTGACGCTGACGATCAGACGCTGACGATCAGACGCTGACGATCAGACGCTGACGATCAGACGCAGACGCTGACGATCTGACGCTGACGCGGACTATCTGACGCAGGACGATTCGATCCGGGCCAGTCAGGCCCGGTCGACCTCACTCTAGCCTGAACTCCAGCCGTCCACTCAGAATCTGCCCTTGCTCGACCTGCCGTCCCAACGGCTGCTCGTCTCCCAACTTCACACTCACGACGTGCCCGTCGATCGGTCCTTCGGTCGAAATCTCCATGGTCCCAGCTCTCGTCGCGACGAGGGCCCTCGGAAAGGCCGGGACGCCGACCCACCATCGCGAGCTCCCGGCGAGCGGATACAGCCCAAGCGCCGACGCGACGTACCACGCCGACAGGGTGCCTCCGTCGTCGTTGCCGTCTAGCCCGTCGGGCCCGGCCCTGTACTTCTCTGTTTCGATCCACCGAATCCACTTCTCCGCGAGCTCGGGCCTCCCCAAGTCCAGAAACAAATACGCGGCGTGAATGTCGGGCTCGTTGCCGTGCCAGTACCAAAGGTCCGGCAGTGGCGTGTCCTCGGCCTTCTCGGCTTCCTCGAACAGCCTCGTGAGTTGCTCGATCAAACGATCATGACCCACTGCCCGCTCCAGCCCCGCCACGTCGAGCGCCACCGCCGGCGTCCACTGCCGCGCATTTCCTTCCACGTAGTCCTCGTGAAACAAGTCGTCGCTGAATCCTCCCGGGAAAGAACCGTCCGCGCGACGGCTCTGAACGAACCCTTGCGGGTTGACCGTTCCGGTCCATCGGGCCGCCTTCTCTCGAATTTCCCTGGCTTCGTCCGAGCGCCCAAGCTGAGCGGCGAGCTCGGCCAGCGCGAAGTCGTTGTAGGCGTTCTCGACGGTCTGGCTCGCCGCCCCAGTCCCTTCGTCGGCGACACAGTAGCCTCGCTCCTTCCAGCTCGCCAAACACTCACGACTCGCCCGCTCACCCTCCGCGGGC
Source organism: uncultured Myxococcales bacterium (assembly GCA_964463485.1). Lineage (GTDB taxonomy): Bacteria > Myxococcota > Kuafuiibacteriia > Kuafuiibacteriales > Kuafuiibacteriaceae > CAYXDO01. The sequence continues at coordinate 33,440 of CAYXDO010000117.1, read as the reverse complement.
TCGAGGGCCAGCCGTCGCAGCCGGTCGAACAATTCACCCGCCTCGACGGCGCGACTCCCTCGGAGGGCCGAATCCACGAGCACAGTCTCCCCGTGGAATCCGAGCATCGTCCAAGTCTCTCCTGTCGCCAAAGGCCACTCGGGAACGTGCCCCGTGGCGTCCATCATCGCGAGCAACGACCGGTCGAAGGCCTCCTGATACTCGGGCGCGATCCAAGTCAGCAGCGGATGGAGCGTACGATAGGTATCCCACGTCGAAAAATCGGAGTAATACTCGAACCCATCGGCGACGTGTACTTTCCCGTCGATCCCCACGTACCTCCCGTCCACGTCGCTCAGGAGAGTAGGCATCTGGAACACGTGATAGAGCGCCGAGTAGAACTTCTTCAACTCGGCGGCGCCGCCGCCCTCGACGCGGACGCGCCCCAGGATCGCCGAGAACTCACTTCGCGCGGACGCCACCGCCGAATCCAGCCCGGTCGACTCAGCCTCGAGGTTTCTTCGCGCGCCATCCACGTCCACGAAAGACAATCCGATTTGCACGCCGACCGTCCTCGGGCCAGCTCCAAAGTCCATCACCACCCCGGCTCCAGGTCCGACGCTCTGGGAATCCGCAGCGATGGTCGAGCCGTCGCTCAACCAAATCAGGCGATCGATGTCGGTGTCCGCTCGAAGCGCGAAGTGCAACTTGAAGCCGCCATAACGAACCGAGATGTCCCCGGCATGCTGAAGCCACCCCTCGACCGAGCGGCCGTCTTCACCTCGACGAATGAGCCCATCCAGAGTATGACCGTCCCCCAATCCATGCCGAAGGTCGAGGAGCGCGCGCGCCGGCCGCTCTGACGCGTAGCCGAGTCGATACACACTCGTTCGGCGCGTCACCGCGACCTCGACCCGCGTCTCGACCTCCGCCAGCTCCACTGAGTACAACCCAACCCCAGCGGACTCGCGCTCGTGCGAAAGCTTCGCCCGATACTTGCGCTCCGTCAAAGGAGGCTCGACCTCCCGAATCGGCATGAAAAGCAGCGCGCCGTAGTCAGGCACCCCCGTTCCAGAGAGATGGATCTGAGAAAATCCGCGAATCTCTCGGTCCTCCCAATAATAGCCCGCGCAGTGCGAAAACCCAGGCGCGCCCCCGCCCGTGGAAGTGTCCGGCGAAGGCTTCGCCAGACCGAAGACCCGAGTCGGGCCCGGCGCAATACTCCCAACACCAAAGCCCAACCCTCCGGTGCCGATCATCGGGTCAACGTGAGCAAGAGGGTCGATCTCGATGGGTTCCGGAGCTTGACTTCCGCAGGCGGACGACAACCCACAAACCAGAATCGCGGAGCGCCAACTCACTTGAGCAATCCGGGGATCAATCCGGTGTTGAAATTGCGATTCCCGAACTGCGTGGCCTCGCTCCCAAACGCCTGTAGCAGCGTCACCAAGAGGTCGTTGTGGGGCCGCGCCGTCGACAGCTGAAGGTAACGTCCCGTGTTGATCCGCCCGGATCCCCCTCCCGCCAGCAAAAAAGGCATGTTCGTCTGGGAGTGAGTATTGCCCACCGAGAGCTCGTTGCCCCAGAAAATCAGCGTGTGGTCGAGCAAGGTCCCGTCGCCCTCCGGGATCTGGCTCATCAGCGTCATCATGTGCGCGAGCCGACCGGCGAGCCACGTGTCGCGCCTGACCCACTCGTCGTGAGCATTCACATCGCTCGGACCAGAGTGCGACAACGAGTGACCGACGCCTTCGCTGTCGAGCCAAGGATATCGAATCTGATTCTGAGCGTTCGAGACCTGCAGAGAGGCAACCCTCGTGAGATCACAGGCCAACGCCATCACGAGCAGCTCGATCTGGGAGTCCATCACCGCCGGCATCGTCTCTTCGGAGTCCGGGTCGAGCGTCGCCGGTCGGCCCGGGACCTCGCAAGAGGCCGCGCCCGGACGAAGCCGTCGCTCCACCTGCTCCACGAGCTCCAGGTGTTGGCCGAGCTTCGTCCGGTCCTCACTCGACAGCTTGGGCATCATCAAACCGATCTGCTTGGTCGCCGCGTCCAACACCGATCTTCGGCGGGCCCAGTGCCGCTCGTTCTCCGATTGCGGCCGGCTGAAATCACTGAACATCCCTTCGAACAGCTGAGTAGGGTCGTTTTGCGGCGGGAGAGGACGCGAAGAGCCGAGATAAGAAATCCGCGCCCGCACCTCCGCCGAGGTCGCGCGTACGCCGAGCTCGAGGCTCTTCCTCGCCGTCTGCCCGCTGATGAGATTGGCGATCTCCTGGTCGACCGAAATTCCGCTTCCCCATCCAGCGAGCGAACCGTCGCCGCCGATGAACTCGCCCTCGAGCAACTCGCGTCCCGTGAGCAGCGAACCCATCCCTTTTTGGTGTGGCTCCCCAGGGCCGGCGTTCCCCGCCGCGAGATCGATCCCACGGAACAAGACGAGCTTGTCCTTGAACGGCTGGAGCGGCTCGTGGATGACATTCAGATCGAAGTCAGTCTCGCTCTCGGCCCGCTTGGGCCACCAGTCCCCTGGCATCGTGCCGTTCGGATGGAAAAACACGACGAATCGCGGCGGAAAAACAAGGTCCCCCGCGTTCGCAGCCCGCAAAGAAGACAGCAACGGCACGGAAGCGGCGAGCCCACCGATCGATCGAAGAAAGCTCCTTCGGTCCATCTCAGTCCCCCTTGGCCTTCAACCGAAAAACGTCGGACAGAACGATCGACACTACGAGCTCTTCGAATCGACCCCCCGAGTCCACGAACGCTGCCTTGACGTTCTCGAGGCTGCAGAAGTCCTTCCGCCCCTCCACCCGGCCGATGGCGTACCTGAACCAACGGGTCGCGAAACACGAGGCCGCCTGACGGCTATGAGCGAGTCGGCCGGCGAGCTCCACCGCCCCGTCGAACTCACCCTCGATGGCGTCCTCTCTCACCTCTACGATCGAGCCGCTCGCGTCGACCGGAGCTCCGTTCTCCATCGCCCGAAACCGCCCAATCCCGTCGAAAGCCTCGAACCCGAAACCCACCGGGTCGATCCGCACATGACAGCGAGCGCAAGCCGCGTTCGCGGTGTGCTGCCGAAATCGCTCTCGCGTGCTCGCACGCGGGTCGGGGTCCGGCGGTACGACCGCGACAGGGGGAGGAGGCTCCGCGGGGTCGCACAAGATGGCATCGAGCACGAACACGCCGCGCTGGATCGGCGAAGTCTGACTCGGAAGAGAATATCGAGTCATGAGTGCGGGCTGAGTAAGAATGCCTGCCCGCTGCTCGCGAGGGGCCTCGAAGCGGAAGAAACCAGCCCGCGTCGGCGCCTCGAACCCATAGACAGGCGCCAACATCGCGTTCAACCAAAGGCCCCGATCGGTCATCAGACCTTCGAAGGTCCCGACCCGGAAGACGACGTCCTCGACGAACGAACCCATCGAGGTCCGCAGGAGTGATCTCATCGCAGGGTCCCACTCGGGGAACGTGGAGGCGTCCTTCACCGACCGCGAGAGCTCGTCCACGCCGAGCCACAACTCGGCGAAATGTCGCACCGTCGAGCGAGCTCCGAGCGTTCGAAAGAGGCGGCGCGCCTCGGAGGCCAACACTTCGTCGGAGAGCAGCTCCTTCGACTTGGCCTTGGCGAGGAGCGGCCTGTCGGGCATGGAGCCAGTGACGAAGTAGGAGAGCCGAGTCGCGAGCTCGTAGGCGTCGGCGGGCACGTAGACGTCGGCGTCGACCGCCGCCGCAGGCTCGATGCGATACAAGAATTGAGGAGAAATCAGCGCGGCCTGAATCACGAGCTCGAGGCTGTCCTCGGCAGACTCTCCCATCGCGTAGAGATCCAAAAAAACGCGAGTTTCCTCCGGTGTCGGCGGGCGTCTGAACGCTCGCGTCAGAAATGACTCCAAGAACCCGGCAAGGCACGCTTGGTTCATCTCGGCCGGCGGGCACCCGAAGACCTCCAGCTTCCCTAGAGCGACCACCGCGCTCGCAATGGCTTCTGCCGCTTGAACTTGCTGGTCCACGAGCAGCGGGCTGACGGAGTGATTACGGGCGTCGTTGTCGAGCCCGAACGTGCGGTTCTCCGCTGGAAAGGCCGCGCGCGGCAAAGTCGCGTCCCCGAACAACGTCGCGATCGTGTTGTCGTACTCGAACGTGGTCAGCAGTCGAGATGGGCTCGACTCGAGCGAGACGGCACCCTGTACACACACAGGCGCGGGCGCCGGGGGCTCGACCATCCGAGGGTTGGCGTCCTGCCCTTCGGCCAAACAACCCGAGGCCAACAGCAACGAGCACCAAAATCGCAGCTTCCTCACGGCCACACCCGTCAATGCGACAACGGCGAATGAAGTTGGTGCTCAAACTTCGTCCGCGCCGAAATACCAACGCCGATCTCCAACGAGGAGTTTGGGCGAGTCACGGACATGCGCCTTGGCTTCGACATCGGCCGCCCACCAAGTATCCTCGCTGCGCCGAAATGGGCAAGCGGACCGCGAAGTCGCGGGAGTCGCGTGCTCCCGGCCGAATTCCGACCTTGCACGGATTGCCTAAGTCGTCCCTCTCGCGTAGCTCGGCCGGATGGCCAGCTTTCTGTCCGACAACGATGATCTCCGATTCTACCTCGAACGCGGCCTGGATCTGACTACGCTCGCTTCCTACGTGGAGCTCGAATTCCGCGATCCCGACGGCCCGAGCAACGCCGCGGAGGCGGTCGAGTCGTATCGAGACGTCCTCGGCCTAGTGGGTCAATTCGTTGCCGAAGAGGTCGCCCCCAAGAGCCGCGACCTCGATCGCAACCCGCCGCGATTCGCCAACGGCGATGTCGTTCCCTCCGAGCAGATGAAACAGATCTTCGACCGCATCAAAGAGCTCGGCATCCACGCGATGGGCCTCCCGCGCGAGCTCGAAGGCCTCAACCAACCCCTGTTCATCTCCATGATCGTGACCGAGCTCTTCGCACGCGCGGACGTCAGCGTCATGGCTCACCTCGGATTCCACGGGAACATGGCCCTCGCCATGATCCTCTACTCACTCGGAGAAGGCTCCACGCGGTACTCCCGCGAGACCGGAAAAATCGAAGACACTCGCTTCAAAGACGCCATCCTCGAAATCGCTCGCGGCGAGGCCTGGGGCTCGATGGATATCACCGAGCCAAACGCCGGCAGCGACATGGCGGCCTTGCGCACCAAGGCCGAGCTCGTGGACGGAGTATGGCTGATCTCCGGAGAAAAGATCTTCATCACGTCGGGACACGGCAAATATCACTTCGTAGTTGCACGAACGGAGCCGAACGAAGGCAAGTCGGCGGGCCTCGCCGGGCTGTCGCTCTTCTTGGTCCCTGCGTACAAAGACACGCCAGAAGGCCGAAAGCGTTTCGTCGCGGTCGATCGCATCGAAGAGAAGCTGGGCATGCACGCGTCCGCGACCTGCGCCATCACCTTCGATCGCTCCCCTGGCGAGCTTCTCGGCCAACGCGGAGAAGGCTTTCGGCAGATGCTCATGATGATGAACGGAGCTCGCCTCGCGGTGGGCTTCGAAGCCATCGGCCTCTCCGAAGCCGCCGTGCGCGCCGCCCGGGCTTACGCCTCCGAGCGCCCATCGATGGGCAAGAGCATCGATCGCCACGAGATGATCGCAGACGACCTCGACGAAATGGAGACGGAGATCCAGGCCCTGCGAGCGCTCGCCATGGAAGCGGCCATCGAGGAGGAGCTCGCGCTGCGCAAGCGAACCGTCGCCGAGTACGTACACGATGCCAACAGCTTAGAGCGGCAACGACTCTTGAACGAAGCCGACGCCCACAAGCGTCGTTCGCGCTTCCTCACTCCGCTCTTGAAGTTTCAAGCCTCCGAAAAGGCCGTGGAGATCACACGTCGCTGTCTGCAAATCCACGGAGGCAACGGCTACACGACCGAGTATCCGGCCGAAAAGCTGCTCCGAGACGCGCTCGTCATGCCGATCTACGAGGGCACGAGCCAAATCCAAGCCCTGATGGCGATGAAGGACAACCTCAGCGCCATGCTCAAGTCGCCCCAAGACTTCGTCACCAAATCGGCACAAGCGCGCTGGCGCTCGATGTCCGCGCGCAACCCACTCGAACGACGCGTCGCCAAGGTCCGCGCGCTCGCCTGCGCCGCTCAACAGCACCTGCTTCAACGCACCGCAAAAGATCGCGTGAAGGTCATGGTCGGTGAGCCCGTGTCCGAGTGGAGCAAATTGATCACCTCGGGGTGGGATCCCAAGCGCGACTTCGCCTTCGCGATGCTCCACGCGGCTCGACTCACGAAGCTCCTGTTCGACGCAGCGGCCGCTGAAATCCTACTCGCCCAAAGCAATCGCTTCCCCGAGCGCGCCGAGTTGCTCGAGCGATTCCTCGAGCGCGTCGAGCCCCGCTCGCGCGCGCTCCACGAAGAAATCACCACGACCGGCGATCGCTTGCTCAAAAAGCTCGCCGACCCCGCCCTCGAACAAATCGCGAAGTAGCTCGCGCTCTCGCGAAATTCGCCGGCCCGTCACTCCCGCGACTGGATTCGACGCCCGAAACCGAGCTATTGAAATCCCGCGATGGAGCTCGTGGCGACCTCGGGCCCTCCCAAGGTTTTCGAACCAGAAGAGACCCTCGCTGAGGATCCGTTGGGCTCGATCCTCCGCGCACGCCGCTTCTCCCAACCCACGATCTGCATTCGCCTCGGCGCCGCCGCAAATCCAGATCAGGCCCGCGCGGCCGTACAGCTCGCCGCGGAGCTGCTGCACCCAGGCGTGCTCCCAGTCCTCGAGCTCGTGAGCGACGCCGAGGCACACTTCGTCGTCTTCGAACACGCCGAGGCGGTCCTACTGTCGAGCCTCGGTGCGCTGGCGAGAGTGCCCGCGATCCACGTCCTGCGCGAGATCGCGCGAACTCTCATCGAGACCAGAGCCTTTCGAGGCGCCGAATTTTCGGTGCGCGCCTCCCGCGTCTTGATCACCGCTCGCGGCGAAGTCGTGCTGATCGGGCTCGGGCTCGAGAGTCTCGAGCCCACCAACGCTCGACCCACGAGCGAAGCTCAGCAGCTGCTCGAGCTCGCGCGTGAGCTCTTGCCGGGCGCGATCCCTGCCGACGCCGTCGCCGACCTCGACGCCCTCGACGCGAAGCTGGGAGCCCTGTTCTTCAAGGAGCTCGGGGCCGATCCGGCAAAGGTCGCCTCCGTGCTGGCCGAGCTCGTCCGAGCGCCCCCTCGCTCCGCCCCAAAGCTCCTCGCTACGGCGATCCCGAGCAGCTTCACCGGCGCCCTGGACGCCCGCGCGCTGCCCGTCGTGCCTCAACCGCTGGCCGACGACGACCGGGATTCCGGCCGACTCTCCGCCATCACCCCGCCCATCCACGCAGGGTGGCTCGGAGGGCCGGTGGTGATCTCTCGGAAAGAGCCCGCAAAAGATGCGCCGGCTGGGGAGCCGACCGCCCCCAAATTCGTCGATCCGAGCTCTTTGCCGGACCTCTTCGCGTCGCCAGCCCCCACACCGTTGCCTCCCGAGCGATCGAGGCCTCGGCTCGACGGGCTTTTGTGGTTCCTGGCTGGCTTTCTGACCGCGCTGCTGTTGGTGCTGGTTTCAAAGCATTGAGCAGACGCATTGAGCAGACGCATTGAGCAGACGCATTGAGCAGACGCACTGAGCAGACGCTCGCCGAGATCCTCCTTTCGACCGACCGACAAAATTGCCGAAAAACATAGACCGAGTCCCCTGGTTGGAGTACGCCGATCGCTGCGGGTGTGGTGTTCACGCCCGGGGGAATTGATGAGATGCGTTTCAAAGTAGTTTCAGGGGGGCAAACGGGGGTGGATCGCGCCGCGCTCGACGTGGCACTCACGTTTGGCCTGGACTGCGGCGGTTGGTGCCCGAAAGGTCGCCTCGCCGAGGACGGGACCATTCCCGCCAAATACCCGCTGTCCGAGACAAAATCGCCGGAATACCACGTTCGAACTCAGCGCAACGTCGAGGGGAGCAGCGCGACCCTGGTCGTGACCCGAGGCGCACCCACCGGCGGCACGCGCTTCACCGTCGAGGTCGCTCAATCGATTCGACGCCCCGTCCTCATCGCCGATCTCGATTACGGCGAGGCTGTCGTCGCCGAAAAAATTGCGTCCTGGCTTCACCAGTCGAAGCCACGGATCTTGAACGTGGCGGGTCCTCGCGAGAGCGGTGCGCCCGGAATCACTGAACAGGCATGTCGGGTGCTGGCCACGGCCTTCGAGCTCGCCGGCCTTCGCGACGGCAAACTCCGCACTTTCGTTGCAGCTCAAACGAGATCGCCGGCCGACGCGCGCCTAGCCGACTGAAGCCTGGGACCGCAGGCATCTTGCCTGCGGCTACTCAACGCTGAACCCCAAGGAGCGACCCCGGAGCGACCCCTGGGACCGCAGGCATCTTGCCTGCGGCTACTCAACGCTGAACCCCAAGCAACTCGCCCGCGGCTGCTTGGTGCTGAACCCCTGCGAGCGGCCGGACCCCTGGGTCCGCATCTCGCCCGCGGCTACTTGCTGCTGGACCCCTGGAGCGGCCGGGCCCCTGGGACCTGCGCTACTCAACGCGGAACCCCAGGGAGCGACCATCGCGCCTGCGGCCACTTGACGCCGGACGACCTTCTGATCGGACAAATCTCGTCCCATCGTACTGTCCGAAAGCCCGGTATCGGGAGTTTCGGTAACACTCTGGAGCACCGAACAGGTCGCCGATCTCCGCAGCGCTCGCTAGCTCTCGATCCACAACTCCACGCGGCGATTGCTCTGTCGCGCGGCTTCCGAAGCCGCAACATCCTTGGGCTGATAACGTCCGTGCGCCGCCATCGTCACCCGCGACGGAGGCCATCCAGAATCGAGCAGAGCTCCAATGATCTCCAACGCACGCCGACCCGTGAGCTCGAAGCTCTCCTTTGCGTCCTCGACCGCGGCATCATCGGAATGAACGTGGACCTCGATGCACAAGCCGGAATCGAGGCCCACGAGCTCGACCCAAGCCAATACGGCTCTGCGGCCTTCGTGGGTGAGCCGCGTGCCCCCAGGGCTCCCAAAAAGCGCATCGGCCGAGATGGTCGCCACGAGCGCCGCGCCGCGGAGCTCCGCCGCTATGCCGCTCGCGGTGAATCGTGCCCGGGCCGCCAAGAGCCCGCTCGGTCCTGGTGGAGCGCCTTCCATCGGGCCTTGACGAAATCGGCGGTCTCGCTCCGCGAGCGCGGTCGTCAACGCGTCCACGCGCCCGGCGGCATCGAGCGCGTCCCGGTCCTTCGCCCCGAGGAGCTCATCGCGCTCACGCTCCGCGGCCACCCGCGCCGCGTCGAGCGCCTTGGTCTGGCGATCACAAGTGGCTCGTTCGTCCGCCACGATACGCGTGTGCTGCTCCAAATCGATCGAGGCGGCACACGACGGAAAGGCGAGAACGAAAACGACGCCAGGCGCAGCCGTTGTCCGGGCCACCGCGCCCGTGTACCACGGATTGGTGCGCGCCCTCGCTGCTTCCCTCGCGGTCCTGCTCGCCGCCTGCCCGAAGGCCCAACGGAACGACCAGTACGTCCCCGCCGCCCGATCCTCCGGGGTGTTCGATAGCCACGTCCACACCGCACCGCGCGGCATCCCTGCCCTCATCGAAATCATGGACGAAGTCGGAGTCCGATACGCACTCAACCTCTCCGGACGTTGGCCCGGCGGCCCCCTCGAAAAACAACTCGAAGCAGCCAACGCCACCGGTCGCGTCCTCGTCGCCACGACGCTGCCGTGGGGCCTCGCCGCCGAGTCGACCGACTTCCCCAACATCTGCGCGGGCCTGGTCATGGAAGCCAAGAGGCTCGGCGCCCGCGCGCTCAAAATCGAAAAAGCGCTCGGTTTGGGCGTACCCAAACCCGACGGATCGCTCCTCCGCGTCGACGATCCCTGGCTCGACCCCATTTGGCAGGCCGCCGGAGAAACGGGCCTCCCCGTCGTCATTCATACCGCCGACCCCAAAGCGTTCTGGCTACCCATGAACGAGAAAAACGAACGCATCGAGGAGCTCCGCGCCCACCCTGGTTGGTCCAACGCCGGAGTCCCAGGACTGCCGAGCTTCGACGAGCTGCTGGCCGCGCTGATGAGAGTCGTCGCGAAACATCCGAAAACTCGCTTCGTCGCCGTTCACTTCGGTAACAACGCCGAAGATCCAGAGTGGGTTGGGCGAATGTTGGATCAGCACCCAAACTTGTACGCCGACGTCGCCGCCCGACTCCCCGAGCTCGGCAAACACGAAGCCAAGCTCGTGCGTCGCGTGTTCCTGAGACACAAGGACCGGATCCTCTTTGCGACCGACCTCGGCGTGGGCCACGACGGGCTGATGTTGGGATCGACGGGAAAAGAACCCAACCGAAGAGAAGAAGTCGCACCGTTCTTCAGAGGTCACTGGCGCTACTTCGAGACCGATGACTCTCAAATTCCAAGTGTTACTCCAATCCAGAGCCGAAAACCCATGCAAGGAATAGAGCTCCCCGACGAAGTCCTGAATAGAGTATATCGAGAGAATGCGATCGCCCTGTTCGGCACGCCAACCAGCTCCACGGCCGGGGCCGTTCGGTAAGTCAGTTAGTCAGTTAGTCAGTCAGTCCGGGAATCGGAATCGGAATCAGTCGGAAGTCCGAGTCGAAAGTCCGAATCATCGCTAACAGGCTGAAAAGGCTCGGAAGCTCATGCCGTGCCCGTGCCCGTGCCCGTGCCCGTCCGTGCCCGTGCCCGTGCCCGTCCGTGCCTGTGCCCGGTGTCGATCCTGCTCGGTGAACGGACGTGGTGCCCGTGCCCGTCGCGGTCGGAGAAATCGACTTTCTCAGCGACCGGTCAATGCTGGGGCGCGGGCGCGGCGTTCGGAGGGATCGGCCCTGCTGGCGTGGCTTTGAGCGCGGGGACCGCCATTTTCTCGAGCGGCTTCTTGTCCGAAGCCTGCATGGCGCGTTGGATTTGCGCCGCGGCCGCTGGCTGCGGCGCCCCGATCCCAGGAGGCATCGGCATCTGGGGCTCCTTGGGCTCCGGCATCAAGATCCACTCGATCTTCGCCGCATCCATCCACTGACGCTGCGTCTCGGTCTTCTTCTGATTTTGCCGGCGAAGCTTGAGCGTCGTCTCGATTTGCTCCTTCACGTCGTTGAAGCTCTGCTGCTTCTCCGGCTCGTGGGAGGTGACTTTGATGATGTGTATGCCTAAATCCGTCTCCGCAATCCCAATTTGACCCGCGCCGAGCTTGAACGCGACCTCTTCGAAAGGCTTCGGCATCGCCCCTCGAGTCACGAAGCCGAGATCTCCTCCGCGAGCCTTCGCGTCGTCTTCACTCACTTCGGTCGCGAGCTGAGCGAAATCAGCTCCGGGCTTCTTGGCCCGCTTGGAAACCTCGTCCGCGAGCTTCTTCCGCTCCTTCATCATGTCGGGCGGGAGGCTTTTCGGCGCGCGAAGAAAGATATGGCTCACCTTGACTCGCTCCGGTGTCTTGAAGCGAATCTTGTTGGCCTCGAACTCAGCCTGGACCTCCGCCGGTTCAACCGTCACGTCGGAAGACACCGCGGTGAACAGCCGCCCTCGGATCGTCGTGTATCGATGCTGCTCCCGCAGGTCTGCCTCCGTCGCAACGGCCCGCTCCAAAAAGCCCTTGAAGGCCTCCGGCGTACCGTATCGAGCCTTGAAGGTCGACCACTCCTTCTCGAGCTCGGCGTCGTCCAGCTTCACCCCCAGCTCCTCGGCCTTCTGCATCACGACCTGCGCCTCGATCAGCCGGCGGAGAATGTTCGCCCTCAACGTCGAGTCGAAGGCCGGCGTCACCGGCCGCTTGGCGTTCTTGTATCGTCTCAACGCCTGCTCGTACTCATGCAGAAACTTGTCCGGCGGAACGTCCTTCCCGTTCACCCGAGCGACCGGCCCCTCGATCTTGGGAAGCACGATCTCCTCGTCCGCAGCAGCCGCCGCCGCCGCGACGCCGGAATCCTGAGCAACCGGCTTCTCGGCCGATGGGCAACCTGCGAGCAACGCAGAAAGCGCTCCGGCAGCGAGAGGTCTGGGGAGCCAATGAGAAAAAGACATCGCGGCGGCGGTAGCAAACACGACGCACGCTGACAAGAAACACCTGCGGCCTACGTCACGAAGCGCACCGAGTATCGAGACGAGTCACCTTCCGAACTTCCCGTCGCCGTCTCCATCCAACAACACCGGATTGGTGAACGCATACGAAGAGCTCCCTCGCGCGAACACCTCATGCCGGCGATCCCCACGAACCCGCGCGATCACCCACCCATCCCGACCCGGAGACACCGACGCCGTCAGCGTACCCTCGAAACGGAGCACATTCGTAGAGGCCTGCACGCCTGCACGCTTGACCACCACACCCCCACGCCCGACGAGCTCGACCTCGTCCACATCCACCCAGCTCGGCGCTTGCACCTTCACCTTCACCTCGACCAGGTCCCCGGTGAGCTTCGCAACCTCTCCCATCCCCGCACTCCCGACCGAAATCTCGACGAACGGCCCACACGTCACGAACTGCTTGCCCGCGCGCGTCGCCGCTTTGAACACGTCGAGCGACGCGGCTCTCGGATCGTCCGAGCCCATCCGCACGTAGGTTCTCGGGATCCCCATCTCTCCCGTGGACGCCTTGTGGCTGTCCGTCGATCCCGCCGCGAACTTGGCCATCCCCGCGTCGAGGAACGCAAACCAGTCGGGCATCGTCTCTGACTCGATCGAGCTCACCGGACACCCATTCGCCACCTCGATCAAATCGAAGTCGTCAGACCATTGATCGGTCCTGGTCACCTCGAGCCGCCCCGCAGCCAAACCCATCGCCGAGAAATATCCACCGATCGAAGGCGACCGCGGATGGTTCACCTGCAAGACCGGTTGGTCACGGGCTCGAATCAGCGCGAAGGTCTCCGCCGGCTTCTTGAAATACCACTCGATGCGGCCATTTCCTGGGAGCTCCGGGTCGAGCAACAGCGGCCATGCGTTGAAATGCCCGTAAGCATAGGTCGTGACCTCGCTGCCGATCACACCCTTCATCCACGCCCCGAGCCCGAGCGCCTCGATCGCCGGATTGAAGTCGCCGATCGCCTCGTGCTCGGTCGAAATCGGGAGCTCCAAGCCCTCGACGACCATCGCCTTGACCTTGAAGCTGAAGAGGTCGGGACTGTCGGGCGAGAGCTGCGAGTGAATGTGAGTATCGGTCGACATCCACCCCGTCGTGTCGACGACCCGCGGCAAGATCGCAGCGAGCGCGTGAGATCCTCCGGGCTCGACTCGGACCCGCTCTTCGTGGATCTCGTATTCGAGACCACGAGAGACGATGACCTCATACTCACCTTCCGGGAGCAAAATTGTGCCGCTGCCCGTGATGGCATACTCGGTAAAGAGCACACCGCTCGGCTCCCCGCGGATCCCGTATCTCGAAGGTAGACGCTCTGCGCCCACACCCGCGCGAACCGAGATCTTCGCCGGTAAGGGCGCGCCGGCCGCGTCCTTGATCGAATACTCGATGGTCCCGGGCGAACCGATCTGGAAGTCCACGGTCGCGCCCGCCGAGACACTCACCGGCTTGGCCTCGCTTGGCGGATAGCCCGACGCGGTCGCGACCAGCGAATACTCTCCGTGCGGCAAGCTCATCGCATACGAGCCGTCGGGAGCGCTCCTCGTCTGAGACGCGTAGTCCACGCCTTCCTTGCGCGGGCTGACTTCGATCGCATGGACGATCGCTCCCGCGACGCTCGCTCCGTCGGAGGTCGACACTCGACCCTCGACCTTCGCGACCGCCCCGTTCGGGCCCTGGAGCGCGCGCCAGATCGACTGCCCCTTGGCGACATCTCCATCTCCGACGATGATGACTTGAGAGAACGTCACCTTCTCGATGGGTCGGATCCGAATCGGTCCGCGCGATCCGGCCATCGAGATCCCCGACTGAGTCACGATGAAAGAGAGCTCCTCCGACAAGTCCCCCGTCAGATAACTCACTTCGTCGGCGATCGCCGCAAAGTAGTCCACGACGACTCCGGTGGCCGGAAACGAAAACCCATAGCCAGGCAAGAACGGACGGGCGCCGTCGCCGAACATGTACCCATTCAGCACCAGCCCGATCTCGATGTTCTCACTCCCGACGTTCTGCAACGTGTGCTCGATCTTCAGCGCCTGAGCTCCGGGCTCGAGGATGTAGTCGACGCTCCAGACCAGCTCGTGCTTCTGCACGCCGAACAGCGAAGCCAACATCACTGAGAACAACGGAAACGCGTCCTCACGCCCGGTCGCCCGCACGACCGCCGGACCCCCGCCGGATCCGTCGGCGACGACCTCCACGGTCTGAGGGTGCAGCACGGCCAAGTCGAGCGTGGTGACGATCTCGCCGAACGTAGAACGCCCGGGCTCTCCGACCGCCCGCACCAGGTCGGCATCGATCACTCCACCTCCGTAGGGCACGTACCCACGACCATCCCCGGCTCGACCAACGATGAATGCGACCTTGCTATTGTAGATCTTCAGATCGCCGATACGGCCCTTGGCGGTGTCTCCGGTGAGAAGCTCGCTCGGCGTCGCGACGATCCCAGCCCTCGCGACCGCCTCGGGCAAGACTTCATCGAGCGGCAAGCGCGGCTTCACCTCTTCCTCGGAGGTGCACCCGATCGCTGAGCAGAGAGCAAGAGGAAGAAACGGTCGCACGCCTGAAGTGTTCCCCATGTAAGCCGTCCGTGTCGAGCCCCAATCTGGACCCAACGTCGCGCCGAGACTCATGGCGTGCCCGCGCCCGTGCCCGATTCATCGCCAAATACACGTCCCGCCAAGCTCGTGACCACGGGAGAAACCACAGAGACCACAGAGACCACAGAGCGGTAGCCCAAGCACAAAGATGATGGAATGAGGAGTTCTTTGTGTCCTTCGTCGACAGTACAATCGCGCGGCTTCGCACGCCCATGGCGGAACCGCTTCCCAAGTCACTTGCGATCGTACTCGTCGCGCTCACGATCGGCCTCGGAGCCGTCTTCGTGGTCAATCCGATCTTTCCGTCCCATGACGGACCCCATCACGTCGCCAACTGTCACATGGCGAATCATCTGAGCGATCGAAGCCTCGGTTACGGCGAGTTTCTGCGTCCGGGCGGTCCACCGACTTACCTGGGCTTTCACATGCTCTGTCTGCCCCTGGATGAGTTGTTTGGTTGGAAGCTAGGGTCGGCAGTGACTCTCTTTCTGATCTCGCTCTCCATCGCGCTCGGCTATGCCTACTTGTCCCACGCGTTGCACGGCTGGTCACTCTCGATGACTTATGGGTTCTCGTTGGCGATCCCGTGGTCGATGTACATGGGTTTTTTTGACTTTGCGTTCGCGACCGGACTCTCACTCTGGGTTCTGGGCTATGCAGTGAGGCCCCGAGCCTCGTGGGTCTCGTCGCTGGCCGTGTCGCTCGGGGTGCTGGTCGTTTCCTTCGTTCACGTCACCTCAGCCGCCCTGCTTGGGCTCGCTTTGGCCGCCGTGACCGTCTCGACGAGCCGCCGAAAGATCCGCGACCTGGCCCTCCTCGCGCTGATGGGTCTGCCGACCGTCGCGCACGTGGCCAGCTCGGTCCTTCTGTACGGGGACCACCCGTGGCCAGGCGGGCCTGAGACCAAGGCCACCTATTTCAAACCCATCCTCCTTCGTTTCGGCGATTTGGTCGACACTGCTGCTGGCGCCCCGCGTTGGCTCGCGCTCTTCCTCCTCACGCCGGCGCTGCTAGGAGCCCTCGCCCTGCGTCGAAAAGGGACGGCGACTCCTCCTCACCCCGGCGGGCGGGGACTCGGCGCCTACGGAATCAGCGCCCTCTTCCTCTTCCTCGTCTCGCCTTTCGACCTTCCCATGGGAAATGCGCTCTGGACATTCTTCGCCCCACGCCTCTCCCTGCTCGCCTTACTCGTCCTGCCGACCGTGGGCGCGCCCAAGAAACTCGCTCGAGTCCATTCGGTCCTTTCGCTCTTGTGTTCGGTCGTGGCCCTGGTCTATGCGACCACCCTCGGCGTTCGGCTGAATCGTGAGCTCGGACCCGCCTTCGCAGGGCTCGAAGCGCCGATTCACAGAAAGGGTCCGCGACTTCCGATCCTGCTCTCGAGAATCGACGCTCCCCTTCCCTATGTCGAGCCCGCCCTCAATTTCGGGCACTATTACCTGCTCGCGCAGGGCGGCGTGAGCCCGTACCTATTCGCCGAGTGGCCCGTCGCCGACTCCCTCCTGTTCGTCGACTCCCCCAGAAAACTGTTCGGGCCACACCCGCCGCGCAACGCCTACCGCGGGATGGATTGTCAGGAAAATATTCCTGGGTGTCCACCGCTCGAGGAGCGACTCGAGTGGCTCACCATCTGGGGACGCAGCTTCGAAGATCTCATCTTGTACCCAGCTTCGAGAGCGGTGAGAGACAAGCTCAGCGAGCGTCACTACCAACTCGACTTGGATGCCGGACCGCTCTTGATCGCTCACGCCCGCCCATGCACGGTCGCGATCCTCGCGGTCCCCGGTCTAACGCCAGCCGCCGAGCCGCTCCGCTTCGAGCTCTCGCGGAACATCCTGAGCGACAAGGTCATGAGCTTCCTCGAGCTCCCCGCCGACGCGGAGCTCGACCCGGCCGGCGAGTCCCTCGAAATCACCGGGCCCGATTGCGGGAGCGTCCTGATCCGTCTGCGCGCTCGAAGCTGGACCTGCGCGGAGGGCGCCGAGCTCGCCGCCGCGCCCCGACCAGACTCCCCCGGTCATGTCACCTGCACGCTCACTCCCTCGAATTGACGCCGACCCAAGTCAGGTAGGGCTCGCAGTCCTCGGTCTCCCGCGGATGGAGCCGTTGAATGGGATTCCTTCCCGAGCTCCCGTAGTAAGGAAGCAGGACCAGGCCCCTACCCACTCTCCGACTGAACCGAGTACCAATGACTCCAGGGAATGCCGGCTCCTCACAACGCAGCAGGGCGTTGTCCTTTCGGACGACTTGCACGAGCTCGTTTTGGCCCTTGAGCAGAAAACCAGGGTCCCACGGCACGAAATCACTCACGTAGGAGCCGATCCGCGTGCGCTCGACCCACCGGTCCATTGCCCCGCTGTCACTCAAATGCCACACGTGTCCGAACTGAGTCCCCACCAGAGTCGAATCGGCGTCCATCCGCCACAACGCAGTGATGATGTCGTCGAGCTCGACCCTCGTCACCGTGCCACCCTCGAGCGCCAGAATCGTGGAGGTGTCGTCTCGAACTACGATCCCTCGCAGCGGTCCCAACCACAGCGCGGTGGCTCCTTCGAACGCGCACTTTTCGCCCTCTCGAACGGGCTCGGGAGGCACGATTCTCTCCCAAGAACCCAATGCTCCGGAGAATCGCGCGACCCCCCCGTCGTCGGCGGCCACCAAGAGCTCGTCCCCGCTCGGTGAACCCACCAGACTGACCCGACGCCCGATGTTGGCTTTCTTCGCACAACTCACCCAGTCGGAGTTCGAAGCCACCCACCGAAAGTCTCCGTTCAGCGATCCCTCGAAGAGCGCCCCTCCTTGCGAATAGACGAACAAGCGCTCGGACTCCGTCACGAACCCCGCAAGCGGCTCGACCGAAGTTGTCGCAGTCACCGTCAGCCGCGTCGGCGTCCCCTGCTCGTAGACTCGATAGATGCCGAGCCCTGGAGACCCGAACAGGACGTCACCCGAAGGCGTCTCCGCCGCAAACGCCACCTCTTCGCGCGGAATGGGCTCGGCCAGCACCTCCATCGACATACGAGCGCAGCCGCGATCGCCCACGAGCTCCAACCCGACCCGCTCCAAGATCGCCTCATCGACCTCCGTCGACTCTTCCCAACGGGGCTCGCCCTCGACGTCCGTGAGCCGCAACGCTCTGTCTGGCGGTCTCACCTTGGTTGGCACCAACCTCGCCGATTGATCGACGGCCAAGCCAAGCGCTCCAGGAGAGTCGCAGCGCCAACTCAGCACCCACGACTCGAACGGCTTCGCCTTGACCTGCCGATAGGCAAATCGAAACGACGGCCCCCCGAGCACCGCGAGCGGATCCTCACCGTCGTCCAGCACCGTCAGCACCGTTCGATCGCCCTCGGTCCAAGGCGCGTCCGGCACCTCGATCGGAGACACGCAGCTGAAGGTCGCGACCAGAAGAGCTTCGCGGACGAGACCAACCCGGATTTCCCGCCGAGTCCAAGTCGTCGAAGAGCGATGAGGGACGCGACGCGCCACTCTGCCCATCATGGCGGGCTGCGCTCGTCGTGCCAAGCCTGCCGTGCTAGACCACTTCGATGTCCTCGACCTGGACGTGGCTCGTCGTGACCCCACATCCTCGAAACGCAGAGCACGCAGAGAGAAGACACGAAGGACACAAAGAATTGCTCATTCCATCATCTGTGTGCTCTGTGGGCTTCAGCTCTGTGCTCTCTGTGGTTTCTCGAATGGTCACGAATTGCGGAGACCTATACTCAGGCTGTATTGACCCGCGTCCAACCCAGCAGGAAACGGTCGCCTTCACTTTGATCATCACTTTGATCAGGGCAGCTCAGCTCTCCTCCGACAACGCCGGCCCGCCCCTCGGGGCATGACCTCTTCGTGACCAACCCCAACCCCACTCCGAGCCGCGCGATCACCCGCGAGCTCTTCGATCTCGCCCTGCCCGTGGCGGGTTTGAACTTCCTCAGCGTGCTCGCGCTCGCCATCGACACCGCGATGTGCAGCCGCCTGCCCGAAGCAGCGACCGCGCTCACCGCGCTTGGGTTCGCCGCGCAGCTCGTCTTCCTCCTGACTGTCTTCATGATGGGTCTGTCTGTCGGGACGATCGCGCTGGTCGCCCGTGCGCGCGGAGCCAACGACGAGCTCCGCGCTCGGTCCCTGCTGGCTCAGTCCTCGACCGCGACCGTCATCCTGGCCTTGTTCGTCACGGCGCTCGCTTTCCTCAGCGCGCCAGCGATGCTTCGAGCCCTCGGCGCGGAACCCATGCCGACCCAGGTCGCGCTGGAATTCCTGCACCCGCTCTTGGCCGCCACCGTGGTGAATTATCTGAACCTCTTGTACACCTCGATCCTTCGAGCGTCCGGCAACACCAAGCTCCCGTTCCGCGTGGCCCTGGTCGCCACCGTCATCAACGTCATCGTGAACTACGCACTCATCAACGGCCGCCTCGGCGCGCCCTCCCTGGGTGTACGCGGCGCCGCGCTCGGCACCGTCACCGCTCAGATTTTCAGCCTGATCGTGACCTTCTCGATCCTGCGTGCAGGTACCGTTCCCTCGGTGCGTCCGGCGTTCGCCCTGAAGCTCGATCTCTCCGTCGTGTCCCAAATCCTCAGAGTCGGGACACCCGCAGCGTTGGACATGATTCTGCTGAATCTGGGATTTCTCGCACTCATCGGGATGCTCGGCCGCATCGACGCCACGGCGGTCGCGGCCCACGGGATCGGCCTGCGCATTCAGGCCCTGGCGTTCGTGCCTGGGCTCGGAGTCTCTCAGGCTTCCGGCGCGCTGATCGGCCAGGCCTTGGGGGCGCGCGACGCCTTCAGGGCTCGGGCCGTGGTTCGGTCGGCCATCCTGATGTGCACGACCCTCATGGCCTCCCTCGGGCTGGCCATCGTGGCCAGCTCGGACTTCATCGTGTCCGCCTTCGAAATCACCGTCGGGACGGAGCTGCATACACTCACGGTGCTCTGGCTGAAGGTGCTCGGCTACTCGATGCCCATCTTCGGCCTCCACATCGCGTTGGTGGGTCTGCTGCAAGGCTCCGGAGCGACCTGGACGAGCCTCGGCATCAACCTCACGACGACGATCGGAATTCAAATCCCGCTCGCACTCTTCCTCGGATTCTCGCTGAGTCTCGGGCCGCTCGGCATCTGGATGAGCTTCCCGCTGAGCTTCCTCGCCAAGGCGGTGCTCGAGCTCGTCGCCTACCGGCGAGGAGGTTGGGCCAAGCTCGGAACGACCATCGGCAAGCGATGACTCGAGATGGCTTCGAGATTCGCGCCACCTGCGATGGAATCGTCCAAGCCACGCGCAGAAGCCGAACGCTCCGCTCTGTCGAGCTCCGAAGAGACGTCAGCGCGCCACTCTCGCGGTCGCGATCGGCCCCTCGTCGCTCAACAACCCAGCGAGGTCCTTGTCCGCCAACACTTCGGCCACGGAGCGCTCCCGCCCGTCGACGATCATCGTGCCCGCGACCATGCGCGCGCCGTGGCTGTAGTCCAGGTAGGACGCGTCGTGAATCGTGCTGAGCGGCTGGATCGGCTTCCCGTCCGGCTGATGCCACCCGTAAATCGCGACTTTGTTCGGCCGCTTCGCGAGCTCTCGAGTCATGACGATGTCCTTCTTGTGCCCTGATACCAACTCACCCGCTCCGCGATCCCCGAGCTGGCCCTCGATCAGCCGGTTGTGGGCTTCGAAAGTGGCCACCTTCTCGCGGTCCTTGGTCATCGGCTGCGGCGTGAGCTTCGTCGTCGACTGCGCGTAAATCTGGTCGACCATCTTCCTGGTCGGAAGCACACACCCGAGCCGATCGGCTACGGCCTGGGCGGTCTTGGGCGTCATGGGTACACGCACGAAATCGTCGTTCGAACCGATCGCCAGGTAATCCGGCATGACGCGGATCTGACCTTCATGGCGCTGGCCTTTCGAGTCCACGAACGACACCGACACCGGCTTCAGCTCTCGAAGAAACTCGGGCAGGTTTCCCTTCTCGACCTCGCGAAGAATCGCACTCTCGCGAGCCGCAGGGGGCAGACCCTTCAGCTCCGCCATGAACGCGCGGCCTCCGACCGCACTCTCTGGGCGAGGCCCGACACCGGACGTCGCGGGCCTCGAGGCTCCCTCGCTCTTCGGCGCCTCCCGTCCGCTCTTCGTCTCGGTTGGTTCGTTGTCCGGAAGCTCGAAGTCACTCAGAGCGGGGCGCCCGAAACCTTCGAACCCAGCGCGCTGTCGTGGGTCGTTCAGATCGTAGACGGTGCGACGAACGGCCCCGCCCGTCGAGTTGCCTTCGATGGTCGTCAACCTGCCAGTCGCCTGATCGTACTTCTCCACCAACCCGATGTGACCCTTGGAGAACAGCGCGACATCACCTGGACGCAGCGGCAACTCACGGAGAGAGTATGACTCGTGGGGTCTCTTCTGCAGCTTCGCGAACCGCTCGCCGCTCGATCCTTCGACCACCAAGTACCTTCGCGCGCTCCCTTCGGCCTCCTGCTTCGACGCGAGCTGGTCCAGCTGCTGATTTCTGGAAGCGCTCGCGTTGGTGTAGTCGCGGTACATGAAATAGGAACGGGCCTTCTGCATCGAGTGAAGCTGCATGCGCTCGGTGCGCTCTCCCCCAGCGGTCCGGGCGGCTTCCCCGTACGCGTACTGGGCAAAGAACCCGCACCACGGCAGCCCCGTCTGCATCTTCGCGTCCTTGGCATACTCATCCACGCGGTCACCTCGGTTCGCGCCGAGGCGCGGGTCGACACGAACCCCCGCGTCGAGCTCTCGACGGGCGACGTCGATCGCGCCCGATTGAAGGTCCGAGAGCGTCGCGTCCGCGCCATTCTTGCGCATGGACACCGGTCGCGCGAGCTCCAGGCCCGCTCCGCGCACAGCGCGCCGTCCGACCTCCTCCTGAAGCTCGAGCCGCGCTCGCGGCATCGCGCCCTCTGGCGCCCGCGCCCCGAAGAGCGGCGCCCGATTCTCAATCCCCGACGCCCACTCTCGAATCCAGGGCCCGAGGTCTTCGAGCCATCCGGCCATGTTCGTCGCAGCAGCGAAGAGGTCGATCGTCCTGAGCTCTGCTTCGTCCGAGGGCAGGTCCACCGGCGAGCTGAGCGCAGGCGGCCGAAATCCGATCGTGTTCGTCATGGATCCGACCGTTTCATGGACCGTGCCGAACCCAACCCTCGCTCGAGCACGCGGAGCCCTGGCCGCTGACAGTCAGCCTGACAGTCACAGCGGCAACCGCGCACCTCCACCTCGTCGTGGTCGGTGCCCGTCGTACTCTTCAGCCGCAACGGAGCGGACCATGCCGAGCCCGAGTCTCAATTCAATTCGTCTGGACGAAAATCGACGCCGTGACTCAGCCTGACGGTCACAGCGACAACCGGTCGCACCTCCAGATGGGCGTGTTCGGCGCCCGTCATACGGGGTATGTTGGACTATGCGCCCCTGCTGGCTCGTTCCATTGTGCCTTGGCTGCGGTGCAGAAGCGGAGTGGCTCCCGCTCCCGCCCCTCGAGGGCGCGTCTGGGTTCGTGTTGGCGACCAGCGTCGAGGGGACCATCACCGAAGCTCAACTCTTCAGGGCCGACGAGTCGCCGCGGGTCGCCATCGCCGCCAACGACCCATCCGTCGAAATCTTCGCGGCCCTCTACACCGAGCCCATCGAGTCGATCGGCCTCCACCCTGGCACCCTCGTGCTCGATCCAAACGGCAAACAGCTCCACCCTCCCACCTCGGTGCTCGCGGCTGATCGAGCTGCCTCGCGCTGGGAGCCTATGACCGAACGCAACCCATTCGACTCGGTCAGAGTCCACCACGAGAGCCGCTGCGAGCGCTTCCAGGCTCGGCCTTCCCTCGAGCTCGCCGCGGGTGACAGCGACGTCAGCTTCGGATTCCAACTCTCGGATGGCTCGGCGTTCCTTGCCACCGCGGCGATCGAGGCCTATCACGCGTACCGCTACACGCTCGACGGCCAGGTCTATCCTGTGACCACAAACCAACTTCCCATTCATTCGGCTTTCCGGGCGGACGAGGGGAGCCTCTGGCTCGGCGGTCGGGCGGCCGTCCATCGAGTGCGGATCATGGGCCCTGGTTTGGCTGACGAGAGCCAATCGAATCAGCTCGAGGTCCTGGAGAGCTTTCCGTTCACGCCAAACGAGAGATTCACGCGGGACGCCGTTTTTTCCGTCGTGGTCCGCACGAACCCTCTCGAGATCTTCGGGCTCACCGGGCTGGGTCACTTCCTCCGTTTCGACGGCTCCGCTTGGAGCGTCTTGTTCGACTTCGCCTGGCAAGAGCCCCTCTGGGCCTCCGGCGGCGTGGTCGACCTGGGACCCGACGGAGTGATCGCGGCCTGGTCAGGAAGCTCCCAGATCGCTCGATTCAAAGACGGAGAGCTATCCTTCGAAGGCCCGGCTGCACTCATGGACGGCTTCACGGGAGTGGGCTTCGTCCCGGCAGTGGGCGCGCTCGCTGGAACCTCGAAGGGCGCGATCTATCGCAGGGTGGGACACGAATGGGAACCCATGGGGCCCGCTGGCCTCTCGCTCAACGTCCTCACGTTCGCCCCCTTCGGGCCGGGCGGATTTCTGGTAGGCTCGTCCCTCAGCGTGTTTGCCGAGTATCGCCCAGAGGAAGCACAATTCTGTCCGGTGGTCACGACGGAAGTCTTTGGTGCCAACGTCATCCTACCGCTCGACGAGAGGACGCTCCTCGTCTCCGGCGCCCTGGGGCCGGGCGCAGATCGCCAACCTCCGAAGCTCGTGATTCTGGATCACTGAGTCGAGAAGCTCGAGTTGAGAACCCAGAGTTGAGAACCCAGACCCTCGCGTGTTTTCTCGGCGTCGCGAGCGTGGCGGCGCTGGACGTGACTCCTCTCGAAGCGCTGGCCTCCCCGGAATCGGCCAGGCTCCTGGTCGAGCGAGCCCAGCGAGCCCGCGAGAGCGGACGCCTCGATGAGAGTCTTACCTTACTCCAGCAAGCGATCGCCGAAGATCCCCACCCAGTGCTCATTCACAACCTCGCTCGGCTCTTGGAGGACCTCGGTCGCTTCAGGGAGTCTGTCGAAGCGTACTCACGCGTCGTTCGCGACGTTCGAGCTCCTCCCGAGCTCCGAGCTCGCGATTTGGCCTCGATCGACGAGCTCGGGTCCAAAGTCACCAAAGCCTGGATGAGAATCTCGGGGGGTGAGTCCGTCCGCCTCGACGGCCGAGTGGTTCACCCGCGCAGGCTCGCTCCGCTCGCCGCGGTTCAGCCCGACGACGAGCCCGTCGCTCCTGGCGTTCACGCGATCGAGCTCGACCTCGAGCCCGGAGCGCGACGGCTCACCTTCGTCGATGCGATCATCGGGAGACGGATCGACGTCGACCTGTCGGCCTTGCGTTGGGGGACCCTCCGGATTCCGTCGACGGTCCTCGAGCTTTCAGTCGATGGGTTCGTCCTGTTGGGTAGGCTCTCGAAGCTTCTCCTCACGCCAGGTGAGCACCGGATTCACGCAAAGCTGCCCAAGGCGGAGCTCGACGTCCGACTGCTCATCTCCGAAGCTAAAGAGACGCTCCTGCCAGACTCCGTCGGGACGTCGTTAGACCTCGCTCGAGTCCCTTCCGTCGAGCCACCAAACACACCCAGCTCGGTCCTGCCGTTCATCGCGCTAGGCGCTGCCGCCGCAGCGGTGCTCACGGGAGGAATATTCTCGATCAAGGGGGCTGCCTCCAGAGCCGAAGCCGATCGCCTCGTGGGTCCCTCTGGGTTTCTGGACTCTGAGTCTTTCGAGAAAGTTCGCGCGCTCGAGAATGATGCCGGAGCGAGTGCGACCTTGGGAGGGGTGCTCCTCCTCGCCGGAGCAGCGACGCTCGGCCTGGGAGCGCTGCTCTTGGCGCTCGGGCCCTAAACCCAACACCCATCTGTGAGGGTCCCCCAGGCATTGGCCCTAAACCCCGACGACGCCCCACGACCTGCGTCTCGCGAATCAACGAAGCGCGCTCCAAGCCAACTGCGAGCTTCACCAAACCGGATAGGACTCGCTTCGCTCCTTGACCGGACGCCTCGCTGGGCTCTTCGTCACTCGGCGCGCTTCCTTCTTGACGAGCTCCACGTCGAGCTCTCCCGCGCCCAAGTCAGAAGCTTGGAACGACTTGGACTCATACCCATCGAGCTGAATCCGGAGCTGACCGGTGACTCGGTCCAACGGCACGGAGAGCGGAGTGACTCCAAGTGACGAACCGCCCGACACCACGTCCGCACCCGCCGGAGTGCTCCGGATCCGCGCCATCCGAACAGCCTCCCGGGCCTTCGTACCAGTCGCACCCACGACCGTGCTCGGCTCGACCTCCGCCGGCACACTGGGGCGAGCCTCCCGCTTTCCCAGCGCGACCACGCCCAGCGCGACCCCAGCCACGAGCGCCAGCGCGCCGGCCACGTATAAACGTCCCCGCGGCTCACGTCCGCGCGGCTCACGCCGAGGCGGCTCACGACCGATCGCGGGTCGAGGTCCAGCCTCGGTCTCCAGCAAAATTTCACGAGGCACAGCTCCGGCCTGGGTTCGAACGCCGTCCAAAGTGGGTACCGTCGTCTCCGTCGGTTCGTCCCGCGAGCTCGATCTGTCCGTCTCTCCGGTGGCCTCGAAAGCACCTGGCCCGTCCGCCGGAAGAGTGACCTCCCGAAACGTCTGAGTTGCCTCTCCCTGAACCTCGCTCGGCTCCTCGTCACCTCGGTCCAGCGCTCTGAGCACGTCGACGACCGCGGCCATGGTTGGTCGCGCCTCTGGGTCTTTGGCGAGGCACGCGTCAAGGAGCCGTCGAATCGCGCTGCTCGGACTCGAGCCGTCGGGGAGCCGCCCAGGCAGCTCGGGAGTCGGACCGTGCAAGCGCGCGTTGAAGATCTCCGCCAGCGACTCACCCGTGAACGGCGGATCTCCGGTCAGCGCGAAGTACGCCAAACAACCGAAGCCATACACATCAGCCGCGGCGGTCGTGGGTTCCCGACGAGCCTGCTCGGGGCTCATGTAGTGAGGACTCCCGAGCAGAGTCCCCGGAACCGTGAGCGGTGACGCCTCGGCCAACTGCGCGATCCCAAAGTCAACCACGCGAAGGAGCTCCGATCCGTCGCGGAGAGACTTCACGAGGATGTTGGCCGGCTTCAAGTCCCGATGGACCACACCCCCTTGATGCGCCTCCGAGAGCGCTCGGGCTAGCTGCCCGAAGAGGTCTCTCCACCTCGCGATGGGCAGCGGACCCTCTTCGTCGACCAACTCACGGAGCGTTCGTCCGTCGATCCACTCCATCACCAGGTAGGCCGAACGACTCTCGTCGTCGATCCCGAAATCGATCACCGGGACGACGCCAGGATGGGTCAACCTGAGGATCGTCTCGACCTCGCGGTAGAAGCGCTTGAGCTTCTGAAGATCCTCGATGCGCTCGGCCCGGACGACCTTGACTGCGACATCGCGGCCGAGCCCGAGCTGAGTGGCTCGAAACACCGACGCGTTGCCCCCCCGGCCGAGCACTCCTCCGAGGCGATAACGCCCCCCGAGCACTTGGCCTTCGGAGATCGGTCCTGCGCCCGCCTCGAAGAAATCGCCCGGAACGGTCGGGATCCCGTGAGTACCGCAAATTCGGTCCTGCGCGGTGCGCTCGCACCGCAGGCAGTAACGCCCGCTCACGACTCGGTCAGCCCGAGCGAGCCCAGCCTGAGTCGAAGTCCGCGCGGCGAAACTTCCAGCCGTTCAGCCATGAGGTTCAAGTTCCCGTTCGCCTCCGCGTGCGCCAACCTGATTTCGACCGCGGAAATGTCGGAGGCCTTTCGGAGATGATCGCTCTTTTCGATCAACATGTAGAGCGAGGGCCGCGTGATTCCGAGAAACTCCGCGGTCGCGTGGATGTTGAACCGGTGCGCCTTGAGCGCGGAGATCAGCTCCTCGCCCTCCACGTCGGACGGCTTGCGGCGCTCCGTCCGCGCCGCCGGACGACTTGGGCTCGCCTCGAGCAGCCCTTCGGAGAGTGTCCTCTGAATGGCCGCCGGCAGCGTCGCCGTGTCGGCCCCGCGGTTTGCGATCGCGAGCTGGCGAACCAGGTTCCGGAGCTGCCGGACGTTGCCTGGCCACTCGTAGTCGAAGAATGAACGCACTACGTCCAACGAGATCCACGGACGGGCATCTTTCATACGCGACTCCACCAGATCCCAGTCTCCCGTCCCCGCGAGCTCCTTCTGAAGGAAGTGACTCAGGAGGCGTCCGAGGTCGTCACGACGATTTCGAAGCGGAGGCAATGAAATTTCGAAGCCGGAGAGCCGATGCAGGAGGGCCGGGCGAAATCGCTGCTCAGCCACGAGCTTCGAGAGGTCGGAGTCAGTCGCCGAGAGCACTCGCGCGTCGATGGGCTGCGTCGAAGGAGCTCCGACGGGCTGAATTGTCGCACTCTCTAGGGTGCGGAGGAGCATGACTTGCACGTCGACGGGCATCTCTCCGACTTCGTCGAGGAAGATGGTGCCTCCGTGAGCCTGTTGAAAAAAGCCGACGCGGTCGCCCACCGCGCCGGTGAACGCACCGCGACGATGGCCGAAGAGCTCGGAGGCGGCGACGGTCGGCGCGATCGCCGCCATGTTGACACTCACGAATGGCAGCGAGCTCCGACGGCTAGCGTTATGAATGGCCTCCGCCACGAGCTCCTTGCCGGTCCCCGTCTCACCGAGGATCAACGTCGGAACCCCGAGATCGGCGACCTGAAGGATTTGACGCCTGATTTCATCGAGCTCGACGGACTCACCAACGAGCCGAAGCTCGGGCGGCGAAGGGCGGCGCGCAGGCCTCCGGTGCACCAACAGGAGCACGCGCTGGGCGACCTCGAGCGCGATTCCGCGCTGGAGATCGCCGGCCGAGAGTCGCGTCTCGTGCGCGACCGCAACCCCTCCGATCGCGAGCGGGACCGAGTCGGCGCTGCGGATCAACGTAGCTCCTCCGTCACCCTCAGCCCGGATCGTGGCCGGCCGCCGTGAAACGAACGCGTCGGCGAGAGGCCAAGCCTCACCTCCCCTCGGTGGGACGAAATCCGGCTCGGTTCGGCACAATCGGATTTCGCGTTCCACAACGGCTTCGTCACCGACGCGCGACAGGTCCGGGTGAAAAGCCACGGTCAAGAAGAGAGTCGCTCGATCCGACGTTGCCGCTGGCTCCGGTGGCTGCTCCAGCGTCTCCGAGAAAAGCTGGTCGCGTTTCGAACCACGGCGACTCAAGAACACGGAGTCTACACCAGCAGCAGGTCGTCGAGACAAGCTCCTCGTAGCCCACTTCGTTGATCACGAGCTTGGGGAACTGCGCTTAGTTCAGGTCCCCGCAAATTCGTGACCGCGGGAGAAACCACAGAGAGCACAGAGCCGAGGCCCACAGAGCACACAGATGATGGAATGAGCACTTCTCTGTGTCCTCTGTGTCTTCTCTCCGCGTCCTCTGTGGTTTCAGCGTGGTCACGAACTTCCACGGACGTGTACTTAGGGCTCGTCAAGGAATGACGGGATCGACTGTTGGCGCTCGAGGAATGCTGCAAGTTATTTCCTTGCGGAGCCTCAGCAGGCTGCTGAAACCGATTTCCTTGATCATTTCGAACACCTAGACAAATCCCATGTCCCGAAAACCGTTGCCGTTGCCGTCGTTGTGTTGCCGTCGCCGTCGCCGTCGCCGTCGCCGAGCGGAGTGGGTCGCATGAGAGAGCGGACGACCGACCAAGAGTGCGGAAACTCATCCGACGCAGACGCTGTTGCACCGAATCGTGTCCGTGTTGGTGAAGATGGCGGGATGAACGGGATCATGAGTTGCGGCGACGCCGACGGCAACGGCCGATCCTCTGGGTAGACTTCTCAGATCGCGACTTTTTCAGCAGCCTGTTAGGGTCTTTCGAGAAATTCCTTGCGGTACTTACGGATCTTTGACCGGGAGTTGCACGACGAGCTCGAGGCCGCGGTCCCTGCGCACGGCGTGCACTTCACCCCCGTGACCCTCAGCGACAGCTCGAACGATCGAGAGTCCCAAACCAGTGCCACCTCGCGCTCGCTCGGTAGTGAAGAAACGCTCAAAGAGATTGCTCATGAGCTCCTCGGGCACTTCGGGCCCATGGTCTCGCACCCGCGTGATCGCCGCTCTTCCTTGAACCTCTAGCGTCACCTCGACCGGCTCGGGTCCGCCGTGGCGTACGGCGTTGTCTATCAGGCTCCCGAACATGGCTTCGAGTTGCTCTGGGTCCGCAAAGAGCCGAACAGGTGCTTCTGGGTGCGCCACCTGTACAGGCTGCCCGCGGCGCCGGTGGCGCTCCGCGATCGCGTCGAGGAGCTCGCCGAGCTCGACGTCGCTGCGGTTCGGGGAGGACGACTCCACGCGCGCGAGCACGAGCAGCCGCTGAACGAGCTTGTCCATGCGAACGGCATCTTCGAGCACGTTCTCCAGAAACTTTCTCGCCTGGTCCCGACTCATCTCCGCCTCTAGCAAGAGCTCGGCGGCCCCGCGGATCGAAGTCAGCGGGCTCTTGAGCTCGTGGGCCGCGTTAGCCGCGAACGTGCGCACGTACTCGGCTCGCCCTTCGAGCTGAGTCCGCATTCGCTCGAGGCTCTCACTCAGAAAACCGACCTCCTTGGGAGCAAACCCACGCGGAGTCAGAGCGACGCCTCGGTGGCCGTCCGCCACCCGCCGCGCCGCCCCGGCGAGTGTCACGAGCGGTTGGGCGATGAGACGCGACAGCAACAACATCAACCCCAGAGTCAGCACAATGCTCGCCAACGCAGGCACGACGAGCTCTTCTCGAAGGCGCCAAATCGACTTCTCCACATCCATCGGCGTTCGACTGTCGTAGACGATCGCGATGACTTCGTCGTCGTCGCCAGCCTGGCTTCGCGGCTTCGAAAACACTGGAACGGCGATCGAGACGTGAATCGCGCTGGCTCGCGACAAGCTGCTTGGGTGCGGCTCGGAGGCATGCCGACCTCGCTCGTGGAGCGCCGGCTCGTAGCGACCCTCCATCGCCGCGCGAACCTCCGGAAGGTGCGCGAGGGAGTATCCGACCTCGCGCTTCGGAGAAGCCACCACGACACCCGACGAGTCCAGCACGCGAACGCCCGTGAGGTTGCGTAGCTCGGCGCGCTCGAGCAGCGCCGTGAGCGGACGCCACCGCTCTTCGATGGAGGTCGTCGCGGTGCCAGCTCTGCGGGCGACTCCGTGAAGCTGATCTATCCGGAGATCGAGCGTGGGCTGCAGCGGCACGAACGGCTCGCCCTGAGGGGTCTCGAGCTGGGTCGTCGCGCCGGGATCGACGACCTGACGGGCGGACTCGCCGACGACCACGGCCTCCGAAATGAGTGCCTCCTCCGTACGACGCACGAGTTGGTTCTCGTAGGTTCGGAACACCGCCAGCGCGAGCAAAGGTAACGTCAACGCCCACAGCCACAGCGCCGACAGGAGCGTTCGCACGCCCAGCAGCGAGCCGAAAAGACGGAGCCGCCCACCTCCGGATTCCGACACGTGGAGCCTCGGCCCCTTGGATGTCACCATCGCACGAAGTGTGCGGGGTCGTGGCGGCGCAATCAACGCCCCGCCGCGCCGGCACCTCGATGGATCGGGCACCAAGCTCGATCGGCGCTTTCAGCCGCGCCGAGACGGTGCTACAGAGCCAGGCATGGGCAACGAACGAGGAAGCCGAAAGATCCCGGTCACCGAACGCCAATTCCTCTGGGTGCAAGACGACGACAAAGGCGAAGTCATCTTGCACGTGGGCCCCACGATGGTGTCGCCCACGGCGGCCGATCGGGTGGTGATCGACGACGGGCAAGGGGGCTTCGTCGAGGACCCCTCTGGACAACCTCAGCGAATGGTCGAGCTCGCTGATTCGCAGTATGCCGTCTTGTTCAACCCATTGGCGGAGAATGATGGCGGGCCCAACGGTAAGTTCCGATCGGGTCGCAACGAACAGAAGGTCCTGAAGAACGGCACCCGCCACATGATTCCCGGCCCTTGCAGCTTCTTTCTGCGGCCCGGGCAGAGAGTCGAGGTCCGCGACGCCCACGAGCTGGCGTCCAATCAGTATTTGGTGGTCAAAGTATATGGCGAGGTCGATCGCGCCGCGCCCTACTACGAGATCACCGCGCGCTCGGCGGCGATCACCGCCGCGACCGCCGAAGACGTCGGTGACACTCCGCAAACCGGAATCTCCACCGTCGCTCCGGTCGAGCTCAAGCGTGGCCAGCTCGTCGTGATCCGCGGGCTCGATACTCAGTTCTACGTCCCTCCGACCGGAGTCGACGTCGTTCCTGATTTGGCGGTGGATGCGTACGGAACTCAGGTCACCGCTGCGATGGCGCGAAAGATCCTGGCGTCCGCACCCATGCCGGGCACAGCAGCCGCTGGCGCCGTCGCCGCGGCACCTCCGCCTGCGCCAGCACGCGCCTACGACGAGCTCGCGGCCGAAAGCCAAATGGCCGAGCTCGAGGCCAAGCCGGCGCTGAGGAGGAAGGAAAAGGACGCAAAGGTCGCCATCGATCAAAGCGCTCGGTTTCGACAGCAGGCCGCGCGACCCGCCCCACCAGCGCCCGAGGAGAAGCGCGAGGAACCCGTCGGCGCGGACCTCGTGCAAGTGCTGTCGAGTGACATTCACCGCCAAGCTCTCGAGCGCGAGATGAGGAAGGCTCGCCTCGTTCGGCAAGCCGTGGTGCTCGGCGAAAAAGAATTCTGCGTGATCCTCGACGCAGACGGCAAACGCCAAATCAAAGTGGGTCCGGCCCGAGTCTTTCCCGGCCCGTATGACTCTTTCATGACCAAGGGCTCGAACAATCGCATCTATTACGCGTTCGAGCTCCTCCCCCAGCGCGCCCTGTGGGTCCGCTTCATCGCCCCCATCCCCAAGGAGAAGCTCACCCACAAGCTCCCGCGCGGCATCGATCTCACCGAGGCCACCTATCACCCGGGCGACGAGCTCATCTTGACGGGAGTCAATTGCTTCTTCTTCCCCTTCAATGAAATCGAAGTGCTGCACCCGGCTACCGGACAGCCGCACGTCGGCAACGATCACTCCGACGTATTCATCGAAGCCATCGGGATCGATCAAAAGTCCGGTATCTACGTCCGCGACCTCAGCACCGGTGAGGCCCGCCTCGTGCGCGGCAAACAGAGTTACCTCGTCGACCCACGCAAAGAAGTGCACATCACCCGCACCGTCCCCACCGACGAGTGGAATCTCTGGGTCGGCGCTCAAGAGCCGCACAAGATGACCCGCGAGCCGACCACTACGCCCTGGGCCGTCTCCATCACGGTCGCCCACAACACCGCGGCCCTCGCTTCCTCGGCCGCCGGTCAACGCGTGATCGAAGGGCCGTGTGTCGCGCTCCTCGAGTACGACGAGCGACTCGTGCCGATGACTCTCTCGACGGGGACGCCGAAGTCGGACGCGAAGATGCTCCGCACGTGTTTCTTGCGAACCGCGGGCAACCGAGTCTCCGACGTCATCACCCTCGAGACCGCCGACTTCGTCCGTATCAATGTCACAGTGAGTTACGAGGTGGTCTTCGAGTCCGCGCTCAAGGACCGGTGGTTCAACCACGAAAACTACGTCGGCGTGCTCACCGACCACCTGCGATCGTTGGTGCGGAGCCGTTGCCGTCAAATGCGACTCATCGACCTGTGGCCGAACGTCCCGTCGTTGCTCCGCGACATCATCCTCGGGGAGCGCACGGACGCTGGGCGCAAGGGTCGCTCGTTCCCCGAGAACGGGATGAAGGTGACGGAGGTCGAGGTGCTTCAGAGTGTGATCCTCGACGAAGAGATCGCGACTCTGCTCGATCGCGTGCAGCGCGAGTCCGTCGCGCTCGTCATTGGAGATCGTCAAGTCACCGAGCAACTCAGATCGGATAAGCTGCGTCAGGACGTCGATCGGGAGCGGACCGAGCTCCAGCGCGAGAGCGAAGAGCGCCGCGCTGCGCTCGAGGACTTGCTCCTGCGGCTGCGCCAGGCGCAGAAGCTCGCCGTACTCAAAGGCGACGAAGAAGGAAAACGCGCCGCCGCCGAGCTCGAGGCTTGGCGTGAGCTCACCGTGTTGGACGCGCGGATCGATCGCGAAAAGCGGGCGTCCGACGCGTTGGTCACCCGTCGCATCGCCGAATCCGAGGCCGAGGCGAGGGCCAATCGCCTCCTGCACGAGGAGGAAACGGCCTTCAAGCGCGCGCTCGCGGACACCCAGATCGCGCTCCGCGACGCCGAGGCCAAGGCCACCGTGGACGAGCGGAAGGCCGTGCAGCCGGCGCTCGTGGAGGCGCTGCAGGCGGTCGGCGACAAGGTGCTGCTCGGCGAGGTCGCGCAGAACATGAACCTCGTCAGCCTATTCAAAGGTCAGGACGTCGCTTCGATCTTCCGCGATGTCGTCGGCGGCACCAAACTCGGACGCACCATCCAAACCCTCCTGCCCGAAGAGCCCGCCAACGGCACTCAGAAGCCATGACTCGAGGCGTCGCACAAGTTGCTGAGCTGGCCTCGCTCGCGCCAACGCGCTAGCGTCCTCGCGAGCGCGTCCCGCGGTCGCGAAGAGTGGCAAGCCGCTAAAGCGGCCGCTTCCGTCGCTGAGCGCGATCAACGAACGTAGGACGCCACCACGCTGTCGCCGTAGGCGCCTAGCTCGGTCCGAGCGCCAGCACGATCAGGGTGCTCCGAGGTGGGTGACTTCGGATCGCCCGCCCCGAGGGCTGGGCTGTCGACCGAGTCGCCAACGTAACCGGCAGGAGATCGTCTGCGTCTGCGTCAGATCGTCTGCGTCTGCGTCAGATCGTCTGCGTC
>CAYXDO010000116.1:0-34528 GCA_964463485.1 uncultured Myxococcales bacterium | reverse complement strand
CTCCTGAAAGGCTTCGCCTAAAGGCGAGGGGTTTACTCCCCGAACGGGACCCTAAAGCCCGTTTGGTCGCGGCCCGTCGGCCGCGCCATGAGCATGCGGCCCAGGAGCATACGGCAAGTTGAGTCCGCGAAGCTTACGCGCAGGCAAGATGCCTGCGCTCCCAGGGCCGGATGCGCAGTGTCTCAGCGGATCGAACATTGCCCGAATAGAACGTGGGCCACGCGCGTTGACGTGACGCTCGTGAGATCGTCGTTGCCGACCCGCCGCTCTGCTGCTCTGTATTTGCCATGCAGCTGATCCTCGCGCTCGCCCTAGTCTCTCAAGATCTGCGGCACACCCCCGTCGTCTCGGTGGTGGATCGCGCAGGGCCTGGGGTCGTCAACATCAATGCGGAGACCATCGAAGCCCAGAACCCGTTTCGCCGACCGAGCCTGCTCGATCAGTTCTTCCGCGACTTTTACGAAGGCCGACCCGAGAAGAGCACGTCGCTCGGCTCTGGCGTAATCATAGATCCCAAAGGGATCGTGCTCACGAACGAGCACGTCGTGGGGCACGCATCCGTCATCACCGTGAGACTCTCCGACCGCCGCTCCTTTCGCGCGACCGTGGTCGGCGCCGATCCGACCTTCGACCTCGCCGTGCTCAAGCTCGAAAACGCGCAAAACCTTCCGGCCGTGGACATCGGGCGTTCCTATGACTTGATGCCCGGTGAGACCGTAGTCGCCATCGGCAACCCGTTTGGGCTCTCCAACACGGTCACGAGCGGTGTGATTTCTGCGCTTCACCGGTCGATTCGTGTCGAAGACCGCGCCTATGAGGACTTCGTGCAAACGGACGCGGCCATCAACCCAGGCAACTCGGGCGGGGCGCTCTTGAGCATCGAGGGCAAGCTGATCGGGATCAACACGGCCATTTATGGGGGTGAGTTTCGAGGGATCGGATTTGCCATTCCGATCGACAAAGCGATGGCCGTCGTTCGCGAGGTCGTTCGCTACGGAGAGGTCCGGCCCGTCGACCTCGGCCTCGCCATCGACTCGCAAAGCGAAAACGGCGCCCGAATCAAGGCCGTCGAAGAAGGCGGGCCGGCGGCTCGGTCGGGCGTCAGCGCGGGCGACTTGGTGCTCGATCTGGGGGGCCAAGAAGTCACGAACGGGTTCGAGCTCCGGCGTTTGATCCGCGGTTTGGTGCCTGGGCAGCGCGTGAGAATGTTGCTTCAACGGGGCGCCGAGCGGATTTCGGCGGACGTCGACGCGCGCGAGCTTTCCAAGGAGCGCGCGCTCGAGCTTGGTCGCAAACGCATCGGTCTCACCACGGAGGCGACCAACCAGGGCCTTCGCGTGAAGAAGGTGGACTCCAAGAGCAGCGCCGCTGAGATCGGCGTGCGCCCTGGAGATTGGCTCGTCTCGGTGGCCGGGCGAGCCATTCGCACTCAGCGCGACTGGGACGAGATCCTCTCGCAGCTCCACGACGCGGACGCGGTCGCTGTCGTGATTGGCCGCGGCGGGCGCGGATATTATGTCACGCTCCGCCTCAACTGACCCGAATCCCGTTGGTCGCTCACTCCTCCGGTGACAACGCCAGGATCGTGGGGGAGTCGATGTCTTCGGGCTCCACGAGACCCCCGAGCACGAGGGTTCGGTCGATGACGGCGACACTTCCGAAGTTGACGTCAGAGGCGCCAAACG
Source organism: uncultured Myxococcales bacterium (assembly GCA_964463485.1). Classification (GTDB taxonomy): domain Bacteria; phylum Myxococcota; class Kuafuiibacteriia; order Kuafuiibacteriales; family Kuafuiibacteriaceae; genus CAYXDO01. The sequence goes on along the minus strand of CAYXDO010000116.1, from coordinate 32,843 downwards.
TCTGCTGGCCGCAAAATCCGAAGTCTGGATAGAAACGCGCGATCCCTTTTTTGTCGTGGGTGAGCGCGAACCCAGGAGGATATTCGATGAAGCGCTCGAACCAACCGGCGACCGGGTCCATCCTCGACCCATCCAGCGATCGAATCTCTTCCCACGCTCCGACCCGAGCCTCGTCGACCCGCACCACCTGCTGCAGAAACGTCGCCGCCAGGACCCCGAACCCGGCGACCAGCCCCATGGCTTGGGGCTGCCCGATCTCGTTGATGAGTTGGGTGCTGAGCTCCCAGGAGCGTCGAAGAACGTCACGCTCGTGCACGAAGTAGACCGATTGACTCTCCGGCGGAGTCGCAATCACCGAGCCTCGCGCGAGCCAAATCACATGATTCTTCCGCGAAGAGGGTTCGGCCTCCCGCTCGAATGGGAGCTCCAGGATCTCCGATCCACGCACCCGAAAGAGGCCCGCAGGTTTGCAGAGGGCGAATATCTCTGGCGGCCCCTCGTCCGCGGAGACCGCGAGGGAAATGACGTCTGCGGCTCGGGGGAGCCGAGCGTGAAGTGTCAGCGCTTTCGGGGGCTCGTATCGCCAAACCCTTCCCACCGCGTCGCCAAAGTAGAAATCTCCGCCCGGTCCTGCCGCGGAAGCCCGGGAGAGACCCACGGACGACGTGTGGAGAAGCTCGAGGGTGTCGAGGTCATAACGGAAGAACGAGGTTCCGACCTCGTGAGTAGCGACGATGAGCAGCGCTCCCGGCCCGAGCGGCATGACTAGCACCATTTGGGCCGGGGCCGGAATCTGGACTTGGCGCCAAATTCGAAGACCCGGCTCGCATGGACAATCGATTCGATACCTGAATTCGTCGAGAGGGTCCGGTAGCGAGGTCGTGACCGCAAACTCGACCGACTCTTCCTCGCCCGAAAGCGTCGAGATTCGGTCGGGCGTTGGGATGGAGTGGGTCGCGCACTCGGAGAGCTCACCGGACCTCAGCTTGCCCGGCGAGAGCGACAAGTCCTTGGGCTCCGCCGCATACTCGAGCACCGCGACGCCTGCTCTGGTCCGACAATCCGAGAGGCGCTCCACTCGGTTCGGTAGCTCCGCGGGATCGAGGACCTCGAGCTCCACCTTTCGATCGCAAGTGCGACCGACGATCAGAGTATGAGTCTCCGGCTGGAGTCGTGGCCAAGCCACGAAGCTGTCTGCACCGCACGCAGTCCAGAAGATCGCCCAAACGATGAGCCCGTGGCGTTTCAGTCGACCCATGATGACCCGAGCGTGCCCGCGCAGCAAATGCGCCAGTGATCGACACATCTCGGGTCCGCTACGACGCTGCTTCGGGGCAAGTCCGTCGGGCTCTGACACGCCGTGACGGGTGCACGACGACGATCATCGCTCGGCGCCGGGCAAACCACAGAGGACACAGAGCAGGAACGCAGAGAACACAGAGGATTTTGGAGAAAAGTCCTTCGTGTCCGTGGTTCATGCGGAGGTCGAACTGACACGCCTCAGGTCGGTCGTGCACCCCGCCGTGGCGCGCCCGCGTTCTTTCTTCCCGAGTCGCGAGATCTCCGCTAAAGGTGGAGCAGGATGCGGCGCTTGCTTTTCGGCCTCGCGACGCTTGCGTTCGCCTGCGCGAGCGAACCGCCCGATCCCTCTTCGGAGCAGCGTCGCCTCCGGGCCCAAGCAAGCGCGGGCGTTGCCAAGATTCAGCATGCCCTCGAGAGCCCCGCGATCCCGTCTCGGGAGTTTGGAGAGGGCGTCGAATGGGTTGCCGAGGCCACGCGCGGCCTGGGAGAGCTCGAGGAAGATCCTCGCGTCGCCTTGGCCGATCGTATCGATTTGATCGTGGAGCAAGCGCGGAGCTGGGCTTCGGCGGCGGAGGCCATCGAGCACGCCGCCTTGCTCGATCAGCTCGATGAGGAACAGCGCGCCGCGCTCGTCCCCGTCCTGCGCGAAAAAGCCTTCCCTGCCGACGTCGCTGCTTCGAGCGCGTTTCGCCGCGCCTACGCGCTGGCCTGCACCGTCGATGCGTCCTCGGCCCGGGAGATCGCGCTCGAGATCGAGCGCCGAGGTGAGCGCGTCACGGGCTGCAATCCTTGAGCGCGAAGGCCGATCCGGCCCAGCTCCTGGAGCGGGCCAGCGCCTGGCTCGATCAAGACTCCGATCCCCAAGACCGGGCCGAGCTAGAGGCACTTCTCGCCGGATCTTCGGACCCTGCCAAGCTCGCTGAGCTCGCCCAACGTTTCGACGGACCGCTCGAGTTCGGAACCGCTGGGCTCCGTGGACTGATCGGCGCGGGCGAGAGCCGGATGAGCATGGCCGTCGTGAAACGAACGACCTGGGGCCTGTGCCAACACCTGCTCCACGTCGATCCGCATGCTCGCGGGACCGGCCTCGTGGTAGGTCGGGACGGTCGGCGTCGCTCGCCCGAGTTCTTGGAGGCAACCGCGGGAGTGGCTGTGGCTCTTGGGATTCCGGTCCATCTGTATCCGGGGCCTATCCCCACGCCGCTCGTCTCCTTCGCCGTCAGGCACCTCGGCGCGGCGGCTGGCGTCGCCGTCACGGCGAGCCACAACCCGCCCGAATACAACGGCTACAAGGTCTTCCGGACACAAGGCGCCCAGATCGTGCCCCCTGAGGACGCGTCGATCGCCGCGTTCATCGCGAAGGCCCCGCCCGCCCGAGCGATCCCGACGGCGCCCCTCGACTCCGCGCTGGTGTTCGACGCCAGCCCCGTGGAGCGAGCCTATTTGGACGCGCTCGCCCGCCACCCGGCGCTTCGCGCGAACGCGGCCGCCAGGCCGCTCAGGCTCGCCTACACGGCGCTGCACGGCGTCGGAGAGCGCCTGTGCCGCGCCGCCCTCGCTGGCGCAGGTCATGCGAACGTCGCTTCTGTCACCGAGCAGTCCGAGCCCGACCCGACTTTTCCGACGGTGCGATTTCCAAACCCTGAGGAGCCTGGCGCGATGAGTCTCCTCCTCGACCTCGCGAGAAACACGAACGCCGACCTCGCCATCGCCAACGATCCGGACGCCGACCGACTGTGCGTCGCCGTGCCCAACGAATCGGGCGACTTCACCGTACTTACCGGAGATGAAGTCGGAGTGCTCCTTGGCGTCCACGCGTTGGAGCGCGTCGGTCCAGGTGCGGTGATCTCGACCGTCGTCTCCAGCACTCAGCTCGGGAGGATCGCCCGCGAAAGAGGCGCTACTCCTGCGGAGACTCTCACGGGCTTCAAGTGGATCGCCCATCGCGGGCAGGCTCTCGAAGCGAGCGGGACACCTTTCGTGTTCGGCTACGAGGAGGCTCTTGGCTATGCGGTGGGCGGGCTGACTTGGGACAAGGACGGAATCAGCGCCGCGACCGCGTTCGCTGCCCTCGTCTCGGACCTGACCGCCAAGAATCAGTCGGTGCTGAGCCATCTTTTCGAGCTTCGCCGACGATATGGGTACCATCGCTCGCAGCAGAAGAGTGTGGTCCTGTCCGGACCAGGCGGGCAGCTGGCCCGGGAGGCGGCGATGGCGAGGCTGCGCGCGAACCCGCCCCACGAGCTCGCAGGCCTGGCCGTGCTCTCTACTTGGGACTTGTGGCGACGAACCAAGACGACGGACGGCGAAGTGAAGTCTGCCGACGATTTGCCGCCGTCCGACGTGTTGATTTTCGAGCTCGAGGGAGGAGGGCGGGCCTCGGTGCGTCCTTCGGGGACCGAGCCCAAGATCAAGCTCTACCTCGAGGTCGTCGAAGAGCTGAGTTCGGGTCGCGCGCGAGCCGAGGAGGTCGCGCGTGACAAGCTCGGCCGCTTGATCGCGGATCTCTCCCGAGCCGCAGGGCTCGCCTAGGTCACTCATGTCGATGCGAGCACCGAGGACGTGGGTCACGGAGTGCCTCAAGATGTCATGCTTCCTCGCGATGGCCTTCACCGGCCGCGAAGCCATCGCCCAGCGATTCACGCTCGGCGTTGGAGCCCAGCTCATTCCGATCTCCCTCGAGACCCCCGACGCGGGGGAGGCCGTGCGCATCGGACTCGTACCCATCCTCGAGGTGGAGGCCAGCCGGTACCTGGCGTTCGGCGCGTATGCACCCTTCACCGTGCTGCGGGCCGGAGACGCCGAGGACGCGTCCACCGGAGCCGAGTCTCTGTTCGGGCTCACCGCGAGCGCACGGCTCCCTCATGTAGACGCGAAGACTGGACGAGAGTTGCTCCTGCACCTCACCGTGCGCGGCGGATTTGCCACCGTCGACGCGCGCGCCGGCCCGTTCCTCGGTGCCGGTGTCGGAGCCCAACTCACCTGGCTCGACCGGGGGCTCGGAGTCTTGGCTGAGTTGGGTGTGTCGAGGTTGGTCGTTCCAAAGGGCTCCGAGGACGTCGAGCGATTCCTCGTCGGGCTGACCTTGGGAGTGCTCTTCAGGATGGGCGGCGAGCGCTGGGACGTCGACCGAACGGCCTCCTGAGGCTGCGAGGTGACCCGCCGAAGGCGGCCTTTCATGGAGATCGGCCTTGGCTTCGGCGGCGACCCTTTCCATGGCGGGACGTGTCAAATTCGTAAGTCTTCGAAATCTTTCGTGCTCGTGCTCGAAAAACGCGCGGGATTTCGTGTGACACAGTATCAAAGTGAATCATCCCCTTCGCCAACTCGAAGAAGGTACCGTAAGCGCTTGGTTCTGCGGAGGGCTGACGGCTAACGCCGGCCGGGGATCCACCTCCTTCTCGCGACGACTCCCGCATTCGTATCCGTCCTGGCATCCGGGCGCGCGGGAGGCGACAATCGAGCCACATGCTCGGCGCGGGCATTCAAAGCGCCACGGTCGGCGTCTTCGTAACGGTCGCGGTCGCGGTCGCGGTCCTCTTGCGGCAACGGCGCCGCCGCAGCGACGCCTTGTTCGTCCTGTTCTCCCTCAACCTCGCCCTCTGGTTCCTGGCCGCTGTCTTTCGAGGGCTGTTCGGCTCGGAGCTCTGGGGGCGCGGGGAGCTCGCGCTCGCGGCGCTCGTGCCCGCCTCCCTGTTGCGCCTGTTCGTCGAGTTGCTCCAAGGAAGCACGGTCCGCGTCCGCCGACTCATGGCTGTCTCCTACCCTCTCGCCGGTGTCTTCTTCGTCGTCGGCGCCTCGCCCCTCGGCGTGCTCCCCGTCGTTCAGGCCGTCACGGGCGCCTACATCAGCGTGATGATCCTGCTCGCGACCCTTCTCCTGGGCGAGTCTGCCCCCGACCGCGGCGTCGAGAGCGCGCGGCTCCGCTACCTCGTCATCGGAGCGCTCCTCACTACGGGCGCCGCCGTCCTCGGGAGGATTCCAAACCTCGGAGAGCCCGCAGCAGCAACCGGACACCTCGCCGTGACGATGTATGTCTTCTTCCTGTCGCAAGCGATCTCCAAGGAGCGCCTCCTCGATCTGCATGAGTTCGTGTCCAGAATGATCGTGCTCGGGATCCTCGGACTGCTCTTTGCCGCGATCACCTCCGTCCTCATCGTCGGCCTCGGCTCGAGCGCCTCCGCGCGCGTGTTCAACGCCATCGTGAGTGTGATCATCTTGCTCTTGCTCTATGAACCGCTGAAGGAGCGCCTCGACTCCAAGACCCTCGAGCTGTTCTCGCGCGAGCGCTACAGCCTCAGGGTCATGCTCGAGCAACTCAGGCACCGCATGTTGCGAGTCATCGAGCCGCAAAAGATGTCGAAGCTCGTGCTCGACACGCTGTATGACTCTCGAAGAGCAACTCATGCCGCGGTGTACTTGCTCGACCCCCTCGGACACTCCTTTCACCTCGAGGCCTGGCGCGGACCGGAACCCTCGAGGCGAGTCGACGAGCGAGAGCTCCCCGCGTTGTGGCACGCGATTCACCGCCACAAAGCCCCCTTGCTGGCGGAGCAACTCTCCCGATCGAGCACACTCGACGGCGAGTCCAACCGCGATCTCATCGAGACGCTGAGAAAGGTGAGCGCCGACGTGCTCCTCCCCTTCGTCTCCGGCGATCGCGTCCTCGGCTTTCTGGCCGTGCGTGACGACAGAGTGACCGAGCCCTTCTCGACCGAGGAGATCGCACAACTCATGCGCATTACGGAGGCTGCCGTCATCGTCCTCGAAAACTCGCAGCTCGCCGGGCGGCTTCGGGAACGCGATCGGCTGGCGGCCATCGGCGAGATGGCCGCGGGCCTCGCCCACGAGATCCGCAACCCGCTCGGCGCGATCAAAGGCGCCGCCGAGTGTCTCGATCCGCAGAGCCTGAAGACCGAGGACAACGAGCTCCTTCACGTCATCATCGAGGAGACGAACCGACTCAACGGAGTGGTCTCCCAGTTCCTCGACTACGCCCGCCCATTCCGAGCCCGGCTGGCCAAAGCCGATCTCAACGAAGTGCTTCGGAAGACCGTGAAGCTCGTCGAGACCGAAAAGCCCAGCATCGAGATTCAGCTCGACCTCGAAGAGTCCCTCCCCGAAATCGAGGTCGATCCGGAGCAGATGAAGCAAGTCTTCCTTAACCTCCTCATCAACGCGTTCGAGGCGAGCTCCGAGTCCAAGACACCCATCACGGTGACGAGCCGTTACGTGGGCGACAAGGAGCGGATCGAGCTCCGAGTTCGGGATCGAGGCCACGGGATCCCGAAGGAGATGCTCGATCACGTATTCATCCCCTTCTTCACCACGAAAAAGGGCGGAACGGGGTTGGGCCTGGCGGTCTGTTATCGAATCATCACGAGCCACGGTGGGTTCATTCACGTTCAATCGCAGCCGGAAGAGGGAACCGAGTTCGTGATTCGCTTGCCGATGAAGCGGGTCGGCGAAGGCAGCACCACCGGTTCCTTTCAGAGTACGTCCAAGGTCAAAAGAGAAGTCGAGCCGAAACCTCTCGAGCTCGAGGTCAAGCCAACCGAGAGCGACACGAAGCCTCCCGAGCTCGACTCACCCGCCAAAGAACCCGCCCCCGCCTGACGCCGAGGTCGTCAAGGAATCGCGAGGCGTCGGAATCGGTCGCGAAGGTCGGCTCGATACTTTTCGAGGTCCTCGACGCTCACGGGGACGAGCATCGTGGGAAGCGGCGCCACCGGGAACTGACCGAGGAGCCAGGCGAGAATTCCGGGATCGATGCCGGCGTCTTTTCTCGACGCCAGCTCCAGGTCCTTCTCCGGCGCGAAGCCGGCACGATCGAGAAACAACTCGTCGACGAGGTCCCTCGGCTCACTTCGGGAGAGTAAACAAGTGAGCTTGGCCGCGCGAAGGTCGGCCAGACTCACGACGTGTATGCCCTCGACTTGAATTGGAGGCTCGATGTCCGATGACCCCTCGAGGACGACGTCCAACTCGACCCCGTGGCTCAGTGTGGCGCGGACGAAGCTCCCAGCGTCACGCGCGATCGCCACGTCCACGCCCGCTTCCTGTGCGACCGCTGGCAGCGCCCGCGTCAAGTCCCTGACGTCCTGGAGCGAGCCGCAGACCAGGTCGAGATCCCTCGACAGACGGTGCCGGAGGTAGACTCCGCTCAAGGCGCTTCCTCCGCCGAGCCGCGTGGGGACGCGGCTTTGACACGATCGAATGAACGCGAGGCTCCGCTCGGAAACCACTCGACGATCGAACGTTTCAAACATCGGGCTGCCGCGGAGGCCATTCGGCGGGTAGGTTCAGCAGCCAAGCCCACATGGGTCGGCTACGGCCCAGATGGCGGATGAGCTTGGGCCACATCCGTTCGATCTCCTCGCGGTTCGTGAAAAGCCAAACGTCGCGAGTGTTGGCTTCACGCAGGAGCGCGCCAAGCCAATAGGCCTTCGTCTCTTCGTCGGACGAGCTCAGCAACTCACGAAGCTGGCCGACCGTGACTTCGCTCCACCACAAGAAGTACGGACGCGACGCAGGGTCCAGGAGCGTCGAGGTGGTTGGGCCGAGCACGGGTCGACGTTAGCACGCCGCAGCCTGGAAAATGTCGTGGTGATGAGCCAGCGAGGACTTGTCGCTGGAGGAGGGCAGTAGAAGAGGTAGAAGAGGGGAGGGCGGAGCTCCGCGAAGTCACCTCCGCGGAGCTCCGGCGAGAATCAAGGATTCTGGTTGATGTTGAGGACGTAGTTACCAGTAGCGGATCCGAACGCGTCGACGACGATCGCCACGACCTGCCCTGTGACGAGCGTGATCGTGACGGCCGAGGTCACGTCGGCCGGGAAGTCGAGGTCGTCGTGGCACGCGAGCTCGTTCTCGTCGCCCGTGCACACGGCGTTCAACAGATACAAGACAGTGTCGTAGTCGCTTCCGGTGGTGTCGAACGTGTAGCTGCCGTCGGCCGGAGCCGTCCAGCTGAAGACCACGTCGGCCCCGCCGACGCCCGCAGAGCAAGCGGGCGACGGATCGTAGTTCGAGAACTCAGCCGCGTTGGAGCCCGTGGCCACCGCCGCGCCGAGCGCCGAACCCAGGTCCGAATTCAGGCACTGTTCGATGAGGCAGGTCGCCGAGCAACCGTCGCCGTCCGCCGTGTTTCCGTCGTCGCACTGCTCGGTGCCCGTCAGGTTGCCGTCGCCGCAAATGTCTTCGCGAACGCAGACCGCCGAGCAGCCGTCGCCGTCGACGTTGTTGCCGTCGTCGCATTCCTCGGTCACTTCGACGATCCCGTCGCCGCAAATCACTTCGCGGATGTTGAGGACGTAATCACCGGTCGTGGAACCGAACCCATCGACGACCACGGTCACCTGAGAGCCAGAGAGGAGCGACACGAAGACTTCCGACTGAGTGCCGGCCGAGTCGTCGTTGCACGCGACCGAAGCGCCCCCGCACGTGCCATCGAGGACCTCGACGATCGTGTCGAAGTTGCTCCCGAAGGTATCGAACGCAAACGTACCGTCGTGCGGCGCGGTCCAAAGGTAGGACGCGTCGCCGGCGGTGTTGACCCCGCCGCAAGCGGGATCGAACGAGTTGGTCGCCGTAGCGGTGCTGCCACCGGCCACTGGAGCTCCGAGGGCCGAAGCCAGGTCACCGGTCGGGCAGTCCAATCCCTGTTCGATCACGCAAGTCGAGGAGCAGCCGTCGAGGTCGACGGTGTTGCCGTCGTCGCACTCTTCGGGGGCCACGACGAAGCCGTCGCCGCAAATCGCCACGTCGACGTTGCAGAAGATGTCGCAGCCATCGCCGCTGACGAAGTTCCCGTCGTCGCACTGTTCACCCGCGTCGAGCGTGCCATTGCCGCAGAGCTCGATGATGCAGATTGCGCTGCAGCCATCGAAGTCGACGGTGTTGCCGTCGTCGCACTGTTCGTTCGGACCCACGACGCCGTCGCCGCATTCGAGCGTGCACGTCGCCGAGCACCCATCGAAGTCGGTCGTATTGCCGTCGTCGCACTCTTCTGCGCCGTCGACGAAACCGTCGCCGCACGCGGTTTGAGCGATGTTGAGCACGAAGTTACCTTGATTGGTCGAGAACCCATCGACGACGATCGAGATCGTCTGGCCGGCGACGAGCGAGAGCACGATCCGAGACCGAGTCCCCACCGCGTCGTCGTTGCAGGCGAGCTCGATGCCCGCGCAAGTACCTTCGAGCGCGTACAGCGCCGTGTCGTAGTCACTTCCCACCGTGTCGAACGAGAACTCACCCGCGGACGGAGCCGTCCAGAGGAAGACTCGCTCGCCAGCGCCGTCCGAGGCGCAGCTCGGAACGAAGGCGTTCGGCGCACCTTCGGTCGTGCCCGTCGCAACCGCCGGCCCCATCGCGCTGAGCAAGTCAGCGTCCGGGCACACCGGTGGCGGGGTCAAAGTACACGTCGACTCGCAGCCGTCGCCATCGACCGAATTGCCATCGTCGCACTCTTCGGGCGCCTGAACGATTCCGTCGCCGCAGAACTCGGTCACGCAGCTCGCGCTGCAACCGTCGCCGCTCAGGTTGTTGCCGTCGTCGCACTCCTCGGGGGCTTGAACCGTGCCGTCACCGCAGAACTCGGTCACACACGCTGCGCTGCAGCCGTCGCCGTCGACGTTGTTGCCGTCGTCGCACTGCTCAGGAGCCTGCACGACGCCGTCGCCGCAGACTTCGATCGCGCAGGCCGCGCTGCATCCGTCGCCGTCGACGTTGTTGCCGTCGTCGCACTGCTCAGGAGCCTGCACGACGCCGTCGCCGCACGACTCGAGGACGCAGGCCGCGCTGCAACCGTCGCCGTCGACGTTGTTGCCGTCGTCGCACTGCTCCGCACCTTGCATCGTTCCGTCGCCGCAGAACTCGGTCACGCAGGCCGCGCTGCAGCCGTCGCCGTCGACGTTGTTGCCGTCGTCGCACTGCTCAGGAGCCTGCACGACGCCGTCGCCGCACGACTCGAGGACGCAGGCCGCGCTGCAACCGTCGCCGTCGACGTTGTTGCCGTCGTCGCACTGCTCCGTACCTTGCATGGTTCCGTCGCCGCAGAACTCGGTCACGCAGACCGCGCTGCAACCGTCGCCGTTCAGGTTGTTGCCGTCGTCGCACTCTTCACCCGCGTCGACCACGCCGTTGCCGCAAACCGGCACCTGCTCGGCGATGTTCAACAAGTAGTTACCTTCGGCGCCGCCGAACCCATCAACCACGATCGTCACCGTCTGACCGGCGGCGAGCGTCACGCTGAGTTGCGACTGAAGCCCGCTGCTGTCGTCGTTGCAGCCGAGATCCGCTCCCGCGCAAACGTCGCCCAACAGGTACAGCGTCGTGTCGTAGTCACTCCCAAAGGTGTCGAACACGAACGTCCCCGCCGTCGGAGCCGTCCAGATGTAAGTAGCCTCTCCCGATCCGTCTGCAGTGATGCACGGGGGCGCAAATCCATTCGGCAGCCCCACCGTCGAACCCGCCGCAACCGACGCGCCCACCGCCGACCCGAGATCACCCGTCGGGCACATCGGCGTCTCACGGCAATTCGACTCACAGCCGTCACCGTCGATCAGGTTGCCGTCATCACACGACTCACCTGGCTCGAGCACGCCGTTTCCACAGATGGGCTCGATGTTGCAGAACCGATCGCAGCCATCGCCGTCCGCGTGGTTGCCGTCGTCGCACTGCTCGAACTCATCGAGGGTACCGTTGCCACAGAGCTCGATGGTGCAGATGGGGCTGCAGCCGTCGTTGGGCTCCAAATTTCCATCGTCGCACTCTTCGTTCGAACCCACGACGCCGTCGCCGCACTCGTTTTGGCAGGTCGCCGAGCAGCCATCGCCGTCGACGGTGTTGCCGTCATCGCATTGCTCCGCTCCGTCGACGAAGGTGTCGCCGCAGCTGGGCTCGCTGATGTTGAGCACGAACGCGCCTTCCGCGCCGTTGTAGCCGTCGACCACGATCGAGATCTGTTGTCCGGCCATCAGCGGCTGAAGGACGCGCGATCGGAGGCCGACCGTGTCGTCGTTGCAGACCAACTCATCGCCAGCGCAGACCGCGCCGAGGAGGAACAGGGTCGTGTCGAAATCGCTGCCCACCGTGTCGAACGAGAAGGTCCCGTCAAACGGAGCCGTCCACGTGTAGACGACTTCGCCGGACCCATCGGGCGCGCACGAAGGATCGAACATGTTCGGAGCGTCCACCGTGGTGCCGCTAGCCACCGCCGGACCCATCACGGACAGGAGGTCCGCGGTGGGGCACGCCCCTTCTTCACGGCAGGTCGCGCTGCAACCGTCACCGCCGTTGGTGTTGCCGTCGTCGCAAGACTCACCGGCCTGCACGATCCCGTTGCCGCAGACTTCGAGCATGCAAGCCGAGTCGCAGCCATCACCCGGGAACGTGTTTCCGTCGTCGCACTGTTCGGCGCCTTCGACGGTCCCGTTGCCGCACTCGATCTCGCAGGTCGGGCTGCAGCCGTCGCCGCTGGCGAGGTTGCCATCGTCGCACTGCTCGTCGGCCTGAAGGATCCCGTTGCCGCAGACTTCGAGGCGGCACTGACCGTCGCAGCCGTCGAAGCCGAACGGATTGCCGTCGTCGCACTCTTCGGTGCCGTCCACGACGCCGTTGCCGCACTCATTCTGGCAAGTCGCCGAGCAGCCATCGCCGTCGACGAGGTTGCCGTCGTCGCACTGCTCGACCGGCGCCAGGATCGCGTCGCCGCAAACCACCTCGTTGATGTTGAGCACGAAGTGGCCGAAAGACCCACCCCAGCCGTCCACCACGAGCGAAATCGCGCGAACATCAGCAAAGGTCATGCTGAGGAGCGACTGATTTCCGTTGAATTGGTCGTTACAACCCACTTCGGGAGAGTTACACGCCGCACCGTCGAGGATGGCGATCGTCGTGTCGAAGTCGCTCCCGAAGGTGTCGAACATGAACGTACCCGCGTGCGGAGGCATCCACGTGTAGCTCGTGTCGCCGGCCGCCGGAGCCGTACAGCTCGCGTTGAAATTGTCGGGCGTCGTCGTGCTGGTGTCACCAGCGGCAACTTGGCCGAGGGCGGAGCCTAGATCGCTCGAGGTACACGCACACTCTGGGTCGTTGCTCGTGTCGATGGTATCGCAGTCTTCTTGGCCGTCCGAGTCGTCGTTCCCGTCACCCGTGGTGATTTGGTCGTTGCCCGGTCCGCCGAGGATGTCGTCGTCGCCGTCGCCGCCATTCAGGTTGTCGTTGCCGGAGCCGCCCCAGACGTGGTCCGCGCCGCTCCCGGACACGACCATGTCGTCGCCTTCATGGCCGTAACAGCGATCGTCGCCGTCCTCGCCCATCACGACGTCGTTGCCCTGATTGCCGCCGACGATGTCGTCTCCGGCGCCGCCGGTCACGCTGTCGTCACCTGCCATGCCGAAGACTTCGTCGTTGCCGTCGCCGCCGTTGATCGTGTCGTTCCCGCTGCCGCCGCGAAGATTGTCGTCTCCGCCTTCGCCATTCAGCGTGTCGTCACCGGCTTCGCCCCAGATGGTGTCGTTTCCGTCGCCACCGCTGATGACGTCATTGCCGCCACCGCCGAAGATACAGTCGTCTCCGGCCGTGCCGACGATGACATCGTCTCCCGGAGTTCCCGCGATGAAATTCGACCCCGCGGGACAATTCGCCGCGTAGGTCAGTCCGAAGTCCGACGTGCCTATGTCATTTCCATAGTTGGCATCGTCGGACGATGATCCACATCCGAACGCGGAAGCGAGTATCGCCCCCATCGCCAGATTCAGTACGAGTTTTGTCGTCACCGTTCCTCCTCTCGAAGTACGTGCCCAGCTCGACGCTGGGCTGGTAGCCGCCTACCCGGACTCCAGCTTCGGGGCAAGCGATGACGCGCAGGCGATGCGAATTTTGGGACTTGAAGGGACGACTCTCGTCCGAAGGGGAGGTCGTGTCGAACACCGGCCGTGAGCCGCGGATTGCGAGGCAAATTGTGTCGCCCCTTTGGGGCTCTAGGTAATCTCGTCTGTAACCAGGGGCGCCGCCCCGGGCTGGCTCGCTGCGGACCTTTGGTCCTGAGGACATTCGTAACAGGCTCTAGGTAGGCCCAGCGGGAGCGGGGTGGGCGAGGCTTGGGGGCGGTCGAGGAACGCCGCGGCCGCCGCAGTCAGGCGATCGGTCGATCAGTCGTTGGTCAGGCGTCGGTCAGGCGTTGGAACAAACGGTCTCGGTGATGAGGCGAGTCACGACGTAGGGATCGCAGTTCGCGTTGGGACGCCGATCCTCGAGATAGCCTTTCTTCTCGACCGCGACCTGCCAAGGGATGCGCACCGACGCTCCCCGATCGGAGACACCGAAACGGAACTCCCGGTACGAACAGGTCTCGTGGCGGCCCGTGAGTCTCCGCTCGATCCCGTGGCCGTAATTCGCGATGTGGAGCTCTGCTCGCTCCCCCAACGCGGTCGCCGCGCGCATGACCGCGTCATAGGACGAACGCATCGCCGCCGAGGAGAAGTTGGTGTGGGCGCCCGCGCCGTTCCAGTCGCCCTCGACCGGCTTCGGCGACAGACTCACCTCCACACCCTGCGAGGCGCCGACTCGCTCCATCAGCCACCGCGCAACCCACAACTGATCCGACACTTCGAGCGTGCCGACCGGCCCGATCTGATACTCCCACTGGCCTGGCATGACTTCGGCGTTGGTCCCGGAGACGGCGATTCCTGCCTGCAGGCAAACGTCGAGGTGTTGATCGATGAGATCGCGGCCAAAGGCACGTCCCGATCCCACGCTGCAATAGTAGGGGCCCTGGGGGCTCGGGAAGCCAGCCTGCGGCCACCCCAAGGGTCGTCCGTCTTTGAAGAGCGTGTACTCCTGCTCAATCCCGAACCACATCTCGTGGCTCGCATACTTCGCAGCGACCTCCGCGCACGCCGCGCGGGTGTTCGACGGGTGCGGCGTCATGTCCGTGAGCAGCACCTCGCAGAGGACGAGGCGGTTCATGCCTCCGGAGATCGGATCCGGGCAGTTGAACACCGGCTTGAGTACGCAGTCCGAGGCGTGGCCAGGCGCCTGCTCGGTGCTCGACCCATCGAAGCCCCAAATCGGCGGCTTTGCTCCCTCCTCCAAGACTTTCGTCTTCGAGCGCAAGAGCGCCGTCGGCTTCGTTCCGTCGATCCAGATGTATTCGGCCTTGTAGTGTCTCATGGTTCTCTCCTGGGCAGTGCTCGAGCGCGCCCCACTCTCTTACTTAGACGAGGACCTCCACGTCCGGTGTGTCTAGGCTCTCGTTGTGCTGAGTACGGTCCAAGCCGACGCGCTCCGAGTCGCTGTCGACTCGGAGTCGGACGATTCGGTCCGTCAACCTGTAAATCAAGAAACTTCCCCCAAAGGTGAATACGCCCACGATTCCAATCGCGGCGAGGTGGCGAAGAAAAACCTGACTGTCTCCATGAACGAGACCCACGTCCTTCGCAAACACGCCCGTCGCGATCATGCCCACCAACCCCCCAAGGCCATGACAAGGGAAGACGTCGAGTGTGTCATCGAGCTCCGTCTTCGACCGCCAATGCGCCGCGACGTTGCTGATGACCGCGGCGACCGCCCCGATCAACACACTCTCGGGGACCGTCACGAACCCGGCCGCGGGTGTAATCGCCACCAGGCCGACGACCGCTCCGATACAAGCGCCCAACGCGGACGCTTTCCCCGTCCGCGTCGCGTCAACCACGACCCAAGTCACCATCGCCGCCGCAGAAGCCGTGTTGGTCGTCGCGAACGCGAGCACCGCAGACTCGGACGCCGCGAGCGCAGACCCGGCATTGAATCCAAACCAACCAAACCACAGCATCCCCGTACCCAAAAGGACGAAGGGAATGTTCGCCGGCGCATGACTCTGATTCGTTTGCCGCGACTCCCGCGCTCCAAGCACCAGGGCGCCAGCCAACGCCGCGAAGCCCGCCGACATGTGCACGACCGTGCCTCCTGCGAAATCCAACACCCCCCATCGCCTCAGGAAGCCGTCGGGATGCCAAGTCCAGTGCGCGAGCGGCGCGTAGATCAGGATGGACCACAGCACGATGAAGAGAACGTAGCTCGAGAATCGAACTCTCTCCGCAAACGAGCCGGTAATGAGCGCCGGCGTGATGATCGCAAACTTCAACTGAAACATGGCGAACAGCAGGAATGGAATCGTCGGCGACAAGGCCGCATGGGTCTCACCTCCGACTCCCGTGAGTCTTCGGAAGGCTACAGGCCAACAGCCCCTCTCCGATGTCGAGGATGGTAGCTTCGGAAACGAAGGCTCGCGGAGGAAATGTTGGGACGATCGCCCCCGAAGTCACGAAGCCTCGATCGAATCGCGACGGGCTCGTACGCTGCCGGCGATCTCGTCGAACGCCGAGTCTCCGAGCAGAACTTGGAACAAGTGCAGCGAGAACTTCGCCGAGAGCTCCTCGCACACCTTGATCCCGCGCAGGCTGTTGCCGTGCGGATCGAGCGCCGGAGAGAAGACGCCGATCCCCATTTGCCCGGGTACGACCGCCAAGATACCGCCGCCGACCCCGCTCTTCGCGGGCAGCCCGACCGAATACACCCACTGGCCCGAGTATGAGTACATGCCGCAGGTGAACATGACACTCAGGACCTCCTTCACGTTGCGGCGGTCCAACGCCTGAAGTCCGGTGAGCGGGTTCGTGCCCGCGTTCGCCAGAGTCGCCGCCATGACCGCGAGGTCGCGACAAGTCACGAGGGTCGAGCACTGCTGGAAATACAGATCCAACGCCGCGTCGATGTCGCCCTCGAGGATCCCGAAGTTGTGAAGGAAATGGGCGATGGCGCGGTTGCGGTGCGCGGATCCCTTCTCCGAGACGTACGTCTTCATGTCGACGAGCACGTCGTGGCCGGCGAAGCGAGCGAAGCGATCGAGCATTCGCGTAAGGCGCTCGGTCGGATCAGTCCCGTTGATCAAGCTCGCGATCGTGATCGCGCCGGCGTTGATCATCGGGTTGTGGGCGATGCCCTTCGGGTGAATCTGGACCGCGTTGAAGCTGTCTCCCGAAGGCTCGACCCCGACGTGACTTCTGACCTTGGCGAAGCCGCGCTCCTCGAGCGCGAGCCCGAACATGAACGGATTCGCGATCGACTGGATCGTGAAACGCCGGTCGAAGTCACCGACCTCGTACACGTGCCCGTCGGCGGTCGCTATGGCGATGCCGAACCACTTCGGATCGGCCTTGGCCAGCTCGGGAATGTAGCTCGCCACCTTGCCTTCGGTGTGGTCACGATATTTCAAGTGGAGCTCGTTGAGCTCCGCCAAGATTCGAAATCGAGCAGTTCCGGATTTCAACGATACGAAGGTTCCGGACATACTCAGTTCCGCGCAAAGGCCGCAGACGCCCCGTTTCCGCTCGTGGGCTCCTGCGTCGCCGTGTCCGTCACGATGTTCTCGAACTCGGACTCCCCCATCAGCACGTCGAACATGTGAAGCCTGAACAGCTTGGAGAGCTCCTCGCAGACCTTCACCCCTCGGGTGCTATTTCCGCGCACGTCGAGAGGCGGTGAAAAGATGGCTATTCCGGCCTGACGCGGCACTACCGAAATGATTCCGCCGCCGACCCCGCTCTTGGCCGGCAAACCCACCGAGTAGGTCCACTCCCCCGAATAATCATACATGCCGCAGGTCAGCATCACGCTCAGCACGTCCTTGACATGCTGGGACTGAATCGCACGCTGCCGCGTGATCGGATTGACCCCCTTGTTTGCCAAGGTCGACGCCATGATCGCGAGGTCGCGACAAGTCACCATCAGCGAGCATTGCTGGAAATAGAGGTCGAGCGCCGCATTCACGTCGGCGTCGATCATCCCGAAGTTGAGCATCAGGTGCGCGATCGCGCGATTCCGATGACCGCTCGTTCGCTCGGACATGTAAACCGCCATGTCGACGAACATGTCGTGGCCAACATACCGCCGAAATGTATCGAGCAACCGATTGAGCCGATCGGTCGGATCGGTCCCTTTCACGATGCTCGACATCGCGATCGCTCCTGCGTTCACCATCGGGTTGTGCGGACGATTCGAACGCTGATCGAGCTCGATGGAGTTGAAGGCGTCCCCCGTAGGCTCGACGCCGACCTTCTTCGCTACGAACTCCCGACCGTAGTCATCCAAGGCCATCCCGTAGACGAAGGGCTTGGAGATGGACTGGATCGTGAAGAGCTGCGAACAGTCCCCGACCTCGTAGATCTGGCCGTCGGTCGTCACCACGACGATGCCGAACCAGTCGGCGTTGGCCTTGGCTAGCTCGGGAATGTAGTCCGCCACGCGGCCGTCCGGCAGGCCCTTGAAGCGCCTGTGAAGCTCGTTGATGACCCCGAGAATCCTGAATTGTGCGGTGCTCTGCGGAATGGAGATGGGTGGAAGTCGATCGTCTGACATAATCACCTCGAATAGGCCCCGGAGCGGCCTGGCGGTCAAGAATCTGTGCGGACAGATAAATGATCCATTCGCGACGAGGCCCTCGGAGATAAAGATTTCATGATGATTTCCGACGAAGACGGTGGAGGTACCCGACCCACGTTGACTCCCGTAAAGAGCACGGTCGAGCACCACTCCGTGCCGCCCGTCGTTCCTTCGCGGTGGTTGGCCAAAGCGGTCGTGCTGGCATCGGCCGTCTCCGCGGTCTTGATCTGGTTCCTGTTCGACTCGTTCGGTCGCAGTCGGGACGCCCTCGGGCAAGGGCTCAGGCTCGTCGAGCTCGCCGGAATCATAACTCATCTCGACGAGGTCCTTACGATGTCCGCCCGAATGGGCGCTGCGACCGGCGACCTTGCCTGGGAGAGGCGATATCTGAAGCACGAGTCGAGGTTGGACCGGGCGATCGCGGAGACACGCTCCGTCGTCTCCGATCACGACGACCTCGCGGCGGCCGGACTGACCCAGGAGGCCAACGTTCGGCTCGTGTCCTTCGAGAAGGCTGCCTTTGCTCACGTGCGCTCCGGCGAGCACGCGCGCGCGAGCGCGCTCCTATCGGGTCGGGAGTACGCGATCGAAAAGGAGCGCTACGCCGAAGGCATGGAGCGAGTTCGCGTCTCGATGCACTCCAAGGTTCAGGAGCGAGTGCAAGAAGAATGGTGGCGCCTGATTCTGTCGATCTCCGGTATCGCCATTTCGCTAGCGCTCTTGTCACTCTCGCTCCTGCTGCTGCGACGTTCGGAGAATCGGGCGTACGGCCTGAGCCTCGAGGCGTCGAAGTCGTTGCGTGACAGCGAACGCGCTCGCCTCGAGACGACGCGACAGAGCGAGTTCATCAAGTCCTCGCTCCTCTTGTCGATGGCGCACGATCTTCGCACTCCGCTCGCGGTCTTGAGGACCTCCCTCGCCGCCGCGCGAGACCCCGCGATCGAGGACGACACTCGGCAGGAGCTCTTTGCATCGAGCGCAGACGAGATCGAACGGCTCGATCTTTTCACCTCCAACCTGTTGGAGCTCTCCAAGCTCGAGGTCGGGACCTTCGAAGCGCACCGATCCTGGCATCTGCTCGAGGATCTCGTGGATGAAGTGCTCAGAACCCGGGAAGTGGGCGGAGCCTCTCGGCGCGTTCGCGTCCTGTCCTCTCTGACGACACCAGCCGTCCGCGTCGACGGCCTCCAAATCCGCCTCGTCCTCAAGAACCTCGTCGAAAACGCCGTCAAGTACTCACCTCCCGCGAGTCCCATCGTCATCACGATCTCCGGGGACACGACCCAGGTGGGCGTCAGCGTTCGGAGCGAGGGGCCTGGACCCGACCCGGAAGAGCTCCCGCACGTCTTCGAAAAGTTCTTCCGGGGTCGATCGGCTCGAGCTCTCGGCGGCCGCGGCTCGGGCCTCGGTCTGGCGATCTCCAAGGGCATCATCGAAGCCCACCGCGGCTCGATTTCCATGAGCTGTGAAGCTTCCGCGACGATCGTGACCTTCACCTTGCCGGCTGATCCCACGGCGCTCGCGACGGTGCCAGACTCACCCCCGAAGTCGATCGAGGCGGCCGACTACTCGGGGTGATTCGTCGAGAATCGATAACCCACACCCGATTCCGTCAAGATGAAGCGAGGACGCGAAGGCTCGGGCTCGATCTTCTTACGGATCTGGCGCACGAACACCCGGAGATATTGCACTTGGTCCTGGTTCCCCTCGCCCCACACGGCCCGCAACAGCATTCGCTGGGTTAGGATCTTTCCGGCGTGCTCGACCATGTACTTCAGCAACTCATACTCCTTAGGCGTCAGATCCACGAGCATGCCAAAGACGCGGACCTCCCGGTGCTCCACGTTCAAGTTGAGTCCTCCATACTCCAGCGCCGCCGCCGCCCCTTTGGCCCCAATCGAGCGTCGCAGGACCGATCGAATCCTCGCGGCAAGCTCCGGTATGCCGAATGGCTTGGTCACGAAGTCGTCCGCGCCCGACTCGAGCGCCTCGACCTTGCGCAGCTCGTCGTCCGCGACCGACACCACGATCACCGGAATCGAGCTCGACGCGCGAACGCGCCGCGTCAGCTCGATTCCATCCATGCGCGGCAGCATCAGATCCACGATCAACAAATCAGGACGAACACTCCCCAAACGCTCGATCGCTTGCTCGGCGCTCGGCGCCGAGCTCAGCTCGAAGCCTCGCTGAGTCAGATGCACCGACAGCGCCCGGCAGAGTTGCGGTTCGTCGTCGACCACCATGATCCGAGCGCCCATCGACTCATCCTATCGCAGACGAGCCTGACGCCATGCCAGAAATTCCTCGGTCATTTCGGGACACTCCGGGTTCCCAAGATCGGGCCGCAAGACTCGCCGAGCTGATTTTAGGTATGAGTCCGTCGCCTTCAGGCTCGACCCGCGGGATGCGGCACGCGACAGCTCGCTGGATCGATCTCCTTACGACCGGCTTTGGTGAGGAACAACAGAACGATCCCGCGGAGCTCGAACATGCGATCGCTCGCGCCAGCGAGTCCGGAGGCAGCCAGAGTGTGGGTCAGGTAGTCGACCGGCCTCGCCGGGTGGTCACCTTGGTACGTCGAGCTCGAATAGGCTCGCTTGCACTCGCCGACATCGGGCGAAGTGAAGGCGCGGCAGGCGAGCGGCCGCGCCTCGTAATATGCGCAAGTCCCTTGTCCGCTCGATCCGTCGAGCAGGGGACACGGCAGCCTCGTCAACGCGAGCTCACTCACCGAGAGCCCGCGGATTCGCTCGAAGTCAGCCTCGAGCCTCGACGTCATCTCGGCTGCGCGATCGCTCGCCCGAATCGATTCCGCCAAGGCCTCCGCCTCGGGCATCGTCAGCAGGACCGGCAGCGAGCAGCAGTAGGCGCAGCCCGCCTTGCAGTCGACATGCGAAGCGTCTGGGTCGCTCTGGATCCGATCGAGATGTTCGTGAACGATCCTGAGCGCGGCCGATCGCTGACCGCGGCCCACGAGCCGCAGGGCCGACTTTCGAAGCTCGTTGGCTTCGTTCAGGTCGAGCGGCTCGCTCATCCTCGGATCGTGTCACATAGCAGTCCGGAGCCTGCGAGCATTTTCGGCGGACGCTGCGAATTCCCCGAGCCCGGCGAGGACGACGGGCCAATTGTCGTGGCCCGCGCGCCGTGTTCGGATGTCTCGACCGATGCGACAGGGTGGTCGATGCCGCGGACCATTCGTGGCCGCGATCGCGCTCTTCGGAGCATGCTCGACGGAAGCGCCCGAAGCGCTGATCATCGACGCGCCCTCCGTCGTGCTCGTGCGCTCCACGGCGAACGGAAGCTCGTTCGAGGCCCAAAACCTCCCGGTGCGCTTGGAACCCATCGACGAAGGTGAGTTGATCGCGTGGGCCCTCTCGAGCTCCCTCGACGAGCTGCGGCTCGCACCTGGCCGACTCGTCCTTGATCCTCGCGGCGTGAACCTCGAGCGCCCTTCGAGCCTCTACTCACTCGCCCCGAGCGGCCGGTGGACGCCTTTGGACCAGCTCCCCAGCGACCTTCGGGGGACGAGAGTACGAAGAGGCGTCGGCTGCGTTCCCTTCCGCATCGAACGTCAGGAGCTCGCCATCGTCGACCACGTACGATCTTTCGCGCGACATCCCGACGGCTCGATCCTCGTGGGTTCGGCGGGACCTCGCATTTCTCGGATCCTCGGGGCGTCCGACGAGCCCGTTTACGACGGCAGCGAGGGAAGCTGCGTTCGTCAGGAAGAAGCCCAGGCGATTTCGACACGTCCCGGCAGGGTCTGTCTGGTCACGAATTTCGGGCGCATCCTGGTGCTCGATGGGCGGTACGAGAAAGTCTCGGAGCTGCGCTCGTGTCGCCAAAGCCTGAAGTCGGTGGCGATGAGCTCGAGCGGCCCCTTCGAAGTCTTCGCGTTGACCACCGCCGGTCAGCTCCTCCACTGGACCGAGACTGCGACAACTTGGCGGGCCCTGGATCGCAAAGGCGACTCGACTCCGGACTGTCAAATCAACGGCGCCGTCTCGTGGCTTGGCCCCAACGAAGCGCTCGCCGTCTGGGGCGAGCCCACGGCCTCCTGGATCCGAGGCGGCGACGTGACGCGGGTTCCCATCGCGGACTTCGAGACGTGCGACCAGGCCATCACCGGCCTCGACGACCGACGACTCATCATGATGAGTCATCGCGCGAGCCGCGGACTTACTACGAGCCTGTATGCCTTTGGCCGAGATGGGACGACGGAGGTGATGCAATCGGACCTCGCGTTCGCCGGCCGAATCATCCACGCCGTCCCGGACCGAGTCCTCGTATCGGATAGCAACGGAGGCCTGGCCGAGCTGCTCCCTGACGAGCTCGGAGGGGAGCTGTGCGTCACTCACGGGGTGCGCGAGAACGATATCGACACTTTCCTCGAGGTCGACGACAGAGTCTTGATTTCCGGCCGCGCCTCCGGGTCGGACTCTCGGAATTCCGTCGCTTGGCTCTCGTTACGATGACTGAAAGGCTCGGTCATCCAAGCCCGAGCGCCTCCAAGTCCTCCTCTTCCAGCCCGAAAAAATGACCGGTCTCGTGAATCAGGGTGATTCGGATCTGCTCGCGCATCTCCTTGGGAGACTCGCACACGGACTCGATGTTCCGTTCGAAGAGGTGGATCGAGTGGAGCTGCAGCGTGTCCGAGTCCGGCATCGAAGCACCCATGAACAGGCCCAAGCTACGAGGGTCGACGCCTTCTCGGATGAGATCGGCCTCCGGGTACTCTTCGTGAAAAATGGGTATCTCTTGGAGCAGCTCCCGAGCGCGCTCCGGCAACTCCGAGAGCGCCGCCTCTACTACCGCCTCGAACGCCTCCGCAGAGAGCCTCCAGGTCGGTCGCTCCCAGCCGAGGTCGAGCTCCCGAACGCGGAGCCACAAAGAGATCGCCTCGTCTTCTTCGCCGAGCCGCTCCGAGGCGACCCCCGCCCAATAGGTCGACTCGGGATCGTCTGGCCGTATCGCGAGCGCCCGCCGAAAACGATGTCTCGCGTCCTCCCAAGCCTCGAGCTCTAGCCACAGATTTCCCGCCTGAAATTCGAGCTCGTCCTCTTTGAGGTCCGTGGGCAGCGAGTCGAGCAAGGACTCGCCCCGGTCCAGGTCGCCCTTGTTGATCGCATCTTCGGCCGCGAGCAGCACGGCCTTCGCAGGCATGATGCTGCGAACGACGCTGCGCGAGAGCCGCTTGGGTTCACGAAATTTGCTCAATGCCCGCCCTTCGCTCCGCCCGCCCCATGATCACCGTGGACCCGATCGACGCGCCCTTTGCCTGCGGCCGTTGGCGGAGGAGCTGCTGGGTCACGACGGCCCTTCTCGTCGCGACCGTAAATCGACAAGAGGTCGTGTTTTCCAAAGAGGCCAGCCTCGCGCGAAGTCACCGGACGCGGATGGAAATCGGTGTCCATTCGAATCGCGTCACACGGGCACGCTTCGACACAAAGCCCGCAAACGACACAACGAAGCTCGTCGATCTCGAACACGATCGGAAACTTCTCGATGGAGTGATCAGGCGTCTCGCCGCCTACGATGTTGATACATCGCGCCGGACACGCGGTTTGGCACATGAAACAAGCTACGCAGCGAGGCTTGCCGTCGTCGCGAGGCACGAGCCGATGCATGCCGCGAAAACGCCTCGCGTACTCCACCTTCTCGTCAGGGTACTGAATCGTGGAGATGTACTTGTTCTCCTTCTTCGCGAAGACGTTCTTGAAGAAGTGACGAGCGGTCGTGACGAGGCCCGCGGCGATGGCCGGCACATACAGGCGCTCGTACACGCCGATGTCCTTTTTTATGACCGTGTAACGCCCGCCGAGGTGCTCGTCGCCGTGGGCTTCCGGAGCTTCGTGTTCCGCGTGCATCGTGTTTCAGCCTAATAAAGCCCGGCCAGCTTGGCCACGGCCGTGAAGACGATATTCAGCAACGACAAAGGGAGCAACACGCGCCAGCCGAGATTCATGACTTGGTCATATCGGAATCGCGGGAGGCTCCACCGAATCAACAGTTGCAGCCAGCACATGAAGAGCAGCTTCAGGACGAAGCTGCCGATCTGCGCGACCACGATGAGCAGGGTAGGGAGCGCGACCGCCTGGGGCATCATCGCGGGGATCTGGAACCCAGCGGCCGACAAGAAGGGGACCTGCCATCCGCCGAGGAAGAGGGTCGTGATGAGCCCGCCGACGACGAGGATCTCGACGTACTCGGCCATGAAGAACATCCCGAACTTCATCCCGCTGTACTCGACGAAATAGCCGATGATCTCAGACTCACCCTCGACGAGATCGAAAGGAGTACGTTTGTTCTCGGCGATCGCCGCGGTGAAGAACAGGATGAACGCGAGCGGCTGAAGGACGATGCCCCACTTGGGGATGAGTCCGAAGATGTAGTCACCTTGCCCCAGCACGATGGCGTAGGGTTCGAGCGACCCGTAGCTCATGATCACGCCGAGCAAGGCCAGACCCATCGTGACTTCGTACGAAATCATCTGGGCAGAAGCGCGAATACCGCCCAGCAGGGCCCACGGGCTCGCTGAGGCGTACCCCGCGAGGCTCACGCCGAACACGGCGAGGGAGCTCATCGCGAAGATGTACAGAATGCCTGCGTCGATGCGGGCCAGTTGGAGCTGCCGGGTCACACCTCCGACCTCGACGTCGGGTCCGAACGGAATGACGGCGAAGGTCACGAGCGCGGGGAAGAGGGCGATCAGCGGCGCCATGTTGTAGAGCGTGCGATCGACGCGATCGTTGATGACGTCTTCCTTGGTGATCAGCTTGATGACATCGGCGAGCGGGTGAAGCAGTCCGAGCACGCGGAGCTGCTTGCCGTTGGGGAGGCGGATTGCAGCGCGGTTTGGACCCACTCGGTCTTGAACCATCGCGGACTGCCGGCGTTCGGCCCACGTGAGCGGACCAGCGAGCCCGAGGGTAAGAATGAAAGTGCCGGCGAAGATCACTACCGGCCAAAGCACGTCGATCCAGGTCACTTCACGACTCCTCGCTCAGCCCGCCACCGCGACGGTCGCGGGCGGCGCCACGCCGGGCTTCGATTCACCGCGTTCGAGAGCCTCCAGCGACGCGCCGAAGGCGCCGATGGTGAGGGGCTCGACGCCCTGCAAGAGGCCGGTCCTTCGCTTCAGCGCGTGGAAGGCGGCGGTCCAGCTCGTAAGGGACCAATCCGAACCGGCCCCGAGAGACTGAGCCAAGAACGCGGAGAGCTCCACGCAGCTCTTGCGACCGCCGAAAGGCCGAAGCGCGGCGTGGACACGCTGCGTCCGACCGTCGACGTTCACGAAGGTGCCGTCCTGTTCGAGGTACGAAGCCATGGGCAGGACGATGTGCGCGGCCCGACTCGTCTCGTCCCAATGCGACGCGCAGGCGACCACTACCTCAGCCTTGGCGAGCGCTAGACGCCACTCTTCACCTTCTTCGGCGTACTCGCTGCCAACGAAGATCACCGAACGCACGGTGCCTTGTTGCAGAGACTTTCGAAGACCGGAAGCACCGTCGTCGAAGATCGAAAACGACTCCAGCACGAGCTCGAGCCCAGCGCGATTCGGATTTCGATCGGGCACGCGCAGGAACTGGTCACCCTCCCAATCCGCGAGGCCGGTGATCGCGAAGGTGTCCACGTGGAGGACCTGCTCGGCGAGCTCGACGAACGCGGTCGCGCCTTCGGTGGTGATCTGCGACGACAGCGCGAGCGCGAGGCTCCCATCGCTGTCGTCCGTGTACTCAGCGAGCTTCTCTGCCAGCGCTCGACGCGCCTCGGCCCAACCGACCGGGACGAGCTTCCCGTCTTCGTTGCGAAGGTGAGGCTTGGTCACGATGGACTGAGCGTCCTGGTAGCGCTTGTAGGACAAGCGGCCGGCGTCGCACATCCAGCCTTGATTCACATGCTCGTTGTCGCGCGGAATGAGTCGCTGCACCTGATCGTCGTGGTGGTCTACGCGAACCGAGCATCCGCGCGCGCAACCCGCGCACACCGAATCAGCGTGTTTCAAAAACCAACTGCGCACCTTGAAGCGAAAGTCGCGACTGGTCAGCGCACCGACCGGGCAGAGGTCGACGACGTTGCCGCTGTAAGGATCGTCGAGCGGCTGGCCTGGGAAGATTCCAATGGTCGCACGATCGCCGCGATCGAACTGTCCGAGCTGCGGGTTGTGCGCGACCTCCTGCATGAACCGAACACAACGCGTGCAGTTGATGCACCGCTCCTGGTCCAACACCACCATCGGCCCGAGCTCTTGCGTCTTCGCCTTCTGGACCTTGACCTCCGCGAACCGCGTGCCGGTCGTGTCGTGGGCCATGTAGTAGTCCTGAAGCTTGCACTCCCCAGCCTGGTCGCAGATCGGACAGTCGATGGGATGGTTGATGAGCAAGAACTCCATCACCGACTTGCGGGCCTCGAGCACCTTCTCCGACTTGGTGTGGACGACCTGACCGTCGCGCGCGATCACCTCGCAGGCGGGCACGAGCTTCGGAGCCTTCTCGAGCTCGACGAGACACATGCGGCAGTTGGCCGCGATCGAAAGTCGCGGGTGCCAGCAGTAGTACGGAATGTCGATACCCGCAGAGAGCGCAGCGCGGATGATGCTGGTGCCCTCGGCGACGGTCAGCTCGCGACCGTCGATGGTGATTTTCGGCATTGCGCGCACACCCTGGCCAAAATGCGCGCGCACGGCAAGAACGGTTCGCGAAGAATGACTGAACTTCGGTTCACGTCTCAGATGCGGGGGCGCGGGGAGCTGATCTCGCGCGGCTTCAGCCCCGGGAGGCGCTGCGCGTCGATTTTTGCCGCAGCGACCGCGAGCGCGCGCAGGAGCGCCCGGCTCGTTCGATAGAAATCGAGGTCGTGGAGCTCATGGCAGACGTGGGCAAGCTCGTGGGCGAGCACGGGCAGGAGCGCCCTCGCGGCGAGCTCGGCGTCCGGGTGCCGGGACAAGCGTCGCAGCGTTCGGTGCCGCACGTTGAAGCGGATCTCCCCGAGTCGATAGGCGGCGACTGGGCCGAAGGCGTTGCGGGAGGCGCCGA
The DNA here is from genome assembly GCA_964463485.1 of uncultured Myxococcales bacterium. GTDB lineage: Bacteria > Myxococcota > Kuafuiibacteriia > Kuafuiibacteriales > Kuafuiibacteriaceae > CAYXDO01. The sequence continues at coordinate 6,081 of CAYXDO010000116.1, read as the reverse complement.
AGGCAAGCCGAGGAAGCTGACCCGGAAGCAGACGACCTAGAGCCACGACGACTTCCTCGGACGCCAAGAAGCGAGACAGCGCCAATACGACTCGGCGGATCGGCTGAGGAACCTGAGCGGGATCGAGGTCGTGTTGAAAGAGCGAGTACTCCGCGCGAGGGCCCGACAACAAACGATCGACCGCTCGAGAAAAGAACGAAGGCAGCGAGACATTCTCGGCGCGCGCCACCGCCGGCATGTCGCGCATGCCGGACAGCTTTCGGAAGATGTCACGCTCGATGGAATCGTCCGCGCGCATCACCGCGCCCCGTGCCACGTCCCAACCCGCAGGCCGATACGACAGGGAGCGAAACCGATCGCTCACCTTCATCGCCACGAGCTCCTCGAAGGAGTAGCGCTTCGACTCGCCCCACGCGCGAAAGAGCTCCGAACGAACCACTGCCGACGAGAACAGGTCGCTCGACTCTGCGAGCAGACCCTCGGGCGTCGCCGTCTTGAGCCCCCTCCTGATCGCATCGAGCAGCACGACCCGCGCGTACGCGTCGTCGTGCGCTTCGAAGTATCGGACGACGCGATAGGCAGCCTCGAAGGCGAGCCGATTGAGCTCCTCGAGGAAACGGGCTTGGGACTCGTTCTCGACGAACGCATTGCGGCTCGCTACGAGCTCTAGCCCATCCGCGTGAACGGCGCCGAACGCACCGCGAGGCCACGGACGCCCAGGCATCCTTGGCAAGGTCACTTCGGTGACGAAGAGTCCCCGCTGATACGCTCGAAACTTGGACTCCGATCGAGTCGGGTCGATCGCCGCTACGCCTACTGGCCCACGCACTGCCGACGCGCTCACGAGCGCTCGTTCGGTCGCGGTGTAGCTGCCCTTTTTGACCTCTGACTTGATGTAGTCGGAGAGGTCCTTGCCGAGCTGTCGGCCGTTCAACGTCGTCGAGACCCCGGTATAGGCTGCGTGCGTCTCGAAGGTCTCGATCGCCTTGGCGACGCGGTCTTCGCTCGCTCTCGCAGGATCGAAGTACACACTCACTCGACTGCCGCCGATGCTCGGCGCGTCCATGAGTTGAATCGAAACGCTGCCGCCGTCGTCGGGGACGAAGTGGACCAACACGCCCTTTTCGAGCCCTGAGCGAGCGGCATGAAATTCTACTCGCTGAACGCCTAGCGCCGGATCGAAGACGGAGGCGAAGCCGATCCCGAAGCGGCCGATCGCCTCCGTTCCACGCCTCGTCGAGGCACCGAGCGTCGTGAGCGCCGCCAACCCCCGATCGTCGAGCCCCGGCCCGTCGTCCTCGACCACGACGCGATCCGCGCTCACGCGGATCTCGATCTTCGGAGATGCTCGGCCGCGCACCGCATCGAGCGCGTTGGCGTAGATCTCGCGAAACGCGAGATAAGGATCGTCGAACTGATTGGCCGCGAGCACCCTCAGGATCCGATCTGGATCGGCGCGATAGAGCGGAGCGTGCGAGGCCATGGGCGGGAGCGAGATCCGGCCCTTTTCGATCGGCAGCGCTTCGAAGTCCCCTGTCGGCCCGTCTGTTCCGAACGGAGGGTGCTCGTCCGTCAACTTGTTCACGTGGGGTCAGCTCGCCTTGGCGGCGTCGTTCGTCAGCGCTCGCTCCGCGCGGCCCAGGAGGTCCCATTCGACCTGACGTGGATCCGTCCCCGACGCCAGTTGGAGATCGGTCGCGAGCAACACGTCGAGCATCACTCGGGCGCGCGCCGGAGAAGACGCCGCGAGCGTGATGAGGTGCAGCACGGTCGGATGGTTGCGGTTCAAAAGAACGCGCGAACCCCTGCGCACCAAGATACGCCCGTCGTGCGGCTCTCCGACCGGCGACACCAGATCGACGAACCCGATCGACACACGATCGAGGTCGAGCCTGACACCCGAGCGGATCGGGAGCTCCGGCGAGAGCTCTCGATAGCCGTGAATCGTCGCCGAGGCTTGCAGCGATCGGTCGCCCGCCGCACGGATCGACCAACCCCTCGCGACGAAAAAATCGATCGGATGGATCAGCGCGCGACGAAGCACGTCGAGACGCCGCGAGCTTCCCTCACCGACCGTGAGCAGCGGTCCCGCTTCCGCGACGAGCCAGCGCGCCGCAGCCTTTCGACGGCGCTCCACCGCCGCGTGGACCAAAGCGAACAAGAGCGCCAGAGAGATCGCCGCTCCGAGCGCAGCGGCCGCCGTCTTCAACACGCTCGCGGATCGAGCGAGCTTCGGAGAGGTCGTGGACACGTAGAGCGGAGACTCCTCGCGGACCCGAGGGGCTTGCTCCTCGCGGCGAGGGGCTTGCTCGGGAGTCGGTGCGGCGAGTCGCTCGAACGCCACGGGCGGCGCGACTGTTGGTGTCGGCGCTTGCCGAACGATCAAGAACGCAGCCAGGCCTGCCGCCGCCGCGGTCACCAACGAAGCGACCACCAGACGGCGCGACCCCGAAACATCTCGCAGCGGAACCCGGGCTGCGAGCGCCGCTTCACCCGGCCCCCACGCGCCCGGCTGCACCTCCGTTCCGTCGTCCTGGCCGTCGACCTCCACGGTCTGAATTCCTTGGCGCTCTAAGAAATCTTCGAGGTCTCTGTACAACAGAAGCACGGGGACACCGCGGTCTGTGTACCCGGAGAGCTCCTCGCGCGGACGGGGAACTCGCGACGCCGGAACGCGCCCCTCCCGGCGAATGACCTCGACCAGCTCGTCCGCGGACACGAGGCCGCCATCGGCCGTTTCCAGCACCGGCGCTCTTCGCACCGCGGCGTCCGGAGTCTCTCCGTCCGGCTCCAGAAGCCTGCGGCGCAGCCACTCGAGCGCCGCGCGGTCGTCCGGCTCGAGCAATCGCTCGACCCCTTCGGCGCGCTGCCGCAGCCGCGCCGCGCGCTCTCGCAGCCCTTCGGCGACCCTCGACGAAAGCTCCACTTCGTGGGCCCGGGTCACTCGCAACAGCGCGTCGAAGGCTCCGTCCCGCCGCACGGCGTTGCGCGACAAGGTCGGAGACAGACGCGGCGAGTCGAGCACGTAAGAGATCTCGGGACCGAGGATCTCTGCCTCCGTCTCGAGCACGATTCCGCCCCCCATCAGAACCCGCACGGGATCGGCGGCGATGCCGATGTAGCCCTCTCCCTCTGGCGCCTCTACGTGAACCGCATAGGGCGTGCTCAGGCCGATCTTCTTGTTGACGCGCTGGCCGTTGACGAACAACGGGATCGAGACCGATCCACACCGATCCTCCACCAACACGAGCGTTCGGCTCGCGAGCACCTCGGCCTCTTCGCGCTCACAGCGCTTGTAGACTCGGACCGTCGTACCCGCACGCCCATCGCTTGGACGCAGCTCGATCTGGCCCGACCCATCCGGCGAAAAAGTGATTCGGTGCGCCACCCGACCGTCGGAGGTCTCCACGATCATGCGCGTGATCCCGAGCGCGTAAGGCGAAAGCTTCCCGACGCCAAAACGGCCGCGATCGACGGAGGGCGTCTTGTCCGAAAAACCAATCGTCAAATATCCATCGACTTCATGCGCGTTCATGCCGCGGCCGTCGTCTTCCACCGAGAGTCTCAAAAGAGAGCGCCGCGAGTCATAGCTGACGTCGACCTCGATACGCGCAGAGCTCGCGTCGGCCGCATTCTGGATGAGCTCCCGGACGCAAAGCAGAGGGTCCGGAAACTGTTCGGTGAGGGCCTGCAGCAGGCCTGCCACGTCCACCGAAAACCGTTGGCTGCTTTGGGACGGCAAGACTCTCCGATTGTACACCGCCGCAGATCAGGAGGAGTTAGACGTAAGCCCTTATTGCTTGCAGACGGCTCGGCCGCGGGCTAACTCAGCCTCATGCCCAAAGAGCTGGAAGGGCGCGTTGCGCTCGTAACTGGTGGTTCCCGCGGCATCGGCCGAGCGGTCGCGCTCAGCTTGGCCGACGCCGGCGCTGCGACCGTGATTTCTTACGCCCACAACGAGGACGCCGCGAAGGCGGTCGTCTCCGAGCTCGAGGCCAAGGGGGTTCGGGCCAGCGCCGTTCGCTTCGATGCGGGGGACTCCGCGGCCACGAAGGCCGCGATCGACGGCGTGATCGAGTCGATGGGAGGCCTCCACATCTTGGTGGCCAACGCTGGAATCTCACTCGATGGGCTCCTGCTCCGCTACAAAGACGAGGACCTCCAGAAGATGTTCGCGACCAACGTCTTCGGCGCTTTCTACGCCGCGCGATCTGCAGCGAGAGCGATGACGAAAGCGCGGTGGGGGCGCATGGTCTTCATGGGCTCCGTCGTGGGCGAAATGGGCAATACCGGCCAGAGCGCTTATGCCGCAAGCAAGTCCGCCCTCGATGGCCTCGCCCGGTCCATCGCCAAGGAGCTCGCGTCCAGAAACGTCACCGTCAACGTCGTCGCTCCCGGCTACATCGAGACCGACATGACCAAAGGCATCACGGACGCGATGAAAAAGGTCCTCATGGACAACATTCCGCTCGGACGAATCGGATCGGTCGAGGAAGTCGCGAGTGTCGTGCGTTTCTTGGCCTCGGACGCCGCTAGCTACGTGACCGGCCAAGTCATCGAGGTCAACGGAGGGCTGAACATGTGAGGTGCGCATGGACCCCTTCTCGCTGACCGCGCTGGCGATCGGCAGCGCCATCGCATACTCGGCCTTCGGCCGCGGAAAACGGCGCACGAGATGGGTCGAAGCCCTGGAGCTCGCCCGGCGAAGGTTGGACGCCCGACTCTCGATCGCCCAAACCCCCGAGCTCCGCGCGACCGTCGAGGGTCGCGAAGTCATGCTCCAGGTCCGCGACATCACCAAGTCCGACGATTCGGTCCTCGCGATCTCGGAGGCCAAGCTGTCGTCCGAGGCGGTGCGACTGTTCGTGGGTTGGGACGTCACGCGAATCAGAGACGATATCTTCTACATTCCCGAAGTCCCATTTCCAGGGGTCTTGCGCCTCGAAGGACGGGTGAATGCGCGGGCCGACGACCCGAGAGTGGCCGAGCGTTTTCTGACGCTCGCGTCGAGCGAGCTCGTCGACCTTCGGAAATCAGCGAGCGCCCGAGCGGTCGAGCTCCTGGCTCGTGGCGGCACTCTGCGCGTGGCCGTCCACGGGCTGGGCCCGTCCGCGAATGCAATCGAACGCGCAGTCCTGAGTACCGCCAGCCTCGCCGGATCCCTCGAGCTCGCCGCCTCCGGAGTCGATCTCCCCCCGGTGGTCAACGTCCTCGAAAAAAAAATCGTGCTCGAACCCATCCCCGACCGGACACTCGCGGCCGATCCCGAGTGCACACTCTGCCGCGGTCAGCGACATCCGATGGGTGGGTTCGTGCGGTGCAGGCGCTGTCGGTCCGTTTACCACGCGCGCTGCTGGACTCAGGCGACCGGCTGCATCGCCGAAGGCTGTGATTGGATCCGCGCCGAGCCGATGTGACGGCGCCCCACGATTGCTCGTTCTTCGCCTGAGCCCAAGAGGTGGCTCCCTGGTGGCTCCCTTGCGCCCGCTTGGTCCGCTCAGTTGGGTCCGGTCGCGACGATCCTGAACCAAAGATCGCGCTTCGCACCGCACATCTGGCAGATCACTTCGAGACTCCGCAGGCCGAGCGCGGGCGCGCGATGCGCGGCGATCTGAAAGTTACCCCCGCATTGAGGACACGGGGTCGATCGCGCGCGGAGCTCGATCACGGACGCCGCCGGCACCTCGACAGGGTTGTCGGCGGAGCCCCCGGGGAGCTTCGCCGCGAGCTTCTCCTTCAATCGCACGAGCTTACGGTGCTCGCGCTGCTCGGCCCTCTTCTGAGTCCGCGCCCTCACCGGCTTCGCCATCTCGGCATCATCGCAAGTCCAAGCGCCTAAGTACAGGTCCCCGCAAATTCGTGACCACGGGAGAAACCACAGAGAGCACAGCGCCGAAGCCCCACGGATGAAATGAGCAATTCTCTGTGTCCTCCGTGTCTTCCGTCTGCGTCGTCTGTGGTTCCAGCATGGTCACGAGCCTCAGAGCCCTAATCCTGCCTCACGCAGGCAGGATTAGGATCGGGCACGGGCACGGGCACGGGCATGGGCACGGGCACGAAGTCCTCGCAGAGCCGCGCCGA
>CAYXDO010000115.1:0-34784 GCA_964463485.1 uncultured Myxococcales bacterium | reverse complement strand
CGTCTGCGTCGGATCGTCTGCGCCAGATCGTCGGCGTCAGCGTTTGCGCTTACGTCATCCGACAATGATGAGCCGACGATGATGCGACGACGATGATGCGACGACGATGATGCGACGACGATGATGCGACGCTGACGATTTGAAATGGAGATTGGTGCTGTTAGCGCTGTTAGCGCTGTTGGCTCTGGTGGAGGCCTCTATTCGCTCGCTTTGCGATGCTCGCGTCTTTGGAACGGCTTGCTCGAGTGAAGAGGTCTCGAGCGTTGTTTGTGTGTCCCAGCGCCAGTTCGTTCCATCCGGCCGCGAGCGTGGCTTCGTCGTGTTGTGGGGACGCCGGGCTGGCGTTCATGACTTGAATGAACGCGAAGCTGGCCGCAGCACGATGTCCAGCTCGAACGAGCGCAACGCCCCGCCAGTACATGGCCTCCCATCTCAGGTTCGAGTCCCGGCCTTCGGCGGCGACGGCCAGCTCCCTGGCTGCGCCTTCGAAGTCCGATCCCCGCAGCGCTTCCCAGCCTCGTGCGAATGCGAGCTCGGCGGCCGGTGCCGGAACCGCGGGGCGCGCTGCGATGGGGGGGGTGAGCGACGCCGTCGCGGGGCCGGGTGCCGAGACTGCGGCTCCGCCTGGTCTTTCACCTTTGGGCGCGATGGCTCGAGTTGTCGGGCTGATTTGGGCGAACGGGTCATTGGCGCGGAGACTGGGCGTTCGCACAGGCTTGCTCTCATCCTTGGCTTTGAGCGCTCGGCTTCGGGGCTCGAGATGTGATCCCTCCGACGTGCTCCTGACGCGAGAGGTTGGCTTTTCGGAATCCGCGATTTTCTCGGAATCCGCGATTTTCTCGGAATCCGCGATTTTCTCGGAGTCCGCGATTTTCTCGGAGTCCGCGATTTTCTCGGAGTCCGCGATTTTCTCGGAGTCCGCGCTTTTCTCGGAGTCCGCGCTTTTCTCGGAGTCCGCGCTTTTCTCGTAGTCCGCGATTTTCTCGGAATCCGCGATTTTCGCCAGGCTGCCCGAGGCCGCGCGGTGCCATGATCCCCCTGCGGTGAGTACGACGGGAGCTCCTCCGACCGGTCGCACCTCGACTCGCCCCTCGCGCACTCGCACGGAGACGAGCGTTTCTTGGTCGACCTCGACGTCGAAGGAAGTGCCCCTCACCTCGACCTCGGCGTCTTTGGTCATGACTCTAAACCGTTCGCCCGGTCCGAGCTTCTTGACGTCCACTCGCACTCGTCCTCGCGTCACATGAACGACCTCGTCTTCGCGGATCGCGCCGGCGCCGGCGTGGTTCGTCAGGTGGGTAAATTCGGTGCCGGGAGCGGCTTCGACGGCACCGCGCGGAGCCTGTTCGGACGGGCTCGGCCAAGCCAACCAGGCCAGGGCGACGGCGGCGATGGCAGCCACGGCGGCGGGCCGTGCCCGGGATCTTTCGGAGCGGTGAGTTGCGGCGGCGAGAAGTAGCCGTTCCTGCACCCGCGTGACCTTCTGAGGGTCGAGCGGTCGGAACGGGAGCGCTTGGGCCGTGGCGGCTAGCTGCGTCCAACTCTCCCACTCTCCCGAACACGTCGCGCAAGAGGAAAGGTGGGGCTCGAGGGCCTCGCGATCTCGCGTTGCGAATTTCTCGGCCCTCAACTCCTCCGGGGGGCACGGCGCCTTTATTTCTTCGAGGTGTTTCATTCGGCTCCTCCTTCGAGGGCGCGCACGAGGCGCTTGCGAGCGTCGAACAGGCGTCGCCAGAGCGTGCCCGGCCGGATTCCGAGGGCCGTGGCGGCCTCGGGCCCGGAGACGTCCTCGAGCTCGCAGAGGACATAGGCCACTCTCAAGTCATGCGGGAGCTCCAAGACCGCCGCGGAGAGCCGCTCGACCAACTGCTTGCGGGCGACCACGTCGTCCGGACCCATGGGAGACTCGGGGGCGGGCGCCGCCATGAGTCGAAGCGCTGCGTCTCGACGCGCTCCCGTGCGCCTTTGTCGCCGCACCAGGTTGGCTCCGATGCCGAAAATCCACGAGCGCACCGAAGCCTGCCCGCGGAAACTTCGCGCAGAAGTGTAAGCCAACAGGAAAGTCGACTGCAGCAGATCTTCGAGCTCGCTCGATCGCCAACCCACCAGCCGACTCAAAAAACGCTGAGTCGCCAGGTGGTGACGCTCGAACAACGCAGCCAGCGCCGGAGTATTTCCACTCGCACAGCGACGAATCAGCTCCTCGTCCGAAGGACCCGTCGATAACGGAACGAGCTCTACGACCTTGGCGTTCACGGTCGCACCTCCACGCCAACGCCAAGCCCAATACGCAACGGCGCCTCCGGAGCTAGCGCGAGCGCCGAGCGTTCCTCCGCGCTGAGCACGCTCGCATACGCTGGAACGATGGCTTCTGGGCTCGTGCCCGGCGCGTACGAGGCCGACATCGAAAGGCCCAGCCGGACGTCCTCCAGTACCTCGTACGACGCCCCTAATCCGACTTCGCCGCGGAAGCCCATCGAACCCGCGGAAAATCCATCGTCGACGATCGGCGGACACGCCGTCGTACACCCGTCGCGACCAGCATCCGAACGCAGACTCTCCAGGATTCCAAACCCAGACCAGAGACTCGGCGCGACTTCGACCGAACCGAACACGAGCGGGAGCGAGACGCCGAGCAGGATCTCCGAGCCACGTCGCACCGTCGCGGTCCGAAGAGTCTCGTCTCGCATCGGTAGGCCAGCGAACCCACGCGCGCGGATCCCCGCTTCAATCCACCCAAACGCAAGCCGCGCCTCGGCAAACGCACCGAGCGCACCCGACCCGTCGTCAGCCCAATGAGCCTCTAACGCCGCAGTCACTCGCGCCGGGTTGGCTTCGAGGACCTCGAGCTCGTCCGAGCTACTCTCAGGAGAAGCGAGAGACCTCTCGACCTTCGTGCCCGCGGCAACAGGAGTCGTGAGCCTCGCCGCGCCCGGCTCTGCGGATTCGACCAGCTCCGACGGACCCTCGAGCAGCGACTTGGCCAGGTCACTTCGGACCCAACTCTCCACAAGCGCGGTGGCGACATCGAGATCGTGGACCGTGTAGGCGCCGCTCTTCTCTCCGGCTTCGAGTCGGAGCGTGAGTCCGTCCGGACCCTGATCGAGACTCACGTCGACTCTTGCACACGCTTGGCCGGCGGGGATGCCTCGTGAGCTCAGCACGCGGAGAAGCGCGGTCGAGCTCTCCCCCGCGCTCGTCACACGCACACCCTCGCAACCCTGCGCGGTGAGAAGAATCGACAGGAGCACAGTCACTCGCATACTCCGAAGGTCAACGGAGGAGAAAGGTCCGACATCATGAAGAGCCGCTCCTCCGGACACTTCACCGGCGGCTTTTCGCAGACCTCGATCATCGCCTGCTCGCTCGGCGCGCACGGAAGCAGGCAGGTGTCGATGACTCTCCGATGAGACTCGTCGCACGCCGAGCATGCCATCTGGACCTGAATCCGATTTTGGTCACAACCCTCCACCATCCCGCTGGCCAAACACTCCTCGAACATCTTGTTCGCTTCCGCGCACTGCACCGAGAGACGCTCCATGCAGAGCTGCTCATCGAGGCGAGCGGGGCCGCAGACCGGATCTTGCTGGGCATGACACGACGCGAGCTTGGCGATACCGTCTTCGCAACCTGGGTTTCCGTCGCAGCGCGCACGCGCTCGCCCCAGCTCGAACACACCCTCCGCCCCACAGACATCGAACGATCCGCGATTCACGTCGCCAAATCGTACGGGCAAAGTACGCGATCCGGGTAGGGTGAGCTCGAGCCGGACACCGACGCCGATCGGGACGGCCACGACGACCGGCACACACTCACCGTTTACACACCCGCGAATCGGAGATGCGCCGACGATCGCGTTGCCCTCCGTGGCGATGACTTCGGTGGGCATCACGGAGAGTAGGCTCGTCTCGATTTGGGTCCGGATGAGTTGGGGGGGCGTTTCGTTCCCGCAAGAAAGAACGAAGCAGAAGAGCATGGATCCGCGAGCGCTCGAAGCGCTCGGAGCGCTCACGGATCCAGTCACGAGCTCAACCTCGCGGCCCTTCCGGCCACGGAGTTCGGTGACACGTCGAGTCCGCGCGCTCGGCGGCTTCTCTGCAGGGTTCCATACAGGACACGAGCGCCTCTTCGAACGGTCGACAGGCCTCCATTCCGTGGAAACAAGCTTGCATCTGTTCCTCGTAGTCCGAGCAGTCGTTCTGAGTCGCCAAGCACTCACCGTACGCCATTCTCACCTGCTCGCAGGCCTGCAGCACCGGTCGCACGCACTCTTCGAGCTCCGCAGACTGCGCGGCGCAGGCTTGGGACTGCTGGGCGTGGCAGGCCTCGACCTCGTGAATCGCCGCCAAGCACTCGGGGGATGGGCCGGCCGGTCCGCACGTTCCATCAGCGTTGGCGTTCATCGGGTCGCACGGAGGCGGTTGGCATGGCTGACCGTCGGGCGTGACTCCGTTTTGGTCGCAGCGCTCCGGAGGAGGTGGACGACAAGGTCGGCCGTCGGGGCTCATTCCGTCTTGGTCGCACTCATGTGGAGGAGGCTGACACGGGCGACCGTCGGGGGTGAGCCCGTTTGGGTCGCAGTGCTCCGGAGGAGGTGGCGGACGACAGGGTCGGCCGTCGGGGCTCATTCCATTTGGGTCGCACTCATCCGGTTGGCAAGGGTGACCGTCGGGGGTGCGTCCGCCTCGGTCGCAACGCTCTGGGGGTGGTGGTTGGCAAGGTTGAGCGCAGAGCATTTGGACGCGATCGCCCATCTCTCGGCAAGCTTCGAAACATGCTCCGACCGCGTCCCGTTCGGCGTCACAAGCCTCCGCGATACTCTGGTAGCATGCCTCGGCCGCCTCGCGCTCGGCGGAGCAGTCACTCATACCGGACTCGAAGCAGCTCTTCAGCGCCTGCTCGGTGGCTTCGCATGCCGTGGCCAGCGGTCTCATACACTCGTCGGCCGCCAGAATCTCGTCCTGGCAGTCCTGATCCGAGTTGAGCTTGCAGGCCTCGAGCTCATGCACGGCGGCCTCACACTCAGGCGAAGGCGGCATGGGTTGGCAGCCCGGGCCGTGGTCACACGGAGGCGGCATGGGTTCGCAGGGTTTGGGTGGGCAGGTCTCGGCGATGCGATCAGCAAACGGGGCGCAAGGGGAGTAGCACGCTTTGAGCGCTTCTTCGAAAGAACGACACTCTTCGAGCTGAGTGCAGGCATCTCGAGCCGCCTGCTCGAGCTCGGCACAGTCCCCCATCGTCATCCAGCACTCTTCGACGGAACGCTTGGCCGACTCACACTGCTCGAGCGCCGGCCGAACGCACTCATCGAGCGCCTGCCGCTCATCTCCGCAATCGCCGTCGAGGCCGAGATTACACTCATCGAAGGACCGAATGGCATCGTGACACTCGGGGCTCGGGGGGACGTCCGACCCGGGACCGCAGCCCCAGTCGGGCTTCGGCGCGCAGTTGGGGTCTGGCGGCGGCGCCGGACACGTTTGTTCGCAGGCCGCCGCTTGGTCCGCGCAAGCCTCGCGGGCCTGAATACAGGCTTGTTCGGCGGCGAGCTTCTGCTCGGCGTCTCGAAAGGCCGAGTTACACGCCTCCGCGGCCGCTTCCCCGCAGACATTCAACCCGGTGTCCTCGGCGCACGCCGCCCAACAGGCTTCGTGGCTCGGATCGAGCCCGCAGGGCTTCTGGTCGCCAGGGCGACCGAATCCGCCCATGCCGCCCATCCCGTTCGCGTCGTTTTTCGGGTCCGCGTCGCCCGCCGTTTGGGCCTCGGTTCCTCCCCGCTCCAGCCTCAAACCGCTGTTCGAGTCGTCCGCGTCGCCCAAGGCCCCGCATCCCGCGATGAGCCATGATGCGAACAGAAGACTCGGAAGCTTCCATTCTCGTGTTGCTCGTCTTCGATCCATGTTGTGTGGTCGTGCCCGCAGGCGACGAATCCTTCGGTCGATTTTGAAGAAAAAAATCGTCGAGCGAAACAAAACGGCCGGTCGGAAATCGCGGCGAGAGCATTCCGGTCGCTCCGACAAAGTTGCGCAGGCCTCGAACTATCAGCCGTTCTTTGGGCCCCGCGGGCTCTGGAACGTGGATTGCTGACACGAGAAGCATGGATCGCAGGGTGAGCAACACGGTTCTGCTTGCGGTCGGGCTTTGCTGTTGCGAGCGCCGAGATCAGCGCCTCGGGCCTCCCATGTATTTGAGCTCGGAAGCGCACACCCTGTTGAGGAGCCGCATGCATCGGCACGCCGGCGACGCGAGCGACTTGCTGTGGGCGGTGTTGAGGCTCGACTCACCGGAGGTCGAGCTCCTCTCGCGGCGGATCGCCGAGGAGCCTCAGCTCGCGCGACCGACCTCCGACACGCCCTCCGACATGCTGAACCGGGCGCTGCCGCCGAAGTTTTTCGTGTACCAAGAGGAGCTGAAGGCGCGCGCGGAGGCGTTGGCCAGAGCGGCTCGAGCGAAGGACAATGACGAGGTCGCCTCCGCGTTTGGGCAGATGGTGGAGACGTGCGTGGCTTGCCACGATACCTATGTCAACAAGAAGCCATGAGCTCGCGTCGCGAGTCGAAGACCTCGGTTGTGCAGGTACTCAGTGACCGGCGGCCTTACCCATCGCCATGCCGCGAACCGTCACGGGGATTTGTCCGGCTTTCTCGAAGGCGAGGGTCACGGTGATTTCCTTGCCTGGCTCGGTCTTGAGCTCCATGAGCATCACGTGCTTGCCTCCAGGCAAAAGCACGAGCTTCGATTTCTTGGGGACCGGAAACGATTTTGCTTCGACCATGCGTGCGACATCTTTGACTACGACGGTTTCGTGCATGGCCACGTGTTTGGCCGACGTGCAGGTCGCGCCCTTCAGCGTGTCGTCGATGTCAGACGTGTTTTCGATCGTCACGTAAAACGCTCCGACGCCGTTCGGAGTAACTCGAAGCTCGGGGTCGCTGATCTTGACACTCGCGGTCGCAGCGCTCGGTTCGGCCGCGTTCACCCTGGGCGCCGAACCGATGTTCGCCAAGGAGAGTGTCGTGAACAACGCGAGGGCGTGGAGAGTTCTCATTTTGTAAGCAGCTCCTGAAGGTAGGGCGTGATTTCGGCCGGCGGCGTGCCGTGCGCGAATCTCGCCCGCACCGTTCCGATTGCGTCGATCAAGGTGACCGACGCGGTGTGGTTGATCGTGTAGTGATCCGTCGCTCCCGTCGAGCTCTTGGCGCCTTCGCGCTCGACGACGAGCCCGAAGTCTTTGATGACCTGGGTGAGATTGTTGGGTTTCACGGCCATGGCGGCGGGTCCGAAGGCTTCGACGTACTTGCCGAGCGTTGCTTCATCGTCGCGCTCGGGATCGACCGAAACGAAGATCACGGCGACCTCGGACGGGTCTGCGTTCGTGTCCTTCAGGGCCTTTCTTAGGGTGAGCAAAGTCAGCGGACAGACGTCCGGACAGTAGGTGTAGCCGAAAAAGATGAACCGCGCTTTTCGTTGAAGCGCACTCAGCTTGAAGTCCTCTCCGCGCCCCGTGCGTCCCACCAACTCAGGAACCACCGCGCCCACCTCCGGATACACGCGCGTCGGCCTGGGGCAACCCAACGACAATAAACTGGTCATCGCGGCCAGGAGAACACGTCGTCGTCCGCGGTGGACCATTTGGGGGACGCTAGCAGACGCGGAGGTCTTGTGCATCGCCCTTGGTTCCGTTGGGGAAGACCGAGTATGATGCTCGTGCCTCGTGCTTGCCCCCGATCATCAGAAAAGGCTCGGAAACGCGCTCCTGGCTCTCTCGCTCGCGGGGGCGGTGGGCCTCGCCGTCCATCTGTCTCTTTCCCTGGCCGATCGCTCGGAGGAGCAGGAAGCCGGTGACGGCCGCAATCCGCTCGAGTGCTGCATGCCTCCCGATCCGAGCCGCGCCACTTTGACCCCGCGAGAAACTCACCCGGTGCCCGACCTGTTGGGCGGAGATCCGGCGCATGGTGAGTTGTTGTTCCGCGGGGCCTGCGCAGGTTGCCATGGACCGAAGGGTGACGGATCTCGAGCTTTCGAGGTGCCCCCGATCCGCCAGTCTGAGTTGCCAGAGACTCGGGCCGCGGCGATCTTGGATGGGCGCGGAATCATGCCGCCGTTTGCACACGTCCTCGAAGACTCCGACCTGAGGGACCTCGTCTCGTTCCTCACCGCTCTCGACGGATCGTGACTACCAACGAGGATAGGACAACACGCGAACGACCTCTGCGTAGACCCCGAGGTCCTCGGTCAGCCCGCCTGGCCCGGCGTGGGCGACCCCGGACACCTGAATGTTTTCCGCGCCGTCGAGGCGAGAGACCTCCACTGGCACGGTGCCGTCGTCCGTGGAAAAAATGGATACCCAGAACAAATCACCGGGCGTCGCTGGGTCGGCGTCGAGCGCGCTGATGAACTCATGGGTTGGGCAGAGCTCCTGCCAGACGCAAACATCGAGGGGATTGAGGCACGCGCTGCGGTTTCCGTGGTGAAGACCGCCGAGAGAGACGTACGTGTTGACCTCGTTCGATCCGCCCAGGAACTTCACATAATGTCGTGAGCTCAACGCACCCATCGAGTGAGCGACCAGATCGACGCGGTCCGAACCCGTGGCCAATCGTACGCGAGCGACTTCGTCGGCGATCGTCTGAGCGTTGTCGACGTTGCAGCCCCAGCGCGGGTCTTCGAACTGAATGGCAAACAACCCGTCGGAGGGCCACCCGTCCGCAACCAAGCGATCGATCATCACGTCGAATTCGGCGGCGCTCCCGTTGATGCCATGGACGAAGACGACAGGTCGGTGGACCGCGGTGTCGCCGGGCTCGGCGTCGAGGTCCGACCCATCGAGGACCGATCCATCGAAGTGAGCGGCGTCGGGATCGAGGAAGGCATCGAGGTAGGAAGCGGCGTCTGGCTGAGACGAGTCATTCCAGTCAGCCTTCGCGTCCGACGCTGAGTCTCGCGCTCCTGCATCTGCAGGATCGGATCGATCGGATTGAAGCTGTGCGGTCGTCGACGAGCAGGCGAGGAGGGTCCACGCTGCGGTGAGCGCGCAAAGGTTGCAACGCCCCAGGGTCGGCGGCGGATAAATTTCGCCGGTAGCACCGGTAATCTTTGGACGTGTCATCAAAGTTCTCTCTGTGCCCGCCGCTTGCATGGTACGCGCGCACCATGGACAGCAAGTACGTTTACGCGTTTGCCAAAGGTCACGCCGATGGTGATCGCACGATGAAAGATCTGCTCGGAGGAAAGGGCGCGGGACTGGCCGAAATGACTCGCGCCGGTTTGCCGGTGCCACCCGGGTTCACGATCTCCACGAAGGCCTGCAAGGTCTGGTACGACGGCAATCGCGCGCTTCCGGACATGATCGAAGCCGAGATTTCCCAGGCCATCACGAAGCTTCAGGAGGTCGCGGGGGCAAAGTTCGGAGACCCGGCGCGGCCGCTCTTGGTCTCGGTGCGTTCGGGCGCAAAGTTCTCCATGCCAGGGATGATGGATACGATCCTCAACCTCGGACTCAACGAGACCACGGCGGAGGGGTTGGCTAAGCGCACGCAGAACCCGCGGTTCGCATACGACTCGTGGCGCAGGTTTCAGCAGATCTTCGCGAACGTCGTCTTCGAAATCGACAAGGACGTCTTCGAGCGGGCGCTACGCGATCTCAAGGAGCGGCGCGGCGCTCGTTCGGACACCGACCTCGGCGCTGTGGACCTTCGCGGCCTCGTCGACACGTACTCTCTTCTCATCGTAGAGCACGCGGGGAGGGCGATCCCGGCGGAGCCTCTCGAGCAACTCAGGTTGGCGCGTGACGCGGTGTTCAGGTCCTGGAACAATCCGCGCGCGCAGAGCTATCGGCGCATCTATGGGATCCCGGACGACATCGGCACCGCCTGCAACGTGCAGCAGATGGTGTTTGGCAATACGGGCATGCGATCGGCGACGGGAGTAGGTTTCACGAGAAATCCGGCGACCGGCGCTCGCGAGTTCTTCGGCGAGTTTCTGGTCAACGCTCAGGGAGAGGACGTGGTCGCTGGCGTGCGCACGCCCCGACCCATCACCGAGCTCGCAGAGATCATGCCGCACGCTCACGCCGAGTTGAAGGAGCATACGAGCCGTCTGGAGAAGCACTACAAGGACGTGCAAGACTTCGAGTTCACGATCGAAGACGACACGCTGTACATGCTCCAAACCAGGAGCGGGAAGCGCACCGGCCACGCTGCCGTAGTCATCGCGACGGATTTCGTGGAGGAAGGGTTGGTGACTCGCAAAGAGGCGCTCAAGATGGTCGAGCCCTCGTCGTTGTCGCAGTTGCTCGCGCCGATCTTCGATCCGGGCGCGTGGAAGAAGCTGAGTGTGTTGACGCGGGGCCTGCCGGCTTCGCCGGGCGCGGCCTCCGGTCAGGTGGTGTTCAACGCCGACCACGCGGTGAAGTGGGTGAACGAAGGCAAGCACGTCATCCTCGTCCGCCGCGAGACCGTTCCCGACGACATTCACGGCATGGAGGTCGCGGAGGGCATTCTGACCGCGACCGGTGGGATGACTTCGCACGCGGCGGTGGTCGGTCGACAGATGGGTCGACCGGCGGTGGTTGGAGCCAGCGGCATTTCGGTCGACGAGAAGAAACGTTGCTTCACCGTGGCGGGACTCACCGTCAACGAAGGCGACTACGTGTCCTTCGACGGACTCACCGGCGAGGTGAAGCTCGGCAAGGTGCCCACGTCGCCGAGTGAGATCTTGCAGGTCGTCGCGGGCAAGAAGAAGCCGGAAGATTCGGATATCGGAGGTCGATTCCATCGCCTCTTGAGTTGGGCCGACGAGGTGCGGACGCTCGGCATTCGCGCGAACGCAGACCTCCCAGACCAAGCGAACCTCGCGTATGACTTCGGGGCACGCGGCATCGGGCTGTGCCGCACCGAGCACATGTTCTTCGGCGAGGGCCGCATTCCCATCGTTCAGCGGATGATTCTCGCGGAGACGGAGGCGCTGCGCCGCGACGCCTTGAAGGAGCTCCTGCCGCTGCAGCGCGCGGACTTCTACGGGATCTTGAAGGCGATGAAAGGCGAGCCGGTCACGATTCGTACGATCGACCCGCCGCTGCACGAGTTCCTCCCGAAGCGCGAGGACTTGATGGTGGAGATCGCGAAGCTGGAGGCGACCGGAAAGACCGGTCTCGAGCTCGCCGACAAGAAGAAGCTCTTGGCCCGGATCGAGACGTTGCACGAGTTCAACCCGATGATGGGTCACCGCGGCGTCCGTCTCGGGATCTCATACCCGGAGATCACGGAGATGCAGGCGCGGGCGATCTTCGAAGCGACCGCAGACTTGGCCAAGGAAGGTTTCAAGACCGTCCCCGAGGTCATGATTCCGCTCGTGATTCACGTCAGAGAGCTCGCCGATCAGAAGGCCATCGTGGACCGCGTGGCCTCCGAGGTGATGAAGGAGAAGGGCGTTCAGATCGAATACAAGGTCGGAACGATGATCGAGGTCCCGCGCGGTGCGCTCACAGCTGATGAAATCGCGACCGAAGCAGAGTTCTTCTCTTTCGGCACCAACGATCTGACCCAGCTGACTTTTGGGTTCTCGCGTGACGACGCGGGTAAGTTCATTGCCGAGTACCAGCGCAAACGCATTCTCGAGCGCGATCCGTTCCAGACGATCGACACGGTCGGCGTCGGCCAGCTCGTGCGCACCGCGGTGGAGCGAGGAAAGAAGACGCGTCCCCATCTGAAGCTCGGGGTCTGCGGGGAGCACGGCGGCGATCCCGCGTCGATCGCCTTCTTCCACCAAGTCGGTCTCGACTACGTGAGCGCATCGCCCTATCGCATCCCTGTCGCGCGTCTGGCCGCGGCGCAAGCCGCGCTCGGCGTCAAAGTGGGTGACTGACTCGCACCCGCGCGACACCCCACGCGCGCCGCCTTCCGCGGGCTCGAATTCATCGGCCGTTCGAGGTATGTATGGCTGAGTCATGCGCCGAGCCTCGCTCTTGGTCCTCACGTCGTTCGCGTGCTCCGAGGAAAAGGCAGAACGCCCGGGCCGTCCGAGTCTTCCTTTCGTCGCTCGGGACGCCTCTGTTCCGGATGCACGGGATGAGTCCTGCGCCTTTCGGTCACCTTCGGTGGGTGAGTCCATCGCTGTCGAGACCTTCACCGAGCTCCAGCCTTTCCTGGCTCGGCTCGAGGGGTGTGTCAGGACGATCGACTTCGACGACATTCCAACGTCGTCAACGGCGCCTCCCGCATCCTTCCTGCCAGATCGGTACGTCGACCGGGGAGTGCGGATCGAAGGGGAAGGGGGCCAGTACGTGCATCCTGACTTTGGGTACCCGGACAACTTTGCCCCGGCCGAGTCGCTGCCCAACTCGTACGCGCCCGGTCCCATATCTCATGACTTGTCGCTCGAGGGACCGGGCGGATTTCACACCCAACTGACCTTCTTCGCTCGTTCGGGCGCGCGCACGTTCGCGGCCCGAGTAGCGGGCGTCGGTGCGTGGTTCATCGACACGGATTATTCGAACCATGCGCAAACGGGAATCGCGATCTCCGGGGCCGAGCAGGGTCGGTTGGGATTCATTGGGGACGAGCAGGGTGAGAACGGGAATCACCTTTTTCGCGGAATCGTCACGGTGGAAGCAACCTCAGGCGATCCTGTATCGGCGATCTTCCAGGCGGAGGTCGTCAATGGGACGGGTTGGGTAGGTCTAGGGCCCAACGACGAAATCGTATCGGTCGATGATCTGAAGGTGAGCCAGCCGATCCCCCTTTGAAGCAGATGAGGCGAAGGGGCTTTTGCGGCTGAGGATGCTCCAGCAGTGAGTATCCATCCCACTCCGCGCGCCCGCGCTAGAGGCCGTTTCCACTTTTCAGGACAGTATTTCTGCCTTTCGACCTGGAGCACACTGAAAGTTCGTCGATGTATAGGAAGCGAAGAGTCTGAAGAATGGGGGCCTCGAACGCCAACGTGGTAACATCGAACGTCGTCATGTCTCCTCACCTGGAAGCGCCAGCAATTGCCGAGAGCGTGGCGCGCCGGGGTGATCTCAATCTTCGAATTACCGCCCCGCTGGCGCGATGGGTTCGTGACCACTTCGGTCCCCGCGTCCTGTCCGAGATCGCCGATCACGCGGGCATTCAGGCCGAGTGTCTGGACGGCTCATCTCACTGGGTGTCGCTCGAGCAGGTCGAAATGTTCCTCCAGCGCGTCCGCGGGCTCGTGGATGATGACGAAAGCTTCAAGCGTGCGTGTGCTTACCACTTACACGAGAGTTATGGACCCCTTCGGTTCATGGCGTGGGCTTTGACGCCGCGTCTCGTGTACTCGAAGGCGCTCGGGAACTTCGGCACGATTTCATCGATCACGCGCGGCGAGATCGTGGCGCTGGGACCGGACAGCGTCGTTGTTCGGATAAAGAGCTCCCGTCGAGAGAGCCGACTGATGTGCCTGTCGCGGCAGGGGCAAGCGGTGATGCTGCCGGCGCTGTGGGGTCTCCCGCCCGCTCGGCTTGCCGAGAGCAAGTGCCTTGGTTTCGGCGATGACTGCTGCGAGTACGAGATTCGTTGGTACCGGCCGCGGAGTTGGCTTCCGATGGTGCTGAGCGCGGCGGCGGGCCTGGGAGTTGGCTGGGGTTTGCGGATGCTGGATGTAAGTCCCCTGCCGCTCGAACTGATGTTGGCAGTGCCGGCCGCGCTCGTGGGCTCGCTCTGGGACATGCGCAGGACCCACCACCTCAACATGAGACAGGCGCAAGGCGTTCATGAGGCGCTGGAGGAGGTCGTTCGAGACAACGCGCAGGCTCGGCGGGAGCTGCTTGCGCTCAATACACGCCAGGCTGAGTGGAGCAAGTTGCTCGAGGAGCAGGTGGCGGATCGAACGGCCGCGATGCGTCAGGTGGTGGAGCACATTCGGGAGCTGCGCGAGCAGCGGGTGGTGACGCTTCGCGGCTACTCTCACGACCTTCGAAATCCGCTGACGACGATCAAACTTGGCCTCGACTGGATGCGAGCGCAGGGCGTCAAGCAGCATCTCGATCTGGGGTCTCTCGAAGACGCCGAGGAGTCGCTCGAACGCGTGACGACGCTGCTCGATCAGATGTTATCAGTCGCCAGCAGTGACGTGGCGCTGATGACGTTGGTTCCGCAGCGACTCCCGATACTGCCGTTGCTCGAGCAGCTTCGGCGTCGATTGCGTGCGCTCGTCCTCGGCCGCAACATCCGCGTGAGCACGGTGTCGACCCGAGAAGCGCCCGAAGCGATCGAGACCGACCTGTTGCTCTTCGATCGCGTCGTCGACAACCTCCTGACCAACGCGGCGAAGTACACGGACAGCGGCTCGATCGTGATTCAGCTCGACGGGCGTCCTGGATTCTTGGTGCTCCAAGTTTCCGACACGGGTCGCGGGATCGACCCCGATCGGATCGAGCAGATCTTTCGTGGGCAAGCCGCGCCCGACCCCAGCGGGCCTCGTAGCTTCGGCGTAGGCTTGAGCGTGGTCGTGAACCTTCTCGCGCAAGTAGATGGAGCGCTCGAGGTGATGAGCCTGCCGGGCAAGGGGACGACCTTCTGGGCGTTGATTCCGAGTTCCTTGCCCAACCGGTCCAGCCAGAAGCAGGGCGAATCGGCGGATGACCGCGTGAGGCGCGTGGTGAAGATTCGGAAGCAGGTTGCGTCATGAAAGATGCGCTAGAGCGGGGTGCCCTGCCGTCGCGGCTGGACGCCCCGCGCACGGTCCTCGACGTCGTGCTGCGATACCTAGAGGCTGAAGGAATCGAGGTCGTCTTTGGCGTACCGGGTGGGCTCTTGCACGCTTTCTTCGCCGCAGTGGAAGCGCACTCGGACCTGAGGCTGATCGTCTGCAAACACGAAGGCGGTGCCGCGTTCATGGCCGACGGCTTTGCGCGCGCGAGCGGGCGCATGGCGGTTTGTGCGAGCACTGCGGGTCCCGGGGCCACGAACTTGTTGACGGGCGTGGCCGTAGCGTTCGCCGACGGCATTCCGATGCTGGTGTTGACGGGTCAGGTACCGAGCCACGTCTTGGGCCACGGGGCTTCGCAGGAAACGAATCGTGAGGACATGGAT
This sequence comes from uncultured Myxococcales bacterium, assembly GCA_964463485.1. GTDB lineage: Bacteria > Myxococcota > Kuafuiibacteriia > Kuafuiibacteriales > Kuafuiibacteriaceae > CAYXDO01. The sequence goes on along the minus strand of CAYXDO010000115.1, from coordinate 19,734 downwards.
CTCGTCGCGATGTTCGCCCCGGTCACGAAGTACTCCACGATGGTGACCGCGGCCGCGAGCATGCCGTTTCACGTCCGTCGGGCGCTGCGTTTGGCGCTGACGGGCCGACCCGGTCCCGTTCATCTCAACGTTCCCGTCGATTTGTGGTTGCAGCCGGTCGAAGAGGACTGGTTCGACCCGCAGAGCTATCGATCCGAGTCTTCGGTTTTCGACCGACGCGCCGTACATGACGCCGCCCAGATGCTCTTGGACGCGACCCACCCAGTGTTGCTCGTCGGAGGAGGGGCGCGGGCCGAAGATCACCTCGTGAGCTTGGCGGAGATGCTACCCGCCCGCGTGGCCACCAGCCCTCGCGGCAAGGGTGTGTTTCCGGAAGATCACCCGCTCTCCCTTGGCATTCTTGGCTATGCGGGCCATCGCGACGCGCGCGAGGTCTTGCTCAGCGGCCAGGTCGACGTGCTGCTCACGATCGGGGCTTCTCTCAACGAGACGACGACGTTCAGTTGGCGAAAGGAGCTTCGACCAACACGCGCGCTGCTTCAGGTCGACATCGACGCAGATCGAATCGGACGCAACTATCCCGTCGACATCGCGCTCGTTGGCGACGCCACCGCCGTGTTGTTGGAGCTGGTCTTCCATCTCCACCGCGAGGTGCGCGAAGGGCGGTTTCCGAAGTCACAGTGGAATGATGCCCCGCCGCTCTCCCGTGGGCACGAACGCCATGACTCGCCGCAGTATCGAGTCAGCGATCAGGTCCCGATCACACCACAGCGGTGGCGCGCAGAGCTTTGCGAGGTCTTGCCGAACGACACTTTGATCTTTTCGGATGTCGGCGGGCACATGCTCTTCAACTTCCACGACTTGGTCCTGCGTCGAGGTCAGCGATTCTTGGTCAACCTTGGCTTCGCCTCGATGGGCCATGGGACCGCGGGGCCCATCGGCGCGGCGATCGCAGATCCAAGCCGGCCGGTCGTGGCGATCGTGGGCGACGGGTGCTTCACGATGAACGGCATGGAGTTGCTCACGGCCATGGAGCATGAGGTGCGGGTGGTCTGGATCGTGGAGAACAACCAGATGCACGGAATCACGTGGCACGGCTCGCGAATGGTCGGGAAGGGCTTGCCGCTCAACAGCGTGCGGTATCGTCAGCAAGTGCACGTAGCAGAGATCGCCAAGGCGATGGGGCTCGAAGTGTACAAGGTGGAGCGGCCTGGCGAGATCGGGCCGGCCGTACTGTCTGCGCTCGCCGCGCCGACCGCCGCGTTGATCGAGGTGCTGACCGATCCGATGATTCCTCCTCCGCTCGTCGATCGGGCCAAAGGTATCAGCGGGAAGTCTTAGGGGGGTCTGCAAATGCGGGTCTGCAACTGCGGACCCTCACGGGTGACGCTTCGTCCCGGTTCCCGTCGTGCCGTCGACGCGCACGCTGCGCTCACTCGTTCTTCGAATGGGCGCGTTCGAATCGTGGTGAGCGCCGAGGGCCTCGACCGAGATAGGTCACGAATTCGTCGGGAAGCCTCCGCAGGACCTCGGGCGCCTGTTCGGCGCCCTCGAGCGCGTTTCCGAAAAACGAGGCCTGAACCATGGCGAGCGTGAGGAGCGAGGCTTGCTTGGGGCTCATGCCCATATCCATCATCAGCGCCGCGGCTCCGATCGCGATGTTGGGCTCGAGGTCCTTGGCGCCCTTCACGATCGGCGTGAGCGCTTGCATGAAGCGCCAATACTTGAGCTTCGTTCGCCCGAGCGCCTCGATGCGAGGCACGAGCGCGGCCAGACGTTCGTCGACCGGCCTCATCGGCACGCCAAAGCCGCCGAGCCGGATCCCGCTGTTCACGAGCCGGCGCGCAGCTTGTTCGACTTCGCCTCCAAGCTCCACCTCTCGCCCGAGCGCCTCGAGCAGGAAGCCCGCCTCGCGCACCACCGCCGGTCCGATGATGCCTTGGTCTTGATAGAGGTTTGCCGCGCCGACTGCGACGGCGGCCCGGCCGTAGGCTGACACGAGCCTCGAGATCTTCAGGGGCCAGATGCGGGGGTCGGCCATGGTGATCACGACGGAGAGATGGTCGAGCGCCTCACGTTCGTTTGGGTCCAAACGACGTCCGCCGATCGCCAGTCCGAGCATGCCCATCGCGGTTTCGTTTCCTGCGAGCTCGCCCAGCACGCGGTGGCCGCAAAACCAGTGCTCTGTGACTCCGGCCCGCGCAACGCGGGTGGGAATGATAGGTAGGCTCATGTCTCCTCGTACTGGAAGTCTGGAAGGCGTTGTGGATAATTTCGGACTCGACCCACGGGAGCCGCGAAAGCCTCTGCGCTCGCGGTCGCTAGGCGCGCTAGGACCAGGCATGTTTCGAGCTGCGCACGCGACTTGAGACCGGTGTGAAACAGAACCGAGACGACGGCCGCGAAGGGAGAAAGGGGGGCGCCCGTGGAGTCGGCCAAACAAGCAGCCCATGGACCATGACCGGCGGTCGCGGCCAACGCGGCCGTGGCCTGTTTGCCCTCGTCGTTGGGCGCGAGCATTGCGGGAGGCAGCGGCCCGCTCGAGCCGGTCTCGAACCACTCGAACAAGGCAGCGTGGGCGTCCAAGTCGAAGCGCACCTCTTCCGCGAGCGCCGTCGCTGCGAGTGCGATCACCGCGCTCGGAGCCGCGCCGCACCGATGGGCCAACGTCGCGGCGTGGGCGGGCGCATGGTGAACGAAGCTGGGCGAGGCGAACACGAGGGCTGCGCGGAGCGCTCGTGAGGCTCCCTCGCTCGGCAACTCACCGGTCAGCGCGAGAAACGAGAGCTCCGTGAGCTCGTAGTGCGCCGCCAAGTCATGCTGAACGTCGTAGCCGTGCAGGCGCGGAGCGTTCCCGGGCTGCGCGACGTGGGCATCGAGTTTTTGTGGCCACTCGAGCGACTCGAGCAGCCCTTGGGTCTCCGTCATTTGCTTGCACCGCTCCTTTGGGCTCGGTCAGGGGCCAAATCATCGGGTTCCCGAACGTCGAGATCAAGACTCATGCGGTCGCGTCTGCTCGCTCACGACTGAGTTTGCTGTCGCCACGGACCCTGACGAGCTCGTCTCCAACGCCTTTCAGGACTGCTTCGTGCAGTCGGATCGCGCGCCAGCTCGGTACAGCGCCGTCCTCGACGGGCACGAACTGCTCCGGCGGGATCCCGTTGCGCTCCGCACACACGCGGTCACACAACTCCTCGACGAGCGAGGGATGGTGTTCGTCGACTGCCGCGAATCCGGCACCAAGGCGCGTGAGAAAGTCGACGAAGACTTGCACGAGCGCCTCAGCGAGCTCGTCCCTCGCCGCGAGGTTTCGGAATACGCGGTCGAAGGCGGGACCGAACAGGCCCTCGAATCCGGCCACGAAGGCCGCCGGCATGCGGAGCTCGATCGTGACCTCGAGCTTCTTCCAGTCGACCTTGCGCTCGACCGCGAGGGCCGCCTCACAGGCGCGAACGATCCCTTCCCAGCTGTTGCGGCCGTCCTGATGCATCGCCACGAAGGTCGCGACGCGCTTCATCATGAACGGCGCCACCGTTTGAGTATGGTCGATGATGTCCCCCACGACAGAAAGGTGTTCGTCTCCGGCGCCCAGCCTGCGCGCGAGCCCGAGCAACTCATCTGCGCTCGGTTGTCGCTCACTCACTCTCGGCTCGCGAGACACGAGCGAGACCCATCCGCACAGGCGCTCGCGCAGAGATTCCCAGCGCGCGACCTCGTCGATGACTCGCCTATAGCCCTCGAGCAACTCTCTGCGACTCATGCGCTTGGGCATGATGTTGCCGAGCATGAGGGGCACGTGGCCGGGACCGAGCTCGGCATCGAAGGCGCGACGAATGTCGAGGAGTCGTCCCTCCTGCATCATCCGTCGCCACAGACGGGTGCCGTTGTTTGCTTGCAGCGGATAGATCTGCACCGACGGAACGAAGCTCGCGCGGTAGAAACGCAGGTGCTCGTCGAAGGTCTCTGGACCGTCCGCGTCGAAGCCGAGGATGAACGTGCCCTTGATTCCGATTCCGTACGAGAGAATGCGATGTACTTCGGACACGAGGTCCGGCCGGAGGTTGTGCCGCTTGTTGGTCTCCAGAAGCGCGGCCGTGCTCGGCGACTCGAGGCCGATCAGCACTCGGGTGAAGTTGCAGTCAGTGAGTAGCTCGAGCAGCTCCGCGTCCTTGGCCGCGTTGAGCGAGCACTGGGTAAAGTAACTCAGCGGCTCCGGAGAGCCGTCGTTCACCGCGATGAGCGCACGGAGCAACTCCTTCGTGTAAGTCTTGTCAGCCACGAATTCGTCGTCGGCCACGAACAAGGTCGTGAAGCCGAGGCGCTGCTGCTCGCGCACTTCGTCGATCACTCGATCGACCGGTTTGTGTCGCTGTCGTCGACCGAAGAGGTAGATGACGTCGCAGAATTCACAATCGAAAGGGCAACCGCGCGTCGTCTGAAACGCTCCGACACGATAGCGGCGGACCTTCTCCCCGAGCGGTTCGAACCGAGGCCGAGGAGTGTCCGTGAGGTCGAGCTTTTCGATCTGCCGATACTCCGCCCGAGCTTCGCCGCGCTCCCAATCGGCCAAAAAGCGCGGCCACGTACGCTCTGCCTCGCCGATGAAGATCGTATCGAACACGCCGCGGCAGGCCTCGGGCTCGGCAGAGACGCCAGGCCCGCCGACTACGACGCGAATGCCTCGCGCGCGGAGGGCAAGAGCGAGCTCGAGATTTCTCGAGAGCGTACCGCCAAACGAAGTCATTCCAATCAGGTCGTAGCCGACGGCGGAATCGAGCTGAAGCGGCCCTTCCACGAGCTCATCCCAGATGTCGACGCGGTAACCGTCCGGGGTGAGCGCCGCGATCGTCGCGAGTTGCAACGGCACCATCGCTGCGCCAACGACATTGGAGGTTCCGCACTGCACGAGGAGAATCCGGCGGGTCGGCGACATACGGACGGAGTAACACACGCCACGCGGACCCTCAACCAGCGCCCGCGCTCGACGTCGGAGATCCGACGACTTGGAGGCTCCGTCCTCGAGCTTTGCACCGAGTGAGTCGGAAAAATACGTCGAGACCTGAGCAACGCACCGTTGGTAGAGGTGGCTCACTTTCTACATTTCGGTCGCGGATGAGTTGCCCGACGCGACGTTCGACGAGGCCGTGTCCTGCATTCATGACTTGGGTTTGATTGCGCCGGACCCTTTGAGAGTCACCCATCCAATCTATCGAGGAGTCATCCTGAGAGTGCGACGCTCGATACCACCAGCTTCGTTCGGATGGACCGCTCGACTTCGATCCAGATGGAGGCAGGCTGAAGGCGTGGGGCGGAACAATCCTCTTGCGGCCGGACTGACTCAGCTCGATGGGTTTGGTTTTGCGTTGGCTGCTGTTCACGGCTCGGGCGGGAGGCACGTCGGCTGACCCACGTTCGTGCGTTCATCTTTCGCGTACTGCTGCGATCCGCCGTTCGAGCTCGACGTCGACTTTGCCTCCGAGGTTGCGGACGCGGTCGAGGCGCGCCTTGGCTTCGTCGGGTCGCCCGAGGTCGAGGAGAACCTCACTGGCCGCGACGTGGGCTTCGGCGTGGGTCGGGTCGGCGACGACGATTCGGTTGAAGAGCACCAGGGCCTCATCGAGGCTGGCGCTCTTCCTTCGTTTGGCGAGCAGGCGACCGAGCTGGAGCATGGCCTGGACGCTCTCAGGGGTCTTTACGAGCCGGGCGCGGGCGAGGGCCACTTGGCGGTCGAGCTCGGGGCTGGTGCCTTCGGTCGAAATGGAGGAGTGGGGGGCCGCAGCGCGGGACCGGCCTGGATTGTGAACGATTTCAGGAAGCTTGGGCTTCTGTCCAGGGAGCAGCGGGGCGGCGTCTTGCTCGGGCGCGGTCTCGATTTCGTCGTCGAAGCCGGTCTCTTTCTCCGGGCTCTCGGCGACCTTCGAATACTCCTGGAAGAACGAGGCGAAGGCGCCGGCCGGGGCTGGCGCCACCGCTTTTTCCGGGGCCGTGGTGGCCTCGGGCGGGGGCCGCGCGCCCGGAGGGGCGGCGGGTGCGGCGAGCTCCCCGCGGTTCTTCGGGGTGACTTCCTCTTCGGACCGCGCCAGGGATGAGCGTCGGGCCATGGGGGCCTCCTGAGAGGGCCTACGACGCGGCGGCGCGGCGGGAGGCGGCTCTTCGGAGGGCCGTCGACGCGGAGGGGCGGGCGCGTCTTCCGAGGGCCTCCGGCGAGGCTCTCCGCCTTCCTCCGAGGAGGGACGACGACGGGCCGGTGGAGGTTCCTCCGAGGGTCGGCGGCGAGGCGGCTCTTCGCGACGAGGCGGCTCTTCGGAGGGCCGACGACGACGTTCGCTCTGCGCTTCGGACGTCGGTCGCATCGAGGGCTTCGAACGAGGCGGAGGATTCGGCCCGCCGGCACGGCGACCGACCGGCAATAGCGCTAGGTCGGTCTCGGCCGCCACGTCTTGCTCCGACGGGTCGGAGAGCGGTGTCGGGTTCGCGTGGCTCGGGTTCGTTGCGTGTTTGGGAACCCGTATGGAGGCCGGGTCAGGCGGCTTTGGGCGAGGTGGCTCCACGACCTTGCGCGCTTCGCGGGGCGGGATCCGACCCGTTTCGACGAACTCGCGAAAGCGTCGCTTCTCGTCCTCTGGAGTCTCGTCGATCTCGACCTCGAGCATGGGGCCGCGACCGCGACCCGTCTCGCTCGCGACCTTCACTTTCCCGGGCAGCGGCCACTCGACGTTCGTGTCGGGGTGCACGAGCAGAACCTCGACCGGCGTCCCGATGGGCTTGAGCACCGGCGTCTCGATCCGCACGCGCCCTTGGGAGAGCTCTCCGCGGAGGAAGTTCTTGAGCCGCTGGGAATCGCGCGGCTTCACGATGAACGTCGTGCCGACGTCGTCATCGAACCGACCGGACGTTCGGGGCGGCGGCGCTGGTGGAGCGGCCTCCGCGGCCGGGGTCGTCTCTTCGACGTCCGCGCTGCTCGGTCGAGAGCCGGCGCGGAGCTGTTCGATGAAGGCCCGCCACGTCGCGCGCCCTTGGGTATCGAAGAGATAGAAGTCGAACGCCATGCCCGGTCGAAGGCCCCCTTGACGGTCCTTGAGCGCGTCCGTGGTGCGTGCGACCATGGCGGTGACGCTCACCTTGGCTTCGTTCGGCGGGACCAGAAGCTCGAGCTCCACATACTGCCGAACGGGCAATTTGCGCTCCGAGAAGACCGCGATACCATGGGCCGAGATGTTCGCGCTCAGGGTGCGCTCAGCCCCGCGACCCCCCTTGATGACGACCGGTATCGTCACCTCGTACCGTTCAGATCTGCGGCGATTGGACATTGGCGGGGCGCCGACAGGTTATAGCAGAGTTCGGCTTTTGTGAGCTTCTCCATCACGGCCATGAACGACCCAAGGAGACTATGATTCGACCCTTCACTCGTCCGTCCCCCGACATGGCCTGGACTAGCCGCGGAGCCCCAATCACCTCCGTGACCATGGTGTTGCTTTGGACCTGCCCCGCCCTCGCCCAAACCGGTACGTCCTCCCTGAGCGCCGTCCGCGCCGCGCTCGAAGCGAAGGACGGAGCTCGCGCCGAGGTCGCCCTCGCCGGCCTTTCAGAAGATGATAGGCAAACCCTTTCTGAATACCTGAGCTATTTCTCCGCAAGCGCCGCGTTGCTGCGCGCGCAGCCGAACGACGCCTTGGCTCGGGTCAAAGTGGTGCAAAAGCTCTCGGACGGACGAGAAAATCCGCTGTGGGCGCCCGCAGAGGCGCTCGCCGCCGAGGCCCTCGCCGCACTCGGCAAGCCGGCCGAGGCCTCGCGGAAGCTCTTGTCGCTGAGCGACGATGGCCCTCGCCTGCTACGCGCGTACGAGCTCGATCGAGCGGCCGGCGGGACCGGCGCGGCCGCGCTCCGGAGGTTGCTCGTCGGAGCTCCAGAGACACCCGAGGCTCGCGACCTCACCAAATACCTCGGCAAGAAGGCGATTGCGGCGCTCTCGCGAGACGACCGCGCGGCCCGAGTTCGGAAGCTCCTCGACACCCATCAGAACGAAGACGCGGCGTCCGAAGCACGTCTGTTGATCGTCGAGGGTGCGAACGGAAAGCTCCGCTGCGAGCTCGAGTTCATCGAAGGAAAAGCGCTTCGAAAGCTTCGCAAGTATCGCGCCGCGCTCGGCAGCCTCTCCTCGGCTCGGCGGATCTGCCGCGAAGCCAAAGACGTGGACACGGAGCTTCGCGCGGACTTGCTCGAGGCTCAGGTGCAGAACATCTCACGAGCGCCCGGAGCGCTCGAGCGCATCGTCGCGAGCATGATCGAAAAGGATGCCCGACACCCGTTCATAGACGACGCGCTCTTCTTACTCGCAGAGTCGCAGGAACAGCGCGGCCTACGCGACGCGGCGCTTGCCACTTACATGAGAGTGGTCACCGATTTTCCGGCTGGAGACATGGCGCCCACCGCGGCGTGGCGCTTGAACCTCGACGCGATCAAGCGCGGGGAGCTCGCTCACGCACACGAACGCCTCGTGGCCAGCCTCGAATTGGGAGACGATATCGCGCGAGGGCGGACGCGTTATTGGCTCGCGCGAACGTACACAGGCACGAGCACGAGCGTCGCGTGTCAGCTGTACACACGCGCGGTCGAGGAGCCGGCGCTCACGTTTTACGCTTTTCTCGCGATCGATCGACTCTCTCGCGAGAACCCGAGATGCTCCTCGGCCATCACGCGCCGTGTGACGGACGGCGTTCGTCAAATGGGCTCGCGGCCGCCAGCGCCGCCGTCGATCGAGGCGTCCAAACCACGCGAACGCGCGCGGAGGCTCGGGCGGGCGGGGTTCTTGGCGTTGGCGGAGGCAGAGCTCGATCTTCTGGACCGCGAGACGCTGGCCCGCGACGAGGTCGTGGCGCTCGCGCTGGCGTATGCGGAGATCGAGGCCCACCAAAAGGCCCAGTGGCTCCTGCGCACGCGAGCCGGGTCGCTGCTGCGCAAGCTCCCGAACGCGGAGAACGCGTGGATCTGGCGCACCGCCTACTCGCGCCCATTCCTTCCAGAGATCGAAGACGCGGCGAAGAAGGCCCGCGTGGAACCGCTTCTGCTGCAAGCACTTTCGCGCGAGGAGAGCACCTTCGACCCGCACATCGTGAGCTGGGCGGGAGCGGTCGGGCTCGCACAGCTCATGCCCGCGACGGCCGTCGGCGCTTACGCGGAGTTGCGGCTTGGACGCCTCGACCTGGCTCGTTTGACCGAGCCCGCGCTGAACCTTCGGCTGGGTGGGCACGTGCTCGCGGATGGCCTTCGAGAGTTCAAGGGGTCGGTGCCGCTGGCGCTGTCGGCCTACAACGGTGGGGCCGGCCTCACGCGGAGGGTCTTGCCGCCCAAGGAGACGGACCTCGATCTGTGGGTCGAGACCATTCCGGTCAAGGAGACCCGAGGCTACGTCGGGCGGGTCAGCGGAACGTGGGGGGTCTATCGACTGCTCTACGATCCGAGCTCGCCGTTCATCGACCTTCCCGATCGCGTCCCCCCGAGCTGAGCTCGCAATCGGGGCTCGTGGAGGGCCTTCGCTTGACGCAGAATCGAAGGCCGGGAGACAACGGAACGCCTCGCGCGTTTGAGCATGATGGGACACGCTAGCCTCCTCGCGGCTTTGTTGGTCAGCGGCCCCGCGCCCCAGACCCTGGCCGTTTCCATTTCGGTGAACGGCAAAAGCGCTGCGGTGTCCGTCGAAGAAGTCGAGCGCGTCGTGCTCGAGCTCGCGACCTTCGTGCCGGGCCTGAACGTCTTGCCGCCCGAACGAAAACAGATCTTCTCTAGCGCCCTAGCCAAGTGCGGATCCGACGTCGCCTGCGTCGCTGACGTGGCAAGAAAGGCCGGCGTCGATCGGGTGTTGATGATCGTGCTCGAGGCCGGAGTCGAACCCATCATCGGCAGCATGCAGCTCGTCGACGCGGCGAGCGGCCAACTCGCAGGCAGCTCGGTGGTGGAGCTCGATCCGAGCCCTGCGCCGATCGCGCGTCCGATCCGTGGCGCGGCCTCCGAGGTTTTCGACGCCACGGGGCTCACGCTCGGAGGGCGCGTCACGTTGGCCGTCACCCCTCTCGAAGCGATCGTCGAGACCACCCTCGATCGGGTCGGACCCGCCACCTTCCTCGGTCCCGTTGGAGTTCATACGATTCACGTATCTGCCCCCGGGCACTCCGATCTCGAACAGAGCGTGGAGCTCGTTCGAGGAACCGAAATCGGCCTTTCGTTGGAGCTCCAATCATCTAGCCTGTTCACGTCGCCTTGGACTTGGGTCGTGATCGGAGGCGTAGTCGTCGCTGGGGCGGTGACGAGCGCGGTCCTTCTCAGCCGCAATGACGGCTGCGTTTGTTTTGGGCGTCCCGAGGACTGCGGAGCCTGCCCGTGACCACTCCGGCCCGGGTCGGCCGGTTCACGATCCTCGACAAGGTCGGCGCGGGCGGATCGGGGCTCGTTTTTCTCGCCCGCGCGGACGCCTCGGACGAGCCGGTCATCGTGAAGCTGCTCAACATGGAACACTCCGCTCGCGAGGGCAGCCTCAAGCGGTTTCGTCACGAAGCGTTCATGGCCAAGTCCATCGCGAGCCCCAACGTCGCCCAGGTCGTGGACGCTGGCGTCGACGGCGACTGGCCTTACATCGCGATGGAGTACGTGGCCGGCTGGACCCTGGCCCGAATCCTCAAGCACTTGAGCTCCTCTGCTCTCGCCACGCCCTTGCCGGAAATTCTGGCGATCTCGAAGGACATGCTCGCGGGCCTCGAAGCCCTGCACGCAGCCACGGGCCCAGAAGGCGAGTCGCTTGGTTTCGTACATCGCGACATCAAGCCGAGCAACGTCATCTTGGGAGAGGATCATCGCACCAGACTCATCGACCTCGGCCTCGGAACGTCGGTGTCGAAGGACTGGGCCACTCGGCCGGGCGCGGTGCTTGGGACGATCGGCTACATGGCTCCGGAGCAAGCGAAGGCCGAGGCCGTCGACCGCCGCGCGGACGTCTATGGCGCCGCGGTGATCCTTTGGGAGTTGTTGACACGACACCCCTATGCGCCGCGAGGAGAGAACCTTCGGGTCCTCGCGTTCACGATGAATCCTACGTTTCGCGATCCGAGACAGTATCGAGACGACTTTCCGAACGCGCTCACGCCGGTGTTGGAGAGCGCCTTGGCGAGCGACCCGAAGGCGCGCTTCGCGTCGGCCAAAGCCTTCTCGGACGCGATCGAAACCGCGATCGGCCCGGTCGACCGACCGGCTTGGGAGTTCATCGACGACATGCTCTGGCAGGAGCTCGAGGGGCGCCGAACGGAGGTCCAGCGCGCGCTCTTCGGGCCAGCCGGAGTCGTCACGCGGGACACAGTCGCCGGTGCGCCGGTGGCCCCGTTGGCTTCGCTGGCTCCTGAGCCGATGGTGACAGCGCCGAGTCGCGCGCCAAGCCGCGCCGCGAGCCGCGCGCCCAGATCAACCACCAAGCTATGGCCCTACGTCGTCGGGCTCGCGACCATCGGCGTCGCGGCTATCGTCACGGTGGGTCTCCTGAGCCGCGGGGTGTCGCCCGCCGAAACGTTGGAGCCCGAACCAACGCCGAGAGTCACTGCAGCCCACGCCGACAGGCCGGTGGAGATCGTGCAACCTGCCCCCCTTCAGGCCCAACGCCCCCAAGGGTCTCAGAGCCCTCGCGAGCCTGATCGACCCGAAACTGATCGACCCGAAACTGGCCGACCCGAAACGGATCGACCCGAAACTAATCGACCTGAAACGACGATCGTATCGGATCCAAAGGGCGAGGCGAAGGCGCCAGCACGTTCCAAGCCCGTTCGTGGCGATGCCAAACCCGACGTCAAACCCAAACCTGAGCTCGCTCAAGCGTCGGGAACCCAGCCGAAGGCCGCGCGAGTAAATGTCGAGGAGGTTCGGGAGCGTGTGGTCGCGCTGACCAGGCGCGCGCTCATGATCCGCAAGCGCATCTCCGCGAACGACGCACGCTACGGTGAGGCTGTCCGCGTGTTCGACCAGCTCATGCGCCTTTCTGCGTCGGAGCGACTTGGTGAGGAGACCGCCGCAGTCGAAGGGCTCGCACAAAAGATCGAGGGCCTGGAGGCCGGGCTTTAGCTGCACTCGTAGCGAGCGCGCGCAAGTACGAACAAGAACTCGTCGCGCTCTCCATCCGTTCGGCGCGTTAGCGCTGCGGAGATCGCTCGCCGCCGTCGAAAGGTCGGCTCGCGTCGGCAGTGCCCTTGGCAAGCGCCCGGATGTCCGAAATCTCTTTCTGGGAGTAAAGGTGGCCGTCGTCGACATCCATGCCTGGGCACATCTTCTTGGCGCTCACCCACTCGGCCTCGTCGTCGATCATCTCCGGCCAAAACGGCCAGCTCGAGCACTGGGCGGGCTTTCGTTCGTGAACGGAGCACCGGCCTTCCTGGGTGAGCAGCGGACAGCCTCGACCGTTCTCGGCGTCGAAGAAACGCATTTGGCTCCGTGGGTCACGGCGAACTCGATACTTCGCGCGGAACTCGTGGGGCGTCAGGCCGAGCATTTCGGCCATGCCCTCGAGCTCCTCGTCGGTCACGAAGACCGATCCGTCCTGGCGGCAGCAGCGCCCAGATCGCTTGCAAGCAAAGCGTCGGCCCGCCGACAGATCGAGCGGGCGAGGGCGTCGATCGACCACCGGCAACGGCACGACGTTCGACGGTTCGGCCACGTCGGAGCGGTAGCCGAACCCGAACCCGGCGGCCAAGCCGTTTTTGGATCCGGCGAGCAGCAGTCCCCAAATCCGTTCTTTTTTGGGAAGCTGGCCCATGGCAACTCGTAAGGAGCAACTGTGGGCTCGCCACCATGCGTTGCTCGAGGAAGAGCGCGCGCTGTGGGCTCGTGGTCTCACGCGCGTCGGCGGGCTCGACGAAGCCGGCGCCGGACCGTGGGCGGGCCCGGTCATGGCCGCGTGTGTCGTCGTCGCTCCCGAAGCCACCGACGCCCTCATCGGCGTGTTCGACTCCAAGCAGCTCTCGGCCAAGAAGCGAACGGAGCTTGCGGCGCTCATCAAGGAGGCGGCGCTCGCCTCCGAGGTGGCCGAAGCGTCCGTCGAAGAGATCGACACGCTCAACATCCGACGCGCCGGCCTGTTGGCGATGGAGCGGGCCCTCCTCGCGGTCGAAGCCAAGTTGGGACCGCTCGAATATCTGCTCCTCGACGCGCGCACGCTGGCTTTGGCGAGACCCCAGAGAGCGATCATCAAAGGTGATGCGAAGTCGATTTCGATCGCCGCGGCCTCGATCCTCGCCAAGGTCACCAGAGACGCGCTGATGACCAAAGCCGCCGAGCGTTATCCGGAGTACGGATTCGAGCAGCACAAAGGATACGGGACCGCGGCCCACAAGAAGGCTTTGGCCCGCTTCGGCGCGTGCCCGATCCACCGCCGGAGCTTCGAGCCGGTGCGCGAGGCGAGCGGCGGCCCGCCCGACCAGCGAGAGCTGTTTTCCTCATGACCTCCGATCTCGCGATCTCGAATCTCGGCCGCGTCGGCCGCTATCGCTTGATCAAGCGCATCGCGGTCGGAGGCATGGCGGACATCTGGCTCGCCCAGGAGTTCGGGGCGCGAGGTTACGAGCGAACGGCCGTCGTGAAGACGATTCGAGGAGACCTCGTCGACGACGAAGACGTCATCCCGATGTTGATGGAGGAGGCTCGGATCGCGAGTTGTCTCAAACACGAGAACATCGCGGAGCTGTACGAGGTTGGGCGCCAAGACGGGACGCACTACTTGGCGATGGAGTTCGTGTTCGGGCGAGATCTGAGGCAGCTCCGCGACCGGTGCCTCGAGCGCGGGCTCTCGATTCCGCCCAAGCACGTGGTGACGATCGTGGCGGCGGTGTTGGACGCGCTTCACTACGCGTACAACGAGGCGGAGTTCGAGGGGCGACCGCTGCACGTCGTGCACCGCGACGTGTCTCCGCAAAACATCCTCGTCGGGTTCGACGGTTGTGTGAAGCTGCTGGATTTCGGAATGGCCAAGGCGGCCGCGCAGCTTTCACGAACGCGGGCCGGCGTGCTGAAAGGCAAGTACGCGTACATGTCGCCAGAGCAGGTCGACTTCAAAGAGCTCGATCAGCGCGCCGACGTGTTCTCAGTCGGCGTGGTGCTCTGGGAGATGCTCACAGAGGAGCGACTTTTTTATCGCGGGGCCGAGTACGAAACGGTGAAGGCCGTCATGGCCTGCAGGGTGCCTTTTCCGAAGTCGGTGAAGACGGATCTGCCTTGGGTGCTCTCGTTCATTGCGTGGCGGGCGCTTCGCCGTCGACCCGCGTTTCGGTACACGAACGCGCAGCTCATGCGGGAGGCTCTCTTGCGCTTCGACGCCCGCTCTCCGGAGAAAGCGAAGGACGAGTTGTCGGAGTGGATGTCGCAAATTTTCGAGGAGGAGCTCGCGCGGCGTGACGTGGCGCTCGGGCGGGCCTGGCGGAATCCGAGCCAGCACCGACAAATTCAGGAGGCGGGTTTCGAGTTGGTGGACGCCAAGCCGACGCCGTCAGCGCCGCCGCCTCGGCGAGAAGGAACCGCCGCGGGACGCCACCGGAGCGTCTCGGCGGTCCTGTCGAGCGCGTTTTCGAGTCAGGGTTGGTTCACCATGGTGCTCCTGGCGATCGTCGTGATCGGGGTGTCCATGGGGATTTTGCTAGGAACAAAGCAACGAGTATCGAGTAGTTATGGTTACTTGACGATTCGGTCATCAGAGCCGGGGGTGGAGGTCACGGTGGGGGGGCGGCGGATGGGGCCGGCGCCGGTGACCAACATCGCTGTGCTCCCGGGTCGACATCGCATCGTGGGGTTCATGCGGGGCGACCGGCAGACTGTCGAGGTCGAGATTCATCCGGGGGAGTCGCGGACGGTGGAGCTGCGGTTGGAACCTAAGTAAGCCTAAATCCTCGTCCCTCGGAATTTCTCGACGATGAGGACACGGAGGGCCTGTACCTATGAGTTCGTGGGCCTGCAGCGCTGCGCAAGCCTCTTGCTTGCTCGGGTGGACGGCGCGTCATACGATGGAACCGCCACGGAAGCCGTGGTTGGGTATCGGACGTTTCAGCGAGCATGGCCGAGCGAAGCACCTCGAACCGTCGGGCGGTGACCCTCGCGACTGGGGTCGCGTTATTGGGGCTTGCGTTGATTGCGGCGTTGGTGTTCTGGGCCGTCGATCGTCTACGGGTTTACGGAATTGGCCAGGGCATTTCCGAGATCTCCGCCGATCCACCAAAATCAGGGTTAGATAGATTATCTAAAACCCTATTTGGCCAAGTCGGGTCAAAGGCTAAATCTGCGGAAAACATAGGTGTTTCTGCCGAACATCCGTTCGCCAAGATTCGGATCTTGGGACGCGTGTACGCGGCGGGCACGGAGAGGGGGATCGGGGGCGCGTTGGTTCGCGTTCGACCGACGTATGGCGAGCCGAAGCTGTTGAGCGCGGACTCCGAGGGATGGCTTGGGTTCACGACGCAGGCGGACGGAACGTATGCGCTCGTCGGCATTCCGCCGGGGAATTGGGAAGTTGAAGCGATCGCGGTGGGCTACCTGCCAAATCGGGGCGAATTTCGAAAATTCTCGGCCGTGGAGGACGATGAGGGGTTCGATTTCGCGCTGGACCGCGCGGGGACGATCGAGGGGCGCGTGATCGACACGGCTGGAAGGGCCGTGCCGAAGGCGCGCGTGGGCCTGCTCATCTCGCACGGCGTGCTCGCACCTTCTCCGGTCGCGGTCACGGGCGAAGACGGGCAGTTCGTATTGGATCCGGTGCCTGCGGAGGAGCTTCAAGTGCACGTCGAAGCGCCCGGCCACTCGCCAAAGACGGTAGATGTGGAGGGCGCGACAGAGCCCGTTCGGCGGGTCGAGATCCGTCTTTCGACGGGCCGCCGCCTCGCCGGGGTGGTCAAGGACGCCTTTGGGCCCGTGGCTGGCGCCCGTGTGTTGCTGGAGTTCTCGGATTCGGAAGAAGGCCGTTTTTTCGCAGCCCGGCTCGACGAGGAGGACACGCCGGCGGTGCCGCGGGGCGTGTTGACCGACGCCAACGGAGCCTTTTCGCTCGAGACGCCCTCGCCGAGCCGGGTCGTCCTGTCGGCCGAAGCCAAAGGCTACCGGAGAGCCCGGCATCGTCACCAGGTGATCGAGGGCAAGGACACGCCGGTGGAGATCTTGCTCGAGCCGTCCGCCACGCTCTCTGGTCGGGTACTTTCGGCCGACGGTCGCCCGGCGAGCCGGGCGGTGGTGGAGGTGACCTCCGATCGAACCGCGTTGGCGCGTGCAGAGACGGACGGAGAGGGCCGATTCTCGGTGGATGGGCTCGAGCGGACCGGACCGTGGCAAGTGACGGTGACTCACCACGAGCACCCGGTCTTCGAGATCGAGGAAACAGACTTGTCGGGCGAGCACACTTATCGCCTCGAGCCCTCGGGTCGAATCCTCGGGTGGATTCGAAACGCGCGCACACACGCTCCGGTGACCAAATATGGCTACCAACTCACCGGCCCTCTCTCCAGCTCGGGGGGCGCGGTGAGCCTCTCGGGGTCCTTCGAGCTCGGAGAGTTGCTCGGCGGCGCCTACACGGTTCGGATCTCTGCGGACGGCTATCTCGAGGGCAAGGTGGAGAACGTGTTGGTGACACAAGGACAAACCACGAGCGATGTGATCATCGAGCTCGAACCGGGCGCTTCGATCGCGGGGAGGGTGCTCGGGGCCGAAGGTTCGTACCACGTCTTCGCGACCCTCAACGGCGCAGTCGCCGCCGCTAGCGGAACCGATGAGTCAGGTGAGTTTCGGCTCGCGCCCTTGGCGGCGGGTGTATACACCGTTCGAGCCGCCAACGAGTTTGGCATCAGCAGCCTCGACGGCGTCCAGGTGGCCGCTGGCGCAGCCGTTTCCGGCCTGACCCTCGAAGCGCCTGCCGAGCCTGCGGCACCCTAGCTGACTGATTGCGGCATTCCGATTCCTTCTACGGAAGCACTGAGTCCTGACCCCAAAAGTCCGTGTCCCTGCCCTGATGTTCGTTCCCGCGACGAGCCACTCTTGACGTGAAACATTGGGCACGCCTATCGTGCCGCCGGTCGAACTCGCGGTTCTGCAAGGACTTCGTGCCGTCCCCATACCCGATCCGCAGATCCTCCGACGAGCCCAAGGAACCAACCGCGCGGCGGACATTTGACCCGCATCGAACCGGATCTTTGACGCCCGCGGCCAAGGGCGGCACGATGTCGCCGGATGCCTCGTCCGCGAAAAAACCGCATCGGCGAATACGCGGCGCTTCTCGCCGAGGAGCTCGCCTTCCAGCTCGCCCAGCACCTCCGTCGTGAGATCGTTCAGATCGAAGCGGACCACAAGAAGGGTCTCGAGGCCTTGGAGGGCGAAGTCAGGTCGCTCGGACAAGTAATTCGCCGGACCGAGCAGCAACGGGCCCGACGGTCGCGGACGCGGGTTGGGCGATGGGTTCCGGGGGGCCCAGGCCGACCACCCAAGAACGCAGAGGAACGCGTCCAGGCCTACGTGGAGCGCACGTCAGGGGCCCGCGTGGAGAAGAAAACCTCGGACCAGGGCCCGAGAGTCTCGACGTTCGAACCCAAGCAGACGCGGTCGGAACGGAAGGAAGGAGCAGCCGGACGACGACAGGTTCCGGAGCGGGCAGCGCCCAAGACTCGAAGAAAGCGAGCCGCCGCGAAGGCCGAGGCCAAGGAATCGAAGCGATCATCCCGCACGGTACCGACGAAGGTCACGGCCACCGCGTCCAAACGACTCCGTGGTCCGCCCGCGAAGATAAAGCCCAGCGAGTCCAGGAGATCCACGCGAAGTCGAAGGCGCAGAGCTCAGACTCAACGGCCGACACGGCGGCGGCTCTTCGTTCCAAGAGGCACGAAGAAGGCGAGACAGGCGAAATCACGCAAGAGAGAGTCCGACTGAAAAAAAGAAGTCATTCATGGACGGTTGTGCCCGAAGCCAACTCGGAAGTCGGAGTCTGTGCCAATTCAGGCCGAACGTTTCACGTGGAACGCCCCCGCACACGCGACACGCGACGCCCGAGCTCGCTACTCAAATCCGGCATTCGGAACGTCGCGGTCTGCGACGTTTCACGAGCGCCCGAGCCCACGCCTCAGATGAGCTGCCGAGGTCTCGCGGTGAGTCGACTGCAAATCATCCCCGGAAGTCCGTTCAGAGGCCCCGCGCCCCGGGCGCCGCTGCGCGGGTCCAGACTGCGTGCGGCGGGTGGCGTTCCACGTGAAACGTCTCGTTATTCGGCTTCGCCGTTGGAGCGTGAAGCGCGACGCTGGCGACGCTCGCACTCTTCGCGCAGGGGGCCATCCCTGGTGAGTCGACCGCGGCCCATCCCCCGGAAGGTCACTCAGAGCTGGATCGCGCGATGAGTCGAACACAGTCCCACGAAACCGTCCTCGAAGACTTCGAACACGCGCTGCTCACTGCGCTCGGCGTCGAGGAGTCTGATGTCCCGTTTGCGGCTTGGGCGAGCGCCTACGAACGACTCTCGAACGAATACGTCGAAACGCATGGTTCATCGTTTGCGCCCGACCCGGACGAAATGGCCGTCCGCGGCCTCGCCTACGGCAGCCGCACTCTGCACCTCGCGCTCCGGCTGCTCGCCGCGTATCCACCACCAGACGGTCCTCTCGTGGAGCTCGGTTCGGGGCTCGGGCCGTTTGGCTTCGCGGCTCGCACCCTCGGACGGACCGGCTCAATCACTTTGGTCGATAGATCCCGGACTCTCCTTGAAGTCGCGAGACGGTTGGGCGAATCGAGGCCCGGCTGGATGGTCACGACCGAGGAATCTGATGCAACTGCGTTTCTTCGACGTCAACTCACCGGAGAGACGGCGTGTGTCGCCCTCCCCTACTCCCTCCTCGAGCTCGCCCGCACCACGCGGCCGCTCGATGTCGTCCTCGAAACCGCGCGATTGCTTCGGCCCGGCGGCCGGATTTACGTATTGGAGCCCGGCGATCGTTCGAGCGGCCGGAGTCTCTCGACCTTGCGCGCGGAGCTCCTCGAACACCCCGCTCGCCTTCTCCGCGTGACCGCCCCCTGCACACATTCCGCGCCCTGCCCGCGGCTGACTCATCACGGCGACTGGTGTCACCTGACTTGGCCCCTGCACCTCGGCCCGATCGGACGCCGCGTCGCCGACCTCGCTCGCCGAAGGCACTCGGAAGTTCATTTCTCGTTCCTGATTCTGGATCGACTGGCTGAGTCGGCCGCGGTCTCTTCCGAGAGCCCCGACCCTTCCCGTACTCAGCGCCTCCTCGAGTCTCGGCGTAGCGGACCCGGAAAGCGAGTCCTTCGCACGTGCGGCACCGAAGGTGAGCGCGTCCTGGTCGGGTTGACTCGAGACCGAACGCTCGAAGCGTATCTCGGGCAGGTGTTGCCCGGCGCGGTGGTCACATTGGACGAGTCGAAGCTGACACCGAAGGGCGACGGCGAACGGATGAGCAACTCAGCGGCGCTTCGTGTGATCAGGGAGTTCTGATCGCGCTCCAATTCCCTGTTGCTCGCGTTCCACGTGGAACACTCGTCTGAGGTCTGAGGTCTGAGGTCTGAGGTCTGAGGTCTGAGGTCTGAGGTCTGAGGTCTGAGGTCTGAGGTCTGAGGTCTGAGGTCTGAGGTCTGAGGTCTGAGGTCTGAGGTCTGAGGTCTGAGGTCTGAGGTCTGAGGTCTGAGGTCTGAGGTCTGAGGTCTGAGGTCTGAGGTCTGAGGTCTGAGGTCTGA
>CAYXDO010000114.1:23777-34838 GCA_964463485.1 uncultured Myxococcales bacterium | reverse complement strand
TCACTACTGAACAATTCCGACCGCCCACCGAAAATCGGTCACAGGGGGGCACGGCTTGAATTGGGTCGGGGGGGCACGGCTTGAATTTGGGGCACGGCTTGAATTTGGGGGCACGGCTTGAATTTGGGGGGGCGGCTTGAATTTGAGGGGCACGGCTTGAATTTGAGCGGGGAATAGTCACCACAACCCTACAGGGAATACGAAACCCTATCGACGGGGCCTATTCGGGGATCGCGATTTCAGCGGGGTGTCTAGCGAATTTCGCAGAGCTCGTTTATTTTCGCGGTCAAATCAGAAATCTCTTGGGCCAAGACAGCCAATCGCCACCGGTGTTTTGCACTTGAATTTTCGTCGGACGTGCCTTTGAGCTTCTCGAATTCCGATCTTCTCGAAATAAGCAAGTGGCGGGATTTTTCGAGCTCGGATCGAATCTGGTCTCGAGGGAGCCCTAATTTTGCCGAAATTTCCGCGCGAAGGAGAATAGCCGGACCGTCGAGCGGATATGTTTGAAGGTGCCGGCTGATTTCAATTTTCGCTTGCTCCAGGCGGTCCAGCCGAAATTCGATCTCTGCCAAGGTCGCCCGGCACGCGTGGCGTGGATCGATTTCGAGCGCCTTCCTGCAATGATCCTCGGCCTCCCGTATTTTCTTGGCCTTCAACTCCTCCCGGCATTTCTGGCCAAACTCATTTTCGGGAAGCGACCCATACAAACGCGGCACAGCGATCCCCAAAACCGCCTCAAGCCCCCTAAAAATCACAGTCCACTCCAGCGCAAACGCAAAAACCACAGCAGCCAACACGAGCCACAGCCCGCGAGCCCACTTATCGCGCGTATTTGGCGACAACGGTTTCGCCCGCTCGGACATGGTCTCCCTCCGCTACGGGTGTCTCCAAACTAACTCCGGAAGGAATCTCGATGATGAGATCGGTTTGTGATCCCCAAGTGATCATCCCGATCCGCTGTCCCTTCCCGACCAACTCACCCAAGCTCACCCAAGTCAGAATTTCCCCCACAAAATAGTCCGCGATCCGAACCACCAAACAACGAAGATCCCCTTCGAACACAAGGGTCTCCCGAGCGCTCGATAGAATGTGATCACTCTCAGCAACGAGGTCCGACAAACCCAGCCCGAGAATACCCAACAACTTTTCCGGGCCCGGAATGATCGATCGCAAAATCAGACCCTTTTCGAGGCGTGTCATCTCGACGTCTGGCCCGTTGTACCAAACTCTCCCCGCAACCTTGCCGCCGATCGGTGCGCGATTTACATGGACACCATAGGTCATCATGAAGATGCCGATGATTACACCTTCCGATGGGGATCCATTTTCCATTCGATGTATGGCCTCCACCGGCACTGGTGTATTTCGTTTGATCACCAAAGGAACCCTTCCGTTCGAGAAACGACGCACGTAGAGCACGATGCCATCAGCCGGAGCGACCACGACATTTCCTCCCGGTGCCGTTCGCTCGGGATCTTTGACCAGCACCGAGTACGCCTGGTCCGTTGCCACGCCAGCCCGCAGGCCGATCCAGATCAGCGTGCAGACGACTACAATTGCTAGGGCCGGAAGGGCCACAACCGTGCGCCGAGAGAGCAGAACTGCAGTCTACTTGGGAATCGCGATTACGGAAGCGGGGCGGCGGCGCTTCCGAGGTTCCGAAGCGGGAACGACGGCGCTTCCGAGGCTCCAAAGCGGGAGCGACGGCGCTTCCGAGCTGATCAAGGGGGGTGGACGCTGCTTCGAAAGCTGACCAAGAGGGGGTGCACACGGCTTTTGAGTCACGCTCGGGGTGTACCGATGGGCTCGGCGCGGGCCTGCACCAGTATCTGGCCTGGTGCGCTGCCCCGTGTCGCTCGGCCGTCAACAGCAGCCCGCGGTAGCATGGGTACGACGATCTCTCCGATCGCGACGCGCGTCCGAAACTCAAACACGGATCGGACGCGCCAACTCATCTCCGGCTCACGCGGCTCTCGCGATGTGTTCTAGCTTCTCTTGGAAAGGCTTGCGGTACAGGTGCCTCGCATCTTCGAGCGCGTCGTGCGTTCCGCCTCGCCGAATCGTTCGGTCGAGCCAGCGGGCGTATCGGCGCGCCCGGTCGTTGGCCACTTTGTAACGATCGAGGACCTCGGGCAGGAGGGACTCGTCGAAGCTGATCCGATCGAAGAGCGTCTCGAGCAGATCGGGCACGTCGAAGTGAAGGCGAAGGACGAGGAACTTGTCGACCTCCGCTTGGAGCTCGAGCTCGATGAGCGACACCGGCCGGCGCTGGGACGAGAAGGTGAAGTAGAGGAAGTGCGAGACGCCTTCGAGAGCCACGCAGAACGCGTCGATCGAACCGCGTGCCCGCGTTCTTCGACTCGAGCCTTCGCCTCTGGTGCGGCGGGGAGACGCCTCGCAGCGAAAGAGGCTCTCCGCCTCCGCGAGGAAGCGTTCGGCCGCTTGGCGAACGTTGGTGGCGACGAAGAGCCCGACGTCGGCGGTCTCCGAACCCTCCTCTTGGTGGACCATGAGCGCCTCCCGCCGGCCGCTGGCTTCGGGCCCGAGCAGCTCGAGGTGCTCGTCGTCCATACAGAACGGCCCGACTTCGGGCGCGCCGTGGATCCTGTAGAGATCCTCGAGCCGCCGCTGTAACAGGGAGAAGACTTCTGCCACGTCGACCTCCGACTACGCCGCGCTCGATCCAAAAATCGGCACAGCGCCTTGGGCGAGTAGGCGACGCGCGAGGGGCCCGCTGTCTGGATTACGCAGCCATCGCTCGTACAGGGATGCGATGTCGCGAGCCACCGGCATCGTGGTGCGCTCGGCGACGCGTGTGAACACCTCGACGAGGCGGTCGAAGGTGCCGGCGAGCTGCTCGAAGATCGCCCGGAAAGGTCGGAGCTCGGCGAGGGAAGCGCACTGTGCGTAGGCGGCCTCGCCCATGCCGATGTAGTAGCGAACGTCCACCAGCGAGCGCTCGATGTGGGGCGTGTAGAAGCCGCTGACCACGAGCGCGACGTCTCCCATGCGACGATAAGCGTCGAAGCGCTCGGAGGGACGCACGCGGTGCGCTTCCTCGTACAACCAGACCAGCGCGGGCGTTCCGCGCTCGCCTGGACGCGCTCCGCGGTGCAACGCCTGCGCGCTGCCGTACTCCGCCGCGATCTGGACCAGGTAGGCCTGAGCGGAGGTCGTCAGGGTCAGCTTCTCAGCGTCCAGGGCCTCCGTGAGGAGCTCTGAGAAATACCCTTCAATGGAAGAATGGGTTTCAATCGTGCTCATCGCGATCTTCATCGTACGATCTTCATCGGCAGCAGCTCAAGACAGTTTCTTCAATCTTTTCCTGCTGTTACAGAGAACATCGGACACACATCGTACCACCAGGATCGGGCGATCCGAAAAAAGACATTGATTTTCGGATCTTGCGGAGTTTTACTCCGCAGTTTTTGGCAACCACCCGGTCGTGGTGGCTAACGAACTTCTTGCGTGTGCTTTGGCCTCGAGGTGGAAAACTGGACAGGACCATCGTGCCGTGCCCTGCCCGATCCGGCGGCAAGCTGCCCGCGTTCCGAGGGTCCGTGGTGAATTAGCGACGGTTGTACGGAGAGGCGGGGCGGAGGCTCGCGAGCTTCACCCGCAGAGCCTTGGCGTCGGCTTTTTTGCCCATCGCTTCGAGCAGCTTGGCGGCCTCGAAAAGCGCACGATCGACGAGCGGCGAGTCGGGGCGCTCTTCGACCAGCGCTAGGTACCGAGCGACCGCTTCGTCTCGTTTCTGCAGCTCCGCCAGGCACGTCGCCTCGAGCAGCCTCGCGTCGTCCGTGACGACCGTCGTCGCCGCCGAGCTCGTCGCGACGGCTCGGTAGTCGATCAACGCGCTCTCGCGGTCTCCTTGCCGGACGAAGATCTCCGCGCGGAGAAGTCGTGCGTCGATCGATCGATTCGATTCGGGCATCGACTTCACCAAGCGATCGAGCGGTCTCTTGGCTTCTTCCAGATCCTCGAGATCGGAGGCCAGGATTTGAGCAGAGCGAAAGAGAGCCTCGGCGGCTACTTGCCCAGTGGGGTGCGCGCGGAACGTGGCGTGTGCGAACACGAGCTCGCCCTTTGGGCCGCCGACCGCGCGTTCGAGGGCGAACCGCTCTCTCAGCGCGGCTACGACCTCCGGCGGGTCGGTCGGGAGCGCGATGATGCGATCGAGGAGGGCCTTCTTGCGCTCCAGCTCGGCGGCCTGTTCGGCGGCCTCGAGCAGCGATCGCGGGATCGCGGGGTGGTCGGGCCAGCGTGTCATGAGCTGGTCGGCCAATTTTTCGTAGGCCGCGGACGCGGCTTCTCGTTCGCCACGTTGCTTCTGCTCCTCGGCCCGCTGAAAGGCGCCTTCGAAGTCGAAGGGCACGGCTGCCACCGGGGACGAGCTCGAGGCGAGCAAGAGCGCAGAGAGGATGAGCTCCCGTTTCATCGGCGCTTTCGCGAGAACAGGCGTGTCACGCTGATCTTCCGAACCCTCGGCCAGATCACCGCGTAGGCGCCTACCCAGAAGAACACGGTCACCGCTCCGAGGGCGCCGACGAGGGCCGCGAGCGGAATGCCCAGCACCGCCCAGTCCACGACCGCCAGAGCGATGAAGGTCCCGACGATGAACGCGGCGAGCACGATGGATCCCGAGAGGACAGCCGAGGCGGTCACGATCGAGTTGGCGAGGCGATCCATGGCAGTGCCGCGT
This sequence comes from uncultured Myxococcales bacterium, assembly GCA_964463485.1. GTDB lineage: Bacteria > Myxococcota > Kuafuiibacteriia > Kuafuiibacteriales > Kuafuiibacteriaceae > CAYXDO01. The sequence goes on along the minus strand of CAYXDO010000114.1, from coordinate 30,133 downwards.
ACGTTGATGAAGAAGTTGCCCGCAGCCGCATCGGCGAGCACCTGAGAGATTTGGATGGGGACGTCTTCGGACATTCCTTGGAGCTGCAACAAAGTGCGGTAGATACCGCCTTCCATGCGGCCGGGGCCTACGCGTTCGAAGAGGAGGCGTTCTGCGTAGGGGGTGGCTTCGTGGGCGATGTCGATGGTGGGATCGAGCTGCCGCACGACTCCTTCGATGGTGGCGCACGCTCGGGCGAGCATCGTGTACTCGGAGGGCACGCGAATGCGGTGTTTGATCGCCAAGGAGAGCAGCTCCTGTCCGAGGAGCGTAGAGTCGACCTGATCGAGGGGCCGATCGAGATATCGCGCGAAGAGGGTGCGAAGATCGTCTCGAAGCGAGGCGATGGAGACGCGCGAATCCGCGTGGCCCAAGCGATACAGAGTGCGTGCGGCGGTGTCGGCGTCTTTGAGGGCGATCGCGAGGGCGAGCACGACGATGGTGTCGCGCATCTTCTGAGTGAGGCGTCCGCACACTCCGAGGTCGAGGATCGCGTAGCGCCCGTCGGCGAGCAGCAAGATGTTCCCGGGGTGCGGATCTGCGTGAAAGAAGCCGTCGATGAACACCTCGTCGAAGGCTTCCTGGAGCACGCGCCGTGCGATCTTGGGTCGATCGAGGCCTTCGGTCGGCAAGGAGGTGAACGGCACGCCGTCGAGCCACTCGAGGGTGAGCAGGGTCGAGCTGGTGAGCTCTTCGAGCACGGCGGGGATGACGACGTCGTCGCGGCCTTCGTGAGTTCGTTTGAACTCACGAAGATTCTGGGCTTCGACTCGAAAGTCGAGCTCCGCCAGGATCGCCGCTTCGAACTCCCGGACGACTCCGACGGACTCCACGGCGGACGACTCTTCGATCGCGGCGTCGAGGAGCCTGGCGAAGCGGTACAAGATGTCCACGTCGGCTCGCAGCTGCTGATCGATGCCGGGCCGCTGCACTTTGATGGCGACGACCCGTCCCTCGGTCGTGACGGCGCGATGCACCTGAGCGATGGAGGCGGTAGCGACGGCTTTCTCGTCGATGCTGGTGAACGCGGTCGTCACTTCGCGGCCTAGTCCCGCATGGATCGCCGCGTGAATTTCTTCGAACGCGATGGGCTCGCACTCGTACTGCAGGTGCTTGAGCTCCTCGAGATACTCGCGGGAGATGAGGTCGGGCCGCGAGGAGAGGACTTGGCCGAGCTTGATGAAGGTGGGGCCGAGCTCTTCGAGCATGAGCCTGAACCGCCGCGCAGGCGGGGTCACCGCGGGCTCCGCGACCTCGTCTTGCTTGAGATCCGTGACGTCTACGGGGACGTTCGGCGTCTTGCGCACGAGCTCGCCGAAGCCGTGCCGTGCCATCACCCCGACGATTTCTCGCAGGCGTCGTAGGTCTTTGGCCGCGTGATCGAAATACGGGACGGCCATGGCTTCGAGGCTCGTGCCGACACCGAACGGTGTCAAGAAGCCCGCCAGTGGGATCGGTGCAAACGATCCGGGCACTTCGAGGCTCGGTCGCGCGCTTTACAACGACCCGGCCGTGTGGCTTCGATCGCGGCCTTGCCGAACTCATACGCCTTCGAGACCAAAACTCTCCCAAACGGTCTCACGGTAGCGACAGTGGCGATGCCGCACCTTCACTCGGCATCGATCAACTTGTTCGCGCGCGTCGGGAGCCGTCACGAGACGCCCGAGAAGAACGGGCTCTCCCACTTCCTCGAGCACATGTTCTTTCGAGGCTGTGAGGGCTTCGAGGACTCCACGGCGCTGAATCGCGCGATGGAAGACCTCGGCGGCACGCTCGATGGCTTCACGATGCGCGATTCGACCTCGTATTTGGCCACGGTCCACCCCGACTACATCCGCGACGCCTCCCGGATCTTCGGCGCGATGTTTCGCAATCCGACCTTCAAGGACATCGACATCGAGCGCTCCATCGTCCTCGAGGAGATGCTCGACGTGATCGACGATCGCGGACGTGTCGTCGACCTGGACATCATCGCGCACAAAGAAGCCTTCGCCGGCAACCCGCTGTCCCAGTCCATCGACGGCACGCGCAAGAACGTGAAGAGCTTTCGGGTCGACGATCTGGTCGACCATCGCAAGCGCTTCTACGGCGCCAAGAACCTCGTGCTTTGTTACGCTGGCGCGATCGACGCGGGGGCTTGCTTCGAGACCGCCGAGGCCGAGCTCGGGGAGCTCTCGCCGGGCCGGCGGGCCAAAGAGCTCGCGCCGCCGCTGCCCAAACACACGCCGCATTTTTCGTACATTCACACGGAAGACTCACAATCCCGCCTGCGTCTGACCTTCCGCGCCGTCGCGTCCCTGCACGCCGACTACCCCGCGCTCCTGTTGTTGCGACGCATCGTCGACGGGGGTCTGTCGGCGCGCCTTCAAGTCGAGCTCGTCGAGAAGCGAGGCATCGCGTACGACGTGGGCGCGGAGGTGGAGGCCTACGCAGACTGCGGAATCTTCGATTTCGAGTTTGCGGTCGCCCATAAGAAGCTCCCGTACGCTCTCGAGGAGCTCACCAAAGTCATCTCGTCGTTGCGAAATGGCGAGATCACGACTGAGGAGGTCGATCGGGTTCGCCGCCGCGCGAGGATCAGCGTCGAGCTCTCGTTGGACTCTCCCTTCGAGCTCTCGCAATGGTTTGGAGCCACTCAGCTCTTCCAAGCGCCGAAGTCACCCGAGGATCGGCTGAACGAGTTCGAAGCGGTAACCGCCAACGACATCACCGAGGTCGCCAAGAAATACTTCTCGGCTTCGCGGCTGACCATCGCCGGAGTGGGCGGCGCCGATGCGGTGTCGGTGCGCCTCGCGAAGAAGTCCGTCGGAAAGCTCTTGGAGTCGCTCGCGTGAACAGAAAGCGGACGCGTCCTCCTGAACGGCCCGGCCCCCGATTCCTCGCGGTCGCAGGAAACATCGGCGCCGGAAAATCTACCCTCGTCGAGTTTCTCAGCCGAACGTACATCGTCGCGCCTTACTTCGAGCCCAACGATACGAATCCTTACCTCGTCGATTTTTACAAAGACATGAAGCGCTGGTCGTTCCAGTCGCAGGTCTATTTTCTCGCGAGAAAGTTCCGAATCCACCAAGAGCTCTCGGCCTCTACCTCGACCGTGATCCAGGATCGTACGATTTACGAAGACGCCGAGATCTTCGCTGAAAACCTCCGACGACAACGAAAGATGAGCGAGCGGGACTACCGAACTTATCGCGTGCTCTACGAGAGTATCGTCGACGAGCTCCGACCCCCGGACCTCATGATCTACTTGCGCTCGTCCCTTCGAACTCTTCGGCGACGTATCAGACTTCGAGGCCGGCCCGAGGAGCAGAGCATGCCGCGCAGCTACCTGACGAAGCTGCAGGCCCTCTACGACCGCTGGTTCGAAAGCTACGATCGCTCGGAGACGCTCGTGGTCGACACCGACGAGCTCGATTACATCTCCGATCTCGTCCATCGCATCGACTTGTTCCAACGCATCGAGTCCGCGCTCGGAGATCGGTTGGTTCGAAGGGCAGACGTTCGAAGGGTAGACGAGGCGCCCGCGGGCGTCGTCACGAATTGAGGCCGAGCTCCGTCAGCTCCGCGTCCAGCGCTCGATAGCTCGTGCGGCAGGGGGCGCCCTCCGCGTGGAGGATCCGAGGCCGCGCTCCGAGCTCGATGCCCGTGGAGCTCCGCGTCCCGTACGAGAGCAACGGCCAGTGCACGCAGGTGCTCGCGACCGGATCGGTCTGCTCGGTCGCCTCGACCTCAGTGCCATCGAGTGCGATGTGGCGAGCCAGAGGCGCGAGGAGCTCCTCGAGGCCCGCCCCGCGCGCCACGCGCTCGCGAAGCTCAGCACCCACGCGGAGCTCCCGGCGATTGTCACCCGCACCCAAGGAGCGCTCCGTTACGACGTGCACGCCCTCGGCCAACGCGGAGACCTCGAGCCGCTCGCCGTCTCCGACGATCAGCCAAGCGCTCGACGGATCGGCCATGAGCAGATGAAATCCGTTGAACGCGCGCGCGTCCACCCGCGCGAGCTCCTCGACCGCTTCGCTGGCGGCAGGTTTTTCGAGCGCGCGCCGAACCAGGTCACCCCGCGAGGCGCGCCGATCGTCCCGAAGCCCGAACCGATTCGTGATGGCCACGACGACGCTCGCCGAGTTGACTCCGAGCCAAGTCCCGCCCGCGCGGAGATCCCTGGGCGCCAGCACTTTGAGCGCCGAGCCCGCGGAAACGCTCGGAGCTTCGGCGGGCCGATCGAGGAGCTCGTCTCGATTCGCGACGAGCGACAGCGGTCGATCTCGAAAGACGCGGTGGATGAGCACGACGGTACACACGAAAGCGTTTGAGCCCAGATCCCTGTCTGCCGTCAATTCCGCCGCGCCCTCCCATCAGCCTCCACCAAGCGGCTTCGATCCTCGCAAGAGCAAGTCTCCGTAGGCTCCGGTGGTGATCCAGCGGTCGAGGTGGGCCGCGCGAAGGATGGGGAAGGGATGCGACCGAAAGGCGGTGATGAACACTTTGTACGCCTTGTCGAGCGCCTCGTTGGTCATCTCGTAAGCGCGAATTTGTCGCAAGAACTCATCGAGGTCCATCTCCTTGCTGAGTTTCTGAGTGCCGCCGGCGAGCTTCATGAACACTCGCATCGCGACCTCTTCGGACTGCACGCAGAGCAACCCGGCGCGATCCGCGGAGAGCTCGGCTTTGCGGCGCCAGTCGAACAGCGCGAGCTCGAGGCCCATGCCGAGAATGGAACCGACCCCAAGCGTCGCCTGCCCGATCGCGGAGATGATCGTGGCGATATTGTCTGCCACCAGGGTGTAGAGGGCGTGGGAGCACTTGATGTGGCCGAGCTCGTGGCCGACCACGTAGAAGCGCTCCTCCTCGTCGAGCAAGTCGAGCAGTCCGCTCGTGAGCACGACGAACGGCCGTGTGTCTCCGTAGGTCCAGGCGTTGGGAATTGGGTTTTGCGCCACGTAGATCTCTGGCTCATCGATCGCGAGGATCTGCGATCCCCAGCGGCCGTAGCGAAACAGCCGCGGGAACATCTTCTCGGTGACCCGAACGTTTCCCGCGATGTTCTCCAAGTAGAAGATCCGCTCGAGGCCGTACTCCATGACCTTCCTCATCAGGAAGTCGAAGCCCGGCACCGCCTTCAGCGCGGCGATCGCTTTTTCGTCGTGCGGGTGCTGGAAGTCGTCGGACGTGAGACCGCGCAGCACCCTCAGCTGTTTGCGGCGAACGCTGTCTTCCACGAGTCCACTAAACACGGTCGCTCCGCCTGTGTCGTCAGCTGGACAGCCTGCGAGGCGTGAGGTGGCCTGAGCAGTCCGGCGTGTCCCTCAACCCGCCGAAACAATGGGACAATTCCGAGAGCCTTGCCATCGACGCAGCGCGACTGCTCAGTCGACTTCACACTTCGAGCGCGTCAGGAGGCGGGGCGGTCTCTCGATTTCGGTTGGCATGACGCTCGCAGTGCTCAGGGCCAGACCCGACCCCATTGGAGGACGACATGAAGATCTGGGAATGGACGACGACTTGTTTTCTGGCCGCTGGCCTCACTCTCTCCGCTTGCGGAGGGGACACGACCCCGACCGCGAGCCTCGCGACCGACGAAGAGCTCAGCGAGCTTCGCGCTCTAGACGCGGACGGTGATGGCACCGCCGAGTGCATCGACGTCGATCGCGATGGCACGTGCAGCACCAGCGACCTCCCGGCTCCTCCGGCGGGTTGTCGTCCGGCCCGCGTGGACGCGGACGGTGACGGCACCCCTGACGGCGTCGATGTGAACTGCGACGGCGTCGGCGACCTCCCGATGCCTCCGCGCGGCTGCCGGCCCGAGCGCATCGACGAAGACGGAGACGGTCGTCCCGACGGCGTCGACGTCACCTGTGACGGCGTGATCGACCACCGCGCCTGCCGACCGCGCCCTGTCGATGCGGATGGGGACGGCGTACCCGAGGGTCTCGATATCAACTGTGACGGCGGCGTCGACGTGCCCGCCGGTTGCCGACCCGCTCCGATCGACGCCGACGGCGACGGACAGCCCGAAGGTGTGGATCTCGACTGTGACGGCGCGATCGACGCGCCGGCGCGTGGCGGCTGCCGCCCTGCGCCCATCGACGCCGACGGAGATGGCCGCCCCGAATCGCTCGACACGAACTGCGACGGCACGCCCGACGTGCGAGTGCCCGTGCGCGATTGCCGACCCGAAGGGATCGACGAGAACGCCGACGGCGTGATCGATGGTTTGGACACCAACTGTGACGGCGCGATCGACGTGCGACGTGGCCAGCACTGCCGGCCCGCGCCGATCGACGCGGACGGAGACGGCCTGCCCGAAGGCGTAGACA
>CAYXDO010000114.1:0-23677 GCA_964463485.1 uncultured Myxococcales bacterium | reverse complement strand
TGCCGGCCCGCGCCGATCGACGCGGACGGAGACGGCCTGCCCGAAGGCGTAGACACCGACTGCGATGGCGTCGCGGACGTGGACGCGGGCTGCCGCCCCGAGCGCATCGATCAAGACGGAGACGGCGTGCCCGAGGGCGTGGACACCAACTGTGACGGCACCGTCGACTTCACGCGGGACATGTGCGTCCCGGCGCGAGTGGACGCGGACGGTGACGGCACCCCCGAAGGCGTGGACACCAACTGCGACGGTACCGTCGATGTGCCCTTCAACGGCTCTTCCTGCCGCCCGGCGCCGGTCGATGCGGATGGCAACGGCCGACCCGACGGAATCGACACCGACTGCGACGGCGCCGCCAACGTCACCTGGTGAGCTCGCCCTTCGTAGGGTCCGTCATCTACTCGCAGACATCTCCGCCCTGACCATCCGAACACATCGCAGCGGCCCGCACTCGCTTCTCGTCCCAGGCCGCCATCCCTCCTGAATCGATGACCTCGGCGTGCATCAGAATCGATGTCCCACGCACCACGCAGCAGTCGTGAAGCCGAGGCGCGAAGCCGTACGCCACGAAGCGACCGTCCGCCGTGGGCTGAAGGTCGACCAATCGCTCCGTCCGCGCGTGCACCGAACGCGTCTCGGCGTCGAGGATCGTGAACAAGACTCGCAGGCCCCCGGGCTCGAGGCCCGAAGTCCGCACGGCCGACCAGATGTGATAACCTTCGATCGGCCCGCCCCCTTGGGGCCCTAGCGTCAGCCGAATCTCCTGGTCCTCGGTGAGCTCCTCGAATCGCTCGTACCCCGTGCCGACCTCGACGACCTTCGCCTCGCCCGCGTCAGACCAACCGCCATCGAACGAGGTGACCGTGGCGTCCTGATTCGAGCCCGCGTCCGCGGGTCGAGCACAGTCGACCGGCGAAGCGCACTCGGTCGTCTCTGCGCACGCCCCAAGTCCCAAACAAACAATCACAACCCATCGCATGATCGCCAAGCGGGTCCTAAAGACCGACCACGATTCAAGGTGTCTTTGGCTGGGAATGGCCAGCGCAATTCCTGCGCGATCGCGCTTGCTCGCGCAGGCCTCCCCGACTCATCATGCCCCCATGCGCTTCACTCCCCTCCTCTTCGCCCCGCTCCTGGCGTCCTGCGCCGGGTCGGAACCACCCACGCCCTCCGACTGGACCCTCGACATACTCGAGGCCTCCGCGGGCTTCTCGCTCAGGGTCCCGGCCTTCGAGGTTCCGGCCGGAGCCGAGTACCAGAACTGCTACTTCGTGCAGGTGCCCGATCTCGACGCCGGCAAGGAGGTCTGGGTGAACCGCGTCCACACGGCGATCAATCCGGGAAGCCACCACCTCAATGTCTTCCGAGTGAAGACCGTCAAAGAGCTCGGACCGGCGATGGGCGCGGCGGTCAAGCTGGGCGAGCTCGACGGCATGGCCGCCGAAGGCAAGGACCAGGTCACTCACCCTTGTTGGAAGAGCGCGAACTGGTCGGATTGGCCGCTCGTGGCCAACTCACAGAACTCGAACCCGAACGATCCGTACACCGACTGGACGCTTCCCACGGACGTCGCCATTCGAATGACTCCGGGAGAGTGGCTGATGATTCAGGTTCACTACGTGAACACGACCAGTCAGCCCACGCCAAATGGAGCCAAGGTCGGGATCAATTTTCATCGCTACTCAGGAGCCAACCCGCAGGAGCTCGGGACGCTCTTTGCGACTCAGCAGAGCATTCGAGTGTGTCGCTCGAACCCGTCGCCTTCGTACGAAGGCACCTGTAAGTTCCCCTCCGGGAGTGTGACGGTGACGGCGGCGAACGGGCACTTCCACCGGCGAGGCGAGAAGTTCACGATCTCCTCGTGGGATGGCACCAGTGAAACTCACCCCGAGACTGCCGCGCAGTTCTACGAGAGCAAGTCCTGGGATGAGCCTCCGATGACCCGAGACCTCTCGATCGCGATCCCTGCCGGCGGCGGGATTTGGTGGGACTGCCAATACAAGTGGCGTGAGCCGGTCGGAATCAGTTGTGACGACGTCGACAAGAAGGACGCTTCCGGTGCCAACGATTGTTGCTACACGTTCGGAGGCAACACGGAGCTCTCGGAGCACTGCAACGTGTTCTTGTATTACTGGCCGAAGGTCGAGAGCACGGACGTTTTCTGCAACTAACCGAGCATTTCAGCTAGTCGTTTGGAACCGGGTCGTGGCGCAAGACTGCTCCTGCTCGCGCAGCTTGTCGGGGTTGGCCATGGACTCATCCCGGGTGGTCGGACGTGGTCGGAAGGATGGCAGAATCCGCAGCTCGCGGAGGCGAGGGACACGAGCTCGGCTTCGGCGAATGAGCGGACGCACCGCTTTCGATAGCATGCGATAAACGGGCATGCCGCCAACCTATGGTGGAGCCGCCGCCACGGCCGACGCCCCCTTGGAGCCCCCCCAGCTCGGCGAACGATTCTCCGAGCGCGCACGCGCGCTTTTTTACGCGCGCTTGGCCTTCCTCGCGATCGGGCTCGGCGTCTTGGCCGTTCCTTCGTGGTCTCAGTACCTCGGCGCGACCTCCACGTACGCCTTCGCCATCTACTTCGGTGTGATCGGTTACTCCGTCACCAACTACGTCTTCCTCGAACATCCAAAGCTCGGCCGACCTCTCACCTTCCTCACCCTGAACCTCGACCTCGTCGCCCTGACCGCCGCGGTCGTGTCGAGCGGAGGTCTCACCTCGCCGATGATGGCTGCGCAGATCGTCTTCACGATCTTCTTCGCGCTCCTGTTCCCGCGACCGCTCGCGATCGTCCCGCCGCTCTTGATGCTCCCGATCGTCGCCCGACTCGACGCCTCGGCAGGGGCGCTCCTCTCCGAAGGCATCTTCCTGCTGCTGTGGTACGGCGCGCTCAGCTTCATCGCGGTCTATGTGCTCGTCCACCTGAACGCGCGAGATCGCGCCAGGCTCGAGCAACTGAAGATCCTCTCGAGCGAACGCGAACGAGCGCTCGTGGTCGAAGAGCGCTTGCGCCTCTCACGTGAGATGCACGACGGCCTAGGCGGCACACTCTCGACGTTGATCATGAAGGCCGAGTTCATCCATCGCCAGAACAAGGACACGTCGCTCGGCGAGGAGCTCAAGGAGTTGATGGCGCAAGCGCAGGAAGCCAAGGAAGAGCTCCAGCGCTCGCTCAAGATGACGCGACGCGACTTCGATCTACACGCCACGCTCGAGGAGCACTGCGGGAAGTTTGTCGAGGTGAACGGCATCCCATGTTCGTTCAAGGCCGTGGGCAGGAAGCATCGCCTCCCGAGCGAGATGCAGCTCGCGACCTTTCGCATTCTTCAGGAGTGCCTCACCAACATCCAAAAGCACGCCAAGGCCAACAAGGTGGACGCGGTGTTGCGTTACGACGGAGAGATCGTCTCGCTTACGATCTCCGATGATGGCGTCGGGTTCGACACCAAGAAGAAGCGTCCCGGGCACTACGGGCTGGTGAGCATGGGGGAGCGCGTTCGAAAATTTCGGGGCACCGTCGATGTTCAGTCCGTGCCTGGCGCCGGCACCACCGTGCATGTCACGATGGTCGTTCCGGCCGAAGGGTCGCACGTGGCGGTCATGCCGACGGCGTGAGCTCAGATTCCGCGTTCCCATTGGTCGCGTGTCGTGGTGAAGTGAGCGCCTCGGCCGGGATGGCGGAACGGTAGACGCAGAGGTCTTAAAAACCTCGGCCTCGCGGCGTGGGGGTTCGAGCCCCCCTCCCGGCATTGTCCGCAACTCGCAAAGCTTTCGTGCGATAACTCGATTCATGAAAGCGACAGGCGTCTCTCCCGGCCCTCGTCCAGCCTACGTCGACCAAGGTCCCCAGGAACGCCCCATCGAGGTCGACCTCCCGGAGCAAGTCGGCGGCATCAACCCGGTCGACGCTCAGAAGATCGCCAACGACCGAGTCACCGAAGAGATCTCCGGCGACTCGGCTCGATCCCGCACCGGCCCCAAGGACCTCTCGCGCAAGCTCGAGCGAGAGCACGACCCGAATCTCCAGCACCTTCAGCATCAGCTCCTCCAAAACGTGGGTTCCACGGTGAGCCCGGAGGCGGCCGGTACGACCTCGGCGGGCGACGCCAAGGGCCTCGAGGCCAAACGAGCCCAAGGGTCCGGATGGCGCGTTCACGACGACCACGTCGAGCTCGACCGCCGCGAGGAGCTCCAACGAGAGCTCAAGAACGAGCGCAAGAAGGGCGCAGTCAGCGAAGTCGGCGACCCGGACAAGCTCCGCAGAGAGATCGAGCAACTCAGAGGCGAAGCACGAAACTACCGAGGTGCGGCCGACGAGCTCGATCGAGATCGAACCGTGCAGTCCAATGAAGACGCCACCAAGTGGCGCAACGCCGGGCAAGGCGCCGATCGCGATGCCGACAAGCTCGAACCCGAAGAGCGAAAGCTGCGCGCCGAAAAAGCCAAACGCGCCGTAGTCACCGAGTGAGTTGGAGAAGCGCCGCCTCGAAGTGCGGCTCCTAGGTAAGTCAGCCCGGAACGAGCCACACGAGCTCGAGCGCCCCGTCGGCGTTCGGGCCCGCCGCCAACACCCCCCGTTGAACGGCTCGAAAAATCGGATCTCACCCAACCCTTCCACACCCCCCGCCGGGCATAGCTCCTTGGTCCTCCACACGAAGTGACCGATTTTCTCCTTGGTCGAGAATGCCACCAACGAACCCATTCGGCCCAGCCCGATGATTTGGTCCGTTCCCGTTCCCACCGCGATACTCTCCCAGGTCGTTTGCTTCAACATATCCAGCCCACCCGAGCGACCCGCCGCCAACACGCCCAGACCTTCGACCCAATGACGAGCACGGTTGGCCGCGGATCGGTCACTCGATCGAGATCGCCGACGAGCCACACGCGAAAGTCGTCCAAAGGACGCAGCCCCGAAGCACCCGGAAAAGACGCGCCTCCGAGTCGCAAAGACGCATCAACGGCCTTCGAGCGCTCGCCGGATCCCTTCGAGCTGCGCCTTCACGCCGGTGGAGAGCTCGCGGTCCGCGAAGAGCTGCACGGGTGCCTTCAACATCCTCGGCACCGGCACCTCGAGCTCCGTCGCGATTTGTTCGGTGATCGTCACCGACCCATCGACGCCGCGCACCTGCCAAAAACCGCGCACCTTCATGTTCCCTTCGAGACTGTGAAAGGCGTACGTGTCCGGTCCCTTCTCCTCGTAGAGGTTCACGTAGTCGCCGACGAATCGCACGCCGAGCGTCGAGCGCTCGGCGATCAAAAATCGAAACTTACCGCCCCCACGATCTTCCACGCGATCGACCCCCGGAAACATCACCCCGATCCGGCAAATGTCCTTGATGATGCGCAACGCGTCGTCTCGCTTCGCGCGGACGGCGACACTCTGCTCGGTCTTGGCCTCGATCCAAGTCACGATTTCGAATTACACGGAACGAGCCGTGCGCGTCACGGACTTCACGCGCCGAGGTGGGTTCGAAACCACGACGTGATCTCCGGCAAGATCGAACCGCTCTGACCAAACAACGCGGCGCCCTTGGGCAAGCGCTCGGCGAGCTCGGTGAACGGGCTCTCTTCCAGGTTCACCGCGAGCATGACGACACCTCGTTGAGCGGCGATCTCCGCGACGTGGACTGGAAGCGAGGTGGCTCCAGACGTACCGGCGATGATGACGAGGTCCGCGCGGCCCGCCGCTCGAATGGAGCTGTCGAACCTGAAGTGAACTTCGTCGTACGCCTCGTCGAACCACAGCACGTGTGGACGCGCGCGCCCACCGCAGCTCGGGCACACGAGCAACGAGCGCTCCGCATCGTCGACCCGGCGGTCCTTCGGCCAGTCGATCGAGATCAACTCGGGCACTCTGTACAAGTCGTCCGTGCACTCGTCGGCGCAGCGCATGAAGTCGATGTTGCCGTGGATTTGATAGGTACGGTCGAGGCTGTTGCCGGCGCGTAGATGGATGCCGTCGACGTTTTGGGTGATCAAAACGAAGCGATCTTGAAGCAGCTCCTCGAGCTCGACGAGCGCTTGGTGCCCGGCGTTTGGCGACGCCTTGCGACACACGCCTCGGCGGAAGAGGTACCAGGACCAGACTTCCCAAGGCATGTCGCGAAAGGCGCGTTGCGTCGCGAGGTCTTCGGGCCGGAAGTGCTTCGATCCGACCGTCCAGTAGCCTTCCGGTCCGCGAAACGTTGGAATCCCGCTCTCCGCTGACACGCCCGCGCCGGTCACGACGACGGTCCGTCCTCCGGCCGAGAGGGCCTGATCGATCAGGACGCGAGCTCGGTCTCCGAGCTCTGTTCGGCTCATGCGCTCAGTATACTCGCTCGGATCGGTCGACGGGCATCGATGGTGAGCTTGGCGAGCCAACTTCGAGCGTCTTCGAGCGACGCGTACACAGATCCGTCGGCGAGCAAGTTCGCCGATCGACAGAGGCCGCTGGCCTTCTCCCAGAGCGGAGTGGGTTCGTTGTAGAAACACGTTCGCGTCCCGAAAACGTCGCGAATCCTTGGACCCCAAGGGAGCGACGCGATGACGGGGAACCGTTCGTCTCCTTCGAACGGATCGATCGCGACGCGATGCGTCGAAGCCCACTCGTTGGCGCTCGAGCCTTGGAAGAGACTCTCCGCGAACGCGACATACGTGTGTTTGAAGGTGAGCTCGAGCGATGCTCCACCAGCGCCCCGCCACGTCTTCTGCCGGGCCTCGAGCAACGCGGCTCGATACGCGAGCGCGTCTTCTCTCGTTTCGATCCCGCCCCTGATCATCACGCAGGTCGCGCGAATCGGAAGCTTGGACGCGCGTCGCATGCCCTCGATCAAGGCGGGCGCTTCGGCGCCCATGATGGCGCGGTTCGTCTCGTCGTCGTGGTGATGACGAGACCAACACAAGTAGCTGAGGCCGGCCTCGAGGAGCTCGTCGGCCAGGGTCTCGCTGAGGTGGGTCGCGTTCGTGAAACAAGCGATCTCATCGAACCAGCGCTTGCCTCGCTTCACGATGCGAACGACCTCGTCGGCCCGCAAGAGAGGCTCACCGCCCCCGGTCACGACCAGCCTCGTCGCGCCTCGGGCGCTGGCCAGTTCGAAGTAGGCATCGAGATCATACGGCGCGATCCGCCGATCGAGCGCGCTTAGAGAGGACCGCGAGAAGCAGAACGGACAGCGCAGATCACAAGCGCGCGCGACTGGCAGGACGCTCGCGGTGAGGAATCGGCAGCGATCCCAATCCGGGTCCGGTCTCACCTCGTGACCTCGAGGACGTGCGTACGAATCGCCGCCGGGAGATGGTGCCAAGCGCGGCAAAGCGCGTCCTCCCCGAGCTCCCAGTCGCGGAGGGTGGAGCGGGCTCGATCCCGACGCGCAGAATCGGCCGACTGAAAATCTCGCCGAAGGGGCTCCAGCACGCGCTCGGTGCGACTCTCCTCGTCGACGAGTCGCTCCAGGCGATCGATCGTGTCCCGTCTCTCCTCGTCGAGCTCCGCTCCACCGAGAGCTTCCCGAAAGGCGTCCGCGTCGGCCACGTCGCGCGCGCGCGCTTCGATCGTTTCGAGCGGCCGAGATCCCGGAGACCAAGCGAGGGTGCGCCGGTCGACGCGTGTCTCCGAGCGAGCCACGAAAACGTGCGGTACACCTGAGCGCCAAGGGTGTGCGAGCGCGGGCCGAAGGAACACGAGCCGTCCGATGCGGCCGTGGTCCTCGTAGGGCTCCGTCCATTCATGGGTGCGCAAATAAAGGAGCGGCGTCATGGGACCCGCCAGGCGCTCGAGGGAGCCACGCAGGAATCGCAACATCGCTCGTGTGCCGACGTCTCGAAACAGAATGGGTACCTGAGCCTCCGGCTCGATCGGAGCGATCGAGCCGCCCGTGTGCCAACTCAACCTCGCGAGCCGCTCGGAGACATACCGGTCGCGATCGGCGATCGATTCGATCACCACTTGCTCCTGCGCGTGGGCTCGTCGGGATTGAGCTCACGGAGGTACGCGGCGTGCTCGGCCGCAGCCTCACGGTTCTTGTCTGCCTGTTCGAGCAGCCTGGCGTAGTCGAGCTGGCTGCGCCGAGTCTCGGACTCCTCTGCGGTCTCGCCGCCGATCCGAGCGCCCAATCCCGCGGCGAGCTCCCGCGCGAGCTCCTCGAGCCGCACCGAGCTTTGTCGTAGCAGCGGCAGAGACAACAAGGACTTCTCGATCGAGACGCGCACGAACCCGTCTTCGAGCTGCTGAATCGCACCACCGGGTGGAAGGAGCTGGGAGAGTAAGGCACGCACGTCGGGCACGTCCAACGCGGCGACCAGCACGGCCAGCCTCTGCCACGCCTCCGCATCGAGCCCTCGCGTGAGCTCGTCGAAGGACTCGGGAGACGGAGGCACGATGTTCTCGTCACGGTACGCATCAGCCAAGCGCGCACGAATGAGCTCCGAATCCACGCCCACGCGATCGACGTGGCCGGCCGCCCGCTCGAAGATCGCGATGAGGCGCGCTACGTCGACGTCGGGTCGGTCGCGTTTCTCGGATCCAAAGAGACGGCGAAGCCAAGCCATCCTCATTCGAGAATCCGCGGATCCGTGGTCGAGAGCAAGTCAGGTCCGGCAAACCTACGCGAGGCTGAGTACAGGTGGGTGATTGCCGGAGAAACCACGGAGCACAGAGCCGAAGCGTGTTCTCTGTGCCTTCGATGGATTCAGTCTAGTCGCTTGCCTGCACTGGCCAGCCGATGGAAAAGAAAGGAATGGCTCCTCTGTGTCCGCGAGCGAGCAGAGCGAGCGGACCGAGTCTCGACGTGAGCATCCATCTTCCCAGGCCCGGCCGGGTCGCTTCGAATCGATACATCCTGGGTTTGCTCACGGCCCTGGCCGCGTGCTCCGATCGAGCGATCGCCCGGGTCGACCTCCCGGCCTCGATCGACGGCAAGGCACTCATCTTGGTGGCCTCCGGGCGCGATTTGCCCAGCCCGAAGCTCTTCGGCGTCGACCCGTCGACCGGCGAAGGCGCTCCGACCGAGCCCATTCTCGAAGGAGACGCGATCCCCGCCGAGACGATTTCTTTTCACGCCCTGTTGTACTCTGAAACTCTCCCAACTCTCCAAGTCCCTGCTGGTCCTCTCGAGCTCACGGCTGAGGGCCATCGACTCCCTGTTCCAGCCACTGTCCTCGAGCGCCGAGTGCAGGGGACCGACGTCTCGCGCTGGTCGGCCGCGAGTCTCCCCGAGGACATCGCGCGACTGCAAATTCGCACGTCCGCCGATCTGAGATGTGCCGAGGTCGTAGCCGACACTCCCATCGAGCTACCCCGGCCCGAAGGAACCTACCAGGGCGCGTCCTACCCCGTCTTCGCGCTCGCCGCGTTCGTCTTGGCCATCGACGAATCGACGGTGTGGGTCGGTACGCGCCTCCGCATCGATCTCGGCGGCGCCGCGGGCTCGGCGTACGCCGGCACCGTTCATCGGGTGACTCGTGGCGCTACGGAATGCTGCGAGGAAGTCACGTCGCTTCGCGTCCCCTTTGGCGGCTCCCCTTTCATCGCGGCGACTCGGGTCGGAGACAGAATTTGGCTCGGCCGTTATGACGGCACCATCGTCGAGCTCGACGATCGATTCGTGCCGACCTCAACGGTCGCACTCATCGGCGAGACGAGCGATGAGCAACCCATCTACCTCCGGAAGCTCGTGGAGTCCGACGGCGTCGTCTTCGCGCTGACTCAGACGCGCGAGATGTTCGCGATCGAGAGGGGCATCGTGACCAAGCTGGGCGAATGGTCGACGCCGGACCGGATGACCTCGAACTTCGATCGAAACGACCTCGCCGCGCTTCCGGGCGCCGAGGCAGCGGCGGTGGTGAACGACGTGCCGCTCTTCGGCATCCTCTCGCGTCGCGAGCTCGAGACGCAGCCCTCCCCTCGCGCGAGCGAAGGGCTCGCGAGCGTGCTCGTCGTACCCAGTTTGGGAATCGTCGTCGGGGGATCCGGTTTTGTTGGGATCTTGTCGAACGGAACTTGGCGCGATTTGCCCGCTTCCGCGCAAGTCTCCGTCGACGTCCTACTGCCCTACTCGGACGGATTCATCTGGGCCGGCAACGCCGGCTTTTTCGGACATTTCTCGGCCGAGAAACTCGACACCGATGGAAATGGGTTTTGCCCGGCTCAGCAGCTCTCCAACGGCCTCGCCGCGAAGCTCGGGCTCGCGCTTGAAAAGGGTTATGTCACCGTCGCCGACTCCCGGTATCCGGTCGATCGAGGGCTGATGCTGACGTTTTTCGACGTTCGGAGCGCCCACTGACACAGGGTGTCGCGACGATTCTGACTCACCCCAGCGCGCTCAGTCGGCGTGGACGAATACTGCCGCCGCCCGCCCCGGATCCTGGTGCTCGGAGGCTGTGTCTCCGACGAAGACGAAAGAGTCCGAAGGCAAGGCCAGAATCGAGTTTACATGCATCGGAAACGCCTGCGGCGGCGTCGCACACTCCTCTTTCCCCGGCCTGAGCTCCCGAATTCGCCCCCAGTACCCGGAGAACACAAAGCCACGACCACGAGAAACCACCGCCAGCACGTGCTCGTCCGCGACGGGAAGAGCGAGCGGAACGAACCGCTCTCCTGTCAACTCATACAAGAGCCCATTGAAAGTGCCGACCACGACGCGCGAACCCAACACCACCATCGCGTAGGCTCGCTCCACGGCGAACCCTCCAGGGACCGGTTCGGGTCCTAGGTCGATCGGAACCGCCCGGGCCCGACCCTCAGTGATCTCGAAGACCCTTCTCTGGTCGTGAGGAATCACGTAGACCGAAGCTTCCGACACCGCGATCGATCCGCCGTGGGCAAAATGCGGAAACCGATGCTCCTCGGGGTCTTCGAAGATTCGCCGCCACTCGCCCGAAGGCGTCGCCAGGTGAAGAACGCTCGCTCGCTGAGTCAACCCGTAGAGCCCGTCAGGCCCGCAACCCAGCTCGACGACGACCTCCGGAGGCTCCGGGAGCGCCACGAACTCACCGGTGACTTCGCCGAGCCAAAGCTTCGGTTGCCACGGCTCGACCACGAACCCCGCGACGACGACCTGGCCGAAACACTCCGCCACGTCCTCCTGCACGTAGTTCCGTGGAGTAGGCGGAATCTTGCCCACGAGCTCCGGATCGGCGACTCCAGGGGCGACTCGGAAAAACCTCGCCGGACCTGCGTGAGCTCCAGCGATCGGGTCCTCTCCCACCGTGGCGGTCGCCGCGATGACTTCAGATCCTCGCTCCAAAACCTGAAGCGCCCAACGGTACGGGCGCGGCATCAGAATGCGCGTCTCGGCCCGAAAGCTCGCGCATCGCTCCGAGACTTCGACCTTGGCTTGCTCGATCTGACCGGGCCTCGTGGAGATCTTGGTCCAGACTCCGAAGTCTTCCCCTTCGGCAAAGCGACCAAAGGTCTCGTCGGCCGTCGGCACCGGCTGGCCAGATCCAACGAAGGGGTCGAGCGATCCCGGCCGAAGTCCGAGCGCGTCGAGTGAGTCTGTAAAATACAACGCCGTCAGGTGAGTGGGCTCGCCCGTCCAACTCTCAACGGCGGGCAGCGATGACAGCCCTTCGCGGCTCGTGATGTCGATGGCGGTCAGCGACAGCGCGCCCGCTGCCTCCATGCCCACGATCAGGGAAGTCATCGCGGCGTCCGGAGGTGGCAGGGCGATCTCGAGCCTCTCCGACCCACAGGCGGTCACGATCGCGAGGACGAGGGCCGTTCCTGCTCCGACCAATCTCATGATTCGAAGCCTGCGTCCGGAAAGAGCACTCGGGCAAGGCGGGCCGCCGTTCTCGGAAAATCCGTCATACTCGGTACCGAAATTACGGCGAGCCCCAGCGCTTGATAATCCTTGATGCGTGTTTCGAAGGCTCGATGCTGCAGCAACACGAACCGCGCGGACTTCGTCGCCGCCGTCCGCAGCAGATCATTGGCGCCGTTGTAAGCCCGAACGTTGGAGTCGAAGTCGGGGTCGGTGATGACCGCGCGGATGGGTTGGTCGCGACCACAGGTCGCCATCGAACGAATGAGCTCCGCGAACGGAAACTCAGTGCCTCCTCCGATGTGGTGCATGAGAAATCGCGAGAGCTCGAGCTCTGATCGACACCAGCCCTGGTAGATGACGGGCTCGTGAGAGTAAAGAATCGCTCGCGCCGATCCGCCCGCTCGAATGGCCGCGAGCGCGAGGATTTGGCCCGCCAAAGTCATCGCGTTCTCGGTGTGCTTCGGGTCGGGCATCGACCCACTGACGTCGAGGTAGATCTCGATTCGCGGTCGCCACAAGCTCTCGTCTGCACCTTCCCACTCGGCCACCTTCTCCCGTCGTTCGGGCAAGGCTGGGCCGAGGGTTGGGCCCCGCGCGTTGAGGGTCGCGAGCCAGTCGATCTCGCGGACCGGGTCGCCAGCCTCCCATCTGCCGAGGGTCGTAGGCACGATCACCTCTCCAAGAGTCTTCTGCTTCGGCGGTCGAAATAGAAATCGCTCGGCCTGACGTCGATAATACGAAGCCATGATCTCGGGGATCCGCTCGAGTCGGGCCGGGTTCGCCGAGAGCGGCCCTTGGCGTCGAAGGAGAGAGCCTTCGTCACGCAGACGCTCCGCTTGCGAGTCTGGAAACCAACGCTCCGAAAGCGCTCGCGCGATCGCTTCGGCTTCCTTGGCGTCGGGCCGCATGGCTTCGGCCCAGTCGTCGCTCGACGGCTCGCCCGGTCCGCAGTCACAAGGACGAAAAGGCTTGGGTCGTTCGCGCCCGAGTCCCTTCACGTACCGAGTCACGATCGAAACAAAGAATAGAAACTGAGTGTACGGATTGGGACCGAGGTTGAACAAGTCGGTCGCCAGAATCTGCGCGTCGGCTCGAGCGCCCGGGCAAAGCTGCTCGAGCTCCAAGGCCGCGTGTCCGACGATCGCGCCACGCGGCAAGCGCCAGAGCTCTTCGTACACCGTCAAGTACAGACAGAAGGCCGGGTCGCTCTTCCACGCGGAGTCATCCGGCGTCCAATACGCGCGGTAAATCCGCGTGAGCTCCTCGGACAGCTCCCGGCCGATCTCCTCGTTGATCATGAGGTCGGTGAAGAGATTGACGAGCGAGTAGTCTTCGAACGGGATCAGTTGTCGCTCGATCACGTGCATTCGCGCCTGAACCGCGAGCGTCCCAGGCCACCGAACGTGGTGGCCGAGCTCGTGAGCCAAGATGGCTTCGATCGTACTGTCGATCCCCTTGGTCGCGATCTCGGGAAGGTTGACTCGGATTTTCCGCGTGGACAAATCGATCGCGGCCAGGGGCAGCGCCGGATCGGACACCGGGGCTTCGATGAGCAAGAACGACGACCAGCGCGCTTTCGCCCGTTCGAAGGCAGGTCCGAGGTCTCGAGTGAGTTGGTCGAGGGCCGCGTCGCGCTCGATCGTCGCGCGTTCGAGGCGTTGACGGGGAGGTTTGGGTACGAGGGTCACTCTGCAGCCTCGACGACCCAGATCCTTTGGGAGTCGACCGCGGACGCGAGCACGAACCCGGCGGGCGCGATCGCGTGTGCGTGTAATCGGCCAAATCGAGGGAGCTCGACGCGCGAATCACCGACGAAGACGAAGCCATTTCCAACGGTGATTTCCTTGGCGGTCGCGCTCGGCTCGACGCGCTGAGCCTCCGCCCTGACCGGGCCAAAGAGTCGATGCTGCTGGCCAGGCGCGAGGATCGCGCCGATCCACACGTCCCGTTTTCGGTCTCGAATGGTCACGACGTTCGGCGCAGCGAGGACCATTTCGCCCGGAAGGAAGTCGTCGTCGACGGACCGAGGGTCGAGGACGGTGGTCTTGAACGGGGCGTCGAAGGTGGCCGCTCGGGGCGGTGCGAGCACCGACGCGAGCTCTCGTTCGAGGAACTTGGGCAGCGCTTGGATGCCGCCTTCGAGCTTGACCAAGCGAGCGGCCAGATATTGGTCCAACCACCTCGGCTCGTCGGCGACGCCTTCGCAGAGGTTGAATGCGCGAACGAGACACGCGAGCCGCTCGGAGGCCGCCACCTTGGGCAGATCTTTCGCGAGGAGCTCGAGCAGACAGGAAGAAACGAAACCTGCCGGAACGTTGGAGCTCACGTAACCCTCGCTGACGGCTTCGGCGAGGATCGTCAGATAACCGCGGGCTGCCGGGAGGTCTCCAGTCGACTCATACACGCTGGCCCCAGGCCCCCACGCGAGCTCCTCGAACAAGGCCGGAACGAACCCGGAGCTGCGGGCAGACGTCGCTCTGGCCACCTCCGCGACGAGGTCCGTAAAGCTCCGGTCACTCATGTTTCGACTCGACGGATCACATCGATAGTCGACAGTCGACGGTTCACAGTCAACGGCGTCAGCGGAACTGCAGCGCTTCCGAACTGGGACGCTTGCGAATGCTCGAACGTTCGTCCGAAGTTGACCTCGACTCCGCTTCGCTCGACGATGCCCTCGTGCTGACGCTCAGCCTCTTCCTCCTCACTGCCCCCTGGTCCGAGGAGCTCGGGCGAAAGCTCGCCCAAGAGACTGTCCAAGCCTGCTTGGAACGGAAGATCGGCGAGGTCCTCCGGTCCACCAACGCGCCTTATGCGGTTTTTCTCACCGACAATCGGAGCGGCGAAGCGAAGGTCGACGCTCAGGCGCTTGCTCAGCAAATCGCGCGAGCGGTCGAAAAACGAGTCGGCCGCGGCCGCGTTCGCACGGGCCAGCGATACGGGCTCAGAAGTCTGCTGGAGGGCGCGCAGGACGGCGCCGACTATCGACTCACCCTTGCGCTCTTCGATGGTCCAAGCAAGACGCCGGTGGCCACCTGCGTAGGCTCGCTCTCCGGAGACGCACCGGACTCACCTGCGGCGAAGGAAGCGCCGCGCGCCGAGCCGCCCCTGCCCACGGAAAATCTTCGCCCGCCCGCCTCGACCGTATTTACCAAATGGGTCTTCGTCATGGAAACGGACCCTTCCGCTGCCGTACTTGGCTGGGGTTGCGCAACTCAGGCTGCCGGCGGACCGAATGAAGCCGAGTATCGCGCCACCGTCGGCGCTTGGCTCGGAATGAATGCACTCTCCTCTACGCTCACGCGCGGCCCACTCTCCCGCATGACGGCCACCGACAAGAAGTCACTCGATCTGTCCTTGGCCCAGTCGAAAGTGCAGATCGTCGCGACGTGGCTCGACGGTGAACGAATCTGCGCACGAGCCTCGATCTCCCTCGAGGAGCTGATCTCACGCCTCGTGAAGCTCCCTTCGCTCGGGCCTGGGACCGATGCGTTGGTGCGAAACGCGTTCGGCATCGTCGCGACGGGACACGTGCCCGTCGAAGCCGGAGGTCCTCCCGCCTGGACCACCGGCAAGGGCGATCAGGGTCAGGCGGCGAGTGGTGTGGGAATGGCCGAAGGCATTCGCGATTTGTTGAAGTTCCAACAAGCAGCCGACGCCAGGGCGATCGAGGACCTGCTCACCAAGGTGAGTCACCCCGGATCGGCCGAGATCATCGCGCGATGGTTCGATCCGCGAGAGGGGAGGCTCTACAGCCTCGCGTGGCGCCGACGCGACGGGATCTGACCGACTTCCTCTCGACTCATCGTTGTCCGAACGCACGCCGGAGCAAACCGTCGACGTCCTCGTCAGCGGACGACAACTCTCGAACGTCCAGTCCGAGCCCATGCCCCTCGCCCCTTCCCTCGAACGTCGCGCCTCGCTCCGACCATTCCACCGAGTCCGGGCACGACGGCAACTTCAGCGCGCTCCGGAGGACCTCACAGCTCACCTCGACCGGCTCGTCGTGAATTTCGCTTCCCGACACGACCGTGCGGACCCAACTCGGTCGCGCACCGAGCTCGATCCACGAGACGTTGCTCCCCAACGCAAGCTCCAACTGAGCTGTCGTTCGGACAACCGACCATGGTTCTTTGCCCCCTTTGGAGAAGGGCAGCCACCTGTTCCACGGCAGCCTCGTACTCTCGAGGGCGCGGCGCTCTTCGGAGCGACCGGTCCTCGTTCCAAGGAAGACCTGGCAATGAGTCGTGTCGCAGACCGGTCGCCCCGCGTGGGGTGAGTATTCGAGATTGTGGGCGACTACGCGGGCGAACAGCTCGCGCCGCCATCCGGTGAGCTCGTCCGCTTCCGCTAGAACGACGCCCGCCACGTAGGCGAGCCGGGTCGTCCGAAGCAACAGGCTCGAACCGCGCCGAGCCCTGCGGGCCTTGGGCCCTTCGGCCGAAGCCCTCGTGCGCTCGGGCGGGGGTGAGAGTGTGAGTATACCGACGTACGGTCGCTCCGGAACGTCCTTGGCTCGTGCCATCAATGGCCCGTTCACACACAGCACCGACTCTCCTGGTGAGATCTTCGAGAAACTCATCCACCCGTCGAAGCGGGCGAGGGGTCCGCCGAGCTTCACTCCAAACCCGCCACAGCCCACGTCGATCGAAGTCTCCGGCACGAGCCCCAGCACCTGAACCCTCGCGGCCTCGTGGGCGCTACCCGCGAGCTTTCGACGAACCTCGAACACCTCCGACGCAAAGGACCTCGGCGCCCGCCCCGATCTCACCAGCACGATGACCAGGTCGGAATCGACCGCGACGATGAGCCCGAGCTCTGGCTCCCCACTCACCCCGCGAACCGTACCGGTCTTCACCGCCCACTCACTCAGCTTCGCGCTCTCTGGCAACCCCGCGAGCGTCCCTTCGGATGGCACCCGGCGAAGGACGGACAGTATCTCCGGATGACTCTCCGCGAGCACTCGATAGGCTCGAGCGAGGGACAGGGGACTCAGTGTCAGCGAAGGCACCAGTCCGATCACTTCCTCGGGGCGCCTACGCGTCCGACGTGCCGAAGCTTCAGTCTCGGAACCGCCAAGGCCCAGACCCCCGAGGATCGGCTCGAGTGGGCCGAAGTCGAGCCCGCGTCGCTGCCGACCCAACGCGAGGAACCAACCGTTGCACGAGCGGACGAGCGCCGTCTCCGCGTCCATTCGACCCACGAAGGGATCACCGTGCCTTCCACAGCTGTCCCACTCGGGTCCGGACGCCAGAATACTCACTCGAGCAGATGTCGCAGTCAGGACGAACGGCTTGAGCGTCGATCCGAACGGAATGGGTACGTCGGCGGGCCCCTCCGAGGACAGAATTTCTCCGGTGTGCCGAGAGATCACCAGCGTGGAGTCCGAAGCAAACCCATCGCCGGCGAGCTCCTTGGCGTTCATGCTTTCACGCCAACGCGATCCGTCTCGACAGCGACGGATCCTGGCGCTCAGCGGCTCCGAGAATCGCGCGCCCGGCCGAAGGCGATGCAGCACCAAGCGAGTGATCGCGCGCCGCGAGTCGCTCCGGTCGAGGTCTTCGGTGGTCTCGAGGATTTGCAGCGCTCGGTCGCGAGACAAGTAAGGTTCTGACCAGGCGGTGAGCTCATCGGACGCAGTCAACGCGAACGCCTCGTGAAACAACCGGTCGTCGGAGGCCTCGGGGCAAGATCCAAACAGGAGCTGGTGGGCGAGCTCGTGCCGGAGCACGGCCTCGAGTCGCTGCGGTTCGAGACCCTCTCGAAGTTGCACGATCCCGGGCGTCGAGCGAGCCGCGTGCCTGCCTTTGAGTGCGACAATTCGGAGCCGAATCTCGGGGGCGGGCGGCCGGGGAGGAACGCCGGCTTCCGCGAGATACACCGCGCTGAGTTGGGCCCACGCGCGCTCGGCGTTGGCGACCCATTCGCTCGGGGCTCGGTCCGCGACGAAGGCCGGCGCGGCCAGAAATGCGAGGGCCAACATGGGCTTGAAGTCATGATGACCGATGCCCGACCCTTTGGGGCAAGAATGCTCGAATCCGGGCTTGCCCGACGACCTGCAGGTGGCATAGCAAGCTCGCCATGACTCGAATCGGCGCACAAAGACAGAACGGTCCCATCCCCTCGGAAACGCCCATCAGCCAGATCAAGACGATCACGGCCAAGGCGCCCGAGCTCGTGTTGAAGCTCGGGCCGTCGACGACGGCCGGCGACCTGCGTCAGATCTTCGGGGCCAAGTCGATCTCGCAGATCGCCGCGATGCCTGCGGCCGAACGGGCTGCGCAGGTGGAGCTGCATTTGACGGCGAGCGGCATGGGCAACACGGCGGCGCGCGCGAGCATGGCGTCGGCGCTGCACGGCGCCGTCGGAGATCGCGTGAAGCAGGGCGCGAGTTACTACGTCGAGATCGGCGGCAAGAAGCTCGACCGAGAGATCGTCAAGGGCTTCACGATGTCCGCGCCTGGCGGTCACGACAACGTAGTGTCTGCGGCCGAAGCCAAGGCCAACATCGTCCCGGCCATGGCGGACGGCGGGAAGCTGACGCCCGCGGAAGCCAACACCTATTTGTTCTGCCTGCGTCACTTCAAGACCACGCAGAAGGCCGCGCGGGAAGCGCTCGTGCCGACCCTGCGAGAGCTCACCGGCGCGCCGGTCGAGCTCCTCGCCGACGGCAAGCAGGGCCTCCGCTTCGACAAGCTCACCGATCACCTCGATCGGACCGGTCGGCTCGCAGACCTTTACTCCGCCAAGGCCGACATGAACGACAAAGAGGTCGTCGAGATGTGGGATCACGGGATCTCTCTCGACAAGCTCAACCAGCACCTCGAGAGCGCGCTCGCGCCCAGGTCCGAGAAGGACCTGCGGGCCAAGCTCGGCGACGACCAAGTCGACGACGTGAAGAAATGGCTCAAGTCCAAGGGTGACACTCAAGGCCTCGCGAAGCTCGCGACCGGAAAGATGTCCGCGGGCGAGCTTCAAAACCTGATCTACGGGTCTTGGGACACGCCGAACACGCCGTACGATCCAGGCTACCAAGCGAAGTTCGTGGCCGTCCCGGCGACCGTACCCGCGGGTCGCTCGACCTCGGCCAAGCTGATCTCCGACCTCCAGTGGTTCGTGGGCAAGCAGGACTGGGCGGGGCTCATGGCCTGCTTCGATCCGTCCAACCGCGAGACGCAGAGGAAGCTCGGAGTCACCTCCGACGCGCACTACCTCGCCGAAGGGCTCGGCTTGCACATGGTCGGCAACTCACTGAGCGGTGACATCACCTCGTTCGAGACTCTCGGCCAGCTGAAGAAGCTCGACCTCAACGCCACTCCCGTCGGGGATATGGGTGAGTCCACCGAGTATCGCGGCAAGGCAACTCTGGCCAACGGCCAAGTCCTCGACGCGACGATCTTCGTGGAGAAGCGCAACGACCGCTTCGTCGTCGCCCCCGCGGTCGGCTGACCGCGCTCTGCGCTCTCGCTCCAAGGCGAATTGAAGTCTCGACGCTCCCGAGATAACGTCGAGCGGTGAGCACCGCGCTGGCCCTCCAGTCCTATGAAGAGTATCTCGATCGAGAGCGGTCGAGCGAGGCCCGCCTCGAATATCGAGCCGGCGAGATCGTCGCGATGGCAGGCGGCACACTCGAGCACGCCCGCCTCTCCGCCGCAGTGGCTATCGCCCTCGGACGAGCCCTCACAGGACGACCTTGCCTCGTACTCACCTCCGACGCCAAGGTACGCATCGATCCCGCGGACCGCACCACCTACCCGGATGTCTCCGTGGTGTGCGGCGAAATGAAACGCTCGCCGAAAGACGACAACGCGATCATCAACCCCAAGGTCGTCATCGAAGTGCTGTCCGACGGAACTGAGGCCGACGATCGAGGAGACAAATTCGCTGCCTACCGACGGCTTCAATCGGTTGACGAGTACGTGCTCGTTTCGCAGCGAGAGCCTCGGATCGAGGTTTATCGCCGGGATGGGTTTCGTTGGATCCTGACCGAAGCGCGCTCGGGTGAAAAAGTCTCGCTCCCTTCGCTCGAGCTGGAGCTCGAAGTTGATCAGATTTACGCCAACCCGCTCGAACCGAAGGGCTCGATTCGCTGAGCCATGCGAGGATTGTCGTTTCCGGCCAAGGTCGTGATCACCACGAACTCGGGCATCTTGGTCCTGATGGTGTTGGCGCTTCGGGATCTCGCGGTGCCAGCGTTCGCTTCGTACCCCCTCCTCAAGACCCTCCACATCTTCGGCGCCATCTCGATGATCGGGAACGTCTTGGTGGGTCCCGCCTGGATCCTGCTCGCGATGCGCACGAAGAATCAGGAGACGAAAAAATTCGCCTTTCAGGCTCTGGGCATGATGGACGTGTTCTTCACCGCGCCGGGCGCGGCCATGCTCGCGGTGACGGGTCTCGCCATGGCTCCGACCTTTGGCGGTGTCAACGCCCAAGCGTGGCTGCACCAGCCTGTGTGGCTCCTGATCGGCGTCGTGCTCTTTGCGACCACGGCCGTGCTCTACACTCAGGAGAAGGCCATTCAGGCCGCGGTCACGGCGGCGCCTGACTTCCGACTTTGGTTCGTGTGGTGGTCGGTTCTGGGAACGTTGGTGTCTCTACCGCTCATACTCATCGTCTGGCTGATGGTCTCCAAGCAGGGGTTTTGAGGCGGGCCTTTAGGACCCTCTGGGACGGGGGATTTGTTGCGCATGAGAGCGATGGTGATGCGAGCTTCACGGAGCCCGCTCGTGCCCGAGGAGTGGCCGGTACCCATTCCTGGCCCCGGACAGGTGCGAATTCGCGTCACCGCGTGCGCCGTTTGTCGCACCGACCTCCATGTCCTCGACGGAGACCTTCTCGAGCCGAAGCTTCCGCTCGTCCTCGGTCACGAAATCGTCGGGATCGTGGACGCGCTGGGTCCGACCGCGGCCGGTCATCCGACGCTGAGTCTCGGTCAGAGAGTAGGTGTCCCCTGGCTTGGACAGACGTGCGGGTCTTGCAAATTCTGCGGAACGGGTCGGGAGAATTTGTGCGACGGCGCGCGATTCACCGGCTATCAGCTCGACGGTGGGTTCGCCGAGTATGCGCTCGCCGACGCCCGATACTGTTTTTCGCTTGGACGGCGGCTCTCGGATCCGCACGCGGCGCCGCTGTTGTGCGCCGGCCTCATTGGATACCGGACCCTGCGAATGGCCGGTGATGCCGAGAGAGTTGGGATTTTCGGGTTCGGCGCGGCTGCCCATCTGGCTGCTCAGGTGCTCCGGCATCAGGGTCGCCGCTTTTTTGCGTTCGTTCGTTCCGGTGACACCGAAGCCCAAGCGTTTGCGGAGAGTCTCGGGGCCGAATGGGCAGGCCCCTCCGAGGCTCGTCCCCCAGTCCCGCTCGACGCCGCGCTCATTTTCGCGCCGGTAGGGGCGCTCGTTCCAGCAGCCCTGCGCGTAGTCGAGAAGGGCGGAACGGTGGTCTTGGGCGGTATTCACATGAGTGACATCCCGAGCTTTCCGTACTCGATTCTCTGGGGAGAACGAGTTATTCGAAGTGTGGCCAACCTGACCCGACGGGATGGGGATGAGTTTCTCGCGCTCGCCGACGAGATCCCCGTCGTGACTCATGTCCGGACCTTCCCGCTCGAGTCGGTCAACGAGGCGCTCGAAGCCCTCCGCGCGGGGATCGTCCAGGGCGCGGCCGTGCTCGTGCCCTGATTCTCGCCAGCCCTTCTTCCGCTTCCAACTTCCAAGCTCGGAGGAGGTCCAGTCTCGGAGGAGCTATCGATCGAAGGCACACGCAGCCGGTGGCGGGTCGTGGGTCTCGTCGAGGAGGTTGGTGCCGCGGGCGTGCATACGTGTCGCGCGCTGGTGAGTATCAGCGTTCTGGAGCGGACGCGGGAGCTCGGCGTGATGCTCGCGATCGGCGCGACCCCAGAGCGCCTGGAGCGGATGTTTCTGACTGAGGGGCTCGCGGTCGCGGTCGTGGGGTGGGTTCTCGGTGTTTTGGTTTCGTGGCCGCTGACTTTGGGTCTCGACGCGATCGTGGGTACGCTCGGATTTCTTGCGCCGCTGCCCTTCGTGCTCGACGCGCGCGCGCCGTTCTTGTGGCTGGTCCTCGTCGTCGTCGCTTCCTTTTTCGCGACGTGGGTGCCCGCGCGAAGCGTTTTGAGGCTGACCGTCCGCGAAGCCCTCGCGCGCGTGTAGGTGCCCTTGTCAAACACCTTCCAGCTCAAAACGCCCGCGGACTTCGCGCGATCTCCGACCTCTGAGTTGAGACCTCTTTGGAGTTCTTCGCTCGATCGAAGTTCTGCGTGCTGGATCTCTCGCGCGTGGACCGACGCAGATGGAGCCACGGAGCTGCCCGACCACGTCTCGATCTTCACCATAGGCGTGCTGCGAGAGCTCATCGATATTGTCGGCGCGCTCCGATCGGCAAAGGATATCAACCCTCGGACTCAGGCAGACTCACGCGGCGGTGACCTGAACTGTGTAGCGTAATCCGGCTCGATCGATGGCGTCCTGGAGGGCAAGACGGACGAATTGGTCCGACGAGTAGCCGAGCTCCTTAGCGAACCGGGCGGCGCGCTCGGGGCTCACGAGCTTCCGACCTTTCTCGATGTCACAAAGATGGGACTTCGACACCCCCAGCTTTGCAGCGAACTCGCGTTGCGTCATTTCCTCGCCGAGCCGGATCGATTCGAGGAGCGCTGCCAACGAAATCCGCCCGACGAGTCGCTCAATGAACGGCATTGCATCCACAACTCGGCGGGTGACTCGTCGCCTTCCTTCAGTAGTCATGTTTGGTGACCTCCTCGACGGAAACGAACTCGGCGCCGTCGTCATCGATGACATAAATCGCCCGGTATGCTCGGCTCAAGCGGATCGAACGTTGTCCCGCGCGTTGTCCCCTTTCGAACCTCTTCCAAACCTCGAGCCTCCACGTCACTGACCCAGGCGCCGAGCTTAATTGCGACGTGTCGAGGCACCGAAAGCAGATCCCTTTGGGCACGCCTGCTCAAGCGAACCTCCGTGATCACTACATTGATCGTACACCTTTCGGGTGTACGATCAAGCGTCGGTTCGCGTCCGGGACGAAAGCAGGATAAGCGCGCCCCGCAGGTTCGAGGGGCGCGAATCGCAGAGGCTGAAGTCTGCGACGCCCGTGGGTGAGGCGCACGACGGTGCGGCGTCCGTCGGAAATGAGCGTGCGAGGGGAGCCCAAGACAAGCGAGTGCACCACGGGCGCTAGGCCGCCGTGTTTGGGACTTGAGCACGAGGTCCTCGTCGTCGTCGCTTCCTTTTTCGCGACGTGGGTGCCCGCGCGAAGCGTTTTGAAGCTGACCGTCCGCGAAGCCCTCGCGCGCGTGTAGCCGAATCGGGTCACACCGTATCGCGTACCGAATTCCACTCCGCAGAAAGGCCCAACTCTCCCGCCCGTCTGTCGACCTCTGCGACGTCGATCTGACTCGTCGCGAGCATCCCGCGGATATCCGCGAGATGTTTTGGCGACTTCCCTTCGCGGTAGAATTCGAGCTTCCTCAAAATCACATACTCGGGAGGGGCGAACCAAACCGTCGAATCGGCGAGCTGAACCGCACGTCGCTTCGAAAGGGCCCAGCTGTGAAGCGGGTCGCGGCCACACACGTAGATGTCGCATTTGTACCCGGTGGCGTGGTGAATGATGTTGAAGGACCCTCGCTGAGCTCTCCTGGCCTCGAGCTCGACCACTTCCTCCGGCGGAACGTAGAATTCCTTCAGCGGAAATGCCTGGACCAGACGGTCGGCGTCGGAGGCCTCGAGTTCCAGGACTAGGTCGACATCGTGAGTCAGGCGGGGCTCGCCATAGATCATGGCGGCTACGCTGCCGGTGATGACATACTTCAGCCCGAGAGATTCGAGGCGGCGAGTGAATAGTCTCTTTCTCCCAAAGTTCGCGCACGATCTGGCAAGACTTTGGACGCG
>CAYXDO010000113.1:0-35007 GCA_964463485.1 uncultured Myxococcales bacterium | reverse complement strand
AACGATAGTATGCGACGCGTTCGGACTCATGGCCAGGCGGATCTGCGCCCAATTCCAGGGGTCGCGTCCACAGCGTCACAGGGGAGCGCCCGAAGGACCTCAGAACGGCGCTCCAATTTGAAAATACGGCCCGGACTCATCGAGCGCTCCGAGCGGAGACAACAGCAACCGAACGTAGCCAACTCGAGTGTTCACGTACAGATCGTGCCACAGGAGAAAGTCGGCGCGGAGCTCGGCTCCCACGCTCGCAGCCGTTCGTCCCAGGCCGTCGAATAGCGTGAGGGGTTCGGCGGAGCTCGAGATGTGACCGAGGTCCGAAAAGAGGGCTCCATGAATGACGCGGACGACGAATGGCGCGCTGGCGACGCCCCGATCGATTCGAAGGATGGGGATGCGAAGCTCGAGCCCGCCGTAGACGACGTCGGACCCCGTCAAGCCGCGCTCCGCGAGCCCTCGAAGCGGAATAGAGGCCTGGAGCCTCGTCTCGAAGGGAAGGTGGCCGGGATCGCCGCCGAGGTCGTATCCACGATCGAGGCCCGAGGAACCAAGCCCGAGTCTCGGAACGAGGACCCAGTTCTCGAGCCAAGGCAAAGTTAGAAAGGCCCGACCTTCTGCCTCGAAGCTCCCCCAAGCGCGCACGTCGTTCCACCCAAACGACGCGGTCGCGAACAACGCATACCCGCGCTCCTCGGAGATCGATCGAGGATAACGTCGGTAGTCGCTGAGCTCGTATTCGAGGGACGTGGTCGAAAACGACCCCCGATAAGTCATCTCGGAAAACCAATCGAACGGCCCGACAGGGGACGGAAGCTCGTGATAGCCGAAGTGTCCGAGTCTCAGCGCCACCCGGTGCGGAGGAGCGCTCGGGAGCTCTATGCCAAGCGAGCCGGAATATCGACGATAGTCGCGGAACTCGCTACCGCCGGGATCCAGTCTGTACGACGTCGATTCGATTCCCACGCGGACGTCGAACGTGAGCGTGGATTGGCGGCTGAGGTAACGAAGCCCTGCGCTCGCAAAGGGAATATCGAAGCCATAACTGAGGAAGGCTGAGTAGACGTGGTGACCGAGGGGGTCCGCGCCCCAGGTGGCGAGCCCGACGCTGGCCTGCCTTTGACTCCAACTGAAGGTGGGCTCGAGGTTCCAATTGTCGCGAAACGGCAGGACGGTATCGAGGGCAGAATACTCGCGCAATTTCCATCCTCTCGGCATTTCGAGGACGCGGCTCCCCAAATCGGGGGGCGGAAGATCGAGCGCGTCCGGGCTAAGCTCCGGCGGACGACTCACGCGGCGATCGAGCGTCGCGGTCGCTGTACGCGCCACGCTCGCTGGAGCGCCGATACTCACCCGGCGAGCGGACCACGGCGAGAAGCGGATGGCATACACATCGAACCCGCTCGACGAGTATCCGCGAAACACCAGCGTCGATAGGTCGGGTGAAACCGAGGGTGAAAAAGCGCCCCCGACCACGTTCGTGAGTTGAACGGCTTGATGCGTCTCGAGCTCGTATCCGTAGACGTTGAAGATTCCGTTTCGATCCGACGAAAACAAGAGCCACCGACCGTCCGGCGAGAAGATGGGATCGATGTCTTGCGCTCGGTCGTTCGTGAGGTTCAAATCGATGCTCCGGACTCGGTCGTACAAGACGATGTCCCGCCGGCCCTTCCAAAAACGCGAGACCGCAATCATGCTGCCATTGGGCGAGAATCTCGGCGTCGAGAGCTCGACCCCGGGCCCCCCGTCGATCACTGTGGGTTCGATCAGGCTGTCTCTGAAGAGCTTGGCGACGACGAGCTCGTTCTGTCCACGAGGTTGGCGAACGAACACCAAGGAGTGGCCGTCGAAGGAGACGTCCGGGTCGCGTGCCCTGGTCCCCTCCGAGGCCGCGCTCGTCAGCCGGGTTGCGTCGAACCGAAGCCGGACCATCGACCTCGAGGCAAGGTCGTACCGCGCCAGCTCGTCGTGAGAGGAATACAGACCGTAGAGGTTCGTGAAGTGGAAGTAGATCGAGCCATCCGGACCGAACCCAAAAGAATTCGAGATCGCGTCCCTGAGGAGCACCGTGTCAGACCCATCGTCCAGTCGCGACAAGCGGATCGTATGGCCTTCGGCCGGCGACTTGTGAGAGTACACGACGTACTCACCGTCGCGAGTGACGCGTGGCCCAATCACCTCACCGTTCAAGTCGGTCGCTCGAGCGCCGCGGGTGACACCGGTCGTCGACGACTCCACCGCTTCGCGCGTGGCTTGGGCCTCGACCTCGACGACCGCCTGGAACTCGCGCCACAGCGATTCGAGGGACCGGCCAAAGGCGACTCCAGAGGCAATCCACGGCAGAAACGGAATTGGCGTCGACGCATAGGCCTGGTGATAGCGGACCAGCGCTTCCTCGCCGTACCGCTCGAGCAGCCACAGCTGAAAGCGACCCCCGAAGAAATAACCAATATCGCCCTGCGGCCACCGTGATTGCGCATGGTAACCTTCGTCGAGTCCCGGAAATCGACCGTCGAGGGCCGCCATCCTGAGCACCATGTCCCCGTAGGTCGATCGCCCGCGCCCGGAGCCACTCTCGACCGTCTCTTCAACCACCGCGAGCCCCTCGGTGGACCACGCGGGGGTCGACCCGTGGAGAGACAGTGAGTTGCCAAACAATTGTCGGGCGACCCACGGCAACCCATAGACCATGTCGAGGTGGAAAATGTGCGCCAATTCGTGGCCGATCACGGTCTCCATCCAATCGTCATACGCCGAGATGCTGGTGCTGGCCGTGGGTGGCACCACACTCACGTAGATCGTCTTCGAAGGCTGGATGGTGGCACCCCCATTCGCCTCATCGAACCGGTCGTCGATCACGAGCGACACGCGCCCGGAGAGCTCCCAGCCAAATCGCCGAGTCTGCCGTCGAAAGAGCGACTCGGCGATCACGCCGGCTCGAAGCGCGACGCCTTGGTAGCCAACCGGATGGACGATCCAAAAATGGGGAGTCTCGAGCGTTCGGTAGCTCGCACGCGGATCGAAACGCTGCGCCTGCGCGGGCGTGCTCACCAAGGAGGCAAGGCACGTCGCCAACAGGAACCACCCCGAGCGGCGAGGCGCGATTCCGGGCGATGACTCACACTGACGGTCCGGCGGTGCGACACAATGCCGCTGCAGACGGGTCATTTTCAGGGATCCCGAGGTAGGAAATCCGGCCGCTCTCGAGCCCAGCCGGGGTCGACGTCCCAGTCGTCGTCACAGGTGTCGGTCCAAAGGCAGTCGATGCGCCGTGGAGCGGGGACGTTCCCAGGCGATTGGCAAATGGGATCGCGGGCGATCGATTCAGCCGCGCGCGCGGCACGCGCCCATTCTCCCGCGGAAGCGCCCCGCTTGGGTCTGAGGCGCTCGACTTGCGTTTGCACCACCTGCAGACAGGCAAGGTCGCCCTGCAATGAACCAGTGACCGCGCGGAGAGAGGCATCGAAACGGCGGATCGACTCCGACACGGCCGGCTGTTCGAGGGGTGAGCTCGTGCTCGCGCAGGAGGTGAGTAAGCAAAGAACAAGTCGAACCCACGCGGCGTCGCCCACGGCCGCTTCTAACCCGGGTGGTCGGCGGACTCCAGCGAATTGTAAGATGTGGCTTCGCGATGTCTTCGTGGATTCAGGGCTGATCGGCGGGTCGATTCGGAGTCATGGACTCTGGGCGGCGCGCTCGCCAAGCGGCGAAGCCGAGGATCGAAAGGACGCCCCAAACCAAGTGAACGGCGCCGAACCCGCCCTCGAAGAGGAATGGGTTGGCGGTCGACCATGGTCCGAACGGGTGTAGATCCGGGTGCATCATCGCGTCGGGAACGACGTGGAGAACGGCCCCGAGCACCGCGCCGACGATGACTTCGCGGCGACTTGGAGGTCCGAGTTGCTCCCGGTACCAGCCATGACTTGGTCGAAGCCACCGATACACGACTCTCAAAGCCGGAGCTCCCACGACGCTGACAATCGCCGCGACGGCGAACGAGCCAGCGAACGTGAACAGGGTCGCGTGAATCGGGAACCGGCTGAGCAGAATATTGCCCACGGACTCGACGTCGATGATGCCTTGGACGAGGGCGAACGCCCCGAGGCTGAATCGAGGTGCGATGGCCTTGAGGGTGAGGGCGGGGCCCAGGTGGAAAGGAGTGATGGGCATCCTGAGATCGT
This sequence comes from uncultured Myxococcales bacterium, assembly GCA_964463485.1. Classification (GTDB taxonomy): domain Bacteria; phylum Myxococcota; class Kuafuiibacteriia; order Kuafuiibacteriales; family Kuafuiibacteriaceae; genus CAYXDO01. The sequence continues at coordinate 30,832 of CAYXDO010000113.1, read as the reverse complement.
CGCAGGCCGCCGGTCGGCGAACAAGGGGAGTGCGTGCTGTTGATCCTCGATCGGGGACACGGTCGAAGCCCCATCCGACGCAGACGCTCTTGCACCGAATCGTGTCCGTGTTGCTTAAGATGGCGGGATGAACGGGATCATGAGTTTCGGCGACGGCGACGGCCATGAGTGAGTTTCGGCGACGGCGACGGCAACCGCGGACCGCACTCCTTGCGTTCACCGGCGATCGGCACCGTACAGCACAGTCATGGCCGCGATGTTGCTGCTGACTCGTGGACACGAGGGCGTGCAGCTGGACATATCGATTGACAGGCGACGCGGGACCGGCGCTCGTCTCGGCAGCCTTGCCTCTCGACCGGCGCGCGATCTGGACTCTCGGGCCGTTGATCGGCTTGATGCTCGTCGTCGGCGCCTGGGATCTCCAACTCACTCCCATCGAGGGTGACGACGCGACCGAGCTCGCCTTTCACCTCTTCGGCCTCGGTCGGCCGTACGCTCCGTACATCGGAGCTGCGACGAGGGTCCTCTCATGGGTGCCGGCCGAAGAACGGGCTCTCTGGGTGGCGGCCAACGTCATGTCGATCTTCGGCGCGACCTGGTTCGTGCTCGCTTCGCTCGCGCTTGCCCTCGATTGGGCCGGGCCGAAGCTCGACCGCCGTCGCTGGATGGGACTCACACTCGTCCTCGCCGTTCCTGAGTTGGTCTACGCCGGGCTTGCGTTCGCGCCGAGTATGATTGCTGGCGCGCTGGTCGTCACGAGTCATTTGATGTTGCGCGTCGCGGCGCGACGGAAGCTCGCTCGTCCGGAGACTCGAGCTTGGGTTTCTTGGGTCGCGGTCTCGGCGCTCGCGTTCGGCCTCGGCTGTGGGTTCCGCTGGCCCCTGGCGTCGTATGGGTTGGTCGTGGCCGCCGATCTCGCCTTCGATCGTGAGCTGCGGCGATCGTGGCTCTTCGTGATTTGGTCCCCGACAGCGCTGCTTGCCGCGTGGCTGTCCATGGCTTGGACCTCGGGCACGCCGGTGCTGGGCCTCATGGAGCTGCTCGTCGCCGGCGCGGAGAAGCCGCTCGGAATCAAGCCACCCTTCGGTTTGCTCACGCTTGCGCGACTCACCTCGATCCTCACCCCCGCCTCGGTCGTCGCCGCCGGGGTTGCGTTCACGCTGAAGGAAGTCCGATCACGCTGGGCGCCGATCTTGGCTTCGATCGTCGCTTCGGGTCCTTGGTGGGAGTTCGGGACTCCGAAGTTTCTTCTTCCGTTCGTGACCATACTGATCTTCCTCGTCGTCGCCGCGACGAGTCAGATGCGTCGTCGAGTCATGTGGGTGTGGGGACTCGTGGCGGTGACGCCGTGGTGGGTTGGGTTCCGCGCGGACACCGGGACGGCCTGGGGCCCTGGCTTCGAGGTCCGGATCCCCGGTTGTGAGTTGGGTCCGACTTCGACCTCCCCGGCGAGGTTTCGTTTCGTCGTGGGGTCCGGCGTCGCCATCCCCAGCCCGGAAGGTCCGAGGCCGATCGGTGGACATTTTTGGACACTCAGCGCCGACTGGAGGGCCTTTTACGCGGAGCGGGATCGCGACCTGCTCGGCGATGCCGACCGGGCGGCTCGGCTGGGCGTCGTTCTGTCGTCCTTTTCGGACGCGCCCATTCGGCTCGCGCTGGCGCGTCGCGGCTTCAGACACGTCATGTTCGACTCGGACGAGGTCGAGATGGAAGACTCCGCGGGTCGGCGGGTGTCGATTCGACGGTACGCTGGGCTCCATCCGGAGGCGCTCTGCGACCATGCGAAGGCGCTCGGCGTTCACGCCGCGCTGCTCCGAACCTACTCGAGCGCCGAGATCGGGCGTATCTGCGGTCGATCGCCGAGCAGCATGGCGATCACTTCGCCTTTCTCGATCGAGGCGGATCTCGAATTTTGTGCTGCCGAGAGCTCCCGTTGACTTCGCGCCATCCGCCCGTCAACTCTCCCTGACGTCACTCCATTGCCCAAGTATGAGAGTCGTCGCGCGGCGTATTCCGAGCAGAAACTGGGCTTGGACCTTGCATCGCGCGGGAAGCCCAAGCGAACGAGGTCGCTCTTGCGGAATCGAAAGTAGTGCGATCCGAACTGGACCCCAACCGGTACGGGAAGGGTAAAAAGATCTCGCCTCAACAGATGGACGAACTCCTCCTCGTTAGGAGCCAGTTCCACGGGGAATGGAACTACCTGATTCTGCCACGTACTCATCCAACGGATCTGTCATTCCCTGACGGTTCCTAAGGCCCGGTCTCCGCATCAGCTATCAACCTCTTCAACACGAACACGATCTCTTGAAGAGCTGTTCCGTCTGCATCTCGCAGCGCTTCCGCTTCCCTCAGGAGGTTCCGGGCATCCACCGGACGAAAGTGCTCATGCGCGACAATCTCTAGGAGTCCTCTGGCAACATCTAAGTGCCTCGTCCATCGGGAGGGTTGCTCCGCAGCCAACCGTTCGAAATAGCGAACCAGCTTGGATGCGAGTTTTGTCTCGTTCGAGTGATTCATATCGAGTCCGTTGATACGTGGGCGAGAAACGTGGTCGTGGAGGTGGACGAAAACACTCCGCCGATACTCTCAAACTTCAAAAGCGGCACAGCTTCGTGAGCATTCCAACGATTCGGGTCAGGAGAATTGTTCAACCTCGGGAATCGATGGGCGCAGGTTGAGTGCGCTGCGCCGAGTCGGTCGAAAGAAGGATCGACAGAACGCGGACTCGCGGCGATCGGTCTTTGTGTGAGAACAGATTCCCAATCGCCGCAGGCGCCCGTCAACTCTCGGCGGTCTCCAGTTCGTGTTCCCTCGCGACCTCCAAGCTGATATGAGCCCCGAGTCATGCCGATTCCATCTCCCTTCCACGAGCGGACGGCGCCGCTCAACACGAGCCAACGCTGGAAAGACTGGGCTGGGTTCTACGCCGCTTGTGCGTTCGGGCCGTCCATCGATCGCGAGTACTTCGCGTTTCGACACACTGCTGGGCTGATCGACGTCACTCCCTTGTACAAGTACGAAGTCCGCGGCAAGGACGCCGCCGCCATGCTCTCGCGTATGATGGTGCGGAACGTGGCCGAGCTTCGGGTCGGTCGCGTCGGCTACACGTGCTGGTGTGACGATGCCGGCCGAGTGATCGACGACGGCACCGTGGCTCGCCTCGAAGAGGATCACTTTCGAGTGACGGCCGCCGACCCCACGTACTACTGGCTCGCGAAGCTCTCCCGCGGCTACGAGGTCGACCTCGAGGACTCCACCGAAACGCTCGCGGCCTTGGCGCTCCAGGGGCCGATGTCGAGGGAGATTCTCAGGCGTGTATGTGACGCGGACCTCGACACCCTCAAGTTCTTCGGAATCACGCGCGCGAACCTCGACGGGAAGCGAGTCTTCGTGAGTCGAACCGGCTACACTGGAGATCTCGGCTACGAAGTCTGGGTCGACGCGCGCGAGGCGCTCGCGGTATGGGACGCCATCATGGCCGCCGGCCGCACGTTCGGCGTCGAGCCGACCGGGTTGGACGCGCTCGATGTCACCCGGATCGAAGCCGGCTTCATCATGCTCGACGTCGACTACCACGGCGCTCACAAGGTCGTTCAGGATCCCCGTAAGTCGAGCCCCTACGAAATCGGCCTGGGCTGGACCATCGCTTCCCAGCGGGGGCCCTTTGTCGGAAAGTCCGCGCTCGCCGCTGAAGCCAGGGACGGATCGAAGTGGCAGCTCGTGGGCCTCGAGCTGTCTTGGGAGCAGCTCGAGTCGCTCTACGAGTCACACGGTCTGCCTCCGAACCTCCCCACGCGCGCCAGCCGAGAACCCATCCCAGTGTATGCCGACAAGAAACAGGTCGGCCGCGCGACCAGTCATACCTGGTCCCCCATCCTCAAGAAGAGTATCGCTCTCGCCTCCGTCCATGCGCCCTACGCCAAACCCGGCACGAAGCTCGAGATCGAGCACACCGTCGAGTTCGAACGGCGACGTGTGCCCGCCGTCGTCACCAAAACACCATTTTTCGATCCCGAGAGGAAAAGGAAGCCTTGATGAGCACGACATACGACGCCATCGTCGTGGGCGCAGGACACAATGGCCTCGTCTGCGCCGCCTACCTCGCCAAGGCCGGGAAGAAGGTCCTCGTCCTCGAGCGGCGCCACCTCGTGGGAGGCGCCACCATCACCGAAGAGATCTATCCGGGCTTCAAATTCTCCGCGTGCTCGTACGTCGTGAGTTTGCTCAGGCCGCACATCATCCGCGACCTGGAGCTGCCGAAGTATGGGTACGAAATCCTGCCGCTCGAGTCGACCTTCACGCCGTTTCCAGACGGATCGTATTTGATGCGCGGCCCAGATCCCCACGCGTCTCGTCGCGCGATCGCGCAGATTTCGAAGAAAGACGCCGAGACTTATCCGCTGTTTTCGCGAGCCATGGGTGAGCTCGGCCGTTTGGTCAAACCGATCATCGACAATCCAGCGCCGGAGCCGACCTCGCTGAACCCCGCCGAGCTCCTGAAGCTGCTGCGGCTTGGACACCACGTGAAAGGGCAGGGCGACGAGTGGACGCCGCTCCACATGAAGATGCTCTCGATGAGCGCGGTCGATTTCCTGTCGGAGTGGTTCGAGAGTGAGCGGCTGATCGGTCCGATGAGTGTCAGCGGAATCATCGGGACCTTTCTCGGTGTGCGCTCGCCCGGCACCGCCTACGTGCTCCTCCACCACTACATGGGAGAAATCGACGGAGCGTTCCGTGCGTGGGGTCTGCCAAAGGGCGGCACCGGCGCGATCGCCCGCGCGATCGCGGACTCTGCACGCGCTCTTGGCGCGGAGATTCGCACAGAAGCGCCGGTGCAGCGGATCCTCGTCAAGGGCTCGTCGGTCGAAGGTGTGGTGCTCGAAAACGGAGACGAGCTTCGTGCGAAGGTCGTCGTTTCGGGCTGCGATCCGCACCGGACCTTTCTCGAGTTCGTGGGTGGTGAGCATCTCGAGCCCGAGTTTGCGCAGAGAGTGCGGCGCATGAAGTTCCGCGGAAGCTCCGGCAAGGTGAATTTGGCGCTCGATGGGTTGCCTGATTTCAAAGCCCTTCCGGGGTTTGGGCCCCATTTGGTCGGCGACATCACCATCGCGCCGAGCGTAGACTATCTCGAAGAGGCCTACGACGACGCGAAGTACGGCAGATTCTCTCGGCGGCCCTTCATGGACATCGTGATTCCGTCGCTGACCGATCCCACGGTGGCGCCTCCCGGCAAGCACGTGATGTCGATCTTCGTGCAATACGCGCCGTACAAATTGGCGGAGGGGGCGGACGCCTGGCCGTCGCAGCGGGAGGCTTTCGGCGACGCGGTGATCGACACACTCTCCGAGTATGCTCCGAACCTGAAGAGCCACATCCTCCACCGGCACGTGCTGACGCCGTGGGATCTCGAGAAGACCTATGGGTTGACCGAAGGCAATATTTTTCACGGAGAGCTGAGCCTCGAGCAGCTCGCCTTTTTGCGTCCGGTAGCCGGATGGACGCGTTACAAGACTCCGGTGAAGGGCCTGTGGCTGTGCGGCTCGGGCGCTCACCCGGGCGGTGGCATCATGGGTGCGCCGGGCGCGCTCTGCGCCGAGACTATGTTGAAGGCGAGGGCCGTGTAATGGCAGTGGACGTCGTTGTCATCGGCGCGGGCCAAAACGGGCTCGCCGCCGCGGTGAGGTTGGCCGACGCGAAGAAGAAGGTCGTCGTGGTGGAGGCGCGCGATCGTGTCGGTGGTTTGTGCTCCAAGGAAGAGTTCCATCCCGGTTATTTCGTTCCCGGGATGCTCCACGACACTGGGTTGGTCCGTTCAGAGGTGCTCGACGCCTTGGGACTCGGGAAGAAAGTCGGGCAACGAGACGATCCTGGGACGTTCGTGCCGGGACCCGAAGGGGGCCTGGTGCTCTCCAAGGACGCGGCTGCGACAAAAAAGGAGATCGCCAGACGCTCGGCAAAGGACGTCGAAGGATACGCGACCTATCGCGGCTTCTTCGACCGGGTGAAGAGTTTTCTGCGCGACGTGGCGAACGCTCCGCCCGACCCTTTGTCACCCACGTCCAAGGCCGAGCTTTGGAGCCTCGGGAAGCGCGGCCTCGCCCTGCGCCGCCTGGGCAAGGAGGACATGGTCGAGATCTTGAGGGTCGCGCCGATGTGTGTGGCCGACTGGCTCAACGAGTTCTTCGAGACGCCCGAGCTCGTCGAGGCGCTCGCCGCGCCTGCGGTCGTGGGATCCTTCCTCGGACCCTGGTCGGCCGGGAGCGCCGCGAATTTGTTGATGGCCGAAGGAACGAGCGAGAAATACCTCGCTGGCGGACCTCCTGCCCTCGTCTCGGCGCTCCACGAGCGAGCCAAGTCGCTCGGCGTCGAGGTCAGACTCTCCTCGCGAGTCACCCGCATCCGCGTCGAGGACGACAGAGTCATTGGAGTCACACTCTCTTCGGGCGAGGATATCGAGTGCCGCTCGGTAGCGGCTTCCTGCGACCCCAAGCAGACCATCCTGGAGCTCATCCACCCGTCGGCGCTTCCGGTCCGCTTCGAAGATCAGGTTCGTGCCGTGCGAGCCCGCGGCACGACGGCCAAGGTACATGTCGCACTCTCCGGGCCGCTTTCTTTCGACGCTCGTCCCGAGATCCTCTTCGAGTCCGCTCGCCTTGGCGGTGGACACGTCGACGCCCTCGAGCGTGCGTTCGACGCCGTCAAATACGGGAGGTTCTCCGAGAGGCCCCAGCTCGAGATCAGAGTTCCGACGGTCGCGGATCCTACACTTGCTCCGGCGGGACACCACGTGGCCTCGATCTTGGTCAGCTTCGCTCCACACGACTTGCGGCAGGGGTGGTCGGACGCGACTCGGTCGGCGCTCGGAGAGAGAGTCCTTCAGACCCTCGAGGCAAGCTCGAAGGGCGTCCGCGAGAAAATCGTTGCCACAGAGGTGCTGACGCCGAAGGACCTCTCGACTCGGTACGGCCTGTCGGGCGGTCACCTCTTCCATGTCGAGCCTGCGCTCGATCAGCTCTTGTTCATGCGACCGACCGCCAGCGCGGCTCGGTACGCCACGCCGATCAAGGGCCTCTTTCTCGCGGGGAGCGGAAGCCATCCGGGCGGTGGCGTCAGCGCGGCCCCGGGTCTTCTCGCCGCCGAGACTATGCTTCGCGAGTAATTGCCCTCGTTTCGGCCTAGCGGGTCGCTGAAAAAGGCTCCTAAACTCATGCCGTGCCCGTGCCCGTGCCCGTGCCCGTGCCCGATTCACCCGATAAGCGCTTGAATTTGCTGATCAAGCACAGCGCAGCGGTCCGAGCAGTCGACTTTTCTCAGCGACCCGCTAGGCCGCTCCCTTGACGCCTCGACACTTCGACACTTCGACCGGGGACTGGAGTTCTCTGGCCGAAAGCGATAGCGTTGGGCGAATGCGAGAGTGGCTCGGTAAGGACGTATTCTTTGGCCTCACGCTGATCCAGGTGATCCTCATCGGCGTCGGAATTTGGCTGGCGGGGCGGATCTGGGGATACATCAACGATCCAGCTCGCAAGCGGCTCGTTCAGAAGAACTGCTCGGCGTGCTCATGGACCGGGGTTGTGGACCGGAAAAATTTTGCGTGTCCGAAGTGTAAAGCCCAGCTCCGCGAAGTCAGGCAGCCCTGACATAGCTTCGCGGTCCACTCAGCTCCCGCAGAAAACTCGCATGGCCGCCAAGGCCGTCGACATGCTGCGTTGGGCTTCGTCCGCGGACCGCTGAGCCAGGTCGAGGAAGGTCGGATCTCTGGTCTCGAGGGCGTCGCTCACTCGGCCGTAGGCGGCGGCGAGCGAAGCCACCGCGTCGGTGACTTCCTTGGCCTTGGCAGCGCTCTCCTTTGGCGCGTCGGCGAGCTGAGTTTGCATCTCGCGTGCCCAGGCCTCGAGGTACGAGACATGCTGGCTCAGTCGTTCCTTGGCCTGAGTTGGGTTAGATGACTTCGACAGCTCGAGGGCCAACTTGTCCGTGCGCTCCGAGAGCTCGAGGAGCTTCGGGGCGATGGGGTGGCAAACGACGTGGCGTCGCGCCCACTGACGCGCGTGCAGATAGTTGGGGAGCGCCACGATCCCAAGGAGCGCGAGCGCCAGCGTGAGCAAGATGCCCGCTCCGAGCCGCGGCGGACCCTTGATCAGCGCGGCCACCGCGAGGATCATCGAGACTGCGATGCCGGCTAGCCCGAGGATGTCACTCGCTCTTGGGCTGCCGAGCTGCCGCACTGCCGCCGACAGCGCGAGCGCGGCGATGAAGGTCAGAACGGCCGCGCGAGAGAGCGGGTTCTTCGAGGCGAACACCCGAAATGGATCGGCCGGTCTCTTCGCCCGGTCAAGTTTCCGTGCGCTGAAAAGGCTCCGAAACTCGAGTCGTGATACTACTTCGCGGCCCGACTCATCCGTGGGGCCGCAGGCATCTTGCCCAGGGCTACCTGGCGCGGAGCATCAGCGACGCACTCAGCCGGACGACTCGTAGTCCGCGAAACCTAAGCGCAGGCAAGATGCCTGCGCTCCCAGGGGTCCGCGCTCCCTTTCGAGCGGCCTGCTAGGCGACGAGCGTCGCCTGGGCGACGAATCGGTGTCCGATGGCGTCTACCATGACCCCAAAACCTTCGATCGTTCGAACCCCAACGAGCGTCATGTCGCCTGGCTCCGCGAAAACAACCTCGTCGACGGTCTCGAAGCCCTCGGCGGCCAGGATCGCGTAACCGATTTTCCGAGAGACGATTTGCCTGGTGGCGGTGTGAAAAGTCCGATCGCGAACCGCCACGATTCCCGCTGTGGTCAGAAGGTCGGCGGGAAGCCAGGTCAGCTCCGAGCCCGTGTCGACTAGGGCATCGATGGGTGGCGTGGCCTTTTGGTCGACCGTGTTGCGGGCGACGACGCTGACTCTGAACAAGCTCACGAGATGTTTCTACAGAATGCGGATCGAGAGAGCAACAACGTGCGAGCGCCCGGGCCCTCGAATCACGTCCGAGTCGTACTTACGGGCAACTGACTCCGATCATCCCGGCTTGCTCAGCGGAAATGCAGATTATCCCGAGCGTTCCTTGGCTGTTGAAGCAGCACCCTCCCGGAAAGACCGCTCTACACTGATCGTGCCCAAAGCACTCGAACGAGCAGCGGGCCGGTTCATCACCCACCTTGACACAGGCTGGCGAGCCGAACCGGTCTTCACACTCCGATTTGGACGCACAAATAGCCCCTGGTGGCTTTTTCGGGGGATCGCAGAACTCGGCGGGAAGGCAACTCTCGAGCTCTCCCGCGAACAAACAACAGCCGCCTGGAAACCAACCCTGACACGAGGCGTCGTCCGCGTTCTGACAGGCTGGAGCACACAGAGAGCTCTCGGCGGTCGAGGAGGTCAGGCACCTGATTCCAGGCCCCGCGAACTTGTCGCACATAGGAGCGTCGGGGGCCTGCGCGCTTTGGCAGGGCTCGCCGAGCGCGGCCGTTTTCTTCACCGAAACCTCCGACACCCAACACCCCGACAGACCCCCCGACAGACACTCCGACAGAGTCAGCACGAAGGCCACGCGCACCGCACTCATGAAGGGACTCCGAACCCGCCGCCGCCGGGCGTCTCGATCAGCAGCCGAGAGCCGGCCGGCGCCGCCGTGATCGCCTTGCCCCCGAGCTCCCTGCCATCGAGTGAGTTACGCCCGCGCTCTCCTGGACCCCCGCCCTCGAGGCCAAACGGCGCGGTCTCTCGGCGCTCCGACAGGATCGACACGGCGAGCGGCCGCAGGAGCTCGAGCTCTCGAACGACTCCATCGCCGCCTCGATGGCGTCCTTGCCCGCCCGAGCCCCTGCGTACGGCGTGGCGGATCACGCGCACCGGAAATCTCGATTCGAGGACCTCGGCGTCCGTGATGCGGGTGTTGGTCATGTGAGTATGCACGGCCGACGCGCCGGCAAAATCGGGAGTGGCGCCCGAGCCCCCGGCGATCGTCTCGTAGTAGCCGAACTCATCGTCGCCAAAGGTCAGGTTGTTCATCGTGCCCTGACTCGCCGCGGCCAGGCCCAGCGCACCCAGAAGGACGTCGACCACGCGCTGGGAGGTCTCGACGTTGCCGCCGGCCACTGCTCGGCCCTTCGAAGGTGCCAAGACCGAAGGTTCAGGGATTCGGACCTCGACGTACCGGAGACAGCCAGCGTTCAGCGGGATGGGTCGCCCCACGAGCGCTCGAATCACGTAGATCACCGCCGAGAGCGTGACGGCCTTGGGCGCGTTGAGGTTACCGGCGACCTCGGCGCCGGTCCCAGAGAAGTCGATGACCAACCCAGGCCCAACCTTCGCGCCGGTCACTTCCACCGTGACTCGAATCGGAGTCCCATCGTCGAGCTGATCCGAGCGCTCGAAGCGGCCCGTCCTCAAGTTGCGGAGCGCGCTCCGAACGGCCTCCGCCGCGTGATCCATCACGTGTCGACCGTATGACTTCACCGCCTGAAGACCATGGCGTCGAACGAGCTCCGCGAGGAGCCGCGCTCCGGTGAGGTTTGCCGCGAGCTGCGCCTCGAGGTCCGCCAAGTTCTCGTCCGCGCGCCGGACCGGGTAGGGACCTTCGAGCAAACGGGCCCTTACCGAGTCGCGCAGAAACTCACCCTTGTCGGTGATCCGCAGCGCCTCGAGCACGACACCCTCTTCGGCGAGGCTCGTGGCGAACGGCGGCATCGACCCTGGCGACACGCCTCCAACGTCGGCGTGGTGGCCTCGGCTGGCGGTGAAGAATGAGAGGTCTCCGCCCTCGGCGAATACCGGTGAGACCACCGTGATGTCCGGCAGGTGAGATCCTCCTGAGTTCGGATCGTTCGTCGCGAAGGCATCCCCGGGACTCATCGAAGGATGCGCTCGAATCACGGCTTTTACCGACTCTCCCATCGCACCCAGGTGAACCGGGATATAAGGAGCGTTCGAGACGAGCTCGCCTGTCTCATCGAAGATCGCGCAAGAAAAATCGAGGCGCTCTCGGATGTTGGTCGACATCGCGGTGCGTCGAAGCACGACACCCATTTGTTCGGCGATCGAATCGAAGGCGTGACCGAAGAGCTCGAGGCGAACCGGGTCGAGCGAAGGGTCGGTCGGACTCGCCTCCACACCCGGTAGATCCTCGAGGTGGAGAGTACCGTCCGAACCCACGGTGAGCGAGAAGCCGGGATCGATCACGATCGTGCCCGTAGCCTCCGCGACGAGCGCGGGTCCGCGCAAACTCTGCCCTGGAACGAGCAACTCACGATCGTACACGGGGACATTCTGGAACCACCGACCCTCTGGACGCCGGGACTCCGTCGCTTTCTTTTCGGCCGAGGCGTGCGACGCCTGAGCGCCGACCCACAGCCTCGTCGTGCTCGTCGGAGGTTTGGGCTCCGATCGAAGCGGGGGGGCGAGGGTCGCCGGTTCGGTCGGCCACCGGAGCGCGAGCCGCGCGACGGTGATCTCGACGGTGTGTCCAGGGCGGGCATAGCCGAACATCCGACGGTGCGCCTCTTCAAAACGCGAGCGAACCTCGCGCGCGCCGTCATTCGGTGAGTACGCCACGTCGAGCTCGGCCTCGGACCCACGATAGCGCAACGACAGGCTGGTCGCGCGAATGGGTTCGACCTCCGTTGGGCCATCAGCCTTCGTGCCTAGCCGATCGAGCGCCTCGGCGAGTCTCTCGATGGCACCGTCCGTCAACTCATCGCGACCCGCATCCACTTGTCCGCGCCAGCCGAGCTCGGACTGACCGATCCCAAACGCGGAGAATACGCCTGCGAGCGGATGGATGACGATTCGGCGGATACCCAAGAGCCGCGCGACCGCGCACGCGTGTTGACCGCCTGCGCCGCCGAACGCGACGAGCGTGTGGGCCGAGGGATCGAAGCCTCGCTGCGTCGTCAGCGTGCGAATGGCCTCTGCGACGTGGGCGTTGGCGATGGAGAGGAAGCCGTCGGCGACCTCCTCGAGCGATCGACCGTCTCCGATCGCGTCCGCGATGAGTTGCAGCGCGTGTCTTGGACGCTCGACGTCGAGCGCGAACGGGAACCGATCGGGGAGGATTCGGCCGAGCAGCAGGTTCACGTCGGTGAGCGCCAAATTCGAAGCGCTTGGGTTTCCGTAAGAGAGGGGTCCGGGGACCGCGCCGCAACTCTGTGGGCCTACACTCAGCCGGAGACCGTCGTGGCGACACACCGAGCCGCCGCCAGCAGCGACCGTGTGAACGTCCATCATCGGCGTTCTGAGTCGAACGCCGGCGATCCGAGTTTCGAACGCGGGCTCCATTTTTCCATCATAGCGGCTCACGTCGGTCGACGTGCCTCCGATGTCGAGCCCGATCACCGGGCCTAGTCGGAGCCGGTCGGCGAGCTTCGCGACGGCGACGGCTCCACCCGCAGGGCCCGAGAGGATGGCGTTGTGGCCTCGAAATCCGGCCGGGGTCGTCAGATCCCCGCTCGACTGCATGAGTCGCAAGTTGCAGCCGGGGAGCTCGAGCTCGAGGGCGCGCACGTGCTCGGCGAGCAGAGGAGTCAGGTGGGCGTCCACGCAAGTCGTCTCCGCTCTCGCGAGGAGACCGAGCTTCGGATCGACCTCGTGAGACAGCGAGATGTGGCGAACGCCCTTCGCGCGCAACTCATCCGCGAGCTCGAGCTCGAGCTCCGGAGCCACATGTCCGAACAGCACGACGACCGCTGCGCTCGTGTGACTCCCGAGGCCCTCGAGCCCATGGAGCTCGGTGCCTGCTCGACCGAGGATCTCTCCTTGGTGAGTCGCGCGCGCTCCGACTCGTACGACCGAAGCGGCGAGTGTTCGGGGCTTCTCGACGTGGAGCGCGAACAGGTCCGGTCGCGTTTGATCTCCGAGCTCGAGGAGATCGCCAAACCCCTGCGTGACGAACAAAGTGACCGGAACCCCGCGCCTCTCCAGCAAGGCGTTGGTCGCGATCGTCGTCCCCAATCGGACGTCGCACTCAGGAACGGGGTCGTCCGCTTCGAGGCCGAGCGCTGCTCGAATCGCCGTGATGGGTGCGTCGTCGGTCGACAAGACCTTGATTACGCTCGCGCGCCCCGTCGGGTCGACGTGTACACAATCCGTGAAGGTACCGCCCCGATCGATGAAGAAGGCGTGACGTCCCGGGCGCAGGGTCAAGATCGAGCTCCGACGCCGGTGCCCTTCGCGCTCAAGGACCGCGTCGAGCCCGCCGCGCGGCCGAGCAGGCGCTCCAGCTTCCGCACCGATCGCCGGGCCGGGCCGACGACCGTCAGCAGACACCGCTCCGGTCGGAGGATCTCTTCCGCGAGCCGGGTGAGCTCGTCGCCGGTTACGGTCATGGCCTCGTTGATTCGGTCTTCGTAGCCAGATGAGTACCCCATGAGCTCGGTCGCGCCGAGCCACGAAGCCATCTCGTCGGGATCGTCGAGCGCCATCTCGAGCTCGGAGCGATGCCGCGCGGTGATACGCGCGAGCTCCTCGGCGCTCACCGGCGCAGCTCGCGCGTTCCAGAGAGTATCGAGGATTATCTGAGTCGTGACTGCGACATTCGACGGCGCGCAGGTGACTTCCACGTCGAAGGCGGCGGCGTCCTCGTACGCGTCGACTCCGGCCGAGAGTGAGTACGCGAGTCCGCGAGACTCACACACCTCCTGTCGAAGCCTCGAGGCGAAGCCGTCGTCGAGCAACCTGCGAAGCAGCAGGAGCTTCACGAAGCTCGGGTCGTTCTCGTGCGGGGCAGGAAACGAGAAGAGCAGGGTGGCTTGAGCGTCGTCGGTGGTCTGGATCTGAATGGGCGGGTTGATCGGGCAGTCGGGCTTGGCGCCCGACGGCAACGTCGTGCCCCGCGGAAGCTCTGCAAAAGCCTGTCCGGCCGTGCGTAGGATCGCTTGCGGATCGACCGGGCCGACGACGCACAACACGGCGTTCTCGGCACAGAGGATTCTATCGGCGTGGGTGTGGCAGCTCGTGTCGTCGATGGCCGTTACCGTCGTGCGAGTACCAGCGACCGGCATTCCGAGCGGATGGCCTCTCCAGAGCGCCAGTCGACTGAGTGCGTCGGGGTCGGTCTCGAGGCCGCGTCGGTCGAGAGTATCGAGGAGCTCCTCCAAGACGACCTTGCGCTCGATGTCCAAGCCTTCGAGCTTGGACAGCGTGACGATCTCGCCGAGGATCCCGAGCGCGGCCTCGGCCGCGCGTCCCGGAACCGACATGTGGATCGTCATCGCGTCCCGCTGGGTCAGCCCATTGATGTCTCCTCCCAACACTTCGATGGCGCTGCTCAGGGCGAAGCTCGTGGGGTGCAGCTCGGTGCCTCGCAGAAGGAGGTGCTCGACCATGTGAGAGACGCCGTTCTGTTCTGGCGTCTCGAAACGAGGGCCGGCTTTGACCATGAAGGCCAGGGTCACGGAGTGCAGGTGGGGGAGCTCGAGCACCAGGACCCGCAGCCCCCCGTCGAGGCGCTGGCGGGTTACGCGGAGAGTCACTCGTCGAGCACAACAGGGACCCTGGGCTCAGTCAACTCGAGCGAAATCGGGTGTGAGACCAAGTCGCGCGATATGTCCAAGTCCATCACTCATCGCGTGCCCGGGGAAAACCACAAAGGACACAGAGCAGGAATACAGAGGACACAGAGGCTTTTGGATGAAAGTCTTTCGTAGAGCACGAGCACGAGCCCGAGATTCGCGACCTTACAGCCTAGTCGGTGCTCTAGCTCGGTCCCGGACGGTGAGTCGGAATTCTAATCACGAAGGTGGAACCTTGGCCGCGCAGGGACCGCACCTCGAGTCGCCCGCCGTGCTCGGACACGATTTGCTGACAGAGGGCGAGCCCAAGGCCGGTCCCCGTGGGTTTGCTGGAGTAGAAGGGATCGAATATTCGATCGAGGTCCGAAGCCTCGATCCCGACGCCTGAGTCGGTCACTTCGAGCTGCGTTTCGCCCTCTGACTCTCGCGCTGCGAGCCGAAGAGTGCCCCCTTCTGGCATCGACTCCTTCGCGTTCTTCACGAGGTTGAGCATCGCTTGTCGCATTTGGTCCACGTCGAGCTCGAGCTCGGACATGGACTCGGAGATTTCGAGCTCGAGCTTGATTCGGTTCGCGTCGAGGTCCCGGCGCACGAAGGTCGCGACCTCCCGCAGAAGCTCCGCGGGTTGCCAACTCATGAGTTGCGGTCGAGGCAGGCGAGCGAATTTCAGGTACGCGTCGGTGATGTCCGTGAGTCGATCGGTCTCTCTTCCGATCACGCGACAGATCGCTCGGGCCTCCTCCTCGGCCGAGGCGCTCGGCTTGCCGTCTTTGGAGACGAGATCCCCGATGAGATCGTCGAGGAGCTCGGCGTTGAGCCCGATGGAGGAGAGGGGGTTGCGAATCTCGTGAGTCACGTGGGCGCTCATTCGTCCGATCGCCGCCAGTCGCTCCGACCGAATGAGCGCCTCCTTGGTTCGAACGGCTTCGGTGACGTCTTCGAGCGCAACGACGAGTCCCAAGACCGCGCCGTTGGCGTCTTCGAGCGGGGCGATGGTGACGTCCGCGAGCGCCTCGGATCCGTCCCGGATGGGGATCGGCGCGGCGCTGAGCGAGAGGGCTCCTCCGCGCGTGAGTCGCTCGGCGAGCGGGCCGACCTGCAGCGCTAGGGCGCGTCCGAGGGGGAGCTCCTCCAGGAGCTTTCCGAGCGCCTGGTCGCGTTGTCCGAGTAAGCGCATCTCGGCCGCGCGATTGAGGCTGGTGACGCGGCGATCGCGGTCGGTGACGATCACGGCGGCGCGAAGGCTCTCGACGATGCTCTCGTGATACCGCTTGAGCTCGGCCACGCGGTGGTAGGCGCGTTCGAGCTCGTCGCGCTGCCGGTCGAGCTCCTGCTCGCGCTCCTGACGGCCGCGCGACATGGACTCGAGCTCCAACGCGAGCGCGGACAGCTCGTCCGATCCGACGCTCGGGACCTTCTGCGCGTAGTCTCCGCGTGAGACGGCGCGGGCGAACTCCACGAGCGGGCGGATCCGAGCGAGCTCTCGGGAGACGAGCGCGGTCGAGAACACGATCACGATCAAGGCGAAAGCGGTGAGCCCAGCGAGCCGAAGGGTGGCCTGCTTCTCGTCGGCGTCTGCGCGTAGGGCCGCGTGGTCGGTCTCCTGATGGATTTGTTCTCCTAGCGAGAACAGCTCGGCGCGAAGGCGTCGCTCGATCCCATCGAGCTCCCCTCGCGCGCCGGTGATGGCGAGCTCGTCGCTCTGGCCGAGCACGCGCTCGATCTGCCGTTCGAGCTCCTCGTGCTCGACGCGGAGCCGTCCGACGGCCTCGATGACGCCGCGATAGAAGGCGGCCCGCGTGGCCTCCTTCTCTTTGGGGAGCCTCCGTTCGGCGACGGAGCGGACCTCGTCGAGCCGCGAGCGAATCACCTCCGGGAAGTACGCTGCGGCGATGCGCAGGATCAGCTCGCGGCTCTTGGGGTCGCGCTCGTCGAGGCCGCGACGGAGATCGCGAAAGAGATTCTGCTGGGAGGTTTCGAGCTGCCCGGCGAGGCGCGCGAGGCTCAAATGGCCTTCGGTGATCCTTCGCAGATCTTCACCCACGTCTCCGAGCTGCTTGGCGCCGAAAAAGCCGAGCAGCGCGAAGGCGGTGAGGAGGACGGCGAACGCAAGAAAGACCTTGGTCGCGAGGGTGGACCGAAACGGAGGCACGAAGCTCGACGATCATGCCCAATCGCCGCGTTTCGTGCACGAACGCGGTCAGAAGGTGAACGCGGTCAGAAGGTGAACGCGGTCAGAAGGACCGGTCTTGCGGGCGCTCCGGAGCGTCGTAGGACAGCACGACCGGATTCTCGTCGACTTTGGCGTCCTTCCTGAGGCTCGCGCCGAACTCGGTCACCACGCTCTGCGATTTCTCGCTGGCCAGTCTGCGCTGCGTCTCGAAGCCGCGCTGAGCGAACTCCTCCGGAGTGGGCTCCCGCTTCGAAACGAGGCGATAGACGATGTAGGCGGACTCGGCTTTGTGGGGCTCGGAGGACAGCGGCGCGTCCAACGTCATGGCCCACACCTTCTTGCTGAGCTCCTTGTCGAGGCCCAAGCGCGGAATGAAGTCGTGGGCCGCCGTGAACGATCCCGTGTTCTCTGCGGTGAGGCCGACCTCGGACGCAGCGTCACCGAGCGCCTTGCCGCCCTTGGCCCCCGCGAGAACGCCCTTGGCTTGGGCTTCTGCGAGCTGGGCGGCCTTCTCCTCCGCGACTAACGCGGAGGCGATCTCGTTCTTCACGTCTTCGAGCTTCCGCTGGATGGGCTCCGCGACCTCGTCGACTCGAAGGAAATGGTACCCAAAGGGCGACTCCACGATGCCCGACGTCTTGCCGGGGCTCAGCGCGAACGCAACCTCCTCGAACGCTGGCACCATCTGGCCCTGCGAGAAAAATCCGAGGTCACCGCCGCGCTCCGCGGTGGAGTCCTCTGACCACTTCTTCGCGGCCTCCTCGAACGCCATGCCGCTCGCGACCGCGTCCATGGCCTGCTTCACCTTGGCGCGCGCCGCGTCTTTCACCTCGGGCGGAGCGTCCTTCTCGGCTCTCGCCAAGATGTGTCGCGCACGCACCCGCTTTGGCACGTCGAACTTCTGGCGCTTGTGTTTGTCGTAATACTTTTGGACTGCCTCGGTCGACTCAGGCTTGGCGAGGTACGCCGCGATCTCCGCGTCCGTCGCGGGCGCTACTTTGTCCTCGAACGATTTCGTTGGGACGCGTACGAACTCGAGCTCCATCGAGCGCTCCTGGTCTTCGAACGTCTTCTTCGCTTCCGGACCCGAGACCGACATCGCGCCGCTCATGATGGCGCCGAGCTTCTCGGACAACAGCTGCACCCGCAGCGTCTCCTCGAAGTCGGCGGGGCGCATCTGGTTGTAAGAGAGGAAGCGTTCGTACATCTTCGGGTCGAATCGACCCTCACGCTTGAAGGTCTCGTTGCCGACGATGGCTGCTCGCAGCGCCTCGTCGTCCACCTCGAGCCCTCGCTTCTTCGCTTCCGCGGCCATCAGCCGGTCGGTGATCATGCGATCGAGGATCTTGCGACGAAGGTCGAGGCTCTGTGCCGTCTCGCGGTTGAAGTTCGGGAGCTGCTGCTGATACATCCGATACGTGTACGAATACTGAACGGCGAACTCGCGCTCTCCGATGGTCTCGCCGTTCACCTTCGCCGCATAGTCGAACGTCGTGCCCGAGCAGTTGCGGGAACCTGGGCCGAAGAAGGCGATGAACACGAGGATGATCGCCGCCATGAACACGACGATCAGTGGGTTGTTCTTCTTTTCCCTTAGGACCCCTAGCACGGGCGCCCCAATATCGCAGGGCAGGGCGATTGGGAAGCGACTTCCCCCTGGAACGTCGCCTCAGCTCCGGTCCGCTCGCTTTTCCACCTCGTGATCGCGTTCCCTGGCGCGCATCACCAACTCCTCCAAGAGCTTCCGATTGGAGGCCACGAGGTCCGACAAGAGCCCCGCGAGCCAGGACTGAAACCCCATGAGCAGCAGGATCGCGCAGAGAATCAGGGATTGGACGTGACCTGACTGCCCTTGGGCCCTCAAGTAGAGGAAGCGCACGCCGGGAATCAGACCCAACGCCATCAAAACCGCGCCGATCACGGCGAAGACGAAGAGCGGCCGACGCAAGGTGTACGCGCGGACGATCGCGACGGACGACGTTCGTACGTAGTCACTGGCGCCGCGCATGAGGCGCGAGGGCCGCGTGGGCGGGTTCACGGTGATCGGTACGAACTTGACGGTCATGCCCGCGTTGCCGGCGTGAATGAGGCTCTCGAGCGTGTAGGAGTAGGTTCCGAGCACGATCAGGCGCAGCGCGGTCTCTCGTGTGAGCGCCCGAAAGCCGCTCGTTGCGTCGGGGATCTCCAAGCCCGACGCCTTCGAGATCACCCAACTGCCAAACCGCTGCAGCAGCCGCTTGTGCCTGGGGAACAATTCGAGCGTCCCCACTCCGCGATCCCCAACGACGAGATCCGCGCCTTTCTCCAAGAGAGGCCGCACCAAACGAGCGACGTCCTCACCGCGATACTGGTTGTCGGCGTCCGTGTTGACGATGAAGTCAGCGCCCCGCCGAACGCACTCCTCGAGCCCCGTTCGAAAGGCGGCCGCCAAGCCGAGCGTTCGCTTGTGCCGCACGACGGCCTGGGCGCCGTGGGCTCGCGCGACCTCACTCGTCGCGTCGTGGCTCCCGTCGTCGATGACGACCACCTCGATCTCGTCGATGCCCGGAATCGACTTCGGAAGGTCGCCGAGTGTCATCGGCAGATGCTCTGCCTCGTTCAGGCAGGGGATCTGGATGACGAGCTTGGTCACGCCGGTCGGATGTATCGGGGATCGGGTTCTGCAGCAACCTGCGGCGAGATCCGGGGCCCGGACCGGGGTCAGTTCGAGAGCACGAGCTCGAAGCCGAACACTCTCGCGCCGTCTCGACCGCACCGCAGCTCCAACGTGATCGGGCCGGACGAGGTTCGTGTGACGGAAACTTCGGTGAATCCGCGCTGCGTTCCGATTTCGTCGTCGAAAAATTTTGTCGGGCCGTCGAAGGCCTGGACGCGTACCGGATCTTTGTTGTCGCTGGCCACGCTCTCGTCGGACAGCGCCATCCGCAACAGGCCGTTTTTGGCCGCGGGGGGCGCGGAGATTCTGGCGCGCACGACCTGGTCGTGGATCGGATGGAGGAACATCAACGGATGCTGCGCTCCATCGACGTTGATGAGCTCGGGGCCGAAGTGATGCCACGGCTGGTCTCCGTAGGAGCAGCGCTCGGGCGCTACGCGGACGCAGGGTCGGCGGCGCCCTTCGAGCTCGGATTCGACGGAGATCGCCGAGACCTGCGTTCGCGTATCGAACATCGCGCGCGTCGGCCGATGTGCGGGCTCCCAGAACCCCCAGAGCCGCTCGTTCTCTCGCGCCGCCGCGCTCACATCGTGTTCGGGGACGAGGCTCCCGAGGTACGCGAGGATACTTACGGAGAGTAGGGTGATAGCGAGCTCACCCCATTTCGATCTCGCACCGGCGACGAACACGAGCGCGATCGAGAGCAGCGCCAGGTGAGGCAGGTTCGACGCGTGTCCTTCCAGGCCCAACGAATGGGCGACGCCATAGGTGGAGTAGCCTTTCAGATACGAAGGCCACACGAACGTCGACAGCGGATTCGAATACACGTCCGACAAGTGCGGATAGAGGGCAGCCGCAAAGCCCGTGAACAAGACGGAGAGGGCGCCGAGCGGACTCACCCACGCGCCGAGCCGCGGGGTCTTCGCCGCTTCGAGGACCCAGACGCCCAGCACGGGAGCCACCGAGATGATGTAGCGCGGGCCGAGCGTCCAGCCGCCTCGCCAGTGGCTGTGGCCCGAGATGAAGAGGACCTCCGCCGTGAAGCCGGCCAGCGCGGCCCACGCGAGCGCTCGCTGGCCTGGCCTCACGATCGAGCGCAGGATCGCGACGAGGCCGAGGATCAAGATGGGCGAGTAGAAGAACAGGCCAGTGGCCGGAGAGAAGAGCGATCCGAAGAAGGCCACTGCCTTGGGGCCCTTGACTCCGAAGAAGCCGCTCCCGTGATGGCTCTCTGCGTAGGTCTTGTTCTCCAAGAACGAATAGCCGGTCTTGAACGGCGACCCCCAGAGCTCATGGTGCGACCACAACCCGATCCCGAAGCTGAGCGCTCCTCCGAGCGCACACAACAGGACGAGCTCCGGGATGCGCCGCCTCGGTATGACGAAGATCGCCGCGACGAGCGCCGGCGCCGCCATCAACGCGGCCGGATATTCGGCGAACGGAGCGGCTCCGGCGGCGAGCCCGAGCAGCAGCGCGAGCCCGCGCCACTTCGCTGTTCCCGTCTGGCCTCGCGCGAGCGCCATCAGCGCGAGGTGACAGCCCCCCGCGGCGATCGCTGCCAGCGCATGTCCGGTATAGGTCAGCGCATACGGGTACATCATCGTCCCGAGGCAGATGGCGATCCCCGTCGAGTTCGCCATTCGAGCTGAGACTCCGAGCGCGATCGCTCGCGATCTCATGAACCCCATGAGGATCCACGCGAAGCCAATGGACGGCAGCGCCGAGCCGAACACACGCAGCAGCCAGGTCAAGTGACGTTTATCGAGCTCGACGTCGGCCGCGCGAGCGGCCGCATAGACCGGAATGCCGACCAGACTCTGCAGCGGAGCCTTGGAGGAGTAAAGCTTCCCGTCGCGAATAGCCTTGTCGTCCACGCCGCCCCATTCGCGAATGACGCCGTCGATGGTGAAGGTGTGTCCGTCGACGGCCGCCTTCGTCATGTAGACCCGCACCATCTCGTTCGGGTTGTTGAGGCCGTTGTGAAACGGGGAGGTGAGAAGGTAGAGGGCGGCCACCAAAACGTACGGCCACCAAGCGACGAGCCTCGAGAGGCCTCTCGACTCGTCTCCGCGCCGCTCGTTCGGGACGGCGAGTGGCGGCTCGAACACGGCCCGAAGAGAACACTCCGGCGTCGAAAGGTGAACACGCGCGTACGCCGGCTCCGCGTTTTCGATGGGCGCCTCGGAGGCCGCTTGCGGAGCCAAGCGACGACCGCTAGAGCAACCCCAGATGAAGGCCCGTGCCGCAGACCTCCTTGCTTGTCCTCGCTGCCTCGTTCCCGGCCTCAATTGCCGAGCGCACGGGTCAGAGGGGGACGAGATCTTGGAAGGAGAGCTCTCGTGCGGCCGCTGCGGTGACCGCTTCGCGATTCGAAATGGTGTGCCGCGAATCCTTCCCGATGCAGCCGTCGAGCACGATCAACAGCGCACGGTCGATCGGTTCGGAAGACAATGGAACGACTTCGACTTCCTCACGCACTACTACGAGCAGCAGTTCCTCGGATGGATCGGACCCAACAGGCCGGAGGACTTCAAGGACAAGATCGTGCTCGAAGGAGGCTGCGGAAAGGGCCGGCACTCGTCGCTCGTCTCGAGCTGGGGTGCCAAGGACGTCATCGCGGTCGACCTCGGAAGTGCGGTCGACACTGCCTTTCGCAATTGTCGGCATCTTCCCAACGTCCACGTCGTTCAGGCCGACTTGTTCCGCCTCCCGGTCGCTCCCAAGTCGGTCGACATCGCGTTCTCGGTCGGCGTTCTCCACCACACACCGAGGCCCAAGGAGGCCTTCCTCGAGCTCGTCGCGCGCGTGAAGACGGGCGGAAGGATGATCGCGTGGGTCTATGGGCGCGAGAACAACGAGTGGATCGTTCAGCTCGTCGACCCGATTCGGAAGAATGTGACCTCCAGGCTGCCGCACCGCGTCGTGTACGAGGCCTCCAAAGTTCCCGCGGCCCTGCTGTGGGCCGTCTCCAAAGGTGTGTACAAACCGCTCAGGGGCGCAGCCGTCGGGCAACGTTTGTTCTATCAGGCCTACGTGAACGTGATCGCGGAGTTTCCGTTCGACGAGGTTCACTCGATCGTGCACGACCACCTCACCCCTCCGATCGCCCACTACATCGAGCGTAGTGAATTCGAAGATTGGTTTCGCGAAGCCGGTTTGGTCGACGTTCACATGAGCTGGCACAACGAAAACTCGTGGCGCGGGACCGGCACGGTGGCGTCTCGTCCCGACTCCGAGATCGGCATCGATCGAGGCTCGAACGAAGCTTCGCGGCCCAGGTCCGAACAAGCCAGCGACCCAGTTTGAAAACCGCGCGGGGAACTTAGTCGCCCATGCGTTTGCTCGCCGCGGCCTTTCTGCTGGTCGGAGTTGCGGCCACCGTGCTCGCGGTCTCACAGCTGGGCCGATCGCTGTTGGCGCGCCCCGACCCGCTCGGACCGCACGCAGCCCGCGGGGTATGTGCGGCCGTCGCCGTCGCGATGTATCTGGTACCGGTGCCGCTCGTCTCGAGGGCCTGCGCATCGTTCGACGCGGGCCTCCTCGCGTTCGCGGCCACCGCGATCGCGGGCCTCGCGCTGGCGTCACGCCTTCCCGTTCGTTCGGCGACGGTGACTGCGCCGCCGCCCCGCGCGGCGATCCTCTTCATCGCCGGGCTCTACGGCTTCTTGGCGTGGCGTTATCAAATACACGACGAGCACGCGCTGTTCGGCCACAAGAACATGGTCGAGCAGCTGCGACACGGGAGCTCGCCCATCCACCTCGCCCCGATGCCGACCGAGGAGGCGCGTTACCACATCGGCTTCGATCTGCTGGCCGGCGCGCTCACGAGGGCGTTCGACTTCGGCTCCGATCTCTCGATCGACCTCGTCACCGTGGGGCTCGCGCTGTTGATCTCGTTGCTCGCGGCCGCGGTCGTCGAGGAGATGGGTGCTCCGAAGGCCGCACCCTTCGCGGCGGTCGCCATCCACCTCGGCGCTGGCCTCGCCTTCGCGCTCCTCGCGGGCACCGCGGGGCGACACCCGCGTTGTTTGATCCAGTACCACCACCCGAGCTGTGGCGTGGAGCTGTTCCCGACGCCTCTATTGAACGTCTTTCAACACCCGGTGTCCGCGGGCGTCCCGCTCTGGCTCGCGATGACGATCGTTGCAGGTCGAACGATCAGATCGGACAGGTCGAATCGCGGCGTGTACGTCACGATGCTCGTGGCGCTCCTGACGAGCTCGGCGATCGCGCAATTCGTCTACGCGGTGATCGGGGCCTTGGCGATCGCGCTGGCGGCTCTCGTGTGCGTCTTGCTCGAGAAGTCCGAGCGAAGGCGCGCGATGGTCGGAAGCGGTCTCGTTGCCTCCGCGCTGATCGTCAGCGCGGCGCTCGCCCGGGCTTCAGGCGGCATGCTGGCGCCAAGTTTGATCATCGATCCGAACGCCGTCGTGCGGCGGGTGCAGCTTGGCTTCCCTGAGGGCGTGGGCCTTTCGGGCATCTTGTTCCACCACTCGGTCAACCTCGGCATCGGCTTCGTCACGCTGCCGATCATCGCGGTCGCGATTCTTCGCCGACGCGGTTTCGTGGGCCTGTCGTTGCTCGGTTTTGCCTGCGGCGGGATCGTCGTACCGCACGTGTTCATGTACACGCGCTCGTGGGACATCGTGAAGTTTCCGTCGGCCAGCGCGTTCGCGCTGACGCTGCTCGTGGTGGCGGTCCTCGACGCACCCTTGATCGCGAGAGGCTTGCCGCTGTCGTTGGCGCGGAGGGCGCTGCGTTTGTCGCTGCTAGGAAGCGGCGTCGCAGCGGCGGTTTTTCTCGTGTTCCCGCTTCGGGGTGAGCTCAAACTCTACGACACGCATCCCTTCAGACCCGACCCGCTCGTAGAGCGATCGATCGATGAGATTTGGGCGGCAGGCTACTCCCCCAAGCGGCTCGTGCTCGCGCAGTCCAACGTCGCGCAGCAGTTGGCGGTCTTTGGAGGGCTCGCCGTGGCCGCGACGGACTACGATTTCGAGGCGCTCGGCGTACGGGCCGCTGTCCTCTCCAAGCGTCGGTCGCTCATCGAGCGCGCCAAGCAATCGCTCGATCGAGCGACGTTGGAGGAGCTCGACGTGCAGTTCCTCGTGTTCTCGGAAGAAGAGATCGAGAACCTCGGATCCATCGCCAAGAAACGTTTGCGCTCCAACGACCCTGAGCTCGAGCTCCTGGCGACCTTGCCTGCGAGCGCGCCGAATCGAGTGCGCCACGTCTGGCGAGTGAAGCGATAGCGCGGCCTCTGCGCGACGGTGATGAAACGGGCCGTCAGGACTTCTTCGATTCGCCTTCGTCGAGGTGTTTGACGTCTTTGGTCACATCGATCTCGTCGTCGGCCTTGAGCGAACGTTTGAAGTTGCGAACGGATCGTCCCAGCGCGTCGCCGAGCTGAGGAAGTCGTTGAGCTCCAAAGACGAGCGCGATGACGAAGATGATGATCAGGATCTCGGTGGAGTTCAGTCCCACGGCAACCTCCGCTCTGTTCAGAGCGCTCCCGGAGTCAGCTTCGCCTCGCGGAACTCGACCCGGAACCGGTGCTCCGAGAGGTTCTCGGGGCGTTTTGGAAAGACGACGTCGAAGTCGAGGGCCTCACCAGGGCCGATCGTAAGCTGTTCCGGCGAGGTCGGCAGCGCAACGACGCTTTCGCGGGCGGCCCGGACGAGCTCGTCGGTGGACCTGAGCGCGGCGAGCTGGGGCTGAAGGACCGGCGCGCCCACCCACGCGACCCGCTCGTCGACGGTGGCCTTCCCGCGCAGCAGCGTCACCACGACCTCGATCCCTCGCAAGGACTTGCTGCCGCGGTTACGCGCCCGCCCGGTCACGACGACCACCGGACCTACTGGGGTCTCATAGGTCGCCGCACGCTCGTCCTCGGCGTCGACTTGTAAGGTCCCAGCCTGGGTCGCGGGCCCGAAGAGCTTTTCGCTGACGAACTTCGCGTCCAAACGAGAGAGATCTCCGTCCGTCAACGCGAAGAGGCCGCCGCCCACGAGCGCCGCCGAGAGCACGCCGACGAGGAGCGGCGTGATCCCGACGCTGTCGGGCAGCGAAATCAGCCGCCGCGCTTGGGCCGCTCTCTTGGAAGCGATGGCGCGCATTCGCGACGCCGCGGCGGCGACTTCCTCAGGCGCTACGGCTCGGTCGGCGGGCCGCTTGGGCGCATGTTTTTGCTCCTTCGTCTCGAGCTCGGGCGCAAAGTCGGAGGGGTCGTCGGGCCTCGCGTGTGAAGGGATCGCGGCGACCGGAGCCCTCGGCGTCGGGGGTGGCTCGATCGCCGCAGGATCGAAGGCCTGATCGAAGCCCGGGATCTCTTGGGACTGCCCGCCGTCGCCAAAGATGTCGCGCGGCCCGCTCTCGGGCTTCGCGGGAGGAGCGATCGAGGGCGCC
This sequence comes from uncultured Myxococcales bacterium, assembly GCA_964463485.1. Classification (GTDB taxonomy): domain Bacteria; phylum Myxococcota; class Kuafuiibacteriia; order Kuafuiibacteriales; family Kuafuiibacteriaceae; genus CAYXDO01. The sequence goes on along the minus strand of CAYXDO010000113.1, from coordinate 5,100 downwards.
GCAGCCGGAGGAGGAAACAAGCTGTCCAGCTTCGACGGCGCCACGGAAGGCAGTTGGGCGTCCGAGCTCCAAGGCGGTGGCGCAAAAGGGGCGGGCTCGCTGGGACGGTCCACGACGACGTCGTCGAAGAGCGGATCGGGTTGAGCGGCCTGCCTCAATCGCTCCATCTCGGCCTGACTCGGCGGAGGCAGCGTCGGCTTCTGCTCTGGCTCGGGCTCCAACGACACTGGAACCGGCGTCGGGGGCTCCTCGAAGGGGCCGCCCAACGACGCCGGCACGGGCGTTCGCGCCTCATCCGGCGCTACGACCGCAGGCATCTGCGCGATCGGGTCCCGCGCCGGAGCGCTCCAGGTCGGCGGCAGCATCGGCACCGGCAAGCTCTCGTGTACAGGAGCCGGTGTGGCCGCTTCGAATCCAGGATCGTCGAGCCCGAGAGGGTCCGCGGACCGCGGCCGATACGTGTCGTCTCCCGGCCGCAGCCGATCGGAGTAGGGCGGAGCGATGTAGCCAGCCGAAGCCTCGCTCGCCGCTGACTCCACGGGCCCGTGACGTGACTGGTCGTCGAGCACCAACCGATCGAGGGCCGCAAATTGCTCCTCCAAGGACCCCGGCGGCGCCGTGATGGGCCGCTGCTCCGGCATCGCCCACGGCGCTCGCTCCCGCGCCGCTGGCTCGAGCCCCAGGTGGTACGGATCGGCGCCCGCGCCCGCGCCCAACGAATCCAGTCCAAAGGACGCGCTCGCATCGAACGGCCTCGGGCCTCCCGCGCCCATGTCAGTCGCCAGGCCGTCGTCGGGCCTGGCCAAATCGAGAGCTGCGGGCGCACCAAAGTCTCCGCCGAAGATGTCCGGCGGGAGCTCCGCCGGTGATCGCAAGGCGTCGGCTTGTCCCACCTGGGTCTCGGGCTCCGGTCTTACTTGCCCAAGGTCGTCCTCGCCAAACGGGTTCTCTTGGACCTGCGTGCTGTCGAAGGCAGGCGGAGGCATGTCGGGCGGTGGAAGGCCGACGGAGCCGATCAAGTCGTCGGTCATCGGTCGATCGAACCCGCCCTCGGAGGCGCCGGGTGGATAGCTGTCGTGATGGGTAGAGTCGCCGAACGGATCACCTGCGCGGATCGTGGACGCTCGATCTGGCGTAGGCTGCGCGTCCGATCGCGTCGTCTTCTCCCCAGAGAAGCCGCGCGCCTCGGGAGCTCGACTGTCGAAGCTCGGAAACGGATCGGGCTCCGCAGAACGGTCGACCAAGAAGACACTTCCGCAACGGCTGCATCGGACCTTCGTGCCTGAAGGACCGATCTTCTCGTCGGGCAGACGAAACTTGGTCCGGCAATTGGTGCATTGGACGATCATCCCGAGCCGACGGCAGTCTAGGGACCCAGGTCGAGGCTCGCAAGCTTCGCACCGAGCTTCGGTCCGCGACGGTACGCGCCTTGACAGGGCGTCCGCGCACGTGAGAACGCGGCCGGCATCACCGGTGAACCCTCGATGAGCGCCGAGCCCAACTCCGAAGCGCCGTCACCCTCCGACGAGCCGATCCCTGCGCCGACCGTCAAAGTCATCAAGCGGTACACGAACCGCAAGCTCTACGACACGGAGATGAGCCGGTACGTCACGCTGGAAGAAATCGCGACCATGATCAAAGCGGGCGACGAAGTGCAAATCGTCGACAACCGGTCCAATCGCGATCTCACCGCCATCACTCTCACGCAAATCATCTACGAGACGGAGAAGCGAAAGAGCCACATGCCGCTCGGCATGCTTCGCGAGCTCATCCAGAATCCTGCTGAGACCCTCGAGGAGCTCCTCGAACGCTCGCCGTTGAAGACCCCCGTCGCCGATCTGAAGAGCTCTGCCGAGAAGGGGATCGAAGAGATCAAACACAGCGCGATCCAGTTTCGCGAGGCGGCCACCAGGAGCTTTTCGGAATGGACGGAAGGTGCTCGCAGGCTCTTCACGAGATCCGAGCCCGAGCGCCTCGCCAAGAAGATCGACGAGGCGGTCAAGAAGCTCGACCCGCTGATCGACGACCTCCATGCCAAGACCGAGGCCCAGCTCCGCGCCGCGTTGCCGGAGGACGCGAAGATTGTCGCACCCATCGTGGAGCACATTTCGAAGAAGCTCAAAGACCTCGAGCTGATGATGGCGGAGATCGATCGCGCCGCCGAACAGGTGGTCGCGGAGAAGCCGCGGGAACCAACGGATTCTGATCCGCGGGCCTGACTCCTCTGATCTGACTCCGACTTGATGATCCCCCAGGTGGCAGGCGAGCTATAGCTAGCGCTGCTGTGTCAAATTCGTAAGTGCTCGAAATCTTTCGAGCACGAGCACGAACGAGCACGAGCACGAAGGCTTTCGAGCATTCAAACGAGTTTCACTCTCGTCCGTTTGAGAACTCGATAAGTCTGGGAATTTGCCCGCGGGAAATCGTGGTCGTCGTTCGTGCTCGTGCTCGTCGTGCTCGTGCTCGTGCTCGTTCGTGCTCGTGCTCGTTCGTGCTCGTGCTCGCGCTCGTGCTCGCGCTCGTGCTCGTGCTCGCGCTCGTGTTCGTGCTCGTGTTCGTTCGTGTTCGTGCTCGTGCTCGAAAAACGTGCGAGATTTCGTGGGACACAGTAGTGCTAGCGATGGTCTATCTTCGACGAGACTTTGCCTGTGCGGAGCGTCTCGAAGCCGGAGCGGACCAAGAACGCGCCGACGGCCGCCGAGATCCCTGCCAGTACGCTGGATCCGATAGGGAGCTTCCCTTGGACGAGGATCCAAACGATCCAGATCGCGCCGAACGCGACACCAGCGACGCCGAGCGCCGTCATGGCGAGCGCGACCATTCGAGCGTCATTCTTGGATTTTGACTGGGCTGCCGCGACCGTGCGTGCGGCCTCGGCCTCGCCGACGCCTTGTTTGACGAGCCAGTCTTTGACCTCCGGGCCTGAGAAGCCCATCACCAGACGTTCCTCGGCCTTCTTCGCCCAGCTCATGGAGGAAAACTAACACGAGCGGGATGCCAGAGATGAGCGCGTCGTCACAACGAGTGGACGAATCGCTGAGTGCACGGGCGAGGGATGGGTTCCGAAGAGGATGGTTGGGGCTTCGTGAGTTGCCCACGACGACGCTCGGGAGACTCCACGCGGGACGGGCGCGGAGCGCTGCTCGGGGCTGTTCACGGCTTGGTAGGCGGCCATGCTCTTCGCGAGCGCCTACCAAACTCGACTCGCCAGGCTGGCGTGACGTGCGAAATCGCGAGAGCATCGACGAGTGGGACTTTCGGCGTTCCGCACCGCGGCACTCTTGTCGATCTCGGGTGTGTCAGGCGTCGCTTGGGCCGAGCCCTCGGATTCTGGCGTGATCTCGGGCCGCGTCTTCCGTGCCGACGGCAGACCCGCATCGAAGGCTCGCGTTCGCAGCGTTCGACGATGGCGAGCCTTGGAGAATTGGAGGAGCCCGGGCGATCTTTGCCCCGATACTCTGGTCGCCTGCGCCACTCGAGAGACCCTCGAGCACCTCGCGAGCTTGGGCGAGAGCGGGCCAGAGGCCTTGTTCGAGGCGGCGACTTTGACTCGTTCGGACGGCCGTTTTGAGCTCAAAGGAGTACCTTCCGGGACGTCTTGGTTATGGGCCGAGGTCGACTCGGAAGCGGTCGCGATCGAGGTAGTCGACGTCGAACCGAACCGCGAAACCCGCGCCGTACTGAGATGCCCGGACGGCCGTGTGCAGACAGGGCGCGCTCAAACCTCGACCGCGGGTCCGATTCGAGGCGCCTTCGTGTTCGCCATCGAGACTCGAATCGGCCAGATCCTCAGAACCACCACCGACGAGGACGGACGATTTGCCTTCGAGCACCTATCTCCGGAGGCCGTGTACCAGCTCGTGCTGCGCGGTTCCGGTCAGTTGTTGGGAAGCCAGGCGGACTCGTCTTTTGACTCGGAGCTTCTCGTGGAACCGAGAGACTCGATCTTGGGCCGAATCACGAAAGGGGGTCACCCCGCGGCCAACGCGAATGTTTGGATCGACTGGATGGACTTCGGTGTGAAGCTGGGCTCGGTCCGAAGAATCGAGCTCCAGACTGATTCGGAAGGACGATTTCGGATCGCCGGAGCTCTCCGTGGGTACGCCCAATTCACGGCCTTCGATCAAGAGCGGTGCGGTCACGAGACCTTCGCCATTCGACCCGGAGCCGCGAGCCCTGTCGTGCTCGAGTTGTCGGAGCCGATTACCCCGGTTCGAGTGACGGTCACGGACTCGATCGGCCAGACTCTCGAAGGAGTCGGGTTGAGCTCCTTCTCGTCCGGATACCGCGGGCCTGCCGGTCGTCGGGGCGCAAATCGAGATTCGCCAACTAAAGGAGAAGGGCCGCCCCAAACTTACCAGCGCGAGTGGACGCTTCGAGGAGGCGCTTCCGGCGGGAGAGTACGAGGTAGTGGCCTCGAAAACGGGGTGGCTCCTGCCCAACCGGGCACGAGTTACGATGGGCGACTCAGGAACCCGCGAGCTCACCATCAATTCGAGTACCTCGAGCAGGTTCGGGCCTTCCGAGCACTCTACGCGTTCGCCTCCGCGGCCTTCAGGGCCGGCAAGACGTCGGTTGCATTTCCTCCCTGGAGCTTCCGTCCGACGACGTACGTGAGACAGGGACTCATCGCCACGTAGCTCGCGCGAGCTCCGAACGGTCTGAGGCCCCGCAGCGCCTCCCGATCGACCCGCGGCGTCGCCGAGCCGGACGAGCTTGTCTGCAGCGTGAAGAAGCGCCTGCCTGGACGTCTCGAAGACCTCCGCCGCTGGCGCTCGCGACCTGAATTCGTCGCCCGGCCGTCCCAGCGGGCCGCCGCTGTGACAGCAAACTCAGGTGAGTCGCTACTGAACATTTCCGACCGCCCACCGAAAATCGGACACAGGGGGGCACGGCTCGAATTTGGGGGGCACGGCTCGAATTTGGGGGGGAACCAACGGATTCTGATCCGCGGGCCTGACTCGGGCCCCTGACTCCGACTCGGGGTCGGACTTGGAAATCATCGGTCGGACTTGGAAATCATCGGTCGGACTTGGAAATCATCGGGGTGCAGCCGGGCCTGGATCTGAGTGCGCTGCGGGGAAGTTGTTCGCAAAAAGA